>NZ_JAHYSG010000102.1 GCF_022095675.1 Dactylosporangium sp. AC04546 | reverse complement strand
TCACGCTGCTGGGCGGGGGGCTCGACGCGGGGCCCGTCGACGGCGCGTGGCGGGTGTCGGCGCGGCTGCCCTACGGGGAGGCCGCATGAGCGGGTCCTTGATCAGGGTGGCGGTCGTCGACGACGACGAGCTGATCCGGGTCGGCCTGCGGGTGATCCTGGAGGGGGCCGGCGACCTCACGGTGGTCGGCGAGGCGGCGGACGGGGCCGAGGTGCCGCCCCTGGTCGCCCGGACCCGGCCCGACGTGCTGCTCATGGACGTGCGCATGCCGGGCGTCGACGGCATCCAGGCGACCCGGCACCTGCTGGCCACCTCGGCCGACCCGCCGCGGGTGCTGGTGGTGACGACGTTCGAGCACGACGACTACGTGTACGAGGCGCTGCGCGCGGGCGCGAGCGGGTTCGTGCTGAAGCGGGCCCGCCCGGCCGAGCTCGTCGAGGCGGTGCGGGTGGTGGCCACCGGCGAGTCGCTGCTGTTCCCGGCGGCGATCCGCCGCCTGGCCGGTGCCCGGGCCGACGGGCGGCCCCGCGGCGACCGCCTCGCGTCGGCCCGTCTGACCGAGCGCGAGGCCGAGGTGCTGCGCCGGATGACCACCGGCGAGTCCAACGCCGAGATCGCGCACGCACTGCACCTGGGCCTGGAGACGGTGAAGACCCACGTCGCCAACGTGCTGGCGAAGCTCGGCGCCCGCGACCGGACGGCGGCGGTGATCGCCGCCTACGAGTCCGGCTTCGTCACGCCCGGCTCATGACGAGCGCCTGATCAGCGGTTGCGCTGCTTCCAGGTGCTCATCGCGGCCTCGATGCGCCGCTGGTTGCGGGTGGTGCCGAGGCTGCGCTTGGCCTTGCCGTAGAGGTACATCGCGCCGCCGACGACCACGGCACCGACGAGGACGTAAATAGCGATCTTGAAGAGCGCGCCGAACAGCCAGATCGCGATCGCGCCGGCCACGAACAGCCCCACGATGATCGCGATCGCACCCAAGAGGAAACGACCCATGCTCCTAGCATGCGCCCGGTCGTCCAGTCCTCGCATCGGTGACTTCCCGGATGTCATGCCGCAAGGGCGGCGTAGGTGCCGTCGGCGTCCAGCAGGGCGTCGTGCGTGCCGCGCTCGATCACGCGGCCGTGGTCGATGACCACGATCTGGTCGGCGTGGCGGACCGTCGAGAGCCGGTGCGCGATCGTGATCGTCGTGCGGCCCTCGGCCAGGGTGTCGAACGCCCGCTGGACCGCGCGCTCGGTCTCGGTGTCCAGGGCGCTGGTCGCCTCGTCGAGCACCAGGATGCGCGGGTCGCGCAGGAGCGTGCGGGCGATGGCGATGCGCTGCTGCTCGCCGCCGGAGAAGCGGTACCCGCGGGAGCCGACCACCGTGTCGTACCCGTCCGGGAGTGCGCTGATCACGTCGTGGATCCGCGCCGCCCGGGCGGCGGCCTCCAGCTCGGCGTCGGTCGCGTCCGGTTTCGCGTACCGCAGGTTCTCCCGCACGGTCGTGTGCAGCAGGTACGTCTCCTGGCTGACCACGCCGACGACGCCCGCCAGGTCGGTCAGCCGCACGTCGCGCAGGTCGACGCCGTCGATCGTGATCCGGCCGGCGACCGGGTCGTGCAGCCGGGCGATGAGCGCGGCGATCGTGCTCTTGCCCGAGCCGGTCTCGCCGACCAGGGCGAGCGAGGTGCCGGCGGGCACGTCGAGCGACACGCCGTCGACGGCGGGGACCCGGCTGCCCGGGTAGGTGAACGAGACGCCCTCGAAGCGCAGGTGGCCGCGCACGTTGCGCAACGGCGTCGGGCTCGCCGGGTCGGCGACCTCGACGGGCAGGTCGAGGTACTCGAAGATGCGGGCGAACAGGGCGAGCGACGAGGTCAGCGACACGCCCACGCCGAGCAGCCCCATGAGCGGGCGGAACAGCCCGGCCTGCAGCGCGGTGAACGCGACCAGCGTGCCGATGCTCAGCGTGCCGGCGGTCATCGGCAGCCCGGCGCTGAGGTAGATGACCGCGGGGATCGCGGCGAAGATGACGCTCATCGAGGCCATCCGCCAGCGCCCGGCCAGCTCGGAGCGCATCTCGAGGTCGATGAGCCGGTTGGAGGAGGCGGTGAACCGCTCGACGAGGGCCGCGCCGGCGCCCATGGTCTTGGACAGCCGAACGCCGCTGACCGACAGGCCCTCCTCAATGGTGACGTTGAGGTCGGCCAGCTCGCGCTGACGCTGGGCGGTGATCTCGCGGCGCATGCTCGCGACCTTGCGGGTCAGCCAGATCGCGGGCGGCAGCACGACGAGCGAGACGAGCGAGAGCCGCCAGGACAGTGCCGCCATGGCGACAGCGGTGGCGATCGCGGTGGTCAAGTTGGACGCGATGGACGTGGCCGTGTTGGTGACGACCGTCTCCATCCCGCCGATGTCGTTGGTGATGCGGGACTGGACCTCGCCGGTGCGGGTGCGGGTGAAGAACCCGACCGACTGCCGCTGGAGGTGGGTGAAGACGCCGGTGCGCAGCCGGTGCATGACCTGCTGGCCGACCTTGGTCGAGATCCAGGTCTGCACGACGCCGAGCGCGGCGGTGACGGCCGCCACGGCGACCATGCCGGCGACCAGCCAGCCGAGCAGCGTGGTGTCGCGCTCCGGCAGGGCCTTGTCGATCACCTCGCGGAGCAGGAACGGCGAGGCCATGCCGAGCACGGACGAGGCGACGATGATGAGGACGACCACGGCGAGCTGGCCGCGGTGGGCGCCGAAGAGCCGGCCGATGCGGGCCAGGCTCACGTCCTTGGCCTGGGACTTCTCGGCGGCGGTGAGTTGTCGGTGGCGGCTTGGCCGCGTCGGGGGATTGGGCTCCAAGGTGGTGGCCTTCCGGTCGATTGTTACTGAGGTTACCTCACTATGAGGGAGTAACACCAACCGCTGCTACGGTATTTCCGTGACCGTGGAGGACGAGGGTCTTGCCGAGGCGTTCTGGAGCGTGGCCCGCCGGCTGCGGCACCAGACGCACAAGAGCCTGGAGCCGTGGGGGATCACGCCCGGGCAGTCCCGGGCGGTCAACGTGCTGGTCAACCACGGTCCGATGCGGCTCAGCGAGCTGTCGGAGCACCTGCGGATCGCCCCCCGGTCCACGACCGAGGTGGTCGACGGTCTCCAGGAGCGCGGCCTGGTGCAGCGGCGGCCGGATCCGGTCGACCGGCGGGCCACGCTGGTCGTCCTGACGGATTCCGGCGGTACCGTGGCCGAGTCGATCCGGCAGGCCAGAGTCGCGGAGGCGGCGCGCTTCTTCGCCGGGCTGTCCGCCGCGGACCGGGCCGAACTGCGCCGCATCCTCGCCACCCTGCTGGATTAATCCGCCGGTCAGCGGGCAGCGACCAGGTCATGGTCAACGCACGCGAGCACGGCCTGGCCGGCGACGGGGTGACCAACGACCAGCCGGCGCTGCAGCGGCTTGTCGACGAGCTGGGCGCCGAGGTGGCCAAGGACGGCGTCCCGCGCACGATCCACTGCCCGTCCGGCGTCTACGCGATCCAGGACGCCGGCACGGTCTGGCGCAGCGGGGTGTCGCTGGTCGGCGACGGCCCGGGCGCCACCCGCTTCGTGCTGTCGAACCCGGGCGCGCCCGACAGGCCGGTGCCGCTGGCCTTCTGGACCGCCCTCCAGCACGGCGCCTCGGCCGCCCGGCCGATCGCCGACGTCGAGTTCGCCCGGTTCGAGATCGACGGCTCGCTGATGACCCTGCCGGCCTATGACGTGCTCGCCAAGGGACTGGGCCTGCAGTACGTGCTGCGTGGCCACTTCCACGACCTGTGGATCCACGACACGCCGGCGACCGGCTTCGGCTGCGACTTCCTGCAGGACTCCACCGTCGAGCGGGTCCTGGCCGTGCACTGCGGGCGCCTGGACAGCGGCTGGGAGAAGGGCGGCGCCGGCATCGGCATCGGCGTCGGCGGCTGGGGCGACGTGGAGCGCCTGACGATCACCGACTGCGTGACGCTGCACAACGGCACGAACGGCATCTTCGTCGAGCTCCAGGACGCGTCGTGGACCCGCCCGCGCGGCATCCGCGTGCTGGGCTGCCACGCGCAGGGCAACTTCTACGGCATCTCGGACTGGGGCGCCGACGGCCTGGTGGTGATGGGCTGCACGATGACGGGCAACCACGTGGCCGGCTTCGACGTCTCGGGCCAGGGCACGACCCACGTGGCGGGCCGCTACGGCGTGGTGACGGGCTGCGTGATCGACGAGAACGTGGGCGACGGCGTCGCGATCGGCAACACACCGGGCGGCTACACGGTGTCCGGGAGCCGCCTGAGCCGCAACGGCGGCCACGGCTACCGCCAGCACAACCTCCCGGGCGCCCGCACGCTGCCGGCCGCGGACATCGTCATCGAGGGCAACGACATCTGGGACAACGGCGGGGACGGCATCTGCATCGACGGCGACCTGGTGGACGCGTTCCTGCTGGACAACCGCATCCGCGGCAACGGCCGCCGCTCCCACGACGGCGCGGGCATCACGGTGAACGCCCGGGTGGAGGCGGCGACGATCCGCGGGCAGCGCATCTGGGACCGCGGCGAACCCCACACCCAGCCGACCCCGTTCCGCGTGACCTCCGCGGGCGCCCTGCTGCATCCGGTGGCCTCGGACCTCCCGGTCCCGGCCCACCACTGACCGCGGTGTCGCGTGGGCGGGCTCGGCGGCCCGCCCACGGCGCGCGGGTCAGGTGAGGTCGGCGAGGCGGTCGGCCGGGAGGACCGCGTACTGGCGCAGGGACAGGTCGCGGAACGTGACCGGGCCGCGCGGGCCCGGGACGCGGTCGATGTTGATGCCCGTCTCCGGGACCGACAGCAGCTTGAAGCCGTCCAGCAGGCGGGTCGTGGCGTTCCAGAACGCGCCCGTGCCCGCGTACGCGCCCAGGAACTCGGCGGCCGCCGCCCCGTCCTCCGTGACGATGCCGGCGGCCAGGCCCGACGTCTCGTCGTTGGCCAGGCGCGCGGCCGACAGGGGCCCGTCGACCGGGGCGATCGTCACCGTGGCCTCGCGGGCCGAGTCGAGGGCCCACTCGTAGCCCAGCGGGTGGTCGTGCGGCGGGAGCGACGCGGCGATCGCGGGTGTGCGGGCGGACAGTGCGGCGACCACGTCCGGTACCACCGAATCCCACTGCGACTCGTGCACCAGCAGCAGGTTGAGGCGGTTGCACACACCGAGGCGGTCCAGGCCCGCGGAGATCAGGGCGAACGCGCGGTCCCGGTCGGCGGCCGCGTCCACATACAGGACCCCGCCGCCGTCGGCGTGGGCCAGGGTGCGCACGCCGTTCAGGGCGGCCCGCTCGGCCAGGGCGCGGGTGCTGTCGCCGCTGCCGCGCAGGATGACCAGCGGGATCAGGCCCGGCTGGGCGACCAGGGCCTCGGCCGACTCGCGGTCGCGCACGCGGACCAGCTGGATCGCCGCCGGGTCCAGGCCGGCCTCGGCCAGCGCCGGGGCGACGACCTCGTCCATGAGCGCGGTCGCCGAGGCGAGGGCGGCCGAGCCGGTGCGCAGCACGCCGCCGTTCTGCGACTTCACGAGCTGCGAGGCGACGTCGACGGTGACGTTGGGGCGGGCCTCGTAGTTGGCCCCGATCACGCCGACCGGGCGGCGCCACTCCTGCAGGACCAGGCCGTCGCCGAGGTCGCGGATCGTGCGGCGGGCCGGCTCGGGCTCGACGTCGGCGAGGATGTTGAGCTGGTCGGCCATCGCGGCCAGGCGGGCGCCGTCGAGGCGCAGGCGGTCGAGCAGGCCGCCGCTCATCCCGCTCTCCACCGCGGCGGCCTGGTCGGCGCGGTTGGCCGCCAGCACGGCGTCCTGCACGACCAGCAGCCGGCGGGCCATCCCGCGCAGCGCCTCGTCGATCGTCTTGGCGGGCGCGGCGGCGAGCGAGCCGGCCGCCGCGCGGGCGGCGCGGGCGGCGGCCTCGACCGCGGTGAAGGCGTTCGTCACGAACGAGCAGTCTACGGGTCAGCGCTTGCGCGCCTGCAGCGTGTACGTCATCGGCAGCCGCCACGGCCGGTCCGCCAGCCGGTGCTCGCCGTGCTCGTCCTTGACGGTGTGGCCGGGCAGCGCGTCCCACGGGGCGCTGTCGTGCTCCTGGAGCATCAGGATTTCGAAGTCGTACCCCAGCAGCGCGCTCACGATCTCCCCGAGCCCGTGGTTCCACGAGTGGGTGACGTTGTGCTCGAACGTGACCTCGGTCTCGACGTAGGTCGTGGCGTCGTCGAAGACGAGCGGCTCCTCGCGCTCGAAGTACGCGTACTCGAGCGCGAGCACCCCGTCGCCGCGGGTCTCGTCGACCGACCACAGCATCGGGTGCCCCTCGCGGATGAACAGCCGCCCGCCGGGCCGCAGCAGCTCGGCGACGACGCCCGCCCACCGCTGGATGTCGGGCAGCCAGCACAGCGCGCCGATGCCGGTGTACACCAGGTCGAACGAGCCGGCGTCGAGGACCTTCGCGGCGTCGTACACGTCGGACTCGACGAAGTCGACGGGCGCCCCGGTCCGCTCCGCCAGCGCCCGGGCCTGCGCCAGCGAGGCGGCGGAGAAGTCCAGCCCGGTGACCCGGGCCCCGAGCCGGTGCAGGGAGATCGTGTCGGTGCCGATGTGACACTGCAGGTGCACGGCCCGCACCCCGGAGAGCTCCCCGAGCCGCGGCACGTCGAACCGGACGACCTCGCTGAGATAGCCCGGCTCGCTGACGAACCGTTCGACGGCGTAGTCGGGCGAGGCGGCATGGGCGGGCGCCCGCTCGTCCCACTGGGCGCGGTTGAGCCGCAGGTAGTCGCTCACGCCCGGACCGTCCCACGGCGGCGGACGTCCGGCAACCGAGTTAGCGGCTAGCGGGCGCGGGTCTCGAACAGCTGGCGTTCCCGCTCGTTGCGGGTCAGGGCCGCCGCCCGCGCGAACTCCGACCGGGCCTCGTCGAGGCGGCCCAGCCGCTCCAGCAGGTCGCCGCGGACGGCCGGCAGGTGCGGGTAGCGCGCCAGGGCGCCCGAGGCCGCCAGCGCGTCCACGACGGCCAGGCCCGCCGCCGGGCCCTCGGCCTGCCCGACGGCCACCGCCCGGTTCAGCTCGACGACGGGGGAGGGGGCGACGTGGACCAGCACGCGGTACAGCGCCGCGATCCGCCCCCAGTCGGTCTCCTCGGCGGTCCGCGCGCGGGCGTGGCAGGCGGCGATCGCGGCCTGCAGCCCGTACGGCCCGAACCTGCCCAGCGCCGACGCCCGGTCGAGCGCGGCCAGGCCGCGGCGGACGAGCAGCCGGTCCCAGCGGCGGCGGTCCTGGTCCGGCAGCAGCACCGGCTCGCCGGACGGGCCGGTCCGGGCCGGGATGCGCGACGCCTGGAGCTCCATCAGCGCGACCAGGCCGTGGACCTCGGCCTCGTTTGGCAGCAGGCCGGCCAGGATCCGCCCGAGGCGCAGGGCCTCCTCGCACAGCTGGGGCCGCGACCAGTCGTCACCCGCCGTCGCGGCATAGCCCTCATTGAAGATCAAATATATGGTACCGAGGGCGGCAGCCAACCGCCCCGGCAGCTCATCGGGGCCCGGCAGCTCGAACCGCACGCCGGTCAGCGCCTTCTTCGCCCGCAGGACCCGCTGCGAGACGGTCGCCTCCGTGGTCAGGAACGCTCGGGCGATCTGGTCGGTGCTCAGCCCGCCGATCGTGCGCAGGACCAGCGCGACCTGCGACTCGGGCGTGATCGACGGATGGCACGCGGTGAGGATCAGCCGGAGCAGGTCGTCGCCGATGTGATTGTCCACGGCGAGCTCGTCGGTCGCCTCCGCCTCGCGGGTGAAGAGGGCGAGCTTTTTCCGGTAGTTCTCCTGGCGGCGCAGCACGTCGACGGCCCGGTGCTTCGCGGTCGCCATCAGCCACGCGCCCGGCTGCTCGGGCACCCCGTCGACCGGCCACCGCTCCAGGGCGACGACGAGCGCGTCCTGGGCCAGCTCCTCGGCCAGCCCGACGTCACGCACGATGCGGGCGAGCCCGGCGACGAGCCGCGCGGACTCGATGCGGTACACCGCCTCAACGACGCGGCGAGGATCGGTGGCGGTCATCGCCACCGATCCTCGCACGGACACCGGTCAGAAGGTCATCACCTGGAGCACGCGGGCCTCGCCCTCCCAGCCCGCCCACAGGTCGCGGTGCAGCCGCATGAACCGGTTGGTCCACTCGACCGCCTCCTCGCGGGAGCGGACCTCGTACAGCGCGTAGCTGATCATCTCCTTCGTCTCGGCGAACGGCCCGTCGGTCGCGGCCAGCTCGCCGCCGGTGACGGTGATCTTCGCTCCGGCCGCGCTCGGCAGCAGGCCGGCGGTGTCGAGCAGGGCGCCGGCGGCGGTCGCCTCCTCGCCGAGCTTCATGATCGCGGCCATGAGGTCGTCCGGGGGCGGTCCGGCGGGGTTCGTGGCTTCGAGCAGCACCAGGTAACGCATCTCTGTGGTCCCTTCTCAGACGGTCTTGTACAGCTTGACGGCGACGACGCTCATCCATGTCCAGGTGAGGACGATGGCGGCGGTGAAGGCGAGGTTGGCCCAGACGGCCCCGCCGCCGGTGGCGACGCAGGCGAAGCCGGCCAGCAGCACGACGCCCGTGGCGCGGGAGTACGCGGGCAGGAGCCGCTTGCCGACCGCGAACATGGCGATCGCGAACGCCGCGAACCCTACGGCCCCGGCGACGAGGTGCAGCATCCCGTGCCAGCTGACGGTGGCCGTTTCGCCCGTGGCCGGCGTGGGGTCGGCCTCGAACGCGGCCGCGGCGAGCAGGCTGGCCGCGTACACGGCGGCGAGCCGCGGCGCCCAGCGCGCTCCGGGCAGGGCCCGCCCCAGCCCCACGGCGAAGGCGGCGGACATGAGCCCGGCCAGGACGAAGTTGAGCGTCTGGATCCAGCCGAGCGGCCCCAGGGCGAGCGTGCTCCAGGCGTCCCGGGTGAGGTCGAAGCCGTCGCGGGTCAGGGCCTGGGTGAGTGCGACGGTCACGTAGACCGGCCCGGCGATCACGCCGTAGCCGAGCAGCGACCGGGTGACGCGCTGGGCGGGGGTGCAAACGGCAAGAGTGGACATGGTCGGGGTCTCCTTCGAGCTTCGAGTGGTGCTTTCACCCACCCCTCGAACGGGAGACCCCGGATCCGACATGGCTTCTCAAGATTTTTCTAGCCGGCCTTCGTCAGCTCGGCGACCTCCTCGGGCGACAGTTCGATCTTGCTCGCGGCGACGTTGTCCTCCAGGTGGGCGACCGTGCCGGTGCCCGGGATCGGCAGGATCGCGGGGGAGCGGGCCAGCAGCCAGGCCAGCACGATCTGCCGCGGGCTCGCGTTGTGCCGCCGGGCCACCGCCTCGACGGTCGGGTTGCCGTCGAGGTCCTGGATCGGGGCCCACGGCAGGAACACCAGCTCCTCCTGCTCGCACAGGTCGACGAGGGACTCCGACGCCCGGTCGCCCAGGTTGTACCGGTTCTGCACGGAGACGACCGGGGTGAGCCGCTGCGCCACCCGCAGCTGATCCTCGGTGAAGTTCGAGACCCCGATGTGCCGGATCTTGCCCTGGTCCTTCAGCTCGACGAGCGTCCCGATCGAGTCCTCGATGGGGACCTTCGGGTCGGGCCGGTGAAACTGGTACAGCGGAATGGCGTCCAGCCGCAGCTTGCGCAGGCTGCCTTCCAGGGCGGCCCGCAGGTGCGCCGGGCGCCCGTCCGCCTTCCAGTCCCCGGGACCGGGCCGCACCAGGCCGCCCTTCGTGGCGATGACAAGGTCCTCGGGGTACGGGTGCAGGGCCTCGGCGATCAGCTCCTCGCTGACGTCCGGGCCGTACGAGTCGGCGGTGTCGATGAAGTTGACCCCCAGCTCGACCGCGCGGCGCAGCACCCGCTTCGCCTCGTCGCGGCTGGGCGGCTCGCCCCAGATGCCCTCTCCGGTGACGCGCATGGCGCCGAACCCGAGCCGGTTGACGGTGAGGTCGCCGCCGACGTCGATGGTGCTCTGCTCAGACATGCGTCCGACGGTATCCAGGCGCGGCGGCGGCCGCCCGCGCGGATCCGGTGAGATTGTGTATGGATTACCGGGAATCGGGGCGGGTATGGTGTCCCATCCACCCGACCGCCGACCGTGGGGAGCAGCCATGAACACCCAGGACCCGACCGGGATCGACCCGAACAGCGCCGAGGCCCAGTCCCGCGACGCCGCCCGCCGCGAGGCCGAGCAGTCGCAGAGCCACGCCTTCCGCGAGGGCCGCGGCGGCCTGATCGACGACGGCGCCGTCGACTCGACCGGCCGCCGGATCGCCGACCCGCGGCGCGGCACTCAGCTCGACGAGGACATCTGAGGCGCGCGCTTCGCGCGGTACATCTCGGCGTCGGCCCGCCGCAGCAGCCGCTCCGGTTCGCGCGGGTCGCCGTCGACGATGCCGATGCCAGGATCCAGATCGTCCTGCTCAACGAGCCGCGCGTCGCCGCCGACGCGGCGATGGACCCGGCACCGAAGGCCACGAGCACGGCCGTGCGTCCGCGCATGCGGTTCCTTCCGGGCGCTCCGACGGGTGGCTTCAGCACACCGGACGGCAGTTGTCGCCCCAGGTGCCCCGCAGGTGTCCGTCGGGTGCGACGGGTTGGCATTCGCCGGGGCTTGAATCACCCGCCCAGGGGGAAAGAGAACTGGGTGCGAAGTTTGGGCGGCCGCTACCGACTCCAGCGCGAGCTGGGCCAGGGCGGCATGGCGACGGTGTGGCAGGCACACGACGAGGTCCTGGACCGCGCCGTGGCGGTGAAGCTGCTCACACCGGAGCACACAGCCGACCCGGACGCCTTCGACCGCGCCCGCAACGAGGCCCGCTGCGGTGCCCGCTTCACCCACCCGAACGTGGTGTCCGTCTACGATTTCGGCACCTCGAAGCGCTCCGGCCGGGGCACCGCATACCTGGTGATGGAGCTGGTCGAGGGCCAGCCGCTGGACGAGGTCATCCGGTCGGGCCCGCTGGACTGGCGGGTGGCCGGCCGCATCTGCGCCGAGGTGGGCGCGGGCCTGGCCGCGGCACACACCCACGGCATCGTCCACCGCGACGTGAAGCCCGCGAACGTGGTCCTGACCCCGTCGGGCGCGAAGATCCTGGACTTCGGCGTGGCCGCCCGCACGGGCGACCCGGACTCCCTCCCGGACGGCACACTGCTGGGCACCCCGGCGTACCTTGCTCCCGAGCGCCTGGACCGCGGCCCGGCGACCCCTGCCGCGGACGTGTACGCGCTGGGCGTCCTGCTGTACCAGTGCCTGACCGGCCACCTGCCGTTCCGCGCGGACACGGACGAGCAGGTCCTGCGGGCGCACCGCCACACCCCACCGGCCCCGCTGCCGACGATCGCGGGCCTGCCGTCGGAGCTGCCGGAGATCTGCACGGCAAGCCTGTCGAAACTCCCGGAGTCCCGCCCGACGAGCGTGGCGCTGGCGTTGATTCTGTCGGCCGCGGTGGACGTCCCGGTCCACGTACCGCCGATCCTCCACCCCCGCCCAACCCCGACCGCAACCCACACGGCCGCAACCCTGGCCGTCGGCTAGCGGCTGCTCTCGCGGGTTTCGGTCGGTCGACCGACTCAGCTCTACGGGTTCGGCGGCTTCGGCCCACGGGTTTCGGTCGGTCGACCGACCGGCTGCGGCCCGTGGTTTCGGTCGGTCGACCGACTCAACCCTGAAGGCCGCGGCGCGGCATGTGCCGGCGTAAGTGCCGGCGTTCGGTTCGGTCGGTCGACCGACTCAACTCCGAAGTCGGCGGCATGCGCCGGCGTTAGCGCCGCCGCGCGGTTCGGTCGGTCGACCGACTCGACGCGAGAGGTCGGTCGGTCGACTGACCGAGCGCAGAACAAGGTCGGTCGGTCGACTGACCGAGCGCAGAACAAGGTCGGTCGGTCGACTGACCGAGCGCAGAACAAGGTCGGTCGGTCGACTGACCGAGCGCAGAACAAGGCCGGTCGGTCGACTGACCGAGCGCAGAACAAGGCCGGTCGGTCGACTGACCGAACGCAGAAACGTCGGTCGGTCGACCGACCGGGCGCGGCTGTGGTTTCGGTCGGTCGACCGACTCAGCGCGAAAGCTCGGTCGGTCGACCGACCGACCGACCGACCGAGAAAAACCTCACAGAGCCCGGCGCAGCCACTCCTCGACGCCGGCGACGTGGATCGTGGCCCAGGCGCGGGCCAGCTCCGGCTGCCGCGACGCGATCGCGTCGACGATTGCCTGGTGCTGCTCGCGGGTACGGGCAGCGGCGCCCTCCTGGGTCAGGCCCCGCCAGATCCGGGCCCTGGTCGTCGGCCCGGACAGGCCCTCGACGAGCGAGCAGAGCACGGCGTTGCCCGAGCCGGCCGCGATCTGCCGGTGGAACTCCAGGTCGTTGGCGACGAGCGCCTCGATCGTCGGGTCGGCGCCGAGGTCGTCGAGCACGCCCTGGAGCTTGGCGATGTCCCCGTCGGACATCCGCTCGGTCGCCAGCGCCGTCGCCGACGGCTCGAGGATCCGGCGGACCTCCAGGAACTGCAGCACGGTGTCGTCGCGATGGAAGTCGACCACGAAGCTCAGCGCGTCGAGCAGCAGGTCGGGCTCCAGGCTCGTCACGTACGTGCCGTCGCCCTGGCGCACGTCGAGCACGCGGATCATCGACAGTGCCTTGACCGCCTCCCGCAGCGAGTTGCGGGACAACCCCAGCCGCTCGGCCAGGTCGGCCTCCTTGGGCAGCCGGTCGCCCGGGCCGAGCTCACCTGAGGTGATCATGCCCTTGATCTTGTCGATTGCCTCGTCGGTCAGTGCCATCGGTTCCTCCGCGGCAAATCTAGCTGAATGTGGTCGGTGCCTATCGGCTCTGGACCCGGTCTGTCTCCGCCGTGTCACGCTCCAGCCCGTACACGGCTGTGGCGGTACCCCCGAAGACCGAAGCCCGGTCGCCGGGGCCGATCAGGCCGTCGAGCGTGTCGATCACCTCGCCGTAGGACGCGGCGAGCGTGCAGACCGGCCAGTCCGAGCCGAACATGAGCCGGTCGGGGCCGAAGAGGGCGAGCGCCTCCTCGACGTACGGCCGCAGGTCGGCCGGCTCCCAGTCGGCCCAGTCGGCCTCGGTGACCAGGCCCGAGAGCTTGGCCGAGACGTTCGGGCAGGCGGCGAGCCCGGCGACGAGCGCGCGCCACTCGGCCAGCCCCTCGGCGCCGGCCCGGATCCGGGGCTTGCCGAGGTGGTCGAGCACGAACCGCACGCCGGGCAGCGCGGCGGCGGCCCGGCCGGCCGACGGGAGCTGCTCGGCCCGCACGACCAGGTCGA
This sequence comes from Dactylosporangium sp. AC04546, assembly GCF_022095675.1. GTDB lineage: Bacteria > Actinomycetota > Actinomycetes > Mycobacteriales > Micromonosporaceae > Dactylosporangium. The sequence continues at coordinate 30,284 of NZ_JAHYSG010000102.1, read as the reverse complement.
ACACGAGCCCGGCGGCGCCGATGCGGGCCAGGCCGGCCCGGACGTCGGCGCGGTCGAGGTAGCCGGCGTCCTCGGCCTGGACCTGCGCGCGGATGCCTTTGAGGTGCCCGCCGCGGTCCAGCGCCCGGTACCCGGCCAGCGTCGTGTCCAGGTCGGGATCGGCCGGGTCGGCCCAGGCCACGACGGCGGCGATCTCGGATGTCGCCGACGCGTGCTCCAGCAGTACCGCTGCCTCGTCCGCGTCGCAGCGACCTCCTTCGACGAGGACGGACCGGCTCACCCCGGCCGCGGCCAGCTCGGCCCGCAGCTGCCCGGGGGCGAAGGTGCGGCGGATCGGGGCGAGCTCGGGGGCGTCGAGCCAGTCGTACCCGCCGTCGACGTCCCACAGGTGGTGGTGCGCGTCGACGATCACAGCAGGCCCCTCTCGCGCAGGGCGGGCCACAGCTCGCCGGGCGGCGGGGTGGCGAACAGGGCCGCGTTGCGCCGGACCTGCTCGGGCGAGTCGGCGCCGACCACGACGCTGCGCACGGCCGGGTCGCTGCCGGCGAACGCGAGCGCCGCCGCCGGCAGGCTCGTGCCGTGCTCCGTGCACAGGTCCGCGATCGCCCGGGCGCGCTCGACGAGCGGCTCTGGCGCGGTCCCGTACTCGTACGGCAGCCCGTCGTGCGGCTTCGCCTCGGCGAGCAGGCCGCTGTTGAACACGCCGGCGTTGAGCACCCCGACGCCGTGCGCCGCGCAGGCCGGCAGCAGCTCGTCGCGCGCCGGCTGCTCCAGCAGCGTGAACCGGCCCGCCACCATGACCACGTCCGGCCCGCACTCACGCACGAACCGGGCCAGCACGGCCGCGTCCTTCGAGCCCGCGCCGAGGGTGGTCACGACCCCCTCGTCGCGCAGCTCGGTGAGCGCTCTCCAGCCCTCGCCGAACGCCACCTCCGTGTGCCCCTCGGGGTCGTGCAGCAGGGCGACGTCGATCCGGTCGAGCCCGAGGCGGGTCAGGCTGTCGTCGATCGAGCGCCGCACGCCGTCGTGGGAGAAGTCGCGGACCCGCTTGTGCGTGGCCGGCACGACGAACCCCTCCGCGATGTCCAGGCCGCCCTCGCCGGTCTCGACGAGCAGGCGGCCGACCTTGGTGCTGATCCGGTACTCCTGGCGCGGCCGGTCTCGCAGAGCCATGCCCAGCCGGCGCTCGGAGAGGCCGATCCCGTAGTGCGGGGCGGTGTCGAAGTACCGGATCCCGGCGTCCCAGGCGGCGTCGACGGTGGCGCGGGCGCGCTCGTCGTCGATCGCGTGGTACAGGTTGCCGAGCTGCGCACATCCGAGCCCGAGCTCGGCCGCCGTCGTCTCGGCCATCAGGTGGCCGGTCTCAGGCGCAGGCCGTGCATGCCGCCGTCGACGGCGAGCACCGTGCCGGTGGTGGCTCCCGCGAGGGGGCTGGCGAGGTACCCGATGGCGGCGGCGACCTCCTCCGCGCTGACCAGGCGGCCGGTGGGCTGGCGGGCCTTGAGCGCGGCGAGCTCGGCGTCGGGGTCGGCGGCCTGGGCGAGCAGCCGGCGGATCCAGGGCGTGTCGGCGGTGCCCGGGTTGACGCAGCAGACCCGGATCCCCTCACGGACGTGGTCGGCGGCCATGGCCGCGGTGAGCGCCTGGACGGCGCCCTTACTGGCGCTGTACAACGCCCGGTCGGGCAGCCCGGCGTGCGCCGCGATCGAGCAGGTGTTGACGATGGCGGCGTGGTCGGACTTGCGCAGATGCGGCAGCGCGGCCCGGCTGACCCGCACCATCCCGACGACGTTGACGTCGAGCACCCGGTGCCACTCGGCGTCGGAGTTGTCCTCGACGGTACCGATGGCGCCGATCCCAGCGTTGTTCACGAGAATGTCGAGCCGCCCGAGCCAGGCGACGGCCTCCTCGATCCCGGCGCGCACGGTGGCGTCGTCGGTCACGTCGGCGACGACCCCGTGCAACGGTTCGGGCAGCGAGTCGACCTTGAGGTCGAGACAGACCACGCGGGCCCCGCGCTCGGCCAGGTGCAGGGCTGTGGCCAGCCCGATCCCAGAGCCCCCGCCGGTGACGACAGCCCCGAGCCCTTGAAACTCACCGTTCACTGATCCCCCAAATACATCGGAGGACTGCTGTCTACCAGCCGACCTCACGGGTGCACAAGTACCCACATCGGCTACAGACATCGGATGCCTGCCGAGCAGGGGTGCGCTGACCGCTTCAGCCTAGGAGCGCCACGACTGAACACGTGATCTCCAGCAGGTCGGGAGCAGGCACGGGGGCAGTCCGGCGCCCAGCCGGGGCGGGCGGCTGCCGGAAGCTCGGTCAGTCGACCGACCAAGTGAGCGGAGGGGCGCCGGAAGCTCGGTCAGTCGACCGACCGAGTGGGCGGGCGGGCGCCGGAAGCTCGGTCAGTCGACCGACCGGGTGAGCGGGCGGGCGCCGGAAGCTCGGTCAGTCGACCGACCGGGTGAGCGGGCGGGCGTCGGAAGCTCGGTCAGTCGACCGACCGGGTGAGCGGGCGGGCGCCGGAAGGTCGGTCAGTCGACCGATCGAGTGGGCGGGCGCCGGAAGGTCGGTCAGTCGACCGATCGAGTGGGCGGGCGCCGGAAGCTCGGTCGGTCGACCGATCGAGTGAGAGCGAGCGCAGGGCGGTCGGTCGGTCGACCGACTGAGTGGGCGCGGAGCATTCGGTCGGTCGACCGACCGAACTGAGGCCGTGCGCGCCGACGGTGCGGGATCGGTCAGTGCGGCGGGGACCGGTCGGCTGAGCGCGGCCGGCGGCCATGATCGTGGGAAGAATCTGGCTGCCCCAGCGACCAGATTCTTCCCACGATCATGTGCCCGCGGCTCGGCCTGCGCGCGCCGGCTCGGGAGCCCTTGACGGCAGTAGCTAATGGCATTAGCTTTTTAGCTATGGAGATGAGCTTTGAAGGCGGACGAATCGCCTACGACGACAGCGCGCCCGGCGGCCCGCTGGTCCTGTGCCTGCCCGGGATGGGGGTGACGCGGCGGACGTACGAGCCGTTCGTGCCACTGCTCGTCCAGGCCGGCTACCGCGTCGTCACCATGGACCTGCGCGGCGCCGGGGACACCGACGCCCACTGGACCGACTACTCGCCCCAGGCCATCGGCCGGGACGCCATCGCGCTCATCAAGCAGCTCAACGCGGGGCCCGCGATCCTCGTCACCAACTCGTACACGGCGGCCACCGCGATCTGGGCCGCCGCCGAGGCGCCCGAGCTGTTCAGCGCCATCGTGCTCGGCGGGCCGTTCGCCCGGGTCATGCCGAAGCCGAACGTGATCATGCGGGCCGCGCAGTGGGCGGCCACCACCTACCGTCCATTGTGGATGATGTTCTGGGCCTCGCTGTACAGGACCCGCAAGCCGAACCCGGCGGAGCGGGAGGCGCTCAAGGCCAGCCTCGCCGAGCCGGGGCGGATGGCCGCCATCAAGGCCATGGGCGACGCCGACAAGTCGGTCTGCGAGGCGCGCATGCCCGAGGTGCGCACGCCCGCGCTGGTCGTCATGGGGACCAGGGACCCCGACTTCCCGGACCCGGCGGCCGAGGCGGAGCTCGTCGCGGGGCGGATCAGCGGCAGCGTCGTGATGATCGACGGGGCCGGGCACTACCCGCACTCCGAGTTCCCCGAGGAGACGGCCGCGGCGGTGCTGGCGTTCCTGCAGAGCCGCCAGATGGCCCGCCAGAATGCCTAGGGCCGGGCTCAGCCGGGACGCGCGGTTGATCGACACGGCACTGGCGGGCCTGCGTACTACTCGTGGGGGAGCAGGTAGCGCCAGTTGACCTGCATCGCGACGCCGGCAGGCGTGCGGAACACCGGCCAGTGCGACAGGTCGGGCTGCGGCACGGCGCGCAGCAACGCGTGCGCCTGCCGGTCGTGCAGGTCGAGCCGCGCCACGAACTCGTCCTTGCCCAGCTGCGGCACCGGCACCCCCGCCGGCCAGTGCTCCGAGGCGGCGGAGGCGGCACTCGAAGAGTTCGGCGACACCGGGGAGACGACGACCGCGACCATCCGCACCGCCGACGGCCGCCACGGCGAGCCCACCGCCAACGCCCGGTCGCGGACGGAGCTCAGGTGGTCGAGCAGCGCGTAGGCCGGCGCCGGGTACGCCTTGTCGGTCCGCGTCTCCTCCAGCCCCTCGAACCGCAGCGAGAACCGCCGCCCGGCGGCCCGCGCGGTGAACACCGTCGTCGGCACGTCGGCGATGACCGGCGCCCCCGGCCGGCGCCGCGAGTTCGACCGGTCCCGCAGGACCGTCGTGGCGTGGTTGCGCAGCGAGCGCAGCGCCCCGCCGCCGATCCGCAGCCGCCGGGCCGCGTCCGCGATGACGACCCCGTCGTCGTACGCCGCCAGCCGCGGCGCCCGCAGCAGGTCCCAGCCCGCCGGCACGAACCCGCCCGTCAGCTCCCACAGCACGAGCGGCCGGGGACCGTGCTCCACCAGGGCGGCGGACGCCGCGGCCGTGCCGCCGACCGCGGCCGTGATCCCGACCGCCCCCGCGGCCACCAGCAGACTCCTGCGGTCCATCCTCGCCTCCGTTCCGCCGGGCAGCACACCCGACATCGCTGGCGTTAACGACAAAACGGGCAAAAAGCAACGGCAATGGATACCAACCAGAGTCCCTTGGTATGGTTTGGCATGCGCATCTCGGCGAAGGCGGACTACGCGATCCGGGCGCTCGTCGAGCTGGCCGCGGACGTCCAGCGGCCGCTCGTGTGCGAGGGGATCGCCGCGGCGCAGCACATCCCGTACCGGTTTCTCAAGAGCGTGCTGCGCGACCTGCGGCGCACCGGGCTCGTGCGCAGCCAGCGCGGCTGCGAGGGCGGCTACTGGCTGGGCCGCGCCGCCGCCACCATCACGCTCGCCGACGTGTTCGCGGCCGTCGACGGCGAGCTGCTCACGATCCACGGCACCGACCCGTCCGACGCCACGCGGGTTTCCGGCGTCACCGCCGTCTGGCGGGCCATCCAGGCCCGCACCGAGGAGATCCTCATGGGCGTGACGATCGCCGACCTGCTCACCGACAACCCGCCGGAGCCCGCGGCCACGCTGCTCCGCCTGCCCCTGGGAGCGCCAGCATGAGCGACAGCAACGCAGCAGGCCCGGACCACTGGCACGCCCCGCTGCGCCACATCAGGGGCGCCGACCTCAGCGGCGACACCCGCCAGACGTCGGGGATGACCCGCCTGGAGGCGGTCTCCGGCAAGACCGTCGGCTCGTCGAAGGTCTGGATGGGCCAGACGCACGTCGCCCCGGCCACGTCCTCGGGCGACCACCACCACGGCGAGACCGAGACCGCCATCTACGTGGTCTCCGGCAACCCGGTGTTCGTCTTCGCCGAGGGGGATCAGGAGGTACGGCTGGAGACCGCACCGGGCGACTACATCTTCGTGCCGCCGTTCGTGCCCCATCGTGAGGAGAACCCCGGTGCGACCGAGGCGGTGGTCGTGATCGCCCGCAGCAGCCAGGAGGGCGTTGTCGTCAACCTGCCGAGCCTGTGGTCCCAGGCGGAGTGACCCTCACCGTCGTCGAGTACACCGACCCGATGTGCCCGTGGGCGTGGGGCTCGGAGCCCACGTTCCGCCGGCTGCGGGCGGCGCTGCCGGGCGCGCGCTGGCGGCGTGTGTTCGGCATCCTCTTCGACGACGGCGACGACCCCGCGCCCGACCCGGCGGCGGAGACGGCGTGGTACCACCGCCATCTCCAGCAGATCGCCCGGCACACCCGCGCGCCGTGGCCCGCGGTGCTGGAGCGGGTCGCGCTCACGAGCTGGCCGTCGTCCCTCGTCGCCCGGGCCGCGCAGGCGCAGGGCGAAGCGGTCGCCGAGCGCGCGCTGCGCCGCCTGCGTGAGACCGTGTTCCTCCTGGGCCGCCCGGCCGACACGCCGGAGCGCGCGCTGCGCGCCGTGGCGGGCATCCCGGGCCTCGACGAAGCGCGCCTGGCGGCGGACGCGGCGTCCGGGCGCGTGCGCGCGTCAATCGAACAGGATCGACGTGCCTGCCGCGCTCCGGCACCGGAGGTGCTGCACATCGACGAACCGGGACCGCACAACGGCCGGGCCAAGCCGGTGGACGACGACGGCCACCGTTACGCGCTGCCCACGCTGGTGTTCCAGGGCCCCGAGGGGCAGGCGGTGGTCCCCGGCTGGCGCTCCTGGGCCGAGTACACCCGGGCCGCCGGGCGGGTCGCTCCGGGCTCGGTGCGCGAGCCGGCCCCGCCGGCCCCGGAGGACGCGCTGCGCCGGTACGCGAGCGTGACCGAGGTGGAGGTCGGCGCCGTTCAGGCCCTGCCCGGTGCCGTGTCCTTCGACACGCCCGGCGGCCGGGTCTGGCTGGCCGAGGACGAGGCCAGGACCCATCCGGCCCTGCGCTAGCGGGCGCTCAACTCCTATAAAGCCCATCTGATTTGTCTCGAAGCATAGGACACTTCTTGATGGCTATTGACGAGAGTTCCGGTGCCTCCGCATGATGGGCACATGACCTCGACCCACCCCGGCGTGGCACGGCGCTACGTCGATCTCCGGCGCACCGCAAGCGCCCTCTGTCGATAAGTCATTTCCCCCCGGGCCGGAGCGGCCCGCGCCTCTGAGGACACGCACCCGCGGCCGACTGCCGGCGGACGAATCAGCGCATCCAAATCCCGGAGAAGGGCATCCATGAAGACGAACATCAGCCGCCGGTCGTTCCTCGGCCTCGGCGCCGCCACCGGCGCCGCGACGCTGCTCGGTGCGTGCGGCGACGGCACCGTCCCGGGCGCCGCCGGCGGCGGCACGCTCAAGTGGGGCTGGGCGCTGACCACCAGCTGGGACCCGGTGACCAGCTCCGCCGGCTGGGACGTGCACGTGCTGTCCCTGGTGTACGCCGGGCTCACCAAGCTCGACGAGCAGGGCGACGCGGTCCCGGCCCTCGCCACCGGCTGGAAGTACAACGCCGACGGCACCGAGGTCGTCTTCACCCTCCGGCCCGGCCTGCGGTTCTCCGACGGCACCCCGCTCGACGCGGCCGCCGTCAAGAAGAGCCTCGAGCGCGGTCGCGACTTCCCCAAGTCCCTGGTCGGCCCGCAGCTGGTGAACGTCGCGGCGATCGACGCGCCGGACAGCGGTACCGTCGTCATCAAGCTCAAGGCGCCCGACTTCCAGATTCCCAACCTGCTGGCCGGCAAGACGGGCATGATCGTGAGCCCGAAGGCGTTCGAGAGCGACGCCGCCGCCCTCGCCACCAAGCCGGTCGGGGCCGGCCCGTTCACGCTCACGGCGTACACGCAGAACGCCAAGGCCGTCTTCGTCCGCAACCCCGACTACTGGGACGCGGCGAACATCAAGCTGCAGAACTTCGAGGCGTACCCGCTGCCCGAGGCGGCGACGGTCGTGGCCGCGCTCCAGTCCGGCCAGTACGACGTGGCCCAGATCCCCGGCAGCCAGGTCGAGGCGGCCAAGGCGGCCGGCCTCCAGGTGCAGGTCATCCCGTCGCTCGTCGTCGCCGTGCTCGACGTGAACATCACCAGGAAGCCGTTCGACGACCCGAAGGTCACCGAGGCGCTGCGGTACGCCGTCGACCGGGCCGCGCTGCTCAAGACCGCGCAGTTCGGCCACGGCGACGTCGCCTACCAGCCGTTCCCGAAGGGCTACGCCGGCTACAACCCGGCCCTCGACGGCATCTACGCCTACAACCCGGACAAGGCCAGGCAGCTGCTCGCCGAGTCCAGCTACAAGGGCGCGCCCGTCGACCTCGTCATCACCACCGCGGCCGCCGCCGGCGTGCCGGAGCAGCTCCAGTCCCAGCTCCAGGCGGTCGGGTTCAAGCCCACGATCGAGGTCATCCCGCAGGCGCAGGCCACGCAGCTGGTGTACGTGCAGCACTCCAAGGCGCTGTTCGTCGACCAGTTCGCCGGCCGCGACTCGGCGGTCCAGGCGTTCCAGGTGCTCTTCGGCAAGGAGGGCCTGATGAACCCGGGCCGCCAGCAGCCGCAGGAGCTCGGCGACGCGCTCGCCAAGGTCAGCCGGACGCCGCTCGACTCGCCGGACTACGCGAAGGTGCTCCAGGAGGCGACCGCCACCGCGGTCCGTTCGATGCCGAACGTCTTCCTCTACAGCGTGCCCCGCATCCTGGCCCGCCGCCCCAACGTCTCGGCGATCCCGGAGTTCACCGTGGTCCAGCGCTTCGAGGGCGTGACCGTGTCATGACCCTGCTGCTGGAGCGGCGCGCGGCCCGGACGAGACGGCTCGCGCCCACGCTCGCGACGCCGGTGGTCGTGTTCGTCCTGGCCTCGCTGCTCACGTTCGGGCTCGGCGCGCTGTCGCCGAGCAACCCGGCGGCGGCCGTCCTCGGCGAGACGGCCACCCCGGCCGACATCGCCCGGATGAACCACGAGTTCGGGCTCGACCGGCCGTTTCTGGTCCGCTACGCCGACTGGCTCGGCGACGCGCTCACCGGCGACCTCGGCCGCTCCTACTTCACCACGATCCCGGTCTCCGACAGCATCTTCGCGGCGCTGCCGGTGGACCTGACCCTCGCCGGGCTCGCCGTCGTGCTGGCGGTGCTGCTCGGCGGCGCCGCCGGGATCGGGGCGGCGCTGCGGCCGGGCAGCCGGTTCGACCGGGCCGTCACGTTCGTCGCGTCCGGGCTCGGCACGCTGCCGCCGTTCGTCATCGGCATCGGGCTCATCGTCGTCTTCTCGGTGCTGCTCGGCGCGCTCCCGGCCGGCGGCTACGTGCCGATCGAGGCCGGGTTCGTACCGTGGCTGCGGTTCGCGATCCTGCCGGCGCTCGCGCTCAGCCTCGACATCGCCGCGTCGATCGCCCGGCAGCTGCGCACCTCGCTCGTCGGCCAGCTCGGCGAGAACTACGTCACGGGGGCCGTGGTCCGCGGGCTCGGCCCCCGCCGGGTGCTGTTCCGCCACGCGCTGCGCAACGCGGTCGGCCCCGCCCTCACCGTGCTCGGCATCGGCGTGCCGATGGTGCTCGGCGGCGCCGTCGTCACCGAGAAGATCTTCAACCTGCCCGGCGTCGCGCGGCTCGCGCTCCAGGCCGCCGACCAGCACGACGTACCGCTGATCCAGGGCACCCTGCTCGTCACCATCACCGTCGTGCTCGTCTGCAACACCCTGGTCAACCTGGTCCTGCTCCGGCTCACCCCGCAGGGAGGCCGCCAGTGAGACGCACCGCCATCGGCGTGCTCGTCGTCGTCGCCGTCCTCGCCGTCGCCGGCGGGGTGATCGCGCCGCACGACCCGCTGCTGCAGAACCCCGACCTGGCGCTGCGCGGCCCCAGCCTCACACACCCGTTCGGCACCGACTACCTCGGGCGCGACGTGTTCAGCCGGCTCGTCACCGGCACCGGCACCACCGTGCTCGCCGCGATCCAGAGCGTCGGCGTCGGCCTGCTGCTCGGCGTCGTGCCCGGGCTCGCGTCGCTGTGGCTGGGCCGGACCGTCGAGTGGCTGCTGCTGCGGGCCGCCGACGCCCTCATGACGCTGCCGTTCATCGTGTTCGCGGTCGCCGTCACCGGCATCCTCGGCAACGGCCTGACGCAGGCGATGCTCGCCATCGGGGCGCTGTTCGCGCCGCTGTTCTTCCGGGTGACGCGGGCGGCCGGGCTGCGGCTCACCCGGGCGCAGTACGTCGAGGCGGCCGAGCTCTTCGGCGCCTCCCGCACCCGGATCCTGCGCACCCACGTCTGGGGCAAGGTCCTGCCGACCGTCGCGGTGACCGCGGCCCAGGCCACCGGCGGCGCGCTGCTCGCCGTGTCGTCGCTGACGTTCCTCGGCATCGGCGTCAAGCCGCCCGCGCCCACCTGGGGCGGCGTGCTCGCCAGCGACCTCGGCTTCCTGGCCCAGCAGCCGTGGGCGCCGGTCATCCCGGCGGCGCTGATCATGGTCACCGTCGCCGCGCTGAACGCACTCGCCGACCACACCACTTCGAAGGAGCGGGTCGATGCCGGTCTTGCGCGTTGACGACCTCGACATTGCCGTCGCCGATCGGGGCTCAGCGGTACAGCACGTGTCGTTCACCGTCCACAAGGGAGAGTCGGTCGGGCTCGTCGGCGAGTCCGGCTCCGGCAAGACCCTGACCTGCCGGGCCGTGCTCGGGGTGCTGCCGCCCGGCGTGGCGGTCACCGGCGGCACGATCGAGCTCGACGGCACCCCGCTCACCGGTCTGGACCGCCGAGGCTGGGACCGCGTTCGCGGCAACCGGCTCGCCGCCGTGTTCCAGGATCCGGCGTCGTACCTCAACCCGTCGCTCACCGTCGGCCGCCAGCTCACCGAGCAGCTCCGTCTCAAGCGCGGCCTGCCCCGCAGGCAGGCCCGGGCCGCGGCCGTCGAGCTGCTCGCGGCCATGGGCATCCGGCGCGCCGAGCGGGTCGTCGACCAGTACCCGCACGAGCTCTCCGGCGGCATGCTCCAGCGCACGCTCATCGCGATCGCCGTCGCCGGCGAGCCCGACCTGCTCGTCGCCGACGAGGCCACCACCGCCCTGGACGCGGCCGTGCAGGCCGAGGTGCTGGAGCTGCTGCGCCGGCTGCGGGAGGAGCGCGGCCTCGCCCTGCTGCTGGTGAGCCACGACCTCGCCGTGGTCGCCGAGGTCTGCGACCGGGTCGTGGTGTTCTACGCCGGTGAGATCGTCGAGCAGGGCCCCACCGCCGAGGTCATCGCGAACCCGCGGCACCCGTACACCGAGGCGCTGCTGCGCGTCGCGTCGCTCGGCGACTGGCGCCGCCGCTCGCTGGAGGTGATCCCCGGCCGCCCGCCGGAGCTCGGCGCCCTGCCGGCCGGCTGCCGGTTCGCCGAGCGCTGCGCCCACGCCACCGACGCCTGCGCGACCCCCGTCGCGCTGTCCACGCTCGACGGCGACCGGCAGGTGCGCTGCCACCGGGCGGCCGACCTGGCGCTGGTGGGTGCCCGATGAGCGCACTGCTGTCGATCGACGGCGTCGACGTCGCCTACCGCCGTCACCGGATCCTGTCCGGCGTGTCGCTGCACGTCGGTACCGGCGAAATCCTCGGCATCATCGGCGAGACCGGCTCCGGCAAGACCACGCTCGCCCGCGCCGTCGTCGGCCTCGCGCCGGTCACCGCCGGGCGGATCCGCTTCGACGGCACCGACCTCACCGGCCTGCGCGGCCGCGCGCTGCGCGACTGGCGGCGTACCGGGCAGGTGCAGTACGTCTTCCAGGACCCGCTGCGCGCCCTCGACCCGCAGCACACCGTGGCCACCATCGTCGCCGAGGGCCTCACGGTCGCCGGCCGCCCGGTCGGCGACCGGGTCGAGTGGGCGCTGAGCCAGGTCGGCCTCGACCCAGCTCTCGCGACGCGCACCCCGGGCCGCATCTCGGGCGGCCAGCGGCAGCGGGTCCTGCTGGCCCGGGCCATCGCGATGCGCCCGCGGCTGCTGCTGTGCGACGAGCCGGTCAGCGCGCTCGACGCCTCGAACCGCAACCACGTCCTGCGCCTGCTCGCGGACCTGCGCACCACGGCCGGCGTCACGGTCGTCGTCATCTCCCACGACCTGAGCTCGCTGGCCGGCATCGCCGACCGCGTCGCCGTCCTCTACGGTGGCCGGCTGGTCGAGCACGGCCCGACGGAGGAGGTGCTGACCGACCCGCGCCACCCGTACACGGCCCTGCTGACGGCCTCGGCCCCGAGCGTGCGCCGCGAACACCCCATCCCGGCCGCCCGTCTGCGCCACGACGGTCCGTTGTACGACGACGGCTGCTCCTACGCGGGTCGCTGCCCGTTCGCGACCGACGCGTGCGCCGCGGTGCCCGAGCTGCGCGGCGACACCCGCGCGGTCGCCTGCCACCACGCCGACGAGTGGCTGGCGGCCGTGCGATGACCGACCTCCCGCTCGTCACCGCGCGGCTCGCCAAGCGGGCCGCCGAGCACGACCGCGACGCCACCTTCCCGCACGAGGGGATCGAGCTCGTCCACGAGCACGGGCTGCTCACGGCGACCGTCGGTGCGCGCTACGGCGGGGACGGGGCGGGCCTGGCCCGTACCGTCGACATCCTCACCGCCCTGGGCGCGGGAGACCCCGCGGTCGCGCTCGTCACCGCGATGACCCTGTTCACCCACGCGGCGCAGGCGCGGCAGCCCTCGTGGCCCGAGCCGTACTACGCCGCGCTGCTCGCTTCGTCCGGGACCGGGCCCGCCCTCGTCAACGCGCTGCGGGTCGAGCCCGAGCTCGGCACCCCCGCCCGCGGCGGGCTGCCGGCGACCGTCGCGCGGCGCGACGGCGACGAGTGGGTGCTCACCGGGCACAAGATCTTCTCGACCGGCGCTGTCGCCCTGTCCTGGCTGCTCGTCTGGGCCCGCACCGACGAGGACGAGCCGCGCACCGGGTCGTTCCTCGTGCGCGGCGGCAGCCCCGGCGTGCGGATCGAGCCCACCTGGGACCACCTCGGCCTGCGGGCCAGCCGCAGCGACGACGTGCTCCTCGACGGCGTGCGCGTCCCGCTCGACGCCACCGCCGGGCTGACGGCGCCGTCGCCCGACGCGCGCGACGCGGCCGGGATGGCGTGGAACTCACTCGGGCTGACGGCGCTGTACCTCGGGGTCGCCGACGCCGCGCTGGAGTGGCTGGTGCGGTTCCTGCACGAGCGGGTGCCCACGTCGCTCGGCAAGCCCCTGGCCACGCTGCCGCGGTTCCAGACCGCCGTCGGCGAGATCTCGGCCCGCTTGACGTCGGCACACGTGCTGGTCCGCGCCCTCGCCGCGGAGGCCGACAGCGGCTCCTTCGAGCACGCCTCCATCGGCAAGCTCGTCGGCACGCGGGCCGCGATCGAGTCGGTGCAGGAGGCCGTCGCGCTCGTCGGCAACAACGCCCTCACCCGCCGCAACCCGCTCGAACGGCACCTGCGCGACGTGCTGTGCGCGCGCATCCACACCCCGCAGGACGACATCATCCTCGCCGCGGCCGGAAGGTCCGCGCTGTCCCGTCACCACGACAAGGAGACCACGTCATGACGGTCGAGTTCATCGGCATGATCGGCACCCAGCACGCCTCCGAGATCCACGCGCCGAGCGGTCCGGTCATCGACCCGGCGTACACCCGCCGCTTCGCCCGCGCCCACGAGGACGCCGGCTTCGACCGGATCCTCATCGGCTACGGCTCCGGCTGGCCCGAGGGCGGCCAGGTCGCGGCCCACGTCGCGGCGCACACCGAGCGCCTCGGCCTGCTGATCGCCCACCGCCCCGGCTTCGTCGCCCCGACCCTGGCCGCCCGCCAGTTCGCCACGCTGGACCAGTTCAGCGGCGGGCGGGTCGCGGTACACACGATCACCGGCGGCAACAACGCCGAACAGCGCCGCGACGGCGACTACCTCGACAAGGACGACCGCTACGCCCGCACCGACGAGTACCTCGAGATCCTCCGCCGGGCCTGGTCCTCGCCCGAGCCGTTCTCCTACGACGGGAAGTTCTACAAGTTCGAGGACTTCGCCGCCCATGTCCAACCGGCGCATCGGATCCCGTTGTACTTCGGGGGCTCGTCGGAGGCGGCGTACCGCGTCGGGGGCAAGCACGCCGACACGTTCGCCCTGTGGGGCGAGCCGCTGCGCGAGACGGCCGAGCAGATCGCCTCCGTCCGCGCCGCCGCGACGGCCGCGGGCCGCACGTCGCCGCCGGGCATCAGCGTCTCGTTCCGCCCGATCCTGGGCCCGACCGAGGACCTGGCCTGGGAGCGCGCGCACGCGATTCTGGACACGATCGTCACGGGCCGGTCGAACTGGCCGGCCCGCACCTGGCGCACGGACGGCCCGCCGGAGAACGTGGGCTCGCAGCGCCTCCTGGCGGCGGCGGACAGGTCCGACGTCCACGACCGGGCCCTGTGGACCGCCCCGGCCAAGGCCACAGGCGCGGGCGGCAACTCGACGGCTCTGGTGGGTACCCCGGAGACGGTGGCCCAGGCCCTCCTGGACTACGTGGACATCGGCGTGACGACGCTGCTCATCCGCGGCTACGACCCGCTGGACGACGCCATCGACTACGGCCGCCACCTCCTCCCGCTGGTACGTCAGGAGCTGGCCCACCGCGCCGCAACCGCTACTTCGCCCGAGCCGGCTTTCGCGGCGGGTACCCGATGACGGCAACGGTGGGGGAGTCGGCGTCGTCGTCGGCGGTGGGGGCGCCGGTCGTCGCCGGCGCCCGCTGGGACCCGCCGGCGGCGATCGCCGTCCGCGGCACCCTGCTGATCCTCCCGGGCCGGGGCGAGCACGCGGGCGTCTACGACCGCTTCGGTCGCCGCCTGGCCGCCGACGGCTACGCGGTCCGCTCGATCACTCCGACGACGGCCGCTGCGGCGACGGAGGCGGCGGTGGCGCCGGTGGTGCTGGTCGGCTCGGACGAGGGCGCGCTGCACGCGCTCCGCCTGTCCGCGACGCTGCCTGGCGTGGACGGCACGATCGTGGCCGGCACGCCGTGGTCCTTGCCCGCGGACCTTCGGTCGGTCGACCGACCGAAGGTCCCGGCGGTTGGGGCGGGCGTTCAGTCGGTCGACCGACCGAATGTCCCGGCGGTTGCGGTGGACGTTGAGTCGGTCGACCGACCGAGTGTCCCGGCGGTTGCCGCGGACATTGAGTCGGTCGACCGACCGAGCCTGGCGGCGGTCACGCCGGGCATTGAGTCGGTCGACCGACCGAATGTCCCGGCGGTTGCGGTGGACGTTGGGTCGGTCGACCGACCGAGTGTCCCGGCGGTTGCCGCGGACATTGAGTCGGTCGACCGACCGAACGTGGCGGCGGTTGTGGCGGGCATTCGGTCGGTCGACCGACCGAACCTGGCAGCGGTTGCGGCGGGCGTTCAGTCGGTCGACCGACCGAATGTCCCGACGGCCGCCGCGGATCTTCGGTCGGTCGACCGACCGACCACCGTGGGCTCGGTCGGTCGACCGACCGAAACGCGCGGCGTGAGTGGGCTGCTCACCGCCGACTGGGACGCCGAGCTCGAAGCCCGCAGCGCCTGCCCGACCCACCAGGCCCGGCTCTCCGGCGACACCGGGTTCCGGCGTGGGGCGCTCGCCGAGGCCCTGCCGGCCGGGCTGCGCGAATCCGTCGACCCGACCGCAGTCAACCTGCCCGTCCTCGTCGTCCACGGGGAGGCCGACCAGGTCGCGCCCGCCGACGGGGCCCGGGAACTGGCCGGCGCGCTGGCGCGGGTCGAGCTGGCCACCGTGCGGGGCGGGCGGCACGACGCGCTGAACGACATCACGCACCGTACCGTCGCGGCCCACGTCGTCCAGTGGCTCGAACGGCTGCGGGCCGGCAAGGACGTGACGCCGATCCTCACCGTCACCCGGGCGCACCGATGACCGGCACGCTGTCCACCCGCGCACTCGGGCCGGACCGGTTCCGGTCGCTGCTGCGGCGCCACGCCGCCGGGGTCGTGGTCGTCACCGCGCCCGGGCCCGCCGGGTTCACCGCGACCTCGTTCACATCGGTGTCGCTGGAGCCGCCGCTCGTGTCGTTCTGCCTCGACCGGCGCTCGTCGAGCTGGCCCGCCGTCGAGCGGGCCGGGCACGTGGCCGTGCACGTGCTCGCCGAGGCGCAGGAGCACGTCGCCCGGCGGTTCGAAACCAGCGGGGTGGACCGGTTCGCGGCGCCGCTGCGGTGGCGGGCCGGGGCGCACGACGTGCCGGTGCTCGACGACGCCCTCGCGGTGCTCGTCTGCCGGGTCGCGGAGCGGGTCCATGCCGGGGACCACGCCATCGTGCTGGCCGAGCCCGTCCATGGTGAGCATCGCGACGGGCAGCCCCTGCTGTACCACGACGGGCGGTATCTGAAGGCGGCATGAAGGGGGCGGGTGGCGACCGGACGCTTGGTCGCCACCCGCCGGGGGTGGGGTTGCAATGCCGCCCGGCCCGTCGGCGTCGGGAGAGGGCGGGCCCCATCCGCCCCGCGAGGCCGTCGGCGTCAGCCTCGCGAAGCGGAGGACCAGTGCAGCGGAGGACTCAGTGCAGCGGAGGATCCGTCAGGCGTTGTAGACGCGGAACTCCGAGACCTGACCCGCCGGCCAGCCGGTGTTCGCCGTGAAGTTCAGCCTGAGGTACCGCACCGTCGCCGTGCCGGTGAAGACGATCGTCGCCGTGTTGCCCGTCGCCGGGTTGAACGTGTACCCGGCCGAGCCCACGATCGTGGTGAACGAGCCGCCGTCCGTGCTGCCGGTGACCGAGAGCGTCTGCGTGCGGGTGCCCCAGGCCGATGACGGCGGCAGGGTGAGCACGATCCGCTTCGTGGCGACCGCGCTGCCGAGGTCGACCTGGAGCCACTGCGGGAACGCGTTGTTCGCGCTCTCCCAGTAGGTGTTGGTGTTGCCGTCGGTGGCGTTGCCGCTGCCGTACACCTGGGTGTGGCTGCTCTCCGCGGTCGGCCGGCCGGCAGCCAGGTTGACCGTGCCGTCCGGCGGCGAGGCGGTGGTGACGTTGACGATGTTCGACGGGGCGGAGCCGTTGCCCGCGGCGTCGAAGGCGGCCACCGTGAACTGGTAGGCGGTCGCCGCCGTCAGGCCGGTGACCGTGAACGCGAGCATGCCGGTGGTGCCGACCACGGTACCGCCGCGGGACACCCGGTAGCCGGCGACGCCGACGTTGTCCGTCGACGCGTCCCAGGCCAGGGCCACCGTTGTGTCGGTCGTTCCGGTGACCCGCAGGTTCCCGGGGACGGACGGGGCGGTGGCGTCGGGGCCGGTCGGGAACGTCGGGGTGAACCGGGTGGCGGTGAGCGCGACCTGGCCCTTGAGCATCCGCCCGCCGTCGTTCGTCAGGCGCAGGTAGTAGTCGGCCGAGCAGGGCGTGCCGTCCTCGTCGAGCGCCCGCATCCCGGAGTTCGTGGGCTGGAAGGCCGCGCTCTCCGCGGTCTTGGCGATCTGGTTGCCCTCGTTGAACTCGTCGAACATCGAGATGTAGACGCTCTGCACGCCGGCGCGGGTGTGGTTGTAGAACTGCCGCCACATAAGCTCGCCGTGGCGGCGGTGGCCGGCGGCGAGGTCGCCCGGGATGACGCAGGGCTGGTAGTCGATGCCGCGCGGGTTGAGGTCGGCCAGGTCGGAGAGCACGCGGTTCTGGTAGAACCAGTCGGCGCCGTTGTTGTCGCTGATCCGCCCGACCATCCACGGCGAGATCATGTTGAACGCGTGGTAGACGTCGATGAACCCGGGCCGTGAGTCGTCGGTGCCGAGCCGCCAGTGGGTGGGCACGCCGCCGATCACGTAGCAGCCCTGGTTCTTGAACCAGTTGATGACGTCGAGGCAGGCGGCCGGCTGGAACGGGCGGCCGTCGTCGTTGAAGCCGAAGCCCCAGATGCACACGACCGGCTTGCCGTTCTGCCGCGCGTAAGCCGGCGAGCTCACCAGAGAAGACATCTTGGTCGTCCAGTCGGTCTTGATCTCCGACTGCATGTTCAGCCACCACGTGACGTCGTACATGATGTAGAACTTGCGCCCGTAGGCCTCGGCGGCCTGCCGTACCTTGGCCGCCATCGCGTCGCGGGTCGGGCCTTCCCCGCCGAAGGGGTTGAAGCGCTGCAGCGCGGCCGTGTCCTGGCCGTTCTGCTGCATCCAGCGGAAGTGCGTGTCGACCGTCTGCTGGTCGTACGACGAGAACAGGTTCGCCGGCTGGCCGTTGCCGAGGTTGGCGAAGTTGGACCGGTAGCCGCGGGTGAAGTCGCGCATGTCCGGCCAGCAGGTGATCGAGCAGGCGCCGGGCGCGGGGGACTGGGACCAGTTCGGGCTGTAGTGCCACCAGCCGTTGATCGGGGCGCCGTCGCCGATGCAGGCGAACCAGCCCTGGTAGCCGACGGTGACCTTGCCGACGACGTCGCCGGGCGGGCTGGCGGCCGCGGCCGGGGCGGCGCCCGCGGCGAGCGGCAGGCCGGTCGCGGCGGCGCCGGCCAGTGAGGTCGCGATGACGGAGCGGCGGGAAACTCCCATGGGGACTCCTCGGGTGGACCGGCCCGGACGAGCGCACGGCGGGGTGGACCCGGTGGCGGCCGGGTCGTCGGGTGTCGGCGCTCTTCAGGGTCGGTTGACGTGGGGACTGCGGGCTGGGCGGGCCCGCGGACCGGTACTGAGCAGCCCACGCGAGGCGCGCGGTTGGCGGTGCTGACCATGTCGGCTTCTGGGGCAAAGCTTGCCAGCAAGCCGCATCACAACGCAAGACTTCGATATTAGTCTTGCAAATTCTTACCGGCGTACGTGTGGAACTCGGCGACGTCGATGTCGGGCCGCGGCGCGGCGAAGTCCTCGGCGACGGCCGGGTCGCGGAACGCGTGCAGGTCCCGATCCTGGAAATCCATGGCACCATCGATCTATGCGGCTCGCGGTGCACGCGCTCGTCGGAATGCCCATGGTCGTCTTCGGCGCACTGCTCGAGCTCGGGCAGTCCGTCCCCCACCTGCGCGCCTTCGGCGCCGCCATGATCGTCGCCGGCTCGATCGTCGCCTGGTTCGGCGTCAGCGGCAGAGGCCTCGGCGTCGCCGGCTGGGCCACGGTCGGCGGGCTCGCCGCCGCCGGGCTCGCGGCCAGCCTGTTCTTCGTGCGCGAGGACATCGGCTGCATGTTCTGCTACCACCGCGGGCAGGGCTACCCGTGGGGGTTCGTGCACACCGGCTTCACCCACGACGACATGCCGACCGTCGAGCGGGCCCACGAGATCATGGCCGCGCAGCCCGGGATCGCGTCGCGGTCGTTCGACGCGTTCCGGGCGGCGCTCGACGCGGTCTTCTGG
The DNA here is from genome assembly GCF_022095675.1 of Dactylosporangium sp. AC04546. Classification (GTDB taxonomy): domain Bacteria; phylum Actinomycetota; class Actinomycetes; order Mycobacteriales; family Micromonosporaceae; genus Dactylosporangium. The sequence continues at coordinate 11,551 of NZ_JAHYSG010000102.1, read as the reverse complement.
GCCGCCGTCGCGCTGCCGCTGGTCACGGTCGTCACCCAGGTGCGCGCCGCCTTCCGCCGCTCGTCGGAGATCATGGCGAAAGCGCCGACAGGTAGCGGTACAACACCTTCTTGAGCTCGGCCATCACCGCCGGCCGCTCCTCGGGCGGGGACCCCAGGACCATCGGCAGCATGGCCTGGAAGATCTGGATCGCCACGCGGGCGGTGCGGGTGCGAACCTCGGCCGGCAGCGACGGCGCTTTGGCGGCGATCACCGACTCGACCCGGCCGAGCAGCGCGGCCTGGATCGGCTCGGCCGCGGCGGCCAGGCCGGCCGGCATGTCGGGGCGTGCGAACAGCGCCTTGAAGCCCGGGTTGGCCACGTTGAACGCGAGGATTGGCTCGACCGTGCGGTCGATCAGCTCCGGCCAGTCCAATGTGGACGGATCGGCACCGAGCAGCGCCGCCTCGTGGGCCTCGCGCATCTGCGCCACGAACCGCTCGGCGAGCGCCGCGGCGATCGCCTCCTTGTTGGCGAAGAACTGGTACAGCGAGCCGGGGGAGACGCCCGCCTCGGCGGCGATCGCGTTCGTCGTCGCCCTCTCGTAACCGGACGCCGCGAACACCCGGCCGGCGGCGTCGAGGATCTCCGCCATCCGCTGCTCGCCGCGCGCCTGCCGCTTCGGCATGGGCACCCCCTTGCAAAACACGAGTAAATGCTCGTATCTTCTGAGAAACACGAATGATCGCTCGTAAAAATACCAGGAGGCCCACGTGGCGCGCTGGATCGTCGTCGTGTCCGCATTCGTCACCGTGCTCGCCGGGGTGTTCGGCGCCGGGGTCATCGAACGCCTGTCGCTCAACCGCTTCGAGGCGCCCGGCGCCGACTCGGTCCTCGCCCGGCAGGCGCTCGCCGAGCACTTCGGCACCGGCAGCCCGAACGTCGCGTTGCTGGTCACGGCCCGGGGCGGCGACGTCGACGCGATCGCCGCCGCCGGCACCCGGCTCACCGAGGAGCTGCGCGCGTTCGAGGGCGTCGGCGACGCCTGGTCGTACTGGACTCGCGGCAACGCCGAGACCCTGCGCAGCGCCGACGGCCGGCAGGCGCTCGTGCTGGCCTGGCTGCCCGGCAGCGCCGACGAGGTGCGCCGCGGCGTCCTGCCGCAGCTGACCCCGGCCTTCACCCGCGAGGACGCCGAGCTCGCGGTGGTCGTCGGGGGCGGCGACGAGGTGTTCCGGCAGGTGATGCAGCAGGCCCGCCGCGACTTCCTGCGCGCCGAGCTGGTGATCCTCCCGCTCGTGGTGCTCATGCTGTGGTGGGTGTACCGCCGGATCGCCGCCGCCCTGGTCACCCTCGGCATCGGCCTGTTCGCGGTGGCCGGCTCCCTGGCCCTGCTGCGCCTCGTCGTCGCGGCCGGCGTCGACGTCTCCACCTTCGCGTCGAACATCGCCCTGGTCATGGGCATCGGCCTCGGCGTCGACTACGGGCTCTTCATGATTTTCCGGTACCGCGAGGAGCTGCCGCACGGCCCCGGCGCCGTCGCCCGCACGGTCCGCTCCGCCGGGCGCACGGTGCTCTTCAGCGGCGCCACCGTCGCCGCCTCCGTCGCCGTGCTGTTCGCGTTCCCGTTCCCGTTCCTGAGCTCGTTCGCCTGGGCCGGCCTCGCCGTCGTGCTCGCCGCCGTCGTCGGCGCGGTCGTCGTGCTCCCGGCCGCCCTCGTACTGCTGGGCCGGCGGGTCGACGCGCCTCCGCGCGCCGAGCGCTTCTGGGGCGGGGTCGCGGCGCGGGTGGTCCGCCGCCCGGTCCGCTACGGCGGCGTGGCCCTGGCGCTGCTCGTGCTGCTCGGCGCGCCGGTGCTGGGGATCCGGTTCGGCCTGCCGGACGACCGGGTGCTGCCCGCGTCGGCGCCGGTGCGGCAGATGTACGACCAGATCCGCGCGGGGTTCGACCAGGAGGAGGCCGACGCCGTGCAGGTGGTGGCCGTCAGCGGCGGCCCAGTGGGGGACTACGCGGCGGCGCTGTCGCGGGTGGAGGGCGTGGTCCGGGTGGACTCGGCGGACGGGTCCTATGTGGACGGCCGGCGCACGGCCTCCGCATCCGGTGTCTTCCGCAACGGCACCGCGACCCGGCTGGTCGTCGTGCCGTCGAGCGAGCGCCTGGAGCGCGACGCCGTCGGGCTGGTCCGCGAGCTGCGCGCCGTTCCCGCGCCGTTCCCGGTGCTCGTCGGCGGCTACCCGGCCGACCTCACCGACTACCGCGACGGCGTCACCCGGCGGCTCCCGCTCGTCGCCGGCCTCATCGTTGCCGTCACCTTCCTCGTGCTGTTCCTCATGACCGGCAGCCTGGTCGCGCCGCTGAAGGCCGCCGTGCTCAACGCGCTGAGCCTGTCGGTCATGTTCGGCGCGCTCGTGTTCGTGTTCCAGCAGGGCCACTTCAGCGACCTGCTCGGCTTCACGCCGACCGGGTCGATCGAGCCCAGCGTGCCGATCCTGATGTTCTGCGTCGCCTACGGCCTGTCCATGGACTACGAGGTGTTCCTCCTGGCCCGGATCAAGGAGTCGTACGACCGCACGGGCGACCCGGTCGGCTCGATCCCCGCCGGCATCGCGCGCAGCGCCCCGCTCGTCACCGCCGCGGCGGCGGTCATGGCCGTGTCCTTCGCGGCGTACGCGACCGGCCGGGTGGTCTTCCTCCAGCAACTCGGCATCGGCATGGCCCTCGCCGTCATCGCCGACGCCACGCTGATCCGCGGCCTGCTCGCCCCGGCCCTCATGCGCCTGGCCGGGCACGCCAACTGGTGGGCCCCGGCCCCGCTGCGCCGCCTGCACCGTCGCATCGGTCTCACGGAGGGTGACGGGGCGGCACGGCCGGCGCTCGTCGTCCAGAATGCCGGATCATGACTCCGATCACCGCGATCGACCTGGCCGGCTTCGAGCAGGTCGACGAGCTCGCCTGGCGGGACGAGCAGGGCACCGTCCTGTCGCTCCACTTCTTCGACCTGCGCCCGGACCTGCCAGCGCCGCTGCACGACCTGCCCGCGTTGCAGGCCGGCCTCGCCCGGAACACCGCAGCCCAGGGAGCAGGGCTCATCGAGGCGGTCGGCGAGCCGGTCGACGGCGTCCCGGCCGTGCGGCAGCTCGTCAAGATCCCGCACTGGCAGGGCCACGGACTGGTGTTCCTCGGCTCGTACATCGTTCCCAAGGCCACCTGCAGCGTGATGTTCAAGCTCCAGGCGGCCGAGATGGGGGACACCGGGTTCCGGGAGGCGATCGTGATGAGTCAGCTCGGACCGGAGCACTCCTTGCAGCGCTCGCCGTACGCGCCGGAGCTGACCGACGGGCTGCCGTTCCTCCCGGCCGACGACGAGCGGTACGACGCGATGTTCCCCGACCACCCGCTCACCCTCGTCCGCGGGCTGCTACGCCGGCTGCTGCCGACCGTCCGCCTGGACGAGCGTTTCAAGGCGCTGCCGGCGTTCGAGTAGCAGGCTGGCGGCGCCCCCGCCGAGGGCCAGCGCCGCCATCAGGCCGCACACCGGCGCGGCGCCGCCCGCGAAGGCGGCACCGGCCGCGGCGACGCCGAACGCACCACCCAACTGGCGGAGCGTGCTGAACGTGCCCGATGCCTTGGCCATCTCCGGCGGCGCGACCCGGCTCACCACGGCCCGGGTCGCCGCCGGGACGGCCAGGGTGATGCCGAGCCCCATGAGCGCCGGCGCCGCGACCGGAAACGCCGGGTCGGCGGCGAGCCAGCCGAGCGCCGCCGCCAGCACCACGCCGCCGGCGGCGATCAGCGACCGCTCCCCGAAGCGGTCCGCCCAGGCGCCGGCCCGCGGCGCGAGCAGCAGCGGCGCGACCCCGATCGGCAGCAGGCGCAGGCCGGCCGCGAGCGGGCTCTGCCCGTACGACTCCTGCCACATCTGGGCCAGGAAGAAGATGGCGCCGGTGAGCGCCGCGTTGACGAAGAAGATCGCGACGTTGCCGGCCGCGAACGGGCGGGAGCGGAACAGGCGTAGCGGCAGCATCGGCGTGGCCGCCCTCCGCTCCCACGCGACGAACGCCACCGCGGCGGCCAGCCCGGCCGCGGCGGCGATGAGGTCGCCGCGCACGAGCGACCAGGTGAGCCCGAACGCCCCGGCCGCCGCGAGGAGCAGGCCGGGCAGGTCGATCCGCGCCGGCGCGCCGCGGTGCTCGGCCGTGCGGGTGAGGACCAGCGGGATCACGGCCAGGCCGACCGGCAGGTTCAGCCAGAAGATCCACTCCCAGGCCAGGCCCTGCGCGACCGCGCCGCCGACCACCGGCCCGACGACCGCGGCCAGCCCGGTCACCCCGCCGTACACCCCGGTGGCCCACCCGCGCCGCTCCGGCGGGAAGGCGGCGTTGAGCGTCGCCAGGGCGAGCGGCATGACGACGGCGGCCCCGGCGCCCTGCACGGCCCGCGCCGCGACCAGCGCGCCGGCCGACGGCGCCAGCGCGCACGCCGCCGAAGCGACCGTGAACAGCCCGAGCCCGGCGGCGAACATCCGGCGCCGGCCGAACCGGTCGCCGAGCGCCGCGCCGGTCAGCAGCAGGACGGCGAAGCTGAGCGTGTAGGCGTTGACGGTCCACTCGAGCTGGGCGAGCGAGGCGCCGAGGTCGCGGCGGATGCTGCTGAGCGCGGTGGCCACGACGAGCATGTCGAGCACGACCATGAACGACGCGGCGGAGCTGAGCCCGAGGGCCCATCGCTGTGTTCTCATGCCCGTGCAGACACCACCGCGACGGTTTTCCGGTCGCCGCGGTGTCAGGATGGTCGTGATGAACGCCTCACTGGTCGCCCGCGCGCGGGCGGGGGACGGCGCCGCGTTCGGCGCCCTGGTCGAGCGGTACCGCCGGGAGCTGTACGTGCACTGCTACCGGATGCTGGGATCCGTCCAGGACGCCGAGGACGTGCTCCAGGAGACGCTGACGGCGGCGTGGCGGGGCCTCGACGGCTTCGCCGGGCGGTCGTCGGTGCGGACGTGGTTGTACCGCATCGCCACCAACCGCTGCCTCAATGCGGCACGGGACGCGTCGCGCCGGCCGGTGACCGTGTTCCCGCCCGACGTCACGCCCCCTGAACCGACGCGCCTGGCCGAGCCGCTGTGGCTGCAGCCGGTCCCCGACGCACTCGTCGAGACGCGGGAGGCCGTCTCGCTGGCGTTCATCACCGCGGTACAACTCATGCCCGCGAAGCAGCGGGCGGTGCTCGTGCTGCGCGATGTGCTCGGATTCCGCGCGGCCGAGGTCGCCGACCTGCTCGACACGACGGAGGACGCGGTCAACGCCGCCCTGAAACGCGCCCGGTCCGTACTCCCGGCCCCGCCCGCCGCCGGCCCCGGCACCCCGCGCGAGCAGGCCGCCGCGGGCCGCTTCGCCGAGGCGATCGAACGCGGCGACGTCGACGCGGTCGTGGCGCTGCTCACCGACGACGCCTGGCTCACGATGCCGCCGGCGCCGCACCAGTACCAGGGACGTATGGCGATCGCCGACTTCCTCCGCCGGGTGGGCTTCCGCAACGGCCGCCGCTACCGCCTGCTCCCCGTGGGCGCGAACGGCCAGCCGGCCTTCGGCGCCTACATCCAGGAGGGCGACGACCCGGCCTGGCACGCCCACGGCCTGATCGTCGTGACGGTGACGGGCGACGAGGTGAGCGCGTTCACCCGCTTCATGGACAACGCGGTCCTGCCCTGGTTCGACCTGCCCTCAAGGATTGACGGCGAACCGCTCGGGCGTCACTAGGACGGCCACGCGCCGGTCCTCGACCATCACCCGGTCGTACTCCTCCAGGTCGGGGTGCACCCCGCCGGCCGCGTGATAGACGTCGCGCAGCAGCAGTCGCAGCGCCTCGGCGCCCACCGCAGGCCCGACGACCTCGGCCGGCCCGCTCACGGAGATCCACTCCCAGCCGGCCCGGAACACGAGCGTGGCCCGCGGGTGCCCGGCCAGGTTGCGCAGCTTCGCCGTGCCGCCCCGCGACACCAGAGCCACGACCGGCTCGCCGGTCGTGGGGTGCGGCAGGACGCCGGCGTTGACGACGGACGTCGACGGCTCCCCGTCGGGCCGCATCGTCACCAGCACGGCCAGCCAGTGCTCGCGCGCGCCGAGCTCGGCCACCCGCCGCAGCCCGTCCTCGATCTCCGTCACGCCGTCATCGTACCGCTTGTAATGTGCCAGCCGTTTGCATACTCTTCTTACATGACTATTGCCGGCTACTTCGTGCTGGCGGCGCTCCTCGACGGACCGCTCCACGGCTACGTGATCATCAAGCGGGTCGAGGCGCTGTCCGGCGGGTCGGTGCGGCTGGCGGCCGGCTCGCTGTACGCGCTGCTCGACCGGCAGGCCGAGGCCGGCCTCGTCGAGGTCGTCAGCGAGGAGATCGTCAACGGCCGGGCGCGCCGCTACTACGCGCTGACCCCGGCCGGCACCGCCGCGGTCGAGGAGGAGGCCGCCCGCCTCGCCGCCGCCGCGAAGGTTGTGACCAGCCGGGCGCTGCGCCGCAGCGCCCTCGACGCCACGGTGGTGAACCCGACATGACCGACGTCCTCGCCCGCCGCTACCGGGCTCTCCTGCGCGCCTACCCCAGGTCGTACCGCGAGCAGCGCGGCGACGAACTGCTCGGCACCCTGCTCGACGCGGCCCCGCCCGGCCGGCGCCGCCCGGCCGCCCGGGAGGCCGTAAGCCTCCTGCGCGAAGGCTTCGCCCTGCGCGCCGGCCTCGGCTCCCTGCACACGCCGGCCGCGTTCTGGCGCGACGGCCTGCACATCGGCGCCCTCCTGCTGCTCCTGGCCACCCTCACCGACGCGGCGACGCCGTGGCTCCAGCCGCCCATCGAGCCCGCGCCACTCGCCCGGCTTGTGCTGCCGGTGCTCGCCGTCGCGGCGGTGCTGCGCGGGCGCCTCACCGGCGGGCTGGTCCTGACGCTCGCCTGGCTCGTCACCGAGCTGCCGATGGCGGCGCTCTCGTGGCAGGCCGTCACCGCCGCCGCGGCCCTGGCCGTGCTCGTCGCCGGTCGCTCGGGCACGTCGCGGCCCCGCTCGCCGGGCTGGCTGCTGTTCGTGCCGCTGCTGATGCTGATCACCTACCTGCTGTCCGCCGGTTGGCCGATGCACGTCGCGCTGGTGGTGCTCGTGCCGCTCGCCGCGCTCTTCGGCGCCCTCGTGGACCCGCGCCTGCCGGTGGCGGCGGCCACGCTGCTCGCGTCGGCGGCGTTGCAGAGCACGCTGGTGATCGGCCCGCTCGGCGGCGGCACGGTCGAGTACCACGCGTCGGGCCCGGCCGTCGTGTTCCTGGCGCTGGCGATCGCGCTGCTGGCGCTCGGCGACCGCCGGGCCAGGTCCGCCGCAGTTCACGGATGAGGGTCCGCACGACAGGCAAGGTCGTCCTCCAGACGCGGCTATGAGTCCGCGATCTTGACCAGGGCGGCGCGGACGCGGGCGAGCTCGTCCGCGCCCAGCAGGGCCGCGAAGTCCTCGTCGACCGCGGACATCGCGGCCGGGGCGGCGGCCAGGAACGCCGTGCCGCGGGCGCTCAGGGCGGCCACCACCGCGCGCTGGTCGCCCGGGTCGGGGCGGGTCGTCACGTAGTCGAGCGACTCCAGCTCTCGGACCAGCCGACCGGCCATCTGGCGGGTCATGCCGGCCTTGGCGGCCAGGTCGGTGATCCGCATCTCCGCGTCCTCGGCCAGCGCCGTCAGCACCGGGACGTGACCCAGGCGAACGTCGGCGTAGCCGCTCGCCTGCAGCCTGGCCAGCGACGCCGCCTGGGCGCGGCGGTGGGCGTGCAGGAGCAGGCGGCCGATCGGCAGATCCTCTTCGGGCATACGAAACCCCGTTTACAAAGTACGAAACCTGGTTTAGTTTCTTGGCATGACTTCCGCAGTGAGTATCGTGCGTGCGGCCGACGCGCCGCGCTTCGAGTTCGGCGGCGCGCGGTTCACCGTCTTCGCCGGCCCCTCCAACGGCTCCGCGCAGCAGTGCGCGTGGCGCCTCACCGTGCCCGCCGGGCGCGACTCCCTCCCCCACACCATCGACCGCGACGAGGTGTTCATCGTCCTGTCCGGGCAGGTCCGGGTCACGCCGGGCGGCGAGCTGCTCGGGCCGGGCGACTCGGCCGTCGTCCCCGCCGGCGCGCCGATCGCCGTGGGCAACCCGGCGGACGAGCCCGCCGAGGTGTACGTCGCGCTGCCGGCCGGCTTCACCGCCTACGGGGCCGACGGCGCCGTGATCGGCACGCCGCCCTGGGCCGCGTAGGCGCCGGGCGTCACGCCGAGGTGGCGCTTGAAGTGGCGGTGCAGGTGGGCCTGGTCGTGGAAGCCGGCCAGCGCCGCCGCCTCGGCCGGTCGCACGCCGGACAGGAGCAGGTGGCGGGCGTGTTCGATGCGCCGGCTCACGAGGTACTGATGCGGCGGCAGACCGAACGTGGCGGTGAAGGCGCGGACCAGGTGGCCGGGGTGGCTGTCCAGCAGCGAGCCGGCCTCCCGCAGCGTGATCCCCTCCGCGGTCCGGGCGTCGAGCAGGTCGCGCAGGCCCTCCGCGAGCCGGCGGGGTAGCGGTACCGCCAGATCGGAGAAATGCCGGTCGAGGTGGGCCTGGAGGCGGCCGCGGATCAGGGCGAGCCGGCTCTCGGCCTCCAGATCGTCGCCGGGGCGCAGCGCCTCGTGCAGCTGGTGGATGCGGCGGCGCAGCAGCGGGTCGTCGAAGCCGGGGTGGTCCACGGCCGCCCCGGCGAGGTGGGGGTCGAGGACGTCCGGCTCGAGGTACACGACCCGCTTGCGGAACCCGTGGTCGGTCGCGGCGCGGCCGTCGTGCGGGACGTTCGGCGGCAGGATGGAGACGTAGGTCGCGCCGGCCGCGCCCCGCGGATGGCGGTCGAGGTCGAAGCGGATCGCGCCGTCGTCGACGATGAGCAGGGTCCAGGCGTCGTGGACGTGCAGCGGGTACGCATGGTCGACGAAGTGTGCGTGGAACACCTCGGTGACGCCGGGGACCGTCGGGCGCCAGGCCGTCACCAGCTCGGCGGTCATGTGCACAACGTACAAGACGGGCCCACCCACGGGAGGCGACCGTGGTGAGCATGACGTCCTTCCCCACCAAGATTGCCGTGCTGCTCCGCGACGACCTGGCGGTCTGGCAGCGGCTCAACGTGACCGCCTTCGTCGTCAGCGGTATCGCGGGCACCCAGCCCTCACTGCTCGGTTCGGACTATTCGGACGCGGACGGGACGCTCTACCTGCCGATGTTCGGCCAGCCGGTGATGATCTTCGAGGGCTCCGGCCCGGTGCTCGCGGCGGCCCACGCACGGGCCGTCGAGCGGGGCGTCGCGTGTGCAGTTTTCACCGAGGAGCTCTTCAAGACCGGCAACGACGACGACAATCGCGCGGCCGTGCGGGCGGTGCCGCGGGCTGAGCTGCGGCTCGTCGGCCTCGCAGTGCACGGGCCGAAAAACTCGGTGGACCGGATCCTCAAAGGGGCCCGCCTTCACGGCTAGTATGCGGCTGCCCACCCGACGCGAGGAGGCCGCCATCGTCGAGCGTCTGGAGGTCCCGTTCGAGGGGGACGGTGCCGGTGTCGGCCCGCTCTCGTGGGGCCAGATCGAGAACTGGAACGCGATCCGCTCGCTCGGGCACTGGATGCCGCTCGGCGGCGCCGTCGAGCTGGAGCCGGGCACGACGCTCGACGACGTGCTGGACGAGCTGCGCTGGCACATGTGCCGGCACGTGACGCTGCGGACCCGGCTCCGGCTGCCCTCGGACGGTTCGGCGCCGGCGCAGGAGGTCTTCGGCGCCGGCGCGCTGACGGTCTCGGTGTATGACGACGTGGATGTCGTACATGTGGTCGCGCTGCTCCGTGACCGGCCGCTCGACTTCGCCGCCGAGTGGCCGATCCGGGCCGCCGTCGTGCGGACCGGCGGCGTGCCGACGCACCTGGTGGCGGTGCTGTCGCACTTCGCCACCGACGGGGCCGGGGCGCAGATCATGCTCCGCGAGGTCCGTGAGCGCCCGTCCACGCCCGTCGAGGGGCTCGCGCCGCTCGCGCAGGCGCGCTGGCAGGAGTCGCCGGCCGGGCGGCGGCAGAACGCGGCCGCTCAGCGGCACTTCGAGTCCGTCCTGCGCGCGATGCCGCCCGTGCGGTTCCCGGTGCCTTTGGAACCGTCGCGACCGCGGTACTGGCGAGGCGTCCTGGACTCGGTGGCCCTGGATCGGGCCCTGCGCTTGCTCACCGCCCGGCTCGACGCGGACCCGGCGGCGACGCTGCTCGCCGTGTTCGCCGCGGCCGTCGCCTCGACCTCCGGGATCGCGCCGGTCGTGGTGCGGCCGGTGGTGAGCAACCGGTTCCGGGCCGGCCTGGGCGGCGTCGTCTGCACGGCGACGCAGGCCGGTCTGTGCCTGATCGACACTGCTGGGCCGTTCCCGGAGGTCGTGGACCGGTCGCGGCGGGCGTCGCTGGCCGCGTTCAAGTACGCCTACTTCGACCAGCGGGACCTGTGGGCGCTCATGGACCGGCTCGGTCTCGAACCGGGCCAGATCGGCTGCTTCCTGAACGACCGCCGCATGCCGTCGCCCGCCGACCCGCCGCCGTCGCTCTCCGACCTGCCGCCGTCGACGTTCACGTGGATCACGCGGCAGGACCATCCGGGGCTGGAGCCCCTGATCCTGGACGTGGAGACCCTGGATTCGGGCCTCCGCCTCACCGTGCACACCGACACGCGCTGGGTCGCGCCGGCCGACTCCGAGCGGCTCCTGTGGGCGATGGAGGAGATCGCGCTCCGCGAGTGTCCATCTTCGGCCGCGCCCGTTCGTCCCTAGGGTGAATGACTGTTCCCCATCCTTGGGAGGTACCTCATGCCCATGTACGTCGCGCTCACCTACACCGCCGATGTCGACTGGACCCAGCCCGAGCAGGCCGAGGAGATGCGGGAGTACCGCGAGTTCGGCCGCGCCGCCGCGGCCGTGATCCGGGGCGGGCACGCGCTGTACCCGACGGCCACCGCGACCACGGTCCGCGTGAGCTCCGGCGAGGTGCTCACGAGCGACGGACCGTACGCGGAGACGAAGGAGGCGCTGACCGGCTTCTACCTGCTGGAGTGCGCCGACCTGGACGAGGCGGTCGCGGTGGCGTCGCGCATGCCCTCGGCCCGCAACGGCGCCGTCGAGGTGCGCCCGATGATCCAGTTCTGACGTGGACCCCGTCTCCGCCGTCGCGCGGCTGGTCCGGGACGAGGGCGCTCGCGTGCTGGCCGCCCTCGTCCGGGTGACCGGCGACTGGTCGCTGGCCGAGGATGCTACGCAGGACGCCGTGGAGCGGGCCCTGCGGGTGTGGCCGGAGTCGGGTGTGCCGGCCAACCCGCGGGCTTGGCTCCTGGTGACCGCGCGGAATCGCGCGGTGGATCTGATTCGCCGGGAGTCCCAGCGCCGTGTGAAGGAGACGTTGGCCCTCGGGCTGCCGGCGTCCGTCTCCTTCTTCTCCCCTTCCTCCTTCTCCTCCTCGACGAAGCCCCTGTCGGCGCGGTCGGCGCCGTCGGCCTCGACCTCCGCTTCGCCTCCCGCCTCCGCC
>NZ_JAHYSG010000101.1 GCF_022095675.1 Dactylosporangium sp. AC04546 | reverse complement strand
CCCCTCCCACCCGTACACGCAGGCGCTGCTGTCCGCCGTGCCGGTCCCGGACCCGCGGCTGCGCGATCCGGGCCGCCGGCGGCTGCTCGTCGGCGACGTGCCCAACCCGGCCGACCCGCCGAGCGGCTGCCCGTTCCGCACCCGCTGCTGGAAGGCCGACGAGCGCTGCGCGTCGCAGCGCCCGCTCCTGGAGATCCGCACCCCGTCCGGCGCGTCCTCGGCGTGCCACTTCGCCGAGGAGGAGGCGGTGGTCACGCCATGACCGGTTCCGGAGCGAAGCGGAGGAGGCCGGTCATCGTGGGCTCAGTTTGGAAGGCATGCGGCCGGAGCGGAGCGGAGGACGCATGACCGGTTCCGGAGCGAAGCAGTGGAGCAGCGAGCGGCTCACGGCGGGCGATCGCGGACCCGGCGTCACCGTCCACGAGCTGGACAGCGGCCGCGACGGGCCGTCCGTGCTGGTGCTCGGCGGCGTGCACGGCAACGAGGTCGGCGGGATCGTCGGCGCCGGGCGGCTGACCGCCGGGCCGCTGGACCTGCGGGCCGGGCGGCTGCGGGTGGTGCCGGTGACGCACGAGGCGGCCTTCGAGGCCGACAGCCGCACCGGGCCCGCGGACGGCGGCAACCTGGCCCGGTCGTTCCCCGGCGACCCGGCCGGTACCCCGACGCAGCGGCTCGCCGCGCTCGTCGGCGACCGGCTCATCCGCGGCAGCGACGTGCTCGTCGACCTGCACACCTCGACCCCGGCGACCGACATGCCGTTCTTCGCCGGCGGCCTCGACGACGGCGGACCGACCGCGACGACGGGCGTCGAGCTCGCCGTCGCGTTCGGCGCGGGCATCGTCTGGACGCACGGCAGCCTCGGCCCCGGCCGGACCCTGACCCTGGCGCGGGAGCTCGGCATCCCGGCGATCTACGTCGAGTCGCCCGCTGGCGGCGTGCTGGACCGCGCCCTGCTGGACGGCTACACCGGCGGCGTGCGCAACGTCCTCGCCCACCTCGGCATGCTCGCCGCCGAGGCACCGCCCGCCCCGCCGGGCCTCTGGCTGCACGGCGACGGCGACACCGACAGCTTCACCGTCGCACCGGCCGCGGGCCTGTTCCTGCCCGAGGTCGAGCTCCTCGACCTCGTCGAGCGCGGCGCTCGGGTCGGCAGCGTGCTCGACCCGCGCGGCCGCGAGCTCGCCGTCGTCACCGCACCCGAGGCCGGGCACGTGGCCACGCTGCAGCGCTCCGCGGTCGTCGCCGCGGGCACGCCGGTCGTCGGCGTCGCCCCGGCCCGCCCGCCGGTGCTCGGCTGGCCGTCCGACGCCGTCTACACGCGGGTGGTGGCCGGATGATCGGGGTGGCCGTCCTCGGCACGGGCGCGATCGCCGCCGACCACGTGGCCGCGCTGTCCCGCGTCGGCGGCGTCGAGGTCACCCACGTCGTCGGCACCGACCTCGCCCGGGCCCGGCGGATCGCCGCCCTCGCGCCCGGCTGCCGGGCCGGCACCGACCTCGGCGACGCGCTCGGAGACCCGGCGGTCACCGGCGTCATCGTGTGCGGCCGTACCGGCGACCACCCCGCCCGGACCCTGGCCGCTATCGCCGCCGGCAAGCACGTCGTCATCGAGAAGCCCCCGGCGCACCGGCTCGCCGACTTCGACGCGGTCGTCGCCGCGGCCCGCACGGCCGGCGTGCGGGTGATGGTCGGGCAGACGACCCGGTTCCAGCCCGCCGTGCGCACCCTGGCCGCCGCGGCCGCCGCCGGTGAGGTCGGCACCCCGCGGCTGCTGCACCTCGCCTGGTACGTCGGCCACGTCTGGCCCGGCGGCTGGAACAGCTGGCAGCTCGACCCGGCCGCGTCCGGCGGGCACCTCGTCCACAACGGCATGCACCCGCTCGACCTCGCCATCGCCCTGCTCGGCGACCGGCCGGAGCGGGTCTTCACCCGCGGCTGGTGCACCCACGCGCCCGGCATGCCGACGCCGGACAGCTTCCACGTCACCGTCCGCTTCGCCGGCGGCGCCGTGGCCCTCGCCGAGCTGTCGTACGGCCTGCGCCACCGCGGCGACATGCTGCGCCGCATGACGCTCGCCGGCGAGACCGGCACCCTCGCCCACGACACCGCCGCCGACGCGGCCCTCGGCGGCACGCCCGTCACCGCCCCGCCCGCCTCGGTCGCCGACGCGCTCTACCACCAGGCCGTCCACACCGCGGACGTCTTCGCCGGCCGCGCCGAGCCGCTCATCACCCTCGAGCAGTCGCGGGCCGCGCTCGCCACCGCCCTGGCCGCCCAGCGCTCCCTGGAGACCGGCGCCCCGATGGAGGTGACGCTCGATGCCTGACCCGATGCCAGACCCGATGCCTGACCGGGCCGGGGCGCTCGCCGCCGCGCTCGGACGCGTGCGCGCCGACGTGACGCCCGCCCTCGCCCCGCCCGTGCGCCGCGCCCGCGCGTGGGTCGACGCGGGTCACCTCGGCCTGCCGCGCAGCGTGAACGTCGAGTGCCTGGGCGGCACCCTCGGCGACGCCGTCGACCTGGCCCGCGCCCTCACCGGCTGCGAGCCGATCGAGGTGTACGCCGAGGGCACCGCCACCGCCCTCGTCGCCTCGCTGCTGATGACCCACGGCGTCGTGGCCTCCCTCGTGGTGGCCGACGCGCCGGGCCTCTCCTCGATCACGGCCCGCCTGATCGGCTCCCACGCCCACACCGAGATCGACCTCGCCGCCCCGGCCGTCCGCCGCCACGGCCCGGACGGCGTGCGACTGCTGCCCGTCGAGACCACATCCGGCGGCTCCTCGGACTACACCCTGCACGACGCGGCGATCGCCGCCGGGACGAGCGCCGCGGCCCACCAGTCGATCGCGACCGGGCAGCCGGTCGCCGTGCCGCAGGAGGCACCATGACGGACACCGTCAACGACCTGGTCAACGACCTGGTCAATGATCTGGTCAACCTCGACGACTACGAGACCCGCGCCCGGCAGGTGCTGGACCCGGCCGCGTACGACTACATCGCCGGCGGCGCCGACGCCGAGGTGAGCCTGGGCCTGCCGCGCCGGGCGCTCGACGCGATCCGGCTCCGCCCGCGCGTCATGACCGACATCACGACCTGCGACCTGTCCACGACGGTGCTCGGCCACCCGGTGCCGGCCCCGATCCTCGTCGCGCCCTCCGGCGACCACGGCGTCGCGCACACCGACGGAGAGCTGGCCACCGCCCGCGGCGCCGCCGACACCGGCACCCTCATGGTGGTCAGCTCCGGCTCGACGTATCCCCTCGAGGAGATCGCCGCCGCGGCCCCGGGGCCGCGCTGGATGCACCTGCCCCTGCTGCGCGACCGCGCCCTCGCCGTGGAGCTGCTGCGGCGGGCGGAGCGGTCGGGGTACAGCGCCATCTGCCTCACCGTCGATCACAAGGTGATGGCGAAGCGGGAGCGCAACATCCGCAACCGCTGGTCGACCCCGCCGTCGCCGAACTTCCCGGACGCCGCCGTCCCGCGCGCCGAGTGGGACGTCTCCGGCGCCGCGATGCGCAAACGCTTCGACGGCCTGCTGGACCGCTCCGCGACCTGGCCCTACGTTTCCTGGCTGGCGGAGCAGACGTCGCTGCCGGTGGTGGTCAAGGGCGTCCTTGCCGGCGCCGACGCGGCCCTGGCGGTCGCCTCCGGCGCGGCCGCCGTCATCGTCTCCGACCACGGCGGCCGGCAGCTGGACACGGCCGTGCCGCCGATCGAGGCGCTGCCGGAGGTGGTCGCCGCCGTCGGGGACCGCGCCGAGGTGTACGTCGACGGCGGGTTCCGTCGCGGCACGGACGTGCTCAAGGCGCTGGCGCTGGGCGCGCGGGCGGTGCTGATCGGCCGGCCCGTCCTCTGGGGACTGGCCGTGGACGGTGCGGCGGGGGTCAGCGCGGTACTGCTGATGCTGCGCGACGAACTGGAGACCGCAATGGCCATGTGCGGCGCGGCCGGCGTCGCCGGCGTCACGAAGGAGCTGGTGCGATGAGTATCGGGGTGGGGGTCGTCGGGTCCGGGTTCATGGGGCGCACCTGGTCGGCGGTGGCCGCGACCTGCCTGCCGGGCGCCCGGCTGGCCGGGGTCGCGGGCGGGACGCGGGCGCCGGAGGTGGCGGCGGAGTTCGGGTGCCGGCTGTTTCCCGGGGTACAGCAGCTGCTGGAGGATCCCGCGGTCGACGTCGTGGTCGTGGCCAGCCCGCCGGCCGCGCACCGCGACCAGGTCGTCACCGCCGCCCGCGCGGGCAAGCACGTGCTGGTCGAGAAGCCGATGGCGCAGGACCCGGGGGAGTGCGCCGAGATGGTGGCGGCCTGCGAGGAGGCCGGCGTGCGGCTGGCGGTCGTGTCGCAGCAGCGGTTCCGGCACGTGCCCGCCACCGCCCGGCGGCTGATCGAGGAGGGCGCGATCGGGCGGGTGACGATGCTGCGGGCGCTCGGCCCCGAGGTCGGCTTCTGGGACACCGCGAAGACCCGCGACGCGTGGAAGCTCGACCCGGCGCAGCAGACCGCCTACGCCTCCTGGGGCGCGCACGCCTGCGACCTGCTGCGCTGGCTCAGCGGTGCCGAGGCGGAGGTGGTGTTCGCGCTGTTCGGGGAGTTCTCGGCCGAGCCGCCGCCGATGCGCAGCGCGATGGTGACCTACGGCCTGACCGGCGGCGCGATGGCCCAGGTGTGGATGAGCTACGACATCCCGGCCCCGGGCCTGGGCGGCGGCCTGCAGTTCCTCGTGGTCGGCGCGACGGGGATGATCGAGTTCGACGCGTACGGCACGCTGCGCCTGGCCCGCGACGGCGCCTGGAGCACGGTGACGCGCCAGCCGGACTTCGACGCGACGAACCCGCGCGACCCGGTGCGGCTCGGCGCGTACGCCGCGCAGCTCGGCGACCTGCTCGAGGCGGTCACGCAGGGCCGTCCGCCGGCGGTGACCGGTGCGGACGGCCTGCTGACGACGCGGATGCTGCACGGCGCCGAGCGGTCCGCTCAGCGCGGCGCGAGCGTCTCGTTGAGGAACCTCAGCGTGTCGGACTCCTGAAAGACCTCGCCGCCCTCGTGCCCGTTGTACGGCCACACGCAGATGTCCTTCGGGCCTGCGTAATGGTTGTACGCGGCGAACACCGTCGAGGGCGGGCAGACGTCGTCCATGAGCCCGACCCCGAACTGGCCGCGCGCCGTGGCCCGGGCGGCGAAGTTGACGCCGTCGAAGTAGCTCAGCGTCCGGAAGACCGATTCGATGTCGGTGCGGCGGGCCTTGAGGTACTGGGAGATCTCGGCGTACGGGGTCTTGTCGGTGATCTCGCTGGCCCGCCGGTAGTGGCACAGGAACGGCACGTCGGCGACGATGGCGGCGACGTCGGGCACGAGGGCGCCGGCGGCCAACGCGAGCCCGCCGCCCTGGCTGCGCCCGTAGACGGCGACCCGCCGCGAGTCGACGCCGGGGTGCGCGCGCACGGCCTCGACGGCGCGGGCGGCGTCGGTCATGATGCGCCGGTAGTAGTACCGCTCGGGGTCGTCGATGCCGCGGGTCATGAAGCCGGGGTACTGCCCGGTCTGCGGCGCCGGCTCGGGGTCGGGCGTGACGCCGGGCCGCCACGCCGAGCCCTGCCCGCGGCTGTCCATGACGAGGTGGGCGAAGCCGGCCGCGCTCATGAACAGCCGCTGGTGCGCGAGACTGCGCCCACTGCCGTAGCCGACGTACTCCACGACGGCCGGGACGGGCCGGTCGACGTGCCGGGGCATGAGCAGCCACGCCGCGATCCGCTCCCCGTTCCACCCGGCGAAGCGCACGTCGAACACGTCGACGGTCCGCAGCCCCGAGTCGGTGGCGATGAACTCGGCCGCGATGTCGTGGCGCCGCGCTTCGGCGAGCGTCCGGGCCCAGAAATCGTCGAAGTCCGGCGGCTCGACGCGGCCGGGCCGGTACTCGCGCAGCTCGCTCAGCGGCAGGTCGAACATGACCATCGCAGACCTCGTTTCACTAGATGAAACGTTCTTTCCATTTACGTCTGCGATCTTGCCGTCCGCCCTGATGGCACGTCAAGGGCCGCCGTGGCGTTCACGACGGCCGGGTTGCCGGGCGGGTTGTTGGGCCGGGTTGCCGGGCCGGGTGGTCAGACGGCGGCGAGTGCGAGTGCGGGCGCCAGTGCGCGGGCGCACAGTTCGCGGGCCCACTGGATGCGGGGCAGCGCGGTCTCGGGGTGGTCGCCGAAGGCCTGGGCGGCGCGGGCGTAGCACTCGTCGGGGCCGAGCTGTTCGAGGGTGTGGTGGACGGTGTCGCGGATGGCGGTGTCGTCCAGGTCGCGGGTGGCGGAGGCGTCGGAGACGAACAGTGCCATGCTCAGGACCGGGTCGACCGGGCGTGTCGTCATGGGGATCACCTGTTCAAGCGGGGTGTGGAACGTCTACATCCACGTTCTCTCGTACCCCTGTGGGGCGGCCTCGCCGCCAGCGGGACTCTCCCGGTGGGGGTTTCCGCACCCGCTGATACCTGCTGGCAGGTATACCCGGCTCACCCTGTTCGTCCCTTTTCCAAAGCGTAGCGGAGCGCGGACGGTGATCTTGGCTGGAGCCGGTCCTGGCCGCCTTGACGAGTTCGACGTCCATCCGTACGAGGCGGCATGGCGCCTGACCGGGCAATAATTGCCGAGCGGATAATACGAATTTTCCCCGTAATTCGGACTTTACAGGTCCAAAACGATCGGGCTAGAGTCACCGGCAGTTGGGGCCGCTCCCGTGAGGATTTCGCTGCGGGCCGGCGCCGACCGCCGCCACGGAGGCCGGGTGCACTGCGCTGTTTGACCGCATTGCACGAAGCTGTCGTCCTGCTAGCGCCTCCGCCGTGGCCTCGCGCTCGTGCCCGGTCGACCGGGCCGGCGACGGCCCCTGGGCCGACCTCGGATTCGGTGAACACCACTCGTCGTGCGGCGATGCCGTGCGTCTACTCCGCCGCATCCGATTCCGCCAGCAGTCCGAACACCAGAAGGAGATTCGATGCGCACCCGCAGGCCCGCAGCGTTGACCGCGCTGATGCTGGGCTGCCTGGCGCTCGTCGCCACGGCGGTCGGCGCGTGCGGTAACGCCAAGCCGGGCCAGACGCAGCTCGTCGTCGAGATCTTCGGCGACCTGGGATACCGCGACCTGTACACCAAGTACGAACAGAGCCATCCCGGGGTCAAGATCGTCGAGCACATCGTCTCGTACGACGACCACCACAAGAACCTGCAGGCGCACCTGCTGGGCGGATCGGGAACCGGCGACATCGAGGCCATCGACGGCGGCTACATCGCGCAGTTCAAGGTCATGTCCGACAAGTTCGTCGACTTCCGGGACTACGGCGCCGACCCGGGCCAGTGGCTGGCGTGGAAGTCGCAGCAGGCGACCGGCGCCGACGGCAGCCTGATGGGTCTGGGAGCCGACGTCGGCGGCCTGGCGATGTGCTACCGCCGGGACCTGCTCGCGCAGGCCGGCCTGCCGACCGACCGTGAGCAGGTGGCCGCGCTGTGGCCGGACTGGGAGTCGTACATCGCGGCCGGCAAGCGGTTCCAGGCCAACGCGCCTGACGGCGTGGCCTGGTTCGACTCCGGATCCAATGTCTTCAACGCCATCATCAACCAGGCGCCGGTCGGCTACACCGCCCCTGGCAACACGGTGGTGGTGGCGGACAACCCGGCCGTCAAGAACGCCTTCAACCTCGCGGTCGAGGCCGTGCAGGCCGGTCAGTCGGCGAAGCTGGCGACGTTCAGCCAGCAGTGGAACGCGGGGTTCCAGCGGGGGTCGTTCGCCACCGTGGCCTGCCCGGCGTGGATGACCGACACCATCAAGCAGAACGCGCCGCAGACCAGCGGCAAGTGGGACATCGCCACCATCCCCGGCGGCAGTGGCAACTGGGGTGGCTCGTTCCTGACCGTGCCGAAGCAGAGCAAGCACCGCAAGGAGGCCGCGGAGCTCGCCAGGTTCCTGACCGCCCCGGAGCAGGCGAGCTGGATCTTCCGCACCCAGGGTCACCTGCCCAGCCAGGCCGCGCTCTACGACGACCCGGCCGTGCTCGGCAACACCAACGCGTTCTTCAACAACGCGCCCACCGGCCGGATCTTCGCCGAGTCGGCGAGAACCCTGCAGCCGCAGTACCAGGGCCCCAAGGACGGCGACATCGGACCGCTGATCGGCCTCGGGATCAACCGGGTCGACAAGGGCAAGCAGCGACCCGACCAGGCATGGCGCCAAGTGCTCAAAGACGTCGCGAATGCCACCGAGCCGTAGAAAGGAACGACGAGCCTGATGGCAGTGATCGCACCCCCACCGGTCTTGCCCGAGCGGCAGGACACCGCACCGGACAGCCCGCCCACGAAGGTTGAGCGCTGGTCCAACCTGCGCCGCAAGTTCGACGTGCGTGGCACGCCGTACCTCTACATCGCACCGTTCTTCGTGGTGTTCGCGGCGTTCGGGCTGTTCCCGCTCCTCTACACCGGCTGGATGGCCGTCACCCAGTGGAACCGTGACATCCCCGGCAGTGACCACACGTTCGTCGGGCTGGGCAACTTCGCGCGGCTCATCCAGGACGACTACTTCTGGAACGCGCTGCGCAACACCGCCGCGATCGGCGTGCTGGGCACCGTGCCGCAGCTGCTGCTCGCGATGTGGATCGCCCACCTGCTGCAACGCAAGATGCGAGGCCGCACCCTGCTGCGGATGGGCGTGCTGCTGCCCAACATCACCTCGGTGGCCGCCGTCGGCGTGATCTTCGCCCAGCTGTTCGGGCGGGACGTCGGCCTGATCAACTGGGTGCTCAGCCTGGTCGGCCTGGGCAAGGTCGACTGGCAGGCGGGCACCTGGCAGTCGTGGGTGGCGCTGGCCGTCATCCTGACCTGGCGCTGGACCGGCTACAACGCCCTGATCTACCTGGCCGCGCTGCAGGCCGTGTCGGACGACCTCTACGAGGCGGCCGACCTCGACGGCGCCAGCCAGTTCCGCAAGTTCCGGACCATCACCGTCCCGGCGCTGCGCCCGACGATCATCTTCAGCGTGATCATGTCGACCATCGGCACGATCCAGCTGTTCACCGAACCACTGATGTTCAACCCGGGGATGAGCCCGACCGGCGGCGACTCCCGCCAGTTCCAGACCCTCGCCATGTACGTGTACGAGCAGTTCTGGACCCACGGCAAGTACTCCTACGCCGCCACGGTCTCCTGGGCCATGTTCATGATCATCGTGCTGGCGGTCGGCGCGAACTACCTGCTGTCCCGACGTATTCGGAGCTCCTCATGACGACCCTGATACCGGTCTCCCGGGCCATGACCGGCGATCGCCGCGTCCGCGGGCGGACCGCGGCGCCGGCCCAGCGCCGCGCCGGAACGAGGACCTACGTCCTGCTGGGGCTCATCGCCGCGGTGTCGGCGTTCCCGCTGTACTGGTCGCTGGTCGCGGCGTCCAACGACAACTCGGCGGCGGGGAGCTGGCCGCCCCGGCTGCTGCCCGGCAGCCACCTGTGGGAGAACCTGCAGCAGGCGTACACCCAGGCGAACTTCGGTCTCGCCCTGGCCAACTCGTTGATCGTCGCGACCGTGGTCACGATCTCCGTCGTGCTCACCAGCACGCTGGCCGGTTTCGCGTTCGCGAAGCTCAAGTTCCGCGGCAGCAACGCGCTGCTCGGGTTCCTGCTCGTGACGATGATGGTGCCGGCCCAGCTGGGCATCATCCCGCTGTACATCATGATGTCGCAGTGGCTGGGCTGGACCGGGCACCTGCAGGCGGTCATCGTCCCGGCGGCCACCTCCGCGTTCGGCGTCTTCCTGATGCGCCAGTACCTCTCCGAGGCGCTGCCCGACGCGCTGCTGGAGGCCGGCCGGATGGACGGATGCTCGACGCACCGGCTGTACTGGCACGTCGTGCTGCCGGCGGCGCGGCCCGTCGCCGCGGTGCTCGCGCTGTTCACCTTCATGAACGCCTGGAACGACTTCTTCTGGCCGCTGCTGGCCCTGGGCCAGGGCAACCCGACCACCCAGGTCGCACTGTCCACACTGGCCGGTGGCTACTACATGGACTACTCGCTCGTGCTCGCCGGAACCCTGATCAGCACGGCGCCCGTGCTGCTGGTGTTCCTCTTCCTGGGCAAGCAGATCATCGGCGGGATCATGCAGGGGGCCGTGAAGGCGTGAACTGGACCGTCTGGCTCATCCCGCACTTCCACTACGACCCGGTGTGGTGGAACACCCAGTCCGCGTACACCCAGACCTGGGACCAGCAGGCCACCGACGCGGGCGAGGCGCGCTACGCCTGGCCCGGGCACAGCGCGTTCAGCCTCGTCAAGGCGCACCTGGCGAAGATCCACGAGGATCCGCGGTACAGCGTGGTCCTCGCCGAGGTCGACTACCTCAAGCCGTACTGGGACACGTATCCCGAGGACCGCGAGCTCATCCGGCGGCTGATCGCGCAGGGCCGCCTGGAGCTGGTCGGCGGCACCTACAACGAGCCCAACACCAACCTCACCGGCATCGAGACGACGATCCGCAACGCCGTGCACGGCACCGGGTTCCAGCGGCACGTCGTCGGAGGCGTCCCGTCCACCGCGTGGCAGCTGGACGTGTTCGGCCACGATCCGCAGTTCGCGCAGGTGATGGCCGGCGCCGGGCTGACCTCGATCGCCTTCGCCCGCGGCCCCTACCACCAGTGGGGGCCCATGCTGACCAGCTGGAACATCCGCGAGCACCGCAAGCCGTTCGCGCCGACCCAGTTCCCCACCGAGTTCGAGTGGGTGTCGCCCGGCGGGGACGGCCTGCTCACCCACTACATGGCCGGGCACTACTCGGCCGGCTTCAGCCTCGACGCCGCCCAGGACCCGCAGACCGCGGCGGCGGAGCTGCACGAGCTGTTCACCCAGCTGCGCCCGGCCGCCGCGACCCGCAACGTCATGATCCCGATGGGCAGCGACTTCAGCCCGCCCATGCGCTGGGTCACCGAGCTGCGCGCGGCCTGGGACGAGCGGTACCCGCAGGTGCGGCTGCGCTACGGCCTGCCGCGCGACTTCTTCGCCGCCGTGCGCGACGAGCTCGCCGCGAGGGGTGTTCAGGCCACGCCGCAGACCCGGGACATGAACCCGATCTACACCGGCAAGGACGTCACCGCGATCGACACCAAGCAGGCCCACCGCCTGGTGGAGACGAGGCTGCTGGACGCCGAGAAGTGGGCCACCTTCGCCGCGCTGCACGGCGCGGCCTACCCCGCCGAGGCCGTCGACAAGGCGTGGCGGCTGCTGCTGTTCGGCGCGCACCACGACGCGGTCACCGGCACCCAGTCCGACCAGGTGTACCTCGACCTGGTCGCCGGCTGGCGCGAGGCGCACGACCTGGCCGCCGACGTGGACCGCTCGGCCCGCCGGCACCTGGCCCGGCACGTCGACACCCGCGGGGAGGGCACCGCGGTCGTCGTGTTCAACCCGCTGGCGCACCCCCGGACGGACACCGTCGGCCTGGAGATCGACCTCGAACCGGCCGTGGGTGTCACGCTCACCGACGACAGCGGGGTCCCGGTCCCGTACCTCACCGAGGCCATCACGCCCGCCGCCGACGGCCGGCCGGGCCGGGCGCTGCTGCGGTGGGTCGCCCGTGACGTGCCGTCGATGGGCTACCGCACCTACCGCCTGCTGCCCGGCACCGGGGAGGCGCCGGCGTCCGCGTGGCAACCCGCCGAGGGAACGGGCGTCGCCAACGGCCGCTACCGGGTTCGTGCGGACCCCGCGCGGGGCGGCGCCCTGACCGAGATCACCGACCTCACCGCCGCCCGGGACCTCCTCCCGCCGGGCCGGGTCGGCAACGAGCTGGTCTGCGTCGCCGAGCACCGCGACCATCCCGAGTTCGGCGAGGGCCCATGGCACCTGCTCCCGCACGCCGTCGCCTGGCGCAGCGCGGACACCGCGGCGGCCGTCACCGTCGAACGCTGCCCGATCGGCGAGCGCATCACCGCCACCGCGACGGTCGACGGGTGCCGCTACACGCAGCAGACCACCCTGTGGTACGGCATCGACCGGATCGACTTCGCCACGGCCATCGACGGGTTCGCCGCCACCGACCGGCTCCTGCGGGTGCGCATGCCCTGCGACGTCCCGGGCGGCATGCCCGTCAGCGAGACCGCGGCCGCCGTCATCGGCCGCGGCTACGCCCTGCTCGACGCCGACGCGGCGGAGCACCCCCGGACCCTGGACAACACGGCACACCAGTGGTTCGGCCTCGCCGCGGCGCTGACCGTCCACCTGCACGATTCACACGAGCGCTCAGAGCACTCAGCGCGCTCGCGGGCGGTGTCCATCGCCGAGATCGTCGTCCCCGACGGCGACGAGGGCCTGCCCCCGACCCGGCAGCTCGCCGTCGGGCTGGCCCGGGCGGGTGTCACCGCCACCGTGACGAGCGCGGCGGGAAACCGGTACGGCGCACTCGACACCGACTCCAACCTCCCCGACTGCCGCGTCGCGGTCGGCACCCCGCAGCGCAATGGCTTCGTCGCCGAGCTGCTCGACCGTGCGCGGGCGCCGTTCGCCGCCGAACTGGCCGCTCAGCTCGCCGCCACCGGCACGGCCCGCCTCTGGATCCCGGCCGAGCGGCCGCTCGGCGAGGTCTGGCGGCCGGGCGCCGACGTGCGCTCGATCCGGGACCTGCCCGTCCTGCTGATCGCCGGCACCGACGCGGACGCCGAGCAGCGGGCCCTCACCGAGCTCCTCGACGACCTCGGCGACGCGAACGTGCACGTCACCCAGCCGTCCGCGCTGCACCACGGCGAGACGACCGTCGAGGACTACGCCGTCGCGCTGCTCAACCGCGGCACCCCCGGCTTCGCGGTCGAGCCCGACGGCACGCTGAACATGTCGCTGGCCCGCGCGTGCACCGGCTGGCCCACCGGCACCGCGGTCAACTTCCCGGACCTCAACGCACCTGGCGGGCGCAGCTTCCAGCACCTCACCAGCCGGCGCTTCGAGTACCACCTGGTGAGCGGCCCCGGCGGATGGCGCACCGCCGGGTTCGTCGCCGCCGGGCAGTCCGTCAACCATCCGCTCGCCGCGACCGCCGCGCCGGCCGGCGACGGGGCGCTGCCGGCCACCGGATCCCTGTTGAGCGTCGAGCCCGCCGGGGCCTTCGTCGTCACCGCGGTCAAGCCGCGGGGGGAGCCGCTCGCCACCGGCTCCGCGGCGCCGGCCGACGCGTGCGACAGCCTGATCGTCCGCGGCTACGAGCCCCACGGCCGGTCCGGCAGCGTCGCGATCCGCATCGCCGGCGGTATCGCCGCGGCCACGGCCGCCGACCTGCTCGACCGCCCCGGCGCGCCCCTCGAGCACGACGGCCGGCAGCTGCGGCTCGACGTCGAGGGGTACCGGATCACGTCGCTGGCCCTGTCGCCGGCGCGCGCCGAGCGGGGCGCGACAGCGCTCGTGACGGGCACCGAACCCGTGCAGCCCGTGTTCACCCGCTACTGGCTGCACAACTGCGGCCCCGCGCCCATGGGCAACCTGCCGGTCGCGCTCACCCTCCGGCCGGACGACCAGCCAGGCGACGGCGTGCGGATGTGCGCGCAGATCGTCAGCGACGACACCGACGCCGACTACGACGGAGA
Source organism: Dactylosporangium sp. AC04546 (assembly GCF_022095675.1). GTDB lineage: Bacteria > Actinomycetota > Actinomycetes > Mycobacteriales > Micromonosporaceae > Dactylosporangium. The sequence continues at coordinate 30,036 of NZ_JAHYSG010000101.1, read as the reverse complement.
GCTGCTCGTCACGGCGCCGGAGGGCTGGGTCGCCACCCCCCGGTCGAGGCACATGAGCGTCGTCGCCGGCGGCCACGCCAGTGTGCCGGTCACCGTCACGGCGCCCGACGACGCCGAACCCGGCTGGTACGCGGTCACGGCGAGCATCGCCCACCGGGGCCAGCAGCTGCAGGACGCCCTCGTCGTGCCCGTGGGCCGGCCCGAGCCCGGGCCGCTGCTGCACGCGCACGCCGAGTCCCGGGAGCTCACGCTGACCCCCGGGGCGCGTGGCCACGTCCGCGTGCGGGTGAGCCACGACCTGCGCACCCCGCTGCAGGGCCACGCCCAGCTCATCACCCCGCACTACATCTGGGCGCTGACGAGCGAGCCGACCCAGGGCTTCACCATCGCGCCCGGATCGGCACAGAGCGTCGAGTTCCCCGTCGCCGTCCCGGTCGGGACGCCACCGGGTGAGTTCTGGGCCCAGCCCAAGATCTGCGCCTTCGGCCGGATCGTGTACTGCGAGCCCGTCCGCATCGTCGTCGCCCCCGGCGGCCGATGAGCGTGTGCCGGGACGTCGCGGGACCCAGCCCGGTGAACACCGCGACGTCGAGGCCGGGTGCCACCGCGTCCACGGCGCCCGGAACGACAGGACCGGGGCGTTGCCGCCGGCGGCGAGCAGGCCCAGGTCGTACACCGCCGGCTCGGTGTCGCCGCGGACAGTGACCAGCGTCAAGCGGTCCGGGTGCGCAGGCTCCGCGTCAGGGTTGGGATCATCACCGCCGCAGGGACGAGGTGGAGCATCAGGAGGGCGGTGGTGGTGGCGGTGTTCGCCCCGGAGATGAGGGGCGGGACCAGCGAGATCGCGGTCAGCGACACCGCCGTCCACACGAATCGCCTTGCGGGGCGAGCGCTCCAGCGCAGCAGCGCGACGGCAATGACGACGCCCACGACCGAGAAGAAGCCGGTCACGACGGTGAACCCGGGCAACGGGATCGTCTCGCCACCGTCGGGGACCTCGAAGTCGACGCCGGCGGCCTGGGCGAGCGCGGCGGCGAGGGTGGTGGCCACCATCGCCGCGAGCGTGGCCATGAGGCCGGTGCCGGCGAGCCCGCGGAGCCGGTGGGTGCGGCTGGTCCGGCCCGATGCCGGGCCGGCGACCACTTCGGCGTCGTTCATGCTGCTCATGTGGTACCTCCATCGTTCGGTAACTGGCGTGCGGGGTGTGGTGACTGGCATGTGGCGGTCCTGGCCCTGGGCGTGACGATGCGCACTGTCGCCGTGCGTCGGCCGGGGTTCCGCAGGGCGCGGACGCCGGTGCCGCGCAGCCAGAACCCGGCGTCGCGTCCGAGGACCGGCCCGGGCTCGCCGTCGCGCAGCTCCAGCTGCACCCGGCCGCGGGTGACGACGGCGAACGCGTCGCGCCACTGCGCGGCGACCACCGCGACACGCTCGCCGCCGCGCAGCGCGAGCGTCCACACCGGGACTACTCCGTGCCGTCCGCCGGCAGGCGCTCCGGCAGCCCGAGCCGCGGGAACTGGTCGTCGTGGAACGTGATGATCTCGGTGATCGCTCCGCCGGTGACGCGCAGGACGTCGATCGTCAGCGGCAGGTACGCGCCCTCCTGCTGCCGCCAGTGGTAGAAGGCGACGGCGGGCTGCCGGTTCACGGCGGTCTGGACGGCGCGCAGGTGTTCCATGTCCTGGAAGCCGCTCTCGATCCAGTCGTTCACCACCGTGTCGCGGCCGACGTACAGGCCCGGCGTGGGCGGCATCGAGCAGCGGACGTCGTCGCGCAGCAGTGCGGCGAGCCGGTCGATGTCCGTGGCCACGCTGGCGTCCGTGTAGCGGCGCACCAGCTCGCGCGTCCCGGCGTCCTCCGCGCCGCCGGTCCAGTCCTGCCGCTCGGCGGGCAGGTGCTCCCGCATGCCGGCACGGGCCCGCTGCAGCGCGCTGTTCACGGAGTTGACGGAGTCCCCGAGGAGCTCCGCGACGTCCTTCGCCGGCCAGCCGAGCACGTCCCGCAGGATCAGCACGGCCCGCGGGCGCGGCGCGAGGTGCTGGACGGCGACCAGGTACGCCAGCTCGATCGTCTCCCGCGCGACGGCAACGGTCTCCGGCTCGTCCGCGTCGCCCGCGGGCAGCTCGTCGAGCAGCCGGTCCGGGTACGGTTGTAGCCACAGCACCTCGCCGCCGGTCGCAGGCTCCGGGCGGCACTTGGCGAGCAGGTCCAGGCAGGCGTTGGTGGCGATCCGGTACAGCCAGGCCCGGAACGTCGACCGCCCCTCGAAGGTCTCCCGCCGCCGCCAGGCACGCAGGAACGTCTCCTGCACGGTGTCCTCGGCGTCCTCGAAGGACCCGAGCATCCGGTAGCAGTGCACGTGCAGCTCCCGCCGGTGCCGCTCGGCCAGCCCCGAGAACGCCGGCTCGTCGACCTCGCCCAGACCGCTCACGCCCAGCTCCTCCAGCCGCGTGTCCGCACCCATCACGTCATCCTCCCGCGCCTTGTTGTGTCCCGTCGTAGGTGTGACGGGTGCGGGCGCGACAACTCATCACTCGGGTCGGTCGGCATGGCCGATCCAGGTGACGTATCCGGGCGTACGGTGCGGATCGCGACGTAACCACCACCGTCAGCCAGTAGCTGCAGGGAGCGGCCAAAAGGCCAGCAAGGTGTCAGTGCGCTGGAGGCGGCGGGTCGCCCCGGTAGCGGAGACCCTGCCGCAGTTGACCTCGACCCGGACGACCGTGTGTGTTCCAGCGGGGTAGCCGAGAGCGATTTGGTACTGGTCACGTCCCATCATCGCGCAGGCGGAAACGACCGCCGGATCGACTGCGGACAGCCCATTGAGGTAGCTGGTGACCCGGTCCGGATTTTTCGTGGCCGGCAGGCTCTGCCCGAGCCGGAAACTGCCCGCGCTGTCTTCGGCGTTGAACGGGTAGACACATAACAGCGCCGTGTCCGCACCGCTGCCGACCAGGTCGCCGTTCCTATCTGGAGACGGGCCGGGCGACTCGGCAAACCACGAGAATGTCGAAGGGCATTCGGCCGGTCCGGACGCCGCGGAAGGTCCTTCCACGGCGTTTCCGCCGCACCCCGACGTCGGCATCAGCAGCGCGGTCCCGAGCAGCGCGGCAGATATACGACGCACGTTCAACGTTTGATCCTCCTGTCGGGGTGGCTGTCGGAGGCAGAGCGCCGCTTGTGACAGCCACTTGGCATCATATGAACGGCAGGACGGCGCCCAGAGTGCCGACAATCGCCGTGTGCGGATCGAGGGTCAGTCCGTCGACGCGACAGCGTCTTTGATCGCTTGCGCGTCGCTGTCGAGGAGTGATCTCTCGCGTTCCGGCGAGTTGGCCTTGAGGGTCCAGCCGTCTCCTGCGTAGCGAGGGATGACGTGAAGGTGGAAGTGGAAGACCGTCTGGAAGGCGACTTCCCCGTCACAAAGGAGGACGTTGATTCCCTCGCAGCGCAGGCTTGAGCGTCGCAAGGCTCGTGCCATGTCATGACCGACCGACCAAATGTGGGCGCTCGTGGCTCCGTCGAGGTCTTCGAGGCCCACCGCGTGCTCGCGTGATACGACGAGAAGATGGCCGGGTGTGACGGGGTTCAGGTCCATGAAGGCCACGACGGTCTCGTCCTCGTGCACCACACTGGCGTCGGCCTGTCGGGCCACGATGGCGCAGAAGATGCATCCCCGCGCCGCCGGCGTCGCGTTCTGTGTCATGCGCGCAATGCTCCCCGTGCGTACAGAGAGCTGCTACCCAGTTTGATGCCGGAGCCTGACCTTTACCGCCGCTCATCGGCATCTTGTTGACTGGCGGCACGACCGCCGACTTGTTCAGTGACGGATAGCGCTCGTCGGTGATGGTGCGTGCCGACTGCCGGTCCGACGACTGATCCCGCACGGACGGCGTCCGATCAGTGCGGGCGTGTGCAGTCCGGTGCACAATCGAGGCGGACCAACGGCAGGTCCATCCGCTCATGGCTCGGCCGCGCAACCCAGTGACCCAAACCTCTGGCAAGACCCGCGGCATCGGCTGCGGCCTGTGGGCGCGCATCGACCCGCCCACCGCCGGCGAGCACACCGTCCGCATCCACGGTGAGTCGGGCAGTTTCGTGGTGGACGCCGAGTACACGCTGGTAGTGGCCGCGACGAACCCATCCGCAGCGTGAGGCGCCCACATCGTCATCGCGCACCGATTGTTCAGTCTCAAGCGACGCGTGGGCCAATCGGGACCGCTCACTTCGCGGCAGAAGCGTGCACCTGACGGCGGACCGCGCAAACATACCGCCGTTGCGTGTATCAGACCGGCCGCTGCGGGCTCCCTCCCCTGACAGGCCGCTACGGCCGGATTGGGGAATTGCAATGATCAAAATGTACCTGCGGCGGATCCATTGCGACGAGGGCACGAGCGAGATCGGCGGTGACGAGCCGTACGTCCTCGTCGTCGCGGTCGACCTGGCGGCGACGGTGTCGGTGGCCGGGTTCGGCGTGCCGCTGCCGGCGTTCGAGGTGGTGCGGTACGGGCCGCTGGAGGACGACTTCTACGAGGACGATACGCAGACGCTCGGCGGCAACCCGCAGGCGTTCTGGGGCATCAACGGCGACCGGGCCGACCTGCGCGACCCGGACCGCGCCATCCTGATCGCCGCGATGATGGAGAACGACGACGGCGACCCGGAAGCGCTGCGCGCGATCGTGAAGGGTGTCGTGACCTCGTCGCTGTTCGGCAGCCTCAGCCTGAGCCGCGGCGACAAGGTCAGCAAGCTCATCGCCGACGTCAACGGGGCGCTCGGCACGCCGACCGGCGCGCCGAACTTCGACGACAAGATCGGCGGGCCGCAGGAGCTGCGGTTCACCGCCGACGAGTTGACCCGCGCCGAGTCCGGGCAGGTCGTCGGCCGCGACCTGGTGTTCAACGGCGACGGCGGGCAGTACCGGGTCACGTTCGAGGCGCGGAACCCGTTCTGGGGCCGGTTCGCGCTCGCCCCCGGCGGCAGCGCGTCGGGAGCCGGGGCGGCGACGGCGGTCTCGCGCATCCCGAACAGCATGGAGGTGTGGTGGATCGCGCCGAACGGATCGGTGCAGGGCGCGTTCTGGTACGAGGGCGGCAACTGGGGACACTACGAGTTGGCCCCGGCCGGCAGCGCGTCACCCAACGGCGGCATCAGCGCCGTGTCGCGCATCCCCAACAGCATGGAGGTGTGGTGGACCGGCGCCAACGGGTCGGTGCAGGGCGCGTTCTGGTACGAGGGCGGCAACTGGGGACATTATGAGCTGGCCCCGGCCGGCAGCGCCAGCGGAAACGGCGGGCTGGCCAGCGTGTCCCGCATCCCGAACAGCATGGAGGTGTGGTGGATCGCGCCGAACGGGTCGATGCAGGGCGCGTTCTGGTACGAGGGCGGCAACTGGGGGCGGTATGAGCTGGCCCCCGGCGGCAGCGGCTCGACGAACGGCGGCGTGGCGGCCGCGTCACGCATCCCCAACAGCATGGAGGTGTGGTGGACCGGCGCCGACGGATCGGTGCACGGCGCGTACTGGTACGAGGGTGGCAGCTGGGTGCGGTACGACATCGCCCCGCCGGGCACCGCGTCGTTCAACGGCGGCATCACCGCGCTGTCGCGCATCCCCACCAGCATGGAGCTCTGGTGGATCGGGCGGGACGAGGCCGTGCACGGCGCCTACTGGTACGAGGGCGGGCAGTGGCAGCGGTACGAGCTGGCCCCGGCCGGGAGTGCCGTCGGGCACAGCGCGATCGCGGGCGTCTCACGCATCCCCGGCAGCATGGAGCTGTGGTGGGTCGGGCGCGACGGCTCGGTGCAGGACGCGTTCTGGTACGAGGGCGGGCAGTGGCGGCGGTACCAGCTCGATCCGGCCGGCAGTGCGGCGGCCAGCGGCGGCCTCGCGGCGGTCTCCCGCATCCCGCAGAGCATGGAGATCTGGTGGGTTGGCGGCGACGGCTCGGTCCAGGACGCGTACTGGTACGAGTGACCGGCGTTCGGAGGAGCCCGGCCGATCGATTCTCTGCAACAATGCTCGTGTCAACAGGGTGGATGCCGGTCGCCGGTTGGCACGGCTCAGTGGCTTACGACGGGTGGCACAATGCGCCTGTGTCGATCTCCGTGGATGGCTCTCCTAAGGCACGCATCGTCGCGGCGTTGCTGCGGGACGGCGGCCGGGTACTGCTGTGTCACCGATCTCCCCGGCGCCGCTGGTATCCCGACGTCTGGGACCTGCCCGGTGGGCACGTGGAGCCCGGGGAACCGCCTGGCGTGGCCCTCGCTCGAGAGCTTCGCGAGGAACTGGGCATCGACGTCGCGGTGCCGGCGGGTCCGCCGGTGCAAGAAGTTCATGGCGAAACGTTCGACATGCAGATCTGGCTGATCGAAGCGTGGAAGGGGTCTCCGGTCAACGTTGCGCCAGACGAACACGATGCCATCGCGTGGTTCACCGAAGACGCGCTCGGCGAGCTGTCCCTGGCTCACGACAGCTACCTCGCGATGTTCAGGAAGGTTCTCGCCGAACATCGACCCTGACCACGACTGGACACGCCCGCGTCCCGTGTCGACATCCTGATCGCAGCGTCGAGTGAGGCCGGGCCGGCCGTAGCATCATCGGATTCCGCAATTGATGACCGGAGGCCGGGTGTGCCGCGCTGGGACGGCTTCTTCGCCAATCTGACAGGCGCGTTGATCGACCTGATGATCCAGATGTTCGCGACGTTCCTGATCGCGGCCGGGGCGGTGGCGATCCTGCGCCGCCCGGCCGACGGGCCCCTGCTGTCGCTGCTGTTCCTGGCCGGTGGGCTGGGCCTCCTGGCGGTGCTGACCACCCGGGTCGTCCGCGGTACCTACGTCATGGGGGTGCGCGGCTTCGGCTCGGTCGACCTGGGAGTGAGCACCGTGTCGGTGCCGTACTTCGTCGTCGACCTCGGCTGGCTCGTCTTCGGCGCGTTCTGGCTCCATGCCTCGCTCACCGATCCTCCCGCGCCACCGGACCCGTACTTCGACCTCGGCGGACCGGCGACGGTGCTGTCCGTCGAGGCGGTCCTGCTCGGCCTACGGATACGGAGCCGGCTCCGGGACCGGTGAGCGGACTCGAAGTCAGCGGGGGTCGAGATGTCCCGCGGGCTTTGCCAGCGGTGCGGTTCGGTTCGGTTCGAGCGTGCCGGACACGACCGGCGACACCTCGCGGGACGCACGATCAGCGGACGCCCTGATCACGATGCTTGCTCATCGACGCGAGCGGATACCTGCTGTGGGCCACCATGGCGGTCGGTAGCGAGCACTTCGCGGCACGACCGTGCACCTGACCTTGGAGCGAGCTTGCGTAAGTCGGCGCTCAGCCTAGGCGGGTTGCGCCTGCGGCTAGGAGCAGGTCGGCTATGAACTCGGCATCTGAGGCGACATCGCGGAGGTTGACAAGGCCGGATGTGCCGGGCAGTAGCGTTTTGCGCAGATGATCCAGGATGGTGGCGGCGAACGTCGTGTCGTGTTCGCCCGTGTGGCTGGTCAGTTGCGTGCTGGCATCGTTGAGGACGCTGACGTCGGCGATCAGCAGCAGATCCGGGTCGTTCGGCAGGACCACCCGGCGTAGGTCGACAGCGCGGAAATCCGTCCCGCGCAGACGAGCGGCGCTGAAGTCGACGGCGTGCATCGGGTTGGGATCCGGTTTGGCCTCGCCCAGCATGCGCCCCTCGAACACCACCTGCCGTACCGCGCCGGCGAACGTGCACCGGATCAGACTGGACTGCCAGAAGTTGACCTCGCGCAGGTCGGCATCGGAGAAGTCACAGTCCACATAGGTCGCCGCGGACGTACTGATCCGCCGCATCTTCGCTTTCGTGAACTGAACGTGGTCGTAAACGTTCCCGCGTTCCTCACCGGGAAGCCACGCGCCCAGTGACGAACTGAGCAGGTTCGCCCCAACGAACGAACACCGCGACATGTCGGTGGTCCGGACTCGCCAGTCGACACAGAACGCCCGATCGAACCGGCAGTCACGAACCGTACACCCGACGAACCGCAACGCGGTGAGATCAGCGGAATCGAACGCGATACCCGTCACCGATCTGCCGTGCAACTCAGCGCCACGCCCACCGAATGAGATCCCACGCAGGTCGAGCAGCCCATCGACGCGGCCGAGACCAACGTCGTCCAGACTGCCCCCACTCACCAGCCGGGACCGAACGACACCGGCCAGCTCGTGTCCGGCAGGCGACATCCACCGCCGCTGCAACGCCGTAACCGCCACAACCAAACGATATCGAGATCACTCCAAGGCGGTGGCACCTGACTACGCTGAGCAGCCGCAGATGGGCGGCGCAGTGGGAAGTGGCGGGCGCGAAAAGGCTGGCGGGCATAAGGTCGGCTCGACACGCCGACCTTCGCGAGGCTAGGACGGGGCAGGACATGGACCAAGGCACCCGCGACGAGGTGCTCGGCCGCCTGGCTGAGGCAGTCGGATCCGTCGCAGTCGCACACCCGACGCGGGTCGCCATCGACGGGCCGCCCGCCGCAGGCAAGACCACGCTCGCCGACGAGCTGGCCGTCATCCTGCGCACACAGGGCCGTGACGTCATCCGCGCGACGATCGACGACTTCCTCTTCCCCCGGGCGCAGCGCTATCCGCGCGGCGAGTACTCGGCCGAAGGCTGCTACTACGACACCCACGACTACGACGCGCTGAACCGGGTTCTGCTCGATCCGCTCGGACCGGGCGGAAATCGACGCTTCCAATCCACGGTCTACGACCGCTCCGCGGATACTGTGCTGTCCCTGCCGGTCACGACTGCCCCAGCCAACGCCGTGCTGGTCTTCGACGGCGTCTTCCTCATGCGTCCGGAACTGATTGACCGGTGGGACCTGCGCGTCTTCGTGTCGACCGCGCTCGAGAAGACCGTGGATCGTGCCGTGATCCGAGAGCGCCGGGTGTCATCTCGGGCCGACGTCGAGCGGCGCTGGCGCGAGCGTTACATCCCTTCCCAACAGTTCTACTTCGCTACGGTCCGCCCGGCCGATCACGTCGACATCATCGTGCACAACGACGAGCCCCAGCAGCCGGTCTGGGAAGCCCGAACACACTGACCGCACTCAATTCGGCATGCGCGACGAGCTGCGCCTATCCTTGTCTCGTGGGGCTGCGGTTCGAAACGCGCGCGTCGGACTCGCCGTGGGTCGAGACCGTGTGGACCTGTACGAGCGAGCAGGTCACGGAGATGACCTCCGTTGCGACGGTGTGCTGGGGCTTGGTGTTCTGGGAGCGCGAGGGCAGGGCGTACGCGAGTATTTCCGGCCCTGAGACCAGGACCGGCACGGCGCCGGTGCCGGAGGGCGCGACCTTCGTCGGCATCGAGTTCGCCGTAGGCACGTCGCTGCGGGCCGTGCCCACGGCGGCCCTGGTCGACGGCGGCGTCGAGCTCCCCGACGTCACCCGCAGGACCTTTCGGCTGGACGGCGTCCGTTGGGAGACGCCTGGCCCCGACAACGCTGAAGCCCTGGTAGGCCGTCTCGTCCGTTCCGGAGCCGTGGTCCGTGACCCGCTCCTGACGGAGGTACGCCGAGGTCACGGTCCAGCGGTCTCGGCCCGCACCGTCGAACGCCGGTTCCGAGCGGCTACCGGGCTCACCCAAGGCGCCGTGCGGCAGATCGAGCGGGCACGCAGAGCCTCGACCCTCCTGGCGAGCGGCGTCGCGGGCACGGAGGTCGCCGCCGGGCTCGGATACTTCGACGAGCCACACCTGGCCCGTGCGCTGCGACGGTACGTCGGGCGTACGGCGCGACAACTCCGCGACGGCAGCGGCGGGGCGATCGCCCTGGATCTCGATCAACTGACGACGTCGTAGATCAGTTTGACCACGCCGTTCGGGTAGGCCGTGGAGTCGCGGAGGCCCAGCACCTGCTTGTCCTTGTCCGCACTGCTGAACAGGCTCTTGCCGGCTCCCAGCAGCACCGGGAAGACGAGCAGGTGATACCGGTCGAGCAGGCCCGCCTCCGACAGGCGTCGGGCGAGTTCCGCACTGCCATGGATGAAGATCGGGCCGCCCTCGGTCTTCTTGAGCTCGGCGACGTCGTCAGTGGAGCGCAGGATTGTCGTCGGGCCCCATCGCTCGACCAAAGCGTCGTCGCGCAGCGTGGTCGAGACCACGTACTTCGGCAGTTTGTTGTAGGCGGCATGGTCGTCCGAGTCGGGCCAGGTCGTCGCGAACGCCTCATAGCTGCGGCGGCCGAACATCAACGCCGTCGTCTGCTCGAGCTCCTCGCCCTTGATGGAGAAGGCCTCGGGCAGGAAATCGATGTCCTTGACCACCCAGCCACTGCTGCGGTGCTCCTCGCCCGGCCCACCGCCCGGGGAGTCCACAACACCGTCCAGTGAGACGAACCCGGTAAAGACCAGATCACGCATGTGCTGTCCTCCTCATGGTCAGGCCACGTGGCCGCCAGATCGATCGACGAGCGGTCGGCAGCGCCACGCCGAAGCACGGCCGGCCGATCGCCCGCGCCCATGCTATGAAGTGCCGCTGCGGGCGTCTTGTATGGAAACGACAGCCCGAGTGGGCAGTGGCGCTTTTTTTCATTGGGGTGGTCGGGTGGTCGCTCCGAGCCGGGCACCGCGGCCGGCCGGGCCGGCGCGGCCTGAGGCCCGCCGCGGTCAGCCCGCGGCCGGCTCGTCGTGGTGCCGTCGCCATTCCTGGTAGGCGGCCACCGCGGTCGGCAGGGTGGGGAAGATGCGGTCCGGGCCGACCGACGCGGTGAGGCCGAACGCGTCGAGCTGGTCCTGCAGGTCGCGCTTGACCCGGGCCATCGCGAACACCACGCCGCGGCCGGTCAGCTCCTCGCGCACATGGTCGAGGGCCTCCAGTGCGGTGATGTCGACCTCGACGTTCGCCTCGGCGTTGAGCACGAACCATCTCGTCGGGCCGCTGTCGGCGGCGGCCAGGGCCCGCTCCCGGAAGTCCTCGGCGTTGGCGAAGAACAGCGGGGAGTCGTACCGGTACACCAGCAGCCCGGGAATCGTCTTCGCCTGCGGGTAGTCGTCGATGTCGTGCATGCCGGCCAGGCCCGGCACGAGGCCCTGGACCGCGTCGTGCGGCCGCGCGACCCGGTGCAGCAGCTCGGCCACCGACAGGCCGACGGCGAGCAGCACACCGTAGAGGATGTCCAAAGCGAGGACGCCGAGGAACGTCGCCACGGCCAGGAGCAGCTCGCTGCGGCGGAAAGCGGCCAGCCGGCGGAACCCGGCGATGTCGATCAGCTGTACCGCGGCGTAGACGACGAGGGCGCCGAGCGCCGCGACCGGGAAGAGCTCGAGCAGTGGCGCGGCGAACAGCAGTACACCTGAAATCGCTCCCAGCGTGATGATCGACGCCAGCTGGGTGCGGCCCCCGGCGGCGAATCCGAGCGCGGTGCGGCTGCCGCTGCTGCTGATCGGGAACCCCTGGAACCCGCCCGTGGCGACGTTGGCCACGCCCAGCGCGAGCAGCTCCTGGTTCGCGTCGATGCGGTAGCCGCCCCGGGCGGCGAACGCCCGGGCGGTCAGCACGGTGTCGGTGTAGCCGACCACCGCCAGCCCGACCGCCGGCAGTACCAGCTGGGTGAGATCGCCGAAGGCCGGCAGCGACGGCCCCGGCAGGCCGACCGGGACCTGGCCCACCACGGCGATCCCGTGCTCGCGCAGGCCGAACACGGCCACCGCGGCGGTGGCGAGCAGCACGACCAGCAGCGGCCCCGGCGCCTTCGGGCGCCACCACCGCACGAGGAACAGGAAGGCGAGCACGGTGAGCGAGAACGCCAGGGTTCCCGGGTCCATCCGGCCGGCGTACCGGATGACGGACAGCAGCTGCTCGGCGAGCGTGTCACCGGTGACGGGTATCCCGGTCACCTTGCCCAGCTGGCTGACGATCATGATGACGGCGACGCCGGACAGGTACCCGACCAGGATCGGTTTCGACAGCAGGTCCGCGAGGAAGCCCAGCCGGGCCGCGGCCGCCGCGAGGCAGAGCAGGCCGACGACCACGGCGAGCGCGGCGGCCAGCGCCGCGTAGCGGGTGGGACTGCCGCCGGCGAGCGGGGCGATCACGGTGGCGGTCATCAAGGCGGTCGTCGACTCGGGGCCGATCGACAGGTGCCGGGAGGAGCCGAGCAGCGCGTACACCGCGAGGGGCGCGAGCATCGCCCACAGGCCGGCGACCGGCGGCAGGCCGGCGAGGGTCGCGTAGGCCATCACCTGCGGCACCAGGTAGGCGGCGACGGTCAGGCCGGCCAGCGCGTCGCCGCGCAGCCAGGACCGCTGGTACCCGCGGATCACCGCGACGCCTGGCAGCAGCCGGGCCCAGCGGGGCCCGTCCGGCCCTGTGTCGTTCATCCGATCACGATAGGCCGGGTGGGGTGCGCCGACCGGCCGCAGCGGCCGGTCAGCTCCCGCGACATGCGAGGAGACCGCGTTTCGTCAGTGACTGGCCGGTGCTGGGCTAGGTCCGCTTGCGGCGACCCGTGACCACCATGCGGGCCTCGTGTCGGTTGAGCCGTTGCCAGAGCGAGCCCGACGCGTCAACGAACGTGAGACCCACGCTGTGGATCAACACACCCGGCGTCTCCGGCACGTCGATCGCGCGCCCGCCGAAGCGGCCGGGCCGGTCGGTGTTTGAGCCGTAGCCCGGCGGACCGACGGGTAGCAGCACCGTTTGGAGGGCGTCGACCCGGTCGGTGAACGCAGACCCCGTCACCTTGCCGTTGATGAACACGTTGGCGGCGGCGTCGAAGATCGGGCTTGGGCTGTTGTTGGAGATACGGACCGTTGTGGTGTCGACGCGTTCCACGGCGGCGTACACCAGCCGCGCCTGGGCCGCTTTCGCGTCCTGCGCGTCGAGCCTGCGGTTTCGTATCTCCCAGAGCAGGCCCGCCGTGACGCCGGCGAAGGCGAGCAGACTTCCGCAGGCGGCGATCCAGTCGGGCCACGTGCCGATGCCGATCTTCTCGGCGAGGAGTACCTCCATCCGCCCATGGTCACGGTGGACGTCAAGCCGGTGCGTCAGTGCGCCACGGCTGCAACGCGCCTCAGACCGAGTCGTCGCGGTGGGCGTTCCAGACTTCGGCGGCCTCGGGGTGGGTGTCGACGCCGGCGAAGAACGCCTCGCTGAGCCCGGCCCGGTCGACGCCGCTGAGCTTGAAGAACCTCGGCCGGTGGACGGCGAAGCCGCCCGGGCTCGCCGGCGGGTGGTACGGCACGGCGATCGTCAGTGACGCCTGGTCGGGTCCGTACTCGACGGCTTCGACGATGAGCGCGTCGAACTTGCCAGCCTCGAGGGTGACGTAGCCGTCGACGAGGAGCACCCCCCGTTGGGCACCCTGCTCGTTGGTGGCGAGCACGTCCCGGTCGAACTCGCCGACGAAGCAGATCATCCCCTGGTGGCCGTCGGCGTCCTCGTAGCCGTGCATCGGGAACAGGATCTCGCCGTCGGAGAGGTTGCGGAGGTTGCGGATCTGGTGGGCGGCGAAGTAGCCGGCGAGCCGGAGAAGCTCATGCATGCATGCCAGCATGTCAGCCGTCCGCACCACCGCTCATGAAACCACCTCCGATCCCAATCCCAAGGTGGTTGCCCTCACCAACGGTGACCCGGTGAGTCCGAGTGACGGTGGCGGCGACCCGGTCGGCTAGCCCGCCCGGCCGCGACGGATGGCCAGGAAGGGTGTATCAGGCGGGGACCTCGCGGATCTGGATGGGTGCGGCGGCCGTTGCCCGGCCGTCGTGCCACCCGGTCCGGAAAGGAACCCAGCCATGACGCACATCCTGCAGATGAGCACCGACGATCTGACCGTCCTCTACACGTGGCCATTCCCGCCCGAGCGCGGCGCCTTCTACGACGCCACGATGATGGCCCACTGGCTGGAACTGCAGGTGGGCCCCGGGGTCGTCGTCGTGCCGGCCGAGAACGCGGTCCGTGCCCCGGTTCCGCCCGACGTGTTCGCCGAGTCGAAGCCCGTGAGCCTGTCCCGGTCGCAGTGGGCGGCGCTGGCCACCAGTGCGACGATCGGCGGTCTGCTGGCCCGCCAGGACGTGGCGGTACGTCTCGACCCCGCCGCGGCGCAGGCGGTCGGCGCGGCCAACGCGACGGACCTCGGCGCGTTCACCGACGGCATGCTCGGCTCGCCGCCGGCCTGCGACGTCGTGCCGGCGAGCCACAGCACGATCGTGGTCGTCGTCGGTCCGACGATCGTGGTGATCCCGATTCCCAGCCGGCCGGACCCCGACCTGCTCAGCGGCGCCGAAGCGCTGACCCGCCACGACCTGCTCGGCGTCGGCGTCCGGCTGCGGGCCGCCGCCGACGCGCCCAGCGCCGGGACGCTGCGGGACGCGTTCCTGTCCGCCGCCGACCGGATGTTCGAGGCCGCCATCGCGGCGCCGTGACTGCTGGTCGCCTTCGTCGTTGTTCCTGTCGCCATGACAGGTATGCCGGTTTAGCCCTATACGTGGCTCATCGGGGAAGCGCCGAAGGGATGTCGCCATGACCCAGCTCGACGGTCCTGGTGTGTTGCCGCAGTACGGCAGCGGCGAGTACTACGAGCGCAACGCCGGCTACGACCTGGACGGGCCGTTCAAGGCCCGCGACATGCTGCGCGTCCTCGGCCCCGTGGTCGCGCAGCACGGGTACAAGATCAGATCGTTCGCCGACGTCGGCTGCGGTGGCGGCCGGTCCACCAAGGCGATCCTCGACGGCCTCGTCGAGGCGGGCCATCCGGTGCAGACCGCCCTGGGGTACGAGGTGAGCCCGCACGTGCTCGGGCTGCGCCACGACGGCGTCGAGTTCCGGCACGCCGACTTCACCGAGTCGGGCACCGACGTCGACCTGGTCGCCCTGTTCGACGTGTTCGAACACGTGCCGGACCCGATCGGCTTCGTGCGCGGCGTTGCGGAACACTGCGACCTGCTGGCCATGCACATTCCGCTCGACGACAACATCGGCAACGCCGTGCTCAACCGGTACCGCAGCCTCATGGACGACCCGGGGCATGTGGTCTTCTTCGACACGGCCAGCGCCCTGACGTTCGTCGCGATGGCCGGGATCACCGTGCGGAACCTCCGCTACACCTACCCGCACCGCTGGCCGAGCTCGCGCACCAGCGTGGCGCACCGGCTCGCCAGGCCGCTGCGGGCGATGCTGGCCGCGGTCAACCCGTGGCTGGCGTACAAGCTGGTCGGTGGGGTGAGCCTGATGGTGGTCGGGCTGACCCCACGCGGGCACCGGACCATCGCCCGCCGGTGACCACGCTCGTCACGCCGGCCGCGCCGCCGGCCCCGACACCGCCACGGAGAGCGGCCCGATGGTGGGTGGCCTGGCTCGCGCCCCTGGCCGCCGCGGTGTTCACCGTGTGCTTCCTCGACTTCTACGGCGTGCCGATGCGCACCACCGCCCGGTTCGTCCTGTACGTCGGTGGCGGGGTGCTCCTGCCCGGCATGCTGCTGTGGCGGTACCTGCAGGGCCGGTCCGGCCGGCTGGTCAGCGACGCGGCCGCCGGGCTCGCGCTCGGCTATGCCTGCGAGGTCCTGACCTACATCGCCACCCGGTCGGCCGGACTGCCGCGGCTGGCCCCGGCCTGGGCCGTCATCACCCTCGTCGCGTTCGCGGCCGTGCCGGGCCTGCGCCGGTACTGGCGAGGGCAGGGACCGGGGGAGCGGACCCCGCCGGTGTGGTCCGCCGTGCTCTGCGCCGCGGCGCTCGTGCTCGTCTGGTGGAGCGGTGTGGCGTTCTTCCGCGCCCACGACCTGACCGAGCCCGGCATGCGGGCCCCGGACGGCGACTCGATGTTCCACCTCGCCCTGATCGGCGAGGCCCGCCACCACATGCCGATCATGTCCCCGTGGCTGCCGGACCAGCCGCTGCTGTACCACTGGTTCGCCTACGCCGACATCGCCGCCACCTCCTGGGGCACCGGCATCGAACCGCAGGTCCTGCTGCTGCGGCTCTCGCCCCTGCCGATGGTGTTCGGCCTGCTCGCCCTCATCGCCGTGCTCGGCACCCGGCTGACCGGCCGCTGGTGGGCCGGCGCCGCCGCGGCCCTCGTCGCCTGGTTCGCGCTCACCCCGACCCCGTACCCGTGGCGACTGCACGGCTGGTTCAGCACCTTCGCCACCAACGCCTACGAGGACGGCTCCCTGCTGCGGGCCCAGATGTGGACCAGCCCCACCCAGACGTTCGGCGCGGTCCTCTTCGCCGGCCTCGCCCTCGCCCTCGTCGAACTGCTCACCGCCCCCACCGCGCGCCGATGGATCGCGGTCGTGCTGCTCATGGCGGCGGTGACCGGCGGCAAGGCCACGTTCCTGCCGATGCTGCTCGGTGGGCTGCTGCTCGTCGCCGCCGTCGAGCTGCTCCGCCGGCGCCGCCCGCACCGCACCGCTCTCGCCGCGGCCGCGCTCACCCTGGCCGCGATCGCCGTCGCACAACTCGTGCTCTTCCGCGGCGCCGTGCAGGGCATGGCGATCCAGCCCCTGCACTTCGCCCGGATCTCGGGCGCCCCGTACACGGCCGGGTTCGCCACCCCGGACGCCGGTCCGGCCTGGCGGCTGCTGCTCGTCGCCGGCATCACCCTGCTGTGCTGGGCCTGCATCTGGCCCGGCCTGGCCGCGCTCCACCGCCTGCACACCGACCGGCGCGTGCTGGCCGAGCCGGTCGTCATGATGCTCGGCATCGGCCTGGCCGGCGTGGCCGCCCTCGCCGTCTTCGGCCACGACGGCGGCGCCGAGGGCTGGTTCATGGTCTCCGGCCGCCCGTACCTCACCCTCGCCGCGGTCGCCGGCATCGTGCTCATCACCCCGGCCGCCGTGCCCGCGCGCCGGCTCGTCACCGCCGCCGTGATCGCCGCCGCGGCCGGCGGCCTGGCGGTGCTCATCCTCAGAGGCCAGCTGAGCCGGCACGTCCCGCGACCCGCGAGCACCGGCGGTCCACTGTGGAGCGCCTGGGCGCTGCTCTGGCCGTACCTCGCCGTCGCCGCGCTGGTCGGCCTGCTCGTCCTCGGCATGCGCCTCGCCGACCTGCCCGGCAAACGCGCGCTCTGCGCGGCCTTCCTCGCCGGGATGTGCGCGGCGACCAGCGTCGTCCACCTGTACCACTGGACCCGCGACGCCACCCGGACCGGCTGGCGCGGCGCCGTCCTCGCCCCGATCTACATCCCGCACGGCACCGGGACCGCCGGCCGCTGGCTCCGCGAGCACTCCGAGCCCGGCGACCTGGTCGCCACCAACGCCCACTGCCTGCTGCTGCCCGGCACACCACCGGACACGTGCGACAACCGCCACTTCGCCTTCGCCGCCTACACCGAACGGCGCTTCCTCATCGAGGCGTGGGGCTTCACCGACCGCACCCACCGGGCCGGCCAGCAGGCCGGCGTCAACTTCGTCTACGCCCCGTACTGGGACCCCGCGAAACTCGCCGACAACGACACCGCGTTCAGCAACCCGACCCGGGAACGCCTCGAACGCCTGGCCCACCACTACGGCGTGCGCTGGCTCATGGTCGACGAGTCCTACGGCACCGTCTCACCGCGTCTCGGCGACTACGCCACGTTCCGCTTCCGAGCCGGCACGATCGCCGTCTACCAGCTCACCGACCGCTGACCCGAGACGCCGCGATCACGGGTCTTCTGCAAACCAGCGGTGTAGGTCGACCGGCCGCCGCCGTTCCGGGATGTCGTCTACACGCTCGACCTGCTGCTCCCTATCGCGGACCTCGGCCAGGAACGATCTTGGCGCTTCGTGGACGGGCTGCAGTGGCTGGCGTGGACGTACATCGTCGCGGGATGGCTCCTGACCACCGCCGTCATCGCCGGGGTGAGCCGAACCCTCAACCGTTCGTGAGCCACGCCGTCACGGCCGGGTCGGTTGCGGCGGCTCGGCTGTGAGGCAAGGGCAGGGCCCGAAGAGGTAAGGATTCGGCGCAGGTGGCCGCCGGTGTGTCGCAGCCGCTCTCACCGCCGGGCCCAGACGTGCCGGCGGCATCTGGGGCCACACACCCGTCGGCCAGACCGTCATCGACAAACTCGAGCAGTTCCGCCGCGGCGCGGCGTCCCTCGCCCGCCGTGCGGACACCGTCGCGGCCCTGAGCGGGACCGGCATCCCCGACGGGATGTCGCCGCGACGATGAGCAGCGGCAATCCGGCAGTCGGCACCCCTCGTTTGCGGAAGATACCCCCTGGGGGTATGGTTCGGCTGGAGTGAAGGGAGGCCGCCATGTCCGAAGCGACCAGCAGGATGCACGTCCACAGCGGTCATCACGACCATGGAGCCGGCGCGACAATACCGGAGGAAGCGGCCCATAACGGTCATGCAGCCCATCACGGTGGGCACCAGGGCCACGACAAGCACGCCGGGCACGACCCGGAGATGTTCCGCCGCAAGTTCTGGCTGAGCCTGGCCCTCACCGTGCCGGTGGTGCTGACCAGCGAGATGGTCATGGACTGGTTCGGCTACCACCTCGACTTTGCCGGCGTGACGTGGGTCGGACCGGTGCTCGGCTCGGTCGTCTTCCTCTACGGCGGATGGCCGTTCCTGGTCGGCGGCGTCCGCGAGGTCCGCGACCGGGCGCCGGGCATGATGCTGCTGATCTCGATGGCGATCACCGTCGCCTACGTCGCGTCGGTGGCCACCAGCGCCGGGCTCTTCCACCTGGACTTCTGGTGGGAGCTCGCCGCGCTGGTCACGATCATGCTGCTCGGGCACTGGCAGGAGATGAAGGCGATCGGCCAGGCCCAGGGCGCCCTCGCCGCGCTCGCGGCCCTGCTGCCCGACGAGGCCGAGATCGTTGCCCCGGACGGTACCGTCAGGGCGGTCCCGGTGGCGCAGCTGCGCGTCGGTGACGTGGTCCTGGTCCGCTCCGGCGCCCGCGTCCCCGCGGACGGCCGGGTGGTCGACGGCGAGGCCGAACTCGACGAGTCGATGATCACCGGCGAGTCCCGGCCGGTGCGCCGCAGCCCCGGCGACCGCGTCGTCGCCGGCACGGTGGCCACCGACTCCGCGCTGCGGGTCCGGGTCGAGGCGGTCGGCGACGACACCGCCCTCGCCGGGATCGGCCGGCTGGTCGCGCAGGCCCAGGAGTCCTCCGGGCGGGCGCAGGTCCTCGCCGACCGGTTCGCCGCACTGCTCTTCTACGTCGCCACCGCTGCCGCAGCTGTGACGTTCGTGGTCTGGTGGGCACTCGGCGAGCTGGGCGACTCGGTGGTGCGGACCGTGACGGTGCTGGTGATCGCCTGCCCGCACGCGCTCGGCCTGGCCATCCCGCTGGTGATCGCGCTGTCCACGGCGGTCTCCGCGAAGGCCGGGATCCTGGTCAAGGACCGCCTCGCCCTGGAGCGGATGCGTACCGTCGACGCGGTGCTGTTCGACAAGACCGGCACGCTCACGCGCGGCGCGCACGTGGTCGCCGGTGTCGCCGCCGCCCCCGGTACGACCGAGGACGAGGTGCTGCGGCTGGCCGGCGCGGTCGAGGCCGACAGCGAGCACCCCCTGGCCAAGGCGATCGTCGTGGCCGCCGGTGACCGGGCGGCCCGAGCGGACAGGTTCCGGTCGTTGACCGGCCGCGGTGTGGAGGCCACCGTCGACGGTGCCCGCTATGCGGTCGGCGGCCCGGCGCTGCTGCGCGAGCTGGGCGCCGAGGTGCCGGACGACCTCGCCGCGCGGACCGCGGCCTGGTCGGCGCGCGGTGCTGCGGTGCTGCACCTGCTGCGCGTCGGCGACACCGGCGTCGAGGTGCTCGGCGCGATGGGCCTCGAGGACGAGGTACGCCCGGAAGCCCGGCAGGCCATCGCCGAGCTCCGCGCGCAAGGAGTCGCCAAGCTGGTCATGATCACCGGAGATGCCCGGCCGGTCGCCGAGGCGGTCGCCGCCGACCTCGGCCTGGACGAGGTGTTCGCCGAGGTCCTGCCGGCCGACAAGGACCAGGCCGTCGCGCAGCTGCAGGCTCGCGGCCTCACGGTGGCGATGGTCGGCGACGGGGTCAACGACGCGCCGGCACTGGCCCGCGCCGACGTCGGCATCGCCATCGGCGCCGGCACCGACGTGGCGATCGAGTCGGCCGGCGTGGTGCTGGCCTCGTCCGACCCGCGCGGTGTGACCGGGGTGATCCGGCTGTCCCGCGCCTCCTACCGCAAGATGATCCAGAACCTGGCGTGGGCGGCGGGGTACAACATCGTCGCGATCCCGCTCGCGGCGGGCGTGCTGGCCTGGGCGGGCCTCACCCTCAGCCCCGCGGTCGGGGCGGTGCTGATGTCCGCGTCCACCATCGTCGTGGCCCTCAACGCCCAGCTCCTGCGGCGGGTCCGGCTGACGCCCGAGGCGGCATGACCCGCGACCCTGTGGTGATGCCAGCGCCGCGACGCCCACACGGGGCGCCGCGGCGCTGAGCCGGTCAGAACGAGTAGCCGCGCCGGGCGATCCAGTTGGCCATGTTGCTGGTCGTCATCCAGTACGTGCCGTCGCCGTTCGGGTTGGCAGAGTCGGCGACCTTCACGATCTGGCCGTTCTCGGTGTACCCCACGATGGCCACGTAGTGGCCGCCGTCGAAGCTGTGGCTGACGCCGTTGGTGTCCCTCGCCGTGCTGACGATGTTGGCGACGACGGCGCGGCCGGTGCTGACGGCGCGCACCACGTCACTCTGCAACTGGCCGGCCTCGGCCGGTGTTGCGGACTGTCCCGGAATCTCCCTCGTCTGGTAGACGTTCCCGCCGACGACCTCGTTCAGCCCTCGGGTCACGTCGAACGCGGAGTCGGTGCCGCTGGTCGTCGTGCGCAGCTTCGGGGCCATGTCGGCCTGGGTCACCGCGAACCCGCTGGCGGCCAGCGCGTTGCGGGCGGCCGCAGGTCCGCACCAGTAGAAGTTCGGTTGCTGCTGGAACTGGGCTTCGAGCACCTTCTCCAAGGGGGCGGCCGGCGCTTCCTGCGCGGCGCTGCCCGTGCGCGCGGCCTGTTCGCCCTGGGGCCCGTCGGCACTTGTGGTGACCGTGGGCGCGAGGGCCGAGGAGGCGCGGCTCGGCTGCGCGCCGTCGATCTGGCTCAGGAAGATCCCGGCTCCCGCGGTCACGGCGAGCAGCCCGCTCAACAGGAGTGTCGCGCGGGGCCCACGCGGTCGGCGTGCGCCGGTGTGCTTGGCGAGGTAAGGGACAAGGGCAGGGTTCATTGCAAGCTCCAAACCACCGAAGCTGTACACCTGGGGGAACGTCGGTGCATTGCTTCGGCCAACGGGTCGTCGGTGACGGGGCGCCGGGTTACGGAAGGTCCACAATGGAGCGCCGTGGAACAGGCCATGTTCGGGCATCAGGTCTGAGCGTGACCGTCACCGCGGAACAAGGTCGGCATGGACCTTCGATCGTCCTCAGCGGCTGACGCGGAACCGAACGGCTCGCAGCGCACGTGTGGGGCGGCCAGGGAGCTGGCGAGGGTGGGGTTTGAACTGGACGTGCACGAGCATGTTCTCCTTACGCGTCCGCCTACCGGGTTAGCTGACGGATTCGGGCGCGAAAGGTCGCCCTACCACAGGCCGTCGGCATGTGGATTCACCCCAGTTGCGGTGGGTCCCCGGCTCGTGTGAGCACGACTCAGCGGGCCTGGCCCGGCGTCACCTGTTGTGATCAGTTTCCGGATCAGACGTGCGTTGACGCTACTGATCGGCACAGGGCATGCCAAGCCCTCGACCAGTGATTTCATGGCAACTTAAGACACGGCGCCGCAGGGTGGGGGCCGGCTCATGATGAACAGAGAGTGATGGCCGGAAGCCACCTGGATCGTTCGTGGCGGCCCCACGACGAGCGGCGCGTCGGCGCGTTGCCTTGCGGCAGTCTGCATCGGCGTCAGCCGACACGCAGCGCCCGATGCGAACCCGGGGCCGCCCTCGCGTGGAGGACGGCCCCGGGCTGCTGTGCGGGTCGGATCAGCCGACGCTCTTCCACGGGCCGTATTGGTTGCCCGGGGCCTGGTTGCGCGTCCACCACTGGGCGACGTACTTCTTGCCCTGGTACACGACGACGTCTCCGGTGGTGAAGATGCGCGACGGGGTCCAGATGGCGGTGCCGTCGGGGGCCGTCGCGATCTGCTGCCACGGGCCGTTCGGGTCACCCGGGGCCTGGTTCTGGGTCCACCAGGTCGCCTGCCACGTGGAACCCTGGTAGGTGACCTTGTCGCCGGTGTTGTACACCTTCGAGGCGCTCCAGGCCGGCGCGACCGGCGTCACCGGCGCGTTCAGCCCGACGACGACCGGGTTGTGGTCTGCCGCCGCGAACGGGTCGCTGCTGTCGAACAGCAGGGTCACGTTGTAGTTGTAGCGGCTGTACGAGTAGGCGACCGCCTCCTGGGCGTTGATCTGCCACACGTCCGCCCCGGTGACCATCGCGCGGGCGGCCGCGTTGGCCAGCACGTGGTCGAGCGAGCCCAGCTGGCCGTTGTAGGCGTACGTCGTCCCCGACGGGTCGTAGGCGCCGCCGAGGTCGGTGTAGCCATTGGCGTACAGGACCTGCATCGGGTCCTCCTGCGTGTAGGCGTTGAAGTCGCCGACCAGGAAGATCCGGTCCGTGCCGAGGCTCGCCGCCACCTGCGTGGCGAACGCGCTCGTGTCCTGCGCCTGACGCACCCGGGTCGCGTTGAACCAGCCCTGGTTCACCGCCGGCGAGGAGGTGTTCTCGGTGTCGCCGTCGTACAGCGGGGTGCCGCTGCCCTTCGACTTCCAGTGGTTGGCGACGACCAGGAACACGTCGGCGTCGGTCGCGCCGGCCTTCTTGAAGCCCTGGGCCAGCGGCTGGCGGGCGATCGAGAACGGCTGGCCGGCGCCCGAGTGACCGGTGAGCACCACCGACCCGCCGACGAGCGCGACCTCCGCCGGCTTGTAGATGAACGCCGTACGGATCACGTCCTGCTCGGACAACGGCGGCAGCTGGTCGGCGGCCGGCGAGGGCACGTACGCCCACACCGTCGAACCGGCGGCGGCGTTGAGCGCGTCGACGAGACCGGCCAGCGCGGCGTCGCGGGCCTTGCCGAACTTCGCGGAGTTCTCGACCTCCTCCAGCGACACGACGCTGGCACCGAGCCGGTTGATGCCGGTGACGATCTTCGCCTGCTGCCGCTGGAAGTTGGCGTCGTTGGCGGCGCCACGCACGCCGGGGCTGTTGCCGGGGCCGGTGCACCGGTCCACGGCGATGCGGTTGCCGGCCCGGTCGCTGAAGAAGGAGCAGGTGCCGAATCCGCCGGCGACGTACGCCTCCCCGGTCGTCGGGAAGTAGTTCTGGACGTTGAACGTGGCCAGGCGGACGTTGCCGCCGACGGCGGCCGGCTGCTGGTTGCCGGCGCGCATGTCGGAGAAGGTCGCGACCGCGCCGCCCTCGTCGGTGACCTGCCGGACCGGCTGGAAGTTCCACAGCGAGAACCGGTACTCGAGGATCACCGGCTGGTGGAACGTGACCTTCGAGCCGACGCTGACGGAGTGGCCCGGCGTGAGCCACGGCAGCGGCTGGCCGGTGTTCGCGCTACCGCTGTAGTTCCAGCTCGCGCCGTCGTCCAGGGTCACCATCCGGGCGGCATTCTCGGCGACCACGGCCTGCGCCTGGGCGCTGCCGGGGGGCCCGGCGTCGGTGGGCTGGCGCAGCGGCGTGTCACCGGCGGCGAGGGTGAAGGAGCCGAACCAGTTCGTGTCGTAGTTGTCCGACACGGTGAAGTCGCCCTGGGGCAGGATCAGCTCGCCCTCGTGCGCCTCCTTCTGGGCGTCCGTCGTGAGGCCGGACCACGGGATCACGCCCGGCACGACGGCGGGCAGCGGGTTGGCGAGCTTCGTGACCGCCGGGAAGGCGATCTCGGTCAGGCCCTGGAACTCCTGCACGGTGCCGGTGACCCGGACGCTGTCACCGATGCTGACCTGGCCGGCCGAGACCGAGCCGAACACGAAGATCGCGTCGGAGGCGCCCGGCGTGGCATCGTCCGCCTCGCTGCCGCCGGCGCCGCCGGTCTGCAGGAAGAAGCCGTTGAACCCGCCGGTGGTGTAGGTGGCGGTCACGACGCCCTCGGTCGTCACCTCCTTGTTGGCCCACGGCGACGTGTTGGTGTTCGTGCCCTGGATGTCGGCGATCGACAGGACCGTCGTGGCGGACGTGACGTTGAAGCTGAACGACGCCGAGGCGTTCGCGCCCTTCGAGTCGGTCACGGTGACCGTCACCGACGACGTGCCGGCCGCGGTCGGGGTGCCCGTGACGACCCCGTCCTCGGAGATGGCCAGGCCCGCGGGCAGGCCGGTGGCCGTCCAGGTGTACGGCGGGGTGCCGCCCGTGGCGGCGAGGGTCAACGGCGCGATCGCGGTGCCGAGCGTCGCGTTGCGGGTGCCGGGGTCCGTCACCGTGAGGGTGGCCGTGCCGCCGTCGGACGCCGCGTTCTGCGGTGTCGGGGTGGCGGTGTGGAAGTCGGCGGCGTTGCTGTCCGTGTCCGTACCGGCCGCGTCACGCTGATAGCTCAGGACGAGCGAGTTGCCGGTCGCGGCAGCGCCCTCCGGGGAGTTGCTGGTGCCCCAGCCGATCTTGTCGATGACGGCGGCGTCGGTGGGCAGCACACCGGAGGCGCTGGCCGCGATGTAGAGCGTGCCACCGCCCGCGCCCGGGTTGACGCTGGTGCCGGTGTTCAGGTCGGCCGTGGGCAGCGGTTCGCCGGGGTTGGTGGCGGCGCCGTTGCTCGGCAGCTGGATGAGGAAGTGACCGTGTGCGGCCACCGTCCCCGACAACGCGAACACCTGCGAACCGCTCGGCACGACGGTGCTCGTGGGCGCACGGTACTGCAGGGTGTTACCGCCGAGCGGGATGGCGTTCGACGTCGGGTTGTACAGCTCGATGAACTTGTTGAGGAAGCTGGCGCCGGACGAGCCGCCGTTGACGTACGCCTCGCTGATGACCAGGGCCGATCCGGCCGGATTCGCCGACGCCGGGCCGGCGAGCAGTGGGCCGGCCAACCCGGCTGTGGATAAGGACAAGACGAGGGTGACTCGCCCGATATGTGCGCGGGACAAAGACCCGACCTCCAGGTGAGATGGTTCGGCTCCGATAGCCAGCGAGCCGATCTACGGACGCTAGGCGCCCGACTTCGACCTATCAGCGGACGAAGGCTGAACGGTGTGTGACACCCTAAGGCAATTTTGCGGAATTGACGCCGGTGGTAGGGCCTGTGATAGGGACCCAGCAGCGATTTGCCCAGGAATCTGCGGCGACGGCGTCGAGGAACTCGGTCGTGGCCCGCTTGCTCGGGTCACCGGCGTCGAGGACGCCGACCGCAACGCGCTGCCACCCGGTAGCCGGCTTGGCTGGCCGAGCCGCATGGCCGGCGATGGCTCATCGTGCTGGACAACGTGGACGACCCCAATGACCTGACCGGCCTGTGGCCGCCTGCCGCAACCACCGGGCACGCCGTGGTCACCAGCCGCCGCCCGCGACGCCGCCCTGCTCGCCGGCCGGTCTCAGCCGTACCGTTCGACGAGCGCGTTGCCGATCGAGGCCAGGTGGGCTCGCACACCCGGTGGGCCGGTCATCAAGCTCGCCGGCGAGTGCGTACTCGTTGTAGGCGCGGATCACGACCTCGATGCGGCCGTCGGTCGTGGCGCCTCCGACCTCGAGCCGGTCGCCGAGCACCATTCGAAGCCGGGCTATCCCGTCGGGTGTGCAGGTCGCCTGGATCTCGAGGGGCGTCCGCCTGCGCTCGACCTCGTCGGCGATCTCGCGCCAGCTCTCGGCGAGGTCGAAGTCGTCGGGTCGGGGCACGGGATCGCCGGTCGGGTCGGCGGACGACACGCGGTCGATCCGGCGCCGTTGCTGTCGACGTAGCCGAGCCGCACCTGACGCCGCGGATCACCGCGTCTTGGAGCTCGTCGAGGAAGCGCGGCGGTCGGCTCGCACATCGGCAACGCTCGCACAGAAAAACAGAAAACCGGTCATGGGGTGACCTGATTCGGTCGGCACGATGGCGACATGACCGCGTCGGCCGCCGGCTGCGCCGGCGCTGGCGCCCCAAACGACAGAGAGGAAACGCAATGCTCGATCCGACCGGCTTTCCCGAACCCACCCTTGTCCGCGTCAACGGTGTGGAACTCGAGGTCTTCGAAGCGGGCCGAGAGAATGCAGGAAACCCCATCGTGCTCTGTCACGGCTGGCCGGAGCACGCCTTCTCCTGGCGCCACCAGGTGCCGGCCCTGGCCGCGGCGGGCTACCACGTCATCGTCCCGAACCAGCGGGGCTACGGCAACTCGTCCCGTCCGACCGAAGTGACCGACTACGACATCGAGCACCTGTCGGGTGACCTCGTCGCACTCCTCGATCACTACGGCTACGAGGATGCCACCTTCGTCGGCCATGACTGGGGCGCATTCGTCGTCTGGGGCCTGACCCTGCTGCACCCGAACCGGGCGAACAGCGTGGTAGCGCTGAGCCTGCCCTACCAAGAGCGCGGAGAGACACCCTGGGTCGAGCTCATGGAGGCCGTCCTCGGCGCCGACTTCTACTTCGTCCACTTCAACCGGAAGCCGGGCGTCGCAGACGCCGTGCTCGACGAGCACACAGCCCAGTTCCTGCGCAACCTGTTCCGGAAGAACGAACCCGCGAAACCGCCTCAGCCGGGTATGGCGATGATCGATCTCGCCAGGACAGAGACCCCCCTCGGCGAGCCCGTCATGAGCGACAGCGAACTGGCCGTCTTCATCGCCGCCTTTGAGTCGACAGGCTTCACGGGCAGCATCAACTGGTACCGGAACCTCGACCGCAACTGGCGCCTGCTGGCCGACGTGGACCCGGTCATCCGACAGCCCGCACTCATGATCTACGGCGACCGTGACGCGGTCCTGAGGTCTGAACGGCTGACAGAGTTCGTGCCCAACGTGGAAGTGGTCAGCCTGGACTGCGGTCACTGGATCCAGCAGGAAAAGCCGGACGAAACGAACCAGGCGATCCTGAAGTGGCTGGACCAGCGGGCTGCCGTCTAGGCGTGCTGTTGTAGAGCTCCGGTCGAAGGCCGGCGGGCGTCCGCCCTTCGACCCGAGCTTGCGCCGGTACGCAGCGTGGTCGGCCTTGATCGGGATCGTCGCCCGGTACCATCGTGGAGATGGGACAAAACGCACGCTCGACCGGGCGGGCGGAGCCCGCCATTGCCTCGGTCGAGGGCGGGGCCGCCGGGCTCGCCTCGGAGCTCCGCCAGGTGTGGGACGAGTTCTCGCGGTTCATGCTGTCGTACAAGTTCGGGATGGACGAGATCACGACCAAGGTGCAGATCCTCCAGGAGGAGTTCAGGCACATTCACGCGTACAACCCGATTGAGCACACGTCCGCCCGTCTCAAGAGTCCCGAGAGTGTTCTGGAGAAAGTGCACCGCAAGGGGTGCGAGCCGACATTCGACAGGATCCGTGAAGAAATCACTGATATCGCTGGTGTGCGGGTGACGTGCTCGTTCGTATCGGACGTCTACCGGGTGTTCGACCTGTTGACCGGACAGGATGACGTCGACCTGCTCGTGGTCAAGGACTACATCCGCCAACCCAAGTCCAACGGGTATCGGGGCCTGCACGCGATCGTCGAGGTCCCGGTCTTCTTGTCCGACGGACCGACACCGGTACGGGTCGAGGTGCAGTTCCGGACGGTCGCCATGGACTTTTGGGCCAGTCTTGAGCACAAAATCTATTACAAGTACAACGAGCACGTACCCGACGAGCTCCGTGCCAGTCTTCGCGAGGCCGCTGCGACGGCTGCCAAGCTGGACGAGGATATGGAGCGACTCCACCAGGAGGTCCACGGCGACGGTCGCCGCCAGCCGTCCGGGTCGCGAGCAAGCAATGTCGATGTGTCGGACAAGCTCGTGATGGAGTTGATCCGACGCCAGCGTCTGCTGAACGAGCAGCGCTGAAGACTCCGAGGTTCGGTGCGCCCGGCGGGGAGTAGCGGTGTGTGCCTGGCGAGGAAGCTTCTGGACGGGCTGAGCCCGCTAGCTGAACCGGTTCGGGCCTTTGGCGAAACGCAGGTACAGCATCGGGCCGATCGGGAACGAGAGCACGATGATGAGCGCCCAGGTGTTGCGGTCGAAGACCCGCAGAGCCCGGTCGGGGGTGTCGGCGAGGTCGGCGAGCAGCCGCCGGTCGAACCACACCACGGCGCACAGAATCGCCGCGGCAGTGACCAGAGCGATCGTCGTTGCCGGTTCCATCGCCGCCTCCGCCTGCATGAACACGCCCGCTGGCATCACTGTACGCGCCGCCAGCGGAACAGCGCCTTCTCCAGCTCCGCCCTGCTCGTCGACGCGCGGTGGACCGGTGAGCGATCAGGAGATGGTTCCGGTCGGGTCGGCATCCTGGCTCGGCGGAGATCGGACATCTATTCTTCTGGCGGTTCGAACGGCCACGGGTACCAGGGGGAGGGCTTGTGTCGGTTTGGTCGGGCGTACGGCAGCGGGTCGAGGCGCTGCGGGCGCACGGTGCGCACGGACGGGTCTTCGGGGTATCCGAACACGGTTTCGCGCTGGATCCGGCCCTGACCGCGGATGAGCTCGCCGACCTTGAGGCGTACCTCGGCGTGACCTTGCCGGAGGAGTACCGCTCGTTCCTCACGGAGGTCGGTGCCGGCGGCGCGGGTCCGACGTACGGTGTCTTTCCGGTTCGCCGCGAGCCGGACGGCACCTGGCGCTGGCACGGCGACGGCGCCGAGCTGACGAGCGTGCCGCTGCTCGCGACGCCGTTTCCGGTGCAGCGGATCGGTTCGGCCGCGCTCGCCGAGCTGCAGCAGAGCTGCCCCGACGAGGCGGACTTCGGCGATGAGGAGGCCTTCGACACCGCGATGCAGGCGCACGAGGAGCGCGTCGAGGCGCTGCTGTGGGACGACGCGTTGACTGCCGGCGCGATCTGCCTCGAGCACATCGGGTGCGCTCAGCGCACGTGGCTCGTCGTCAGCGGGCCCGCTCGAGGGCAGATGTGGGACGATGCGCGAGTCGACGAGCTCGACCTGCGCCCGGTCGTCGGGCCGGGCGGGTCGGCGCCGGTGACGTTCGCAGCGTGGTACCTGCGATGGCTCGACGCTGCCGAGCGTGCCGTGAGCTGACCGGCGCTCAGCTGATCGGCGGCGTTGTGGTCGAGGTAGGTCAGGCCGCATGCCCGGCGTTGTGTGAACCAGCGGTCGATGCGGCCTGCTGAACCCGCGCCGTCCGCGGCTGGCTGGCCCGTTCGCGCTGCCTGTTGGATCTGGTCCGGGTATCGGCGTCGGTCAGGGGACCCTGCTGGCGGTGCAGACCTGCCAGGTGCCGGCTCTGGTCAACCCGAAACGCCATTGCTGGATTTGGACGGACGACCGGCCGTCGGCTTCGGGGATCTTCATGACCAGATTCCCGGTTACCGTCGCGGTGTCGTGGTCCGTTGTGGTGGTGAGGTCGGTGACGGTAACGTCGACGGCGGTGGAGTATCGGGCTTCGAGATCCTTGACCTGGTCCCGGATCTGGTCGACGGCGGTCAGGTCGGGCTTGGCGCATTGCAGCGCGCCGGCCCTCGGCTCGTCGTAGGCGTTGAGCTTCGCGTCGACGTACTGCTGCACCGTCTGGGCCGGCGTCAGGGTCGTGTCGCTGTCCGGCCCGGAGGACCACGGATGGAGGGCGACGACCACCACGACGGCCGCGACCAGGATTGCGGCGCCAACGGCCGCCACGAGTATGCGTCCGCCCTGCTTCGAGCGGGATCGCGTCTCCGCCGGCGGTGAAGCCCCGCGGTCACCTGGGTTCCCGCCGTCACCCGGGTGCGCCGGGGTAGGTGGTGCCGAGGCCGGCGGGGGTGGGAATCCGGCCGTAGCGATCCGGGACGGTGGCGACGAGCCGGCCGTCGGCGGGACCGGCGACTGAGGCGCCGACTCCGGTACGGCCCCTGTAGGTGTCCCATGGCCTGTCGCCGTGGCGCCCGGCCCCGGCGCGGACGGTGAGGCCTGCGGCGGAGTCGGCCCGGTGGGTGTCAGGGCGTGCGGTGTGGTCGGGTTCGGGGCGGTCTGGCTCGCGGCGGTCGGTGTGCGCCGCGTGGTCGGGGGTGCGGCGGGGGC
>NZ_JAHYSG010000100.1 GCF_022095675.1 Dactylosporangium sp. AC04546 | reverse complement strand
AGCCGAACCCCCGGCGACCCCCGTCACCCCCCGGCGGGGGTCGTCCCCTCTGTACCCTCAGACGCCACTCGATGCAGGTCCCCGCATTTCTGCCATATGGCAATCCGGATTATGGCAACCTGCATTTCACGAGTTACGCGTATTGACGATCAGTGCTTTGTTGAGCGCTCACGAAAGCTCCCTCTTGGCCGGATTCGCACTTGGCGGAGCGCTTCCAGCCCACTGTCACGTCCCGCGGCCGTGTCGTCGGCGGACCGGCTTCGGACATCGGGCGGCTGCGCCAGGATTTTTCGTCGTCGACGTGATGCCTGCTTTGTCCAATTGACCAGGGTTTGTACCGGCAGTCATAGCAGATCGGCATCGCCGCGGCCCGGTTGTCCACAAGCGGACCGTTGTCCACAGAACGCGGGTCGCGGGCCGGAACGGAGGGCCCTGCCGCGGCCAGAGTGTCCGCGTGCATCGACCACTGCTCGTCACCGACGACCATGAGCTGCTCGACGACGTGCTCGGCATCGCCGCCGAACTTCCGCTCGACCTCGACGTGGAGACCGGCCCGGAGCGGGCCCGCGGCCGGTTCGCCTCGGCGCCGATCGTCCTGATCGGCGACGCCGTCGCGCCCGCCTGTGTGCGCGCGG
Organism: Dactylosporangium sp. AC04546; assembly: GCF_022095675.1. Lineage (GTDB taxonomy): Bacteria > Actinomycetota > Actinomycetes > Mycobacteriales > Micromonosporaceae > Dactylosporangium. Next base: position 43,437 of record NZ_JAHYSG010000100.1, on the reverse strand, counting down.
GCCTGCCCCGCCGCGCCGGAGTGCTGCTGCTGACCCGGGGGCGCGTCGCCGACCGGGTCCGGGTCCTCGCCGAGGCGGTGGGCGCCGACCACATCGTCCCGATCCCCGACGGCGCCGGGCTGCTGCTCGACCGCCTCGCCGGCCTGGTCGACGCCCAGCGCGGGCGCGTCCTCGCCGTGCTCGGCGGGCGCGGGGGTGCCGGGGCCAGCATCCTGGCGGCCGGCCTCGCCGTCACCGCCGGCGGCGCGGGCCTGCGCTCGCTGCTCGTCGACGCCGACCCCCTCGGCGGCGGCGTCGACCTCGCCCTCGGCTGGGACGACGCCGCCCGGCTCCGGCTGGGAGACGGAATGCCCGGCCGGGGCGCGGTCGGGGTGCTGTCCTGCGACCGGGCGCCCGCCGGCACCGGCCTGACCAGCGACGCGATGGCGGCCGCCCTCGACATCGGCAGCCGGGCCCGCGACCTGGTGGTCGCCGACCTGCCCCGGCGCCTCGACGACGCCGCGGTCCTCGCGCTGCGGGCCGCGGACCGGGTGCTGCTGGTGGTGCCGGCCGAGCTGCGCGCCTGTGTCGCCGCCTCACGGGTCGCGGCGACCGTCGCCCCACACACCGACGCCCTGCATCTGGTGGTGCGGCATCCCAGCCCGGGCGGGCTGCGGACCCGCCAGATCGCCCAGTCCCTCGGCCTGCCGGTCGCCGGGACCCTGCGGGCCGAGCCCGACCTGCCCCGGCGCCTCGAGCTCGGCGACCCGCCGACCGGCTCCGGCCGCGGACCGCTCGCCACCCTCTGCCGCCGCATCCTCGACGACCTCGGGCTGGCGACGGGGGTGGCGGCGTGAACGAGGCGCTCGTGGCCCTGCTCGACGACCCGGCGGTCACCGACGTTCTGGTCAACTGCGGCGAGGTGTGGGTCGACCGGGGTGCCGGCCTGCGCAAGGTCAACGGACGGCTCGGCGACCCGGCCGAGATACGCCGGCTCGCCCAGCAGTTGGCGTCCAGCGCCGGGCGGCGGCTCGATGACGCGAGCCCGTTCGTCGACGGGCGGCTGCCTGACGGGACGCGGCTGCACGCGGTGCTGCCGCCGATCGCGCGCACCGGGCCGCACGTCTCGCTGCGCACGTTCCGGCGGCGGGCGTTCACCCTCGATGACCTGATCAACCACGGCAGCATCGACCCGGGCGGGGCCACGCTGCTGGCCGCGATCGTCACGGCCCGCCTGCCGTATCTGGTGACCGGGGGTACCGGCACCGGCAAGACGACCGTGCTGTCCACACTGCTGTCGCTTGTGCCGGCCGCCGAGCGGCTGGTCATCGTCGAGGACGCCGCCGAGCTGGCCCCGGTGCATCCGCACGTGGTGTCGCTGCAGGCCCGCGCGGCCAACGTCGAGGGCGCCGGCGAGATCTCGCTGCGCGAGCTGGTCCGGCAGGCCCTGCGCATGCGCCCCGACCGGCTGGTCGTCGGCGAGTGCCGGGGCGCCGAGATCGTCGACCTGCTCGGCGCGCTGAACACCGGGCACGAGGGCGGCGCGGCCACCCTCCACGCCAACTCGCCGGCCGACGTGCCGGCCCGGCTGGAGGCGCTCGGGCTGCTCGGGTCGGTGCCGCGGGCCGCGCTCCACGCGCTCGTCGGGGCGGCGCTGCGGGCCGTCGTGCACCTGCGGAGGGCGGCCGACGGTTCGCGCGAGATCGCCGAGATCTGCGTGCTCGACTGCCACCCCGAGCAGCGCACCACGGTCGTGCTGACCGCCTGGCGGCGCGGCGGCGGCCGGGTCGAGCCGGGCGGGGCGCTGCTCGACGAGCTGATCGCCGAGCGTGGGCACGAGCCGCCGCAGCCGTCGGGGCGGTGGCGGTACGTGCCGGGGAAGGGCTGGCGATGAGCGCCCGGCTGCGCGGGATCGTGCTGCGTCACCCGTTCGCCGTGCTCGTCGCGCTGGTGCCGCTCGTCGCCGTTCTGCTGCTGCGGTTCGGGCCGGTGGCCGGGTTCGCGGTCGCGGTCTACCTGGCGATGACGGTCTGGATCGTGCGGCGGCTGGTGGTCCGGGACGCGGTGAAGGACACGGTCACCGCGCTCGTCGACGCCATCGAGTCCACCGTCGGCGACCTGCGGGCCGGCATCACCCCCGACGGTGCGGGCCTGGCCGTCCGGGTCCAGCGGGTGCTGGCGGCCTCGGCGACGCCGTCCGCCCCGGCGGTGCGCGCGGCGACGCTGCGGCTGGACTCCGCGCGGAGAGTCAGCGAGTACCTCGGCACGCCGCTCGTCGACCTGCTGGAGCGCGTCGAGGCCGACCTGAAGGCGGCGCAGGCGCTGCGGCAGTCGGCCGACGTGCAGACGTCGGCGGCGCACGCGTCGGCGTACATGCTCATGGCGATGCCGGCCGCCGGGCTGTTCGGCGCGGTCGCGATGGGCATCGACCCGGTCGACCAGCTGCTGCACACGCCGCTCGGCGCCGCGTGCACGGTCCTGGCGGTGACGCTGCAGAGCGCGGGGCTGTTCGTGACGTTCCGGATGGTCGACTTCCTCTCCCGGGAGGCCTGGCGATGAGTCCGTGGCTGCGGGTCGTGGCTTCGCTGCTGGGCGGGGTTCTGATCGGTGCGGCGTTCGGCGGCCGGGGTGGCGTGGCGGCCGGGGTCGTGGTGTCGGTTGTCTGCTGGCTGCTGCTGCGCAGGGCCGAGTCGCCCCGCGTCCGGCGGGAGCGGGCGGCGGCGCGAGTTGACCTGCCGTTCGCGGCCGACCTGCTGGCCGCCGCCCTGCACGCCGGGGCAGCGCCGGACCGGGCAGCCTACGCCGTCGGGCGCTCCATGGGCGCGGCGCCGGACCGGGCGGCCGGGCGCTCCCTGGGCGCGGCGCCAGGTCGGGCGGCCGGCCGCTCTCTGGGCGCGGCGTCCGTCGGCGGGCGGCTCGTGACGATCGGGCGGGCGTTGCGAGGCGGGGCGCCGCCCGCCGACGCCTGGGGGCAGCTGGGCGAGATCCCGGGCGGGAACCGCCTCGCGCGGGCCGCGACGCGCAGCGCCGAGCACGGCACCGCGCTCGCCCAGACCTTCGAGAAGCAGGCGGCCGACCTGCGGCGGGACCGGGCGGCGTTCCTGGAGGCGCGGGTCCGCAAGACATCGGTCTACGCGGTGCTGCCGGTCGGGCTGTGCTTCCTGCCCGCGTTCGTGCTGGTCGGTGTCGTGCCGGTGGTCGCCGCGCTGCTCGGCGAGGTGTTCGCCGCCCTTTGAGCCTTCATCCATCCAAGTCCGGTAGTCGCACAACGTAAGGAGTTCCGTGTACGCCATCCGAGCCCGACTTCGCGCCCTTCGCGGGGACCGGGGAGTCACCACCGCCGAGTACGCCGTCTGCATGCTGGTCGGGGCCGGCTTCGCCGGCCTGCTGCTGAGGGTCCTGACCAGTGACGGGACGCGCATCGCCCTGACGAACCTGATCGGGCGGGCGCTGGCATGAGAAGCGACCGGGATCGTGGCGCCCCGGCGCGCCATCGGCGCCGCCGGTTTGGCGGGCCGAGGGACCGGGGGTCGGCCGTCGTCGAGTTCGCCGCGGCATTTCCCGCCGTTGTCCTGCTGCTGCTGGCCGGCCTCGCCGCCCTGGTCGTCGTGACGGCCAAGGTGCGGTGTGCGGACGCGGCCGGGCTGGCGGCGCGGGCAGCGGCCCGCGGCGAGCCGGACTCGGCGGCCTCGGAGGCCGCGCCGGCGGGCGCCACGATCTCGGTCCAGCGCGACGGGGACCTGGTGCGGGTCTCCGTCCGCTACACCTTCCAGCCGCTGGGGCTGGTGCTGCACGAGCGGTCCGTCGCGCGGTTCGAACCCGGGGAGGGGTTGTCATGAGGGGTGCACATCGGTCGAGCAGTCCGCCGTGGACCTGGGTGGGGGTGTGGCGGCGCCGGGGCGAGCAGCGGTGGCGGCCGCGACATACCCGGCGGGCGCTGCGGGCCCGGGCCGGCGGTGGGCGACCGGGTGACCGGGTCGGTGATCGGGGCAGCGTGACGGTGGTGATGCTCGGGGTCGGGCTCGGGCTGCTGGTGGTCGCCGTGGCGCTCGTCGTCGGGGGTGGGCTGATCGTGGCCGAGCACCGGGCGCGCAACGCCGCCGATGCCGGGGCGCTGGCCGGGGCGCTCGCGGCCGGGAGAGGTGCGGCGGCGGCCTGCGGTGCGGCTGCCGAGCTGGTCGCGGAGAACGGTGGGCGGCTGGTGTCCTGCGCGCTCGACGGGCTCGACGTGATGGTTGACGTGCGGGTTGACGGGCCGGCCGGTACGGAGGCGTCGGCCGCCGCGAAGGCAGGGCCGGTGCGGGCGCTGGGGATCCGCTATGCCGCCAGGTCCGTTGCCCGGCGGGCCGGTTCTCGTGAGAGGGCGGACAGGACCAGGGACAGCACGGTGACGGCGTCGGCCTTGCCCAGCGGGTTGTTGCCGTTGCCGCACTTCGGGGACTGGACGCACGACGGGCAGCCCTGGTCGCACCTGCACTCGGCGACGACGGTGCGGGTGGCCGACAGCCAGTCGGTCGCGACCTCGAACGCGCGCTCGGCGAAGCCGGCGCCGCCGGGGTGGCCGTCGTACACGAAGACGGTGGGCAGGCCGGTGTCGGCGTGGAACGCGGTGGACAGGCCGCCGATGTCCCAGCGGTCGCAGGTGGCCACCAGCGGGAGCAGGCCGATGGAGGCGTGCTCGGCGGCGTGGAGGGCGCCGGGCCAGTCGACGTCGGGGACGCCCGCGGCGTCGAGGGCCTCGGGGGTGACCGTCCACCAGACCGCCACGGTGCGCAGCACGCGCTGTGGGAGGTCGAGTTCGCACACGTCGATGACCTCGCCGGACACCAGGCGGCGCCGCTGGTAGCTGACGACCTGGGAGGTGACCTCGACCTCGCCGAGCGACAGGGTGACGGGGCCGGCCGTGCGGGTCTCGCGGACGGACAGGACGGTGACGTCGGTGACGTCGCGGGGGTGGGTGCTCCAGTCAGGGTCCTCGGCGTGGACGAGGGCGACGGAGTCGGCGAGGTCGAGCTTGTCGACGACGTAGGTGGTGCCCTGGTGGAGGTATACGGCGCCGTCGTGGACCTGGTGGTGGGCCGAGCCGGTGTCGACCGTGCCGAGCAGGCGGCCGGTGGCCGACTCGACCACCGCGACGGGGCCGCCACCGGCACCGCGGAGGTCGACGTCGGGGCGGTGGCGCTCGGTCCAGTACCAGCCGCTGGGGCGCTTGCGGAGTATGCCCGCGGCGACGAGGGCGTCGAGGGTCGGCTCGGCGGTCGGGCCGAACAGTGGCAGGTCGGCCGGGGTCAGCGGGAGCTCGGCGGCGGCGCAGCACAGCTGCGGGGCGAGGACGTGCGGGTTGCCGGGGTCGAACACCGTGGCCTCGACGGGGCGGCCGAAGAGGGCCTCGGGGTGGTGGACGAGGTACGTGTCGAGGGGGTCGTCGCGGGCGATGAGCACGCAGGTGGCGTCGCGGCCGGCCCGGCCCGCGCGGCCAGCCTGCTGCCAGAGGGAGGCGAGGGTTCCGGGGTAGCCCGAGATCAGGACCGCGTCGAGCCCGACGAGGTCGACGCCGAGCTCCAGGGCGTTGGTCGAGGCCAGGCCGAGCAGGGTGCCGTCGAGGAGGTCGCGTTCGAGGGCGCGGCGGTCCTCGCGGAGGTAGCCGGAGCGGTATGCGGCGACCCGGGTGCCCAGGCCCGGCACGGCGGTGTCGAGGGAGCGGCGGGCCATGGTGGCGACGAGCTCGGCGCCCTTGCGGGAGCGGATGAACGCGAGGGTGCGGATGCCGGCGGCCACCGCGTCGGCGAGCAGGTCGGCGGTCTCCCGCAGCGCGGACCGCCGGACGGGCTCGGCGTCGCGCGGCCGGGTGGGCGCGTCGCCGTCGTGCGAAGAAGACGCGGGAGAGGCGGGAGCAGAGAAGCCCGGCGAGGAGGAGGCGGAGGGGAGGGCGGGGGATGCAGGAAGCAGCGGCGGCTCCCAGAGGGCGAACGTGATGCCGCCTCGGGGTGAGGTGTCCTCGGTGAAGGCAGTCACCGGCAGGCCCGTCATGCGGGTGCCCGTGCGAACCGGGTCGCCTGAAGTCGCCGAGGCCAGGATGAATGTCGGGGTGGTTCGGTAGCGGGCCGCCATGCGGCGCAGGCGGCGCAGGACGTGAGCGACGTGTGAGCCGAAGACGCCCCGGTACGCGTGGGACTCGTCCACGATGACGTAGCGCAGGCCGCGCAGGAAGCGGGACCACGACGCGTGGCCCGGCAGGATGCCGTGGTGGAGCATGTCCGGGTTGGTCAGGACCACGCGGGCGTGCTGGCGGACCCAGTCGCGCTCCTCGCGGGAGGTGTCGCCGTCGTACGTGGCGGGGCGGACGCCCGGGAGGTCCAGGGCCAGCAGGCTGCGGAGCTGGTCGGCGGCCAGGGCCTTGGTCGGGGCGATGTAGAGGGCGGTCGCGCGGTCGTCGGTGAGCAGCGTGGACAGGGCCGGGAGCTGGTAGGCCAACGACTTGCCGGAGCCTGTCCCGGTGGCGACGACCGTGTGGGTGCCCTGCCAGGCCGACGTCGCGGCCTCCGCCTGGTGGCGCCACGGTGCGGTGATGTCGCGCGAACCCAGCGACGAGCGCAGCAGCGGCGGCACCCAGTCGGGCCAGGGAGCGGGGGTGCCGGGGCGTGGGGGCAGATGCTCCATGTGGGTGAGCGACTCGGCCGCCCGGTGCTGCGCAAAGAACACCCTCGCACTCTAAAACACCTGTTCGAAACGGTCGGTGCGGTACACGCGCGCCGTTTCTGGGAAAGGGGGTCAAGCGTCGCTTCGGTGCGGTGTCGATGGTTAGATGCCCGTGGAGCGCAAAACCGCCAGAGGAGGAGGTCCGCATGGAGCTGTCGTTGTCGACGTACGACTCCGGCGACCACACGGTGCTCGAAGTCGGCGGTGAGGTGGACGTCTACACCGCCCCGCGGCTCCGCGAGAAGCTGGTCGAGCTGGTCGAGCAGGGGTCCCGGCACGTCGTCGTCGACCTCAGCCGGGTCGAGTTCCTCGACTCGACCGGCCTGGGCGTGCTCGTGGGCGCGCTCAAGCGCCTCCGTGCGGTCAACGGGACATTCGGCCTGGTCTGCGCGCACGAGCGGCTGCTGAAGATCTTCCGGATCACCGCGCTGGACCGGGTCTTCTCGCTCTACGACTCGGTGGCCGCGGCGACCGCGGCAGACGGCGACCCCAAAGCGCCCGGGTCGTACGGCGCCGACGCCGATCCCAAAGCGCCCAAAGCGTAGGTCCATGCCCACTGTCCGACTGTCGTTCTCGCCGGCGGCGGCGCATGTCCGCACCGCCCGGCTGGTCGGCGTGGCCGTCGCGCGGCGGGCCGGCGTGGCCGAGGAACTGCTCGAAGAGGTCCGCCTGGCGATCGGCGAGGCGTGCTCCCGCGCGGTCGCGCTGCACCGCTCGCACGGCCTCGACGACCTGGTCGACGTCGCCATGGCCGATGGCGACCGGTTCACCGTGCGAGTCGTCGACCGCGCCGCGAACGGAGCGATGGTCACCCGCTCACCCGAGGATGACGAGACGGTCGTGCTGCTCTCGGATCCCGCGCTGCCGCTGACCACCCCGCCTGACCTGCTCGCGGAGGAGGCGGTCGCCGCCCGGATGGGGCTGGCCCTGCTCGCGGGCCTTGTCGACGACCTGAACGTGTCCGAATTGGCCGAAGGTGTGGGCACTGAGGTACGTATGTCGTGGCCCCTTGAGCGGTCCAGCGACTGACCGACGAGCAAGTATCGGTGAGATTCGATTTAGGTAAACTTGCAAGTCGGTGTGACCACTGACACGGATGACGGCTAGAGTACGGCGATCGTGTATGACGTCCCTGGTCACTGGGTACCTCGGTCGCTCAGCACGGCTCCCCGCGTGGAGAACCCGCCGCCGGTCTAACCGCTCGCGGCGCTGTCATGTGTCGGTACAGGAGGACAACGAATGTCCGGATTGCTCGTCGCTAACGGCGAGATTTCCCTTACCGGGAGCAACCTGACCTACATCGTCGTCGCGCTCGTCATCGCCTTCGTGGCGCTCGGGTTCGCTGCGGCGCTGGTCAGGGCGGTGCTCGCGACCGGTCGGGGCACCCCGAAAATGCAGGAGATCGCCGGGGCGGTGCAGGAGGGCGCGACCGCGTACCTCGTCCGCCAGTTCAAGACCCTCGGCATCTTCGTCGTCATCGCCGTGGTGCTGCTGTTCCTACTCCCGGTCAGCGAGGCCGGGGACAACGAGACTCTCATCAAGATCGGCCGCTCGGCGTTCTTCATCGTCGGCGCGGTGTTCTCGGCCTTCATCGGCGGCGCCGGCATGGCGCTCGCCACCCGCGCCAACCTGCGCGTCGCGGCGGCGGCCCGAGAAGACGGCGGCCGCGAGAAGGCGATGCAGATCGCGTTCCGCACCGGTGGCGTGGTCGGCTTCCTCACCGTCGGCCTCGGCCTGTTCGGTGCGGCGCTGGTCGTGCTCATCTTCAAGAGCGACGCCCCGATCGTGCTGGAGGGCTTCGGCTTCGGCGCGGCCCTGCTCGCGATGTTCATGCGGGTCGGCGGCGGCATCTTCACCAAGGCCGCGGACGTCGGCGCCGACCTGGTCGGCAAGGTCGAGAAGAACATCCCCGAGGACGACCCGCGCAACGCCGCGACGATCGCCGACAACGTCGGTGACAACGTCGGTGACTGCGCCGGTATGGCCGCGGACCTCTTCGAGTCCTACGCCGTCACCCTCGTCGCCGCGCTGATCCTGGGCCGCGCCGCCTTCGGCGTCGACGGCCTGGTCTTCCCGCTGATCGTCTCGACGATCGGTGTCCTGGTGGCGATCCTCGGTGTGGCGCTCACCCGTCTGCGCCCCTCCGACCGCAACGGCCTCGTCGCGATCAACCGGGCGTTCTACCTTTCCGCCATCATCTCAGCCGTCCTGGTCAGCGCCGCCGCGCTGTTCTACCTGCCGGCCGACTGGGCGAAGCTGCTCGGCAACGAGTGGCGCGCCACGCTGAACCTCGCCGAAGGTGACACCCCGCCGTTCGGCCCGCACGTCACCGCCATCATCGCCGTGGTCATCGGCATCGCCCTGGCCGCGATCATCCAGGCGCTCACCGGCTACTTCACCGAGACCGAGCGCCGCCCGGTCAAGGACATCGGCAAGAGCGCCCTGACCGGCCCGGCGACCGTCGTGCTCGCCGGCGTGAGCGTCGGCTTCGAGTCGGCCGTCTACTCGGCCATCGTCATCGGCGCGGGCGTGTTCGGCGCCTTCCTGCTCGGTGGCGGATCGATCACGCTGTCGCTGTTCGCGGTCGCCATGGCCGGCACCGGCCTGCTGACCACCGTCGGCGTCATCGTCGCGATGGACACCTTCGGCCCGATCAGCGACAACGCGCAGGGCATCGCCGAGATGTCCGGCGACATCGACGAGCGCGGCGCCCGCACGCTGACCGAGCTCGACGCGGTCGGCAACACCACCAAGGCGATCACCAAGGGCATCGCGATCGCGACGGCCGTCCTCGCGGCGACCGCGCTGTTCGGGTCGTACACCGACACGATGCAGCGGGCGCTCACCGAGGCCGGGTCGAAGCTGTCGACCGACACGCTGCTCAACGTGGCCAACCCGCGCAACCTGGTGGGCCTGCTCATCGGCGCGGCCGTCGTGTTCCTGTTCTCCGGCCTGGCGATCAACGCCGTGGCCCGGTCGGCGGGCGCGGTCGTGTTCGAGGTCCGCCGCCAGTTCCGCGAGTTCCCGGGCATCATGGACGGCTCGCAGCGCCCGGAGTACGGCAAGGTCGTCGACATCTGCACCCGTGACGCGCAGCGCGAGCTGATCACGCCCGGCCTGCTCGCGGTCATGGCGCCGATCGCCGTCGGCTTCGGCCTCGGCGTCGGCCCGCTGGCCGCGTACCTGGCCGGCGCGATCGGCACGGGCACGCTCATGGCGGTGTTCCTGTCCAACTCCGGTGGGGCGTGGGACAACGCGAAGAAGCTGGTCGAGGACGGCACCCACGGCGGCAAGGGCTCGCCCGCGCACGCCGCGACCGTCATCGGCGACACCGTCGGCGACCCGTTCAAGGACACCGCCGGCCCGGCCATCAACCCGCTCCTCAAGGTGATGAACCTGGTGTCGCTGCTGATCGCCCCGGCCGTCGTGCTCTACACGGTCGGCGACGGCAACCCCGCGGTGCGCTACATCGCCGCGATCGTCGCGGTCGGCATCATCGCCGCCGCCGTGATCGTGAGCAAGCGCAAGCCGGTGTCGGTGGACTCCGGCGACGACAACGGCGCCTCCCAGGAGGAGTCGGCTCCGGAGCGGGTCACCGCCTGACCCGCAGCACGTAGCGCCCCGGCCGGATCGCATCCGGTCGGGGCGTCGTGTTTTCTCGAACACACGATCGGTTCTACGCTGCAAGCCATGCGCGTCCGTCGTGTTCTCGTCGCCGTGGTGTTCCTCGTGGGTACCGCGGGGTGCTCCGCCGACGGCGCCGGCGACGTGGCCCCGAAGCAGTGGGCGCAGTCGGTCTGCACCGCCCTGGCCCCCTGGCGCGCCGAGATCAACGACCTGACCACGAAGGCCCAGCAGCAGCTCGGGGCGGCCAAGACCGCGGCGCAGACCAAGACGAACATCGTCGACCTGCTGGCCGGGGCCGAGACGGCGAGCGAGAAGGCCCGGGTCGGCGTCGACGGCGCCGGTGTCCCCGACGTCAAGGACGGCGACAAGGTCGCGGCCCAGTTCACCGCCTCCCTTTCGAAGGCACGCGACGCCTACGGCAACGCCAAGCGCACAGTCTCCGGGCTGCCGACGAACGATTCGAAGGCGTTCTACGCATCGGTGACGGCGGCGTTCGCCACGCTCAAGGAGGAGTACGAGCAGAGCGCGATCGACCCGGCCCACGTCGGCCCGAAGGACCTGCAGAAGGCGTTCGACGAGGTGCCCGAGTGTCGATGACCCGGTCCGTCGCCGCCCGGCAGCTCTCGCTGTTCGGGGTCGAGGCGCGCCCGCCGGCGCCGCACGACCTCGAGGGCCTGCTGCTGGGGGCCGGCCAGGTCGGCCGCATGGGCGGCACCGGCCGGGTGACGACCGTGGTGGAGGACGCCTGGCGGTGCGCCGTGCTGCGGGCCGAGTGCGAGCTGCGCGGCCTGGTGCTGACCTGCGAGCCGGCCTTGGAATCGGCACTGGAGGAGGACCGCTTCGTGGTCCGGACCGCGTACTCGGCGGCCCTCGCCCCGCTGGCCGGCCGCTGGCTCGACGACGACGGCGTGCAGCGTGCGCCCGGCGACCTGGCGCTGGACGGGCGGCGCCTGCGGCTGTGGGTGGCCGCGGCCGGCACGTACGACGGGCAGCGCGCCTATCTGCTCCGGCTCGCTCCGAAGCCCCGGCCGCCCGAACCGGTGCCCGAAGCCGAACCCGAGCCCGAACCGGAGATCGAAGCGGTATCGGCGGACGAGCCGCATGAACCCGAAGAACCACCCAAACCGCTTGAAAAGGTCAACGGACACGCGGTTGACCGGCGGGAGGTGATGCAGGCCCGGGCCGACGCGAAACCGAACAAACGACGCAAAAAGCCCGACAGCAAGGTGTCGGCCTTCGACCCCGGCCCCGATGAGTTCGCCGACTTCGACGCCTACGACGCCCCCGACCCGTACGCCGAGGCCGAACCTTTCACGGACCCGGGCGCCGACGACTGGCCCGACTCCGGCATCGCCGACCTGCCGGCGGTCGCCCTGGACGTCGTTTCCGAGTCGCCCCCGGCCGTGGAAGCCGAACCGGACACGGCTGGTGAAATCACCATAGACCGCACCCTGGCCGACAGCTGGATCGCCGTCGGCGAGGCGCTGGTCGCCCTCGGGCTGCCGGCCGTGTTCATCGCGCCCGACGAGGGCGGCCCCGCGTACCGGATCGTGGGACTGCGGCGGATCAGCCGGCTGGCCGAGCTGGTGGGTGAACCGCCCGCCGAGGCGCCCGCCGAGACCTGGCCGAGATGAGGCCGGGGTAGGGTGTCGCAACTAACGGCGTACCGCCCGCGTACCTAACCCGCACGGCGTGAACTGCGGGAAATCGACACCCCACTGCCCCGACAAACCGCCACAAACACGGCAGCCGATGCGACACGTTCGCAAGATCGGGCAGGTAGCGGTTGTGCTTGGGTGTACCGTGGCGCCGATCGGCGTGTCGCAAGCCGGCCGCTGAGTGTCCCTTTGCGCAACTCGGCGCGAAGGGACGCGTTACGTTTGACGTCTGTCGTCCGCACCGGGGAGAACTGTGCCGAACTCCGCCAACACGAAGCGGCTGGTGATCGTGGAGTCGCCGGCCAAGGCCAAGACGATTTCGGGCTACCTCGGCCCGAATTACGTCGTGGAGGCCAGCTTCGGGCATGTCCGCGACCTGCCAGTAGGCAAGAAGGACATGCCGGACGACCTCAAGAGCAAGCCGTGGGCCTACCTGGGTGTCGACGTCGACAACGATTTCACCCCGGTCTATATCATCTCGGCCGACCGGCGTAAGCAGATCACCCGCCTGAAAGCGCTCCTCAAGGAGGCGAGCGAGGTCTACCTCGCCACCGATGAGGACCGCGAGGGTGAGGCCATCGCGTGGCACCTGTACGAGACGCTGAAGCCGAAGGTGCCGGTCCGGCGGATGGTGTTCCACGAGATCACCCGCCCGGCGATCCAGGCCGCCGTCGCCAACCCGCGTGACATCAACCGCGCGCTGGTCGACGCCCAGGAGGCCCGGCGCATCCTCGACCGGCTCTACGGGTACGACGTCTCGACCGTGCTGTGGAAGAAGGTCCAGCGCGGCCTGTCCGCCGGCCGGGTCCAGTCGGTCGCGACCCGCATCGTCGTTGAGCGCGAGCGACAGCGGATGAAGTTCCGCGCCGCCGAGTACTGGGACATCCTGGCCCGGCTCCAGCCCGACAACGACGAGCGCACGTTCAACGCCACGCTGATCGCGCTCGACGGCGACCGGGTCGCCACCGGCCGCGACTTCGACCCGGAGACCGGCAAGGTCAAGCCGGGCGCGGGCGTGATCCACCTCGACGAGCAGGGCGCCCGCGGCCTGGCCGCCCGCCTGGAGGGCCGGCCGTTCACGGTCACCCGGGTCGAGGAGAAGCCGTATCGCCGCAAGCCCTACCCGCCGTTCATCACCTCGACCCTCCAGCAGGAGTCGGCCCGCAAGCTGCGCCTGTCCAGCGCGCAGACGATGCGGGTGGCGCAGCGGCTGTATGAGAACGGCTACATCACGTACATGCGTACGGACTCCGTCAGCCTGTCGGAGGCGGCCATCGCGGCGGCCCGGCAGCAGATCCACGACCTGTACGGGCCGTCCGCGGTGCCGCCGCAGCCCCGGCGGTACACCGGGAAGGTCAAGAACGCCCAGGAGGCGCACGAGGCCATCCGGCCCGCCGGCGAGTCCTTCCGCACGCCCGGCGACGTGGCGAAGGAGCTCTCCGCGGAGGAGCTGCGGCTCTACGAGCTGATCTGGCAGCGCACGATCGCGTCGCAGATGACGGACGCCGTCGGGAACAGCACCTCGGTGCGGATCAACGCCACGACCGCCGCCCAGGAGTCGGTGGACTTCGGCGCGACCGGCAAGACGATCACCGACCCGGGCTTCCTGCGGGCGTACGTCGAGTCGTCCGACGACGAGAACGCCGAGGCGGAAGACGCCGAGCGGCGCCTGCCGGTGCTGGTCAAGGGCCAGTCGGTGACCGAGCGCGGGCTGACCCCGACCGGCCACACCACCCAGCCGCCGGCCCGCTACACCGAGGCGTCGCTGGTCAAGGCGATGGAGGAGCTCGGCATCGGGCGCCCCTCGACCTACGCGTCGATCATGGAGACGATCAACAACCGGGGGTACGTCTTCAAGCGCGGCCAGGCGCTGATCCCGTCGTTCCTCGCGTTCGCCGTGGTGGGGCTGCTGGAGAAGCACTTCCCGCGGCTGGTCGACTACGACTTCACCGCGTCGATGGAGAACGTCCTCGACGAGATCGCGGCCGGCGACGAGAGCGCCGTGGACTTCCTGCGCCCCTTCTACTTCGGTGGCGACACCGGCGACGAGGGGTCGGTGGCCCGCCAGGGCGGTCTGAAGCGCATGGTCACCGAGCGGCTGGGCGAGATCGACGCGCGCGGGATCAACTCGATCCCGCTTTTCCGTGACGAGGCCAACCGCGACGTCGTCGTGCGGGTCGGCCGCTACGGCCCCTACCTGCAGCGCACGATCCCCGACGCGCCGGAGGGCGAGGAGGGCGACCGCGCCCCGGTGCCCGAGGGCATCGCGCCCGACGAGCTGACCCCGGAGAAGGTCGCCGAGCTGTTCGTCGGCGGCACGGGCGGGGAGCGCAAGCTCGGCGAGCACCCGGAGACGGGCGAGCCGGTCGTGATCAAGTCGGGCCGCTTCGGGCCGTACGTGTCGACCGGCGAGAAGAACGCGTCGCTGCTGTCGACCCAGTCGCCCGAGCACCTGACCCTCGAAGAGGCGCTCAGGCTGCTCACCCTGCCCCGCGTGGTGGGCAAGGACGAGAGCGGCGAGGACATCCTGGCCTCGCCCGGCCGCTACGGTCCGTACATCAAGCGCGGCACCGACACCCGCTCGCTCGCCAGCGAGGACCAGCTCTTCACGGTCACGCTGGAGGAGGCGCTCGCGCTGCTGGCGGCGCCGAAGACCCGCGGCCGCGCGGCGGCCAAGCCGCCGCTGCGCGAGATGGGGCCCGACCCGGCGACCGAGAAGCCGCTGGTCATCAAGGACGGGCGTTTCGGGCCGTATGTGACGGACGGCGAGTTCAACGCCTCGCTGCGCCGCAACCAGACGGTGGAGGCGCTGACCCTCGACGAGGCGAGCGAGATGCTGGCCGAGAAGCGGGCCAAGGGCCCGGCCCCGAAGAAGGCCAGGCCCGAGAAGAAGGCCGCGGCCGAGGGGGCCGCCCCGGCCAAGAAGGCGACGGCCGCGAAGAAGACCACGGCGGCCAAGAAGGCGACGCCGGCCAAGAAGGCCGCGCCGCGCAAGGCGGCCGCCAAGAAGGCCGCCCCGCCCGCGGAGTAGTTACGCGCCGAGGACCCGGTCGGTGTACGCGTTGGCGAACAGCCGGCCGGGGTCCAGCTTGTCGCGCACCGCGAGGAAGTCGCCGAACCGGGGGTAGGCGTCGGCCAGTGACGCGGCGTCGCGGTAGTTCATCTTGCCCCAGTGCGGGCGTCCGCCCAGCGGCGTGAGCAGCGCCTCGAAGCGGCGGAAGTACTCCTCGTAGGGCGCGCCGACGAACTGGTGGATCGCGACGTAGGCGTTCTCGCGGCCGTAGCCGTGCGACAGCCAGATGTCGTCGGCGGCCGTGAAGCGGACCTCGACCGGGAACTGGATGCGGAACGGCAGGCTCTCGACGATGCCGCGCAGCCCGTCGAATGCCTCACGGAGCGCCTCGCGGGGCATTCCGTACTCCATCTCCACGAACCGGACCCTGCGCGGCGTGCAGAAGACCTCGTGGGACGGCGCGGTGTACGTGCGGGCCGAGAGGGCCCGGGCCGAGATGCGGCTCACCGCCGGTACCGTTGCCGGAAATGTCCGGCCGAGCCGGCAGGCCCCGCCGAACACCGTGTTGGACAGGAAGTCGTCGTCCAGCCAGCGCCGCCAGCCGGCCAGCGGCCGGTCCGAGGCCGGCACGATGTTGTTGCGCTTCATCTGGACGCGGTCGGTGTAGGGGAACCAGTAGAACTCGAAGTGGTCGTTCTCGGCGACGTGTGACGACAGGCCCGACCAGACGTCGGCGAGGGTGCCCGGCCGCTCGTCGGCCTGGAGCACGAACGCCGGCACGCAGCGCAGCGTCACCGAGGTGAGCACGCCGAGCGCGCCGATGTTCACCCGGGCCGCGTTGAAGAGGTCGGGCCGCTCGGTCGCCGAGCAACGCACGAGGGTGCCGTCGGCGGTGACCAGCTCCAGCGCCTCGATGAAGGTGGAGAGGCAGCCGTAGGCGGCGCCGGTGCCGTGCGTGCCGGTCGACAGCGCGCCGGAGATGGTCTGGGCGTCGATGTCGCCCAGGTTCGGCATGGCCAATCCGTGGGCGGTCAGCGTCGCATTGAGTACCTTGAGCGGCATGCCCGCACCGACCGTGACCAGGTTGTCCTCGATCTTGATGAGCGAGGCCATCCGGTCCAGCTCGATCCGGACACCATCGGTGGCCGCCGTGGGCGTGAACGAGTGCCCGCTGCCCACCGCCTTCACGCGCAGGCCGTCGGCGGCCGCGGCGCGCAGCACTTCGCCCAGCTCAGCCGGGGTGGCGGGGTGCGCGGCCCGGGCGGCGCGCGCGGTCTGGTTGCCGGCCCAGTTGCTCCACGGAGACGTCACAAAAGATGAGTACCCTTCACGTATACCCCCAGTCAATCACCCATCCATGTCTCGGTCAGTCGCCTGGGTGAAACCCGCTATCCGGCGTTCGTCCCCGGTCGTTGACGTGAGTAGGTTTCAAAGCACCAGATAGAGGGGGGACATGGCGACGCAGACAGTGGCCGGCGCCGGGACGAAGCCGCTGCGCCGGGTGCCGGTGCAGGGGCGCAGCGTGGCGCGGGTCGGGCGGATGCTCGACGCCTGTGCCGAGCTCGTCGACGAGGTCGGCTACGACGGCCTGACCACCACGCTGCTGGCGGAGCGGGCGGGGGTGGCGATCGGCTCGGTCTACCAGTTCTTCCCGGACAAGCGGGCCATCGTGCAGGCGCTGACGCTGCGCAGCCTGGAGCGGTACCTCGGGCGCCTCGGCGCGCGACTCGCCGACGAGGGCATCTCCAACTGGTGGGACGCCGTCGACGCGGCGATCGACGAGTACATCGACATGCACCGCACGGTGCCGGGCTTCCGGACGCTGCACTTCGGCGACGTGGTCGACATCCACCTGCTCGACGACGAGCGCGACAACAACGACGTGATCGTCGGGCAGTTGTCCGACCTGCTCGTCGCCCGGTTCTCGATCCTCGACGCCGAGCGGCTGCAGTTCGTGCTGGCGATCGCCGTCGAGGCCGCCGACGGGCTGATCAAGCTGGCGTTCCGCCGCTCCCCGGAGGGCGACGCGCTGGTGCTCGGCGAGGCCAAGGCGCTGATCCGGGAGTACCTGCACCACCGCCTCTGAGGGGCTTCCGCCGCAGCGGGGTAAAGCGTTTGAAACGTGTTGTTGACAATCCCACAACACCTGTCCGCTTTGCCCGCTGCGGCGCATACTTCTGATCGACCGGTACCCCACCTCGAGGACTGGATCCGTCAGATGAACAGGCAAAACATCGGCATCATCGGGGCCGGACGGGTAGGGGCGGTGCTCGGCGCCGCGCTCGTTCGATCCGGGCACAAGGTGATCGCCGCGGTGGGCGTCTCCGCCGCCTCCAAGTCCCGCGCCGAGTTGCTGCTGCCGGGCGCCTCGCTGCTTCCCGCCGACAAGGTGGCCGCCGCCGCGGACCTGGTCCTTCTCGCGGTACCTGACGACGCGCTCCCGGGCCTGGTCAACGGCCTGGTCGAGACCGGCGCGCTGCGCCGCGGGCAGATCGTCGCCCACACCTCCGGCGCCCACGGCCTGGCCGTGCTGGCCCCGGTCACCGCCGTCGGGGCCGAGCCGCTCGCCCTGCACCCGGCCATGACGTTCACGGGCACCGAGGCCGACCTGGCCCGGCTGCCCGGCATCTCGTTCGGCGTCACCGCGCCTGAGCACCTGCGCTCGACGGCCGCGGCGCTGGTCGAGGACCTGGGCGGTGTCGTGGAGTGGATCGCCGAGGAGAAGCGGCCGTTGTACCACGCGGCGCTCGCACATGGCGCGAACCACCTCGTCACGCTGGTGAACGAGGCGATGGACCGGCTGCGCGACGCCGGCGTGCACCACCCCGAGCAGGTCCTCGCCCCACTGCTGGGCGCGGCGCTCGACAACACGCTCCGCCTCGGCGACGCGGCCATCACCGGCCCGGTGTCGCGCGGCGACGCCGGTACCGTCGAGAAGCACCTGCACGCACTGGAGGCGGTGGCCCCCGGCTCCGTGCCGCCCTACCTCGCGCTCGCGCGGCGCACCGCCGACCGGGTCATCGCCAACGGCCGGCTCCGCCCGATCGACGCCGAGCCGCTGCTGGACGTGCTCGGCAGCCACTCCCGCGCCGCGGAGCGTGCCGCGTGAAGGTCGTCTCCTCCCGTCCGGCGCTCGCCGCGGCCCGCGCCGAGGCGACTGGGACCGTTGCCGTGGTCATGACCATGGGGGCGCTGCACGAGGGGCACGCGGCGCTGCTGTCGGCGGCGCGGGCGGAGGCCGACACGGTGCTGTTGACGATCTTCGTCAACCCGCTGCAGTTCGGGCCCAACGAGGACTTCGACCGCTATCCGCGGACCCTCGACGACGATCTCGCGCTGGCGCGATCGATCGGGGTCGACGTCGCCTTCACGCCGCCGCGCGAGGTCATGTACCCGCACGGTGAGCCGCTGGTGCGGGTCAACCCCGGCCCGGCCGGCGAACTGTACGAGGGCGCGAGCCGGCCCGGCTTCTTCCACGGCGTGCTGACCGTGGTCAACAAGCTGTTCCAGCTGACCCGGCCCGACCTCGCCTACTTCGGTGAGAAGGACTACCAGCAGCTCGGCCTGATCCGGGCGATGGTCCGCGACTTCGACCTGCCGATCGACGTGCGCGGCGTGCCGACGGTGCGGGAGGCCGACGGGCTGGCGCTGTCCAGCCGGAACCGCTACCTCGCTCCGGCCGAGCGCGCGTCGGCGCTGACCCTGGCGCGGGCGCTGCGGTCCGGCGCTGCCGCCGCCTCGTCGGGCGCGGACGCTGTGGCCGCCGGGCTCGCGGTGTTCGCCGCGGTGCCCGAGGTCAAGCTCGACTACCTGGTGCTCACCGATCCGCTGCTCGGGCCCGCGCCCGCGCGTGGTCCGGCCCGGCTGCTCACGGCGGCCTGGGTCGGCGCGACCCGGCTCATCGACAACGTAGAGGTACAGCTTCCGTGATCCGCACGATGCTCAAGTCCAAGATCCACCGCGCCACGGTCACCCAGGCCGACCTGCACTACGTGGGCTCGGTGACCGTCGACGAGGACCTCATGGACGCCGCCGACCTGCTCGCCGGCGAGCAGGTCGCGATCGTCGACGTGACCAACGGCGCGCGGCTGGAGACCTACGTGATCGCGGGGCCGCGCGGCTCCGGCGTCATCGGGATCAACGGCGCCGCCGCCCACCTGGTCCACCCGGGCGACCTGGTCATCCTGATCTCGTACGGGCAGATGGACGACGCCGAGGCGCGCGTCTATGTCCCGCGCGTCGTCCACGTCGACGCCGACAACAAGGTCATCGAGCTCGGTCACGATCCGGCGGACGCTGTGGCGGGTATGGTGGGGTCGCCCGTGCGCGGCGACACGGTGGGGGACCTCGCCCGGGCATAGACCAAACCTGGGTGACTGAGCGCGGTGCGCGGTGTGGGATGTCGCCTGAAGGTGACAGGGAGGTCGCTTTGCGACGCGCGCTCGCCGTGCTGAGCGTGTTGTTGCTGCTGTCCGCGTGCGGCCCACCGCCCAAGCCGCCGGGCACCGACGGCGATCTTGTCAATGGCTGGGCGATGCTGCCGGCGGCGGCGCTCGTGGTGCCGGTCGCGCCGGCCTGTTTCGAGCTGCCCGCCGGCGCCGCGGCCGCCGAGGTGACCCGCTGGCCCGACCCCGTCGACTGCACCGGCCCGCACCAGGTCGAGCTGGTCAGCGTCGGGCAGTTCGCCGGCGCCGACGCCGACCGGGGCACCCCGCCGGCCAGCGGCGGCGCGGGCCTGAAGGCCGCCCACGCCAAGTGCTCCGCCGATGCCAACGCCCTGCTCGGTGCGGACTGGCGGCTCGGGCGGCTGGCGCTCAGCGTCGACCTGCCGACGCCGTCCCAGTGGGATGCGGGCGCCCGGTGGTACCGCTGCGATCTCCAGGCCCTCGAAGACCTTGACCGCTTCAGCCCGGTGACCAGGTCGGGCTCGCTCCGCGGCGCGCTGCGGCCCGGCGGCGAACTCCTCATCGGCTGCGTGTCGGTGACCCAGCCCGCCGGGGGCAAGGCCGGCGAGATCGACCGCATCAGGCCGGCCCGCTGCGACCAGCCGCACGAGGCGGAGTTCGCCGGGCTGTTCGAGCCGCCCGACGGCCCCTACCCGCCCGATCCCGGCACGCGGCGTGACCTGAACCTCGCGGGCTGCCGCCCGGTCGTGGCCCGGTTCGCCGGGGTCCCCGACGACGCGAACTTCCGCTCACGTACCGGTCTGATCACAATGCCGTTCGACAAGGCGGCGTGGGAGCTCGGCAACCGGGCCGTCCGGTGCTTGGTCTGGCCGCCCAAACCGGTTGCGACCTCGCTGAAAGGGGGCGGCACGAAGGCGTTGCCGATCACTACCGCCTGACCTGTCGGCGGGTTGCCTCGGACATTTATGGTTGGCACACTGCACCGGCGTTCCGTGCGCTCGGGGGAGGGGACAACGAAGATGACGCGTTTCCGGCGGCTCATTCCGGCACTCGTGCCGGCCGTCGCGGTGTTCTTGCTCGCCGCCTGCGGCACCCCCGCGGGGGTCGACAAGGACCTGACCGACGACTGGAAGATGCTGGACGCCGCGAAGATTCCGTCACCGCCCGTGAACAAGTGCTACAACACGAGCGTCAGTTACTTCGCGCACGACACCACGACGATCTTCTCGTTCACCCCGGTCGAGGCGTGCACCAGCGCGCACGCCAGCGAGACGTTCTTCGTCGGCGAGCTCACCGGCAGCGCGGCGACCGGTTCGACGCCGCCCAAGGGCGCCGCCCTCAACGACGCCTGGCAGAAGTGCGCCAAGGAGGCCGAGAGCTTCCTCGGCGGCGACTACCACGACGGTCGCCTGGCCATGCTCGTGCTCGCCCCGTCGGCGGCGCACTGGGCCGCCGGCGCCCGCTACTTCCGCTGCGACCTCGCCGAGGTGGCCAGCGACGGCAACAAGCCGGTGAGCCGCAACAGCTCGCTCAAGGACGGGCTGAAGGGCGACAAGCCGATCGCGCTGACCTGCATGCAGGAGACCTACGAGGCCGACGGCAAGACCTGGCTCGACTACAACGTGACCTCGTGCACCAACGTCCACAACATGGAGTACGTGGGCACCTACAACTCCGGTGAGCGGGCCTTCCCGACGAACTCCGAGGAGCGCCGCGCCGCGATGCGGCCCGGTTGCGAGGCGCTGGGCGCGAAGTACCTCAACATGAGCACCTCGACGCTGGTCAACCACCAGCAGCTCGGCATCGGCTTCTGGCTGGTGGACGAGGAGGCGTGGCTGCGCGGCGACCGTGCGGCCCGCTGCTACGCGATGCTGTTCGACAAGTTGACGACCACCAAGTCCGTGAAGAACCTCGGCAGCGGCAAGGTGTAGTTCATGAAGCGGTGGCAGGCCGGCCTGTCGCTGGCCCTGGTGGCGTTCCTCGCGGCCTGCGGCGCGCCGGCCGGCACCGACGGCGACCTGGTCGACGACTGGCCCGCGCTGGGCAAGCCCGGCGTGCCGGTGCCGGCCATCGGCCAGTGCTGGACCGGCGCCGCCTCGGCGGAGAAGCTCGAGCCGGGCTCGGGCATGAAGGCGGTCGACTGCGCGGCCGACCACGCGACCGAGACGTTCCATGTCGGCTCGTTCACCGGGACCACCGCACAGGGCTCCGTGCCGCCGGCGGGTGCGCAGCTCGCCGACGCCTACAGCACCTGCGACCAGCAGGCGAAGTCGTTCCTGGACGGCGACTGGCACGACGGCCGGCTGGTGCTGCGGGTCTTCACGCCGACCGAGGCGCAGTGGCGCGGCGAGGCCCGCTTCTTCCGCTGCGACCTGATCGAGGTCAGCGACGACAACGGCACGGTCTTCACCCGCAAGGCGTCGCTGAAGGACACGCTGGACGGCAGCCGGCCGATCGCGCTGGGCTGCGTGCAGGTGAAGACTGATGGCGACGGCTTCATCGACGACTTCGTGCCGATCGCGTGCGAGCAGCAGCACAACGGCGAGTACGTCGGCACGTTCTACTCGCCGGACGCCCGGCCGTACCCGTCGGACGCCGGCGCGCGGCGGTCGCTGCTCCAGCCGGGGTGCAAGGCGCTGGTGGCGAAGTTCCTGGGGCTGACCGAGGCGCAGTTCGACACCAACCAGCAGTTGAGCTTCGCCTGGTCGACGGCGCATCAGAGCCGCTGGGAGTACGGGGACCGCTCGGCGCGCTGCTACCTGATGCTGGAGGGCAAGCTGTCGGTGGGGCGCTCCCTGAAGGGCAACGGCAACGCCCCGATCTGACCCGCGGCGCTGCTGGCAATCTTGAGTCCCTCCATGATCAAGGGAAGTATTTGGCTGTCATGGCAGCCAGAAGTTTCCCTTGATCATGGGGTGGCGGGCTTGCGGTGCCGGTCGGCGTGAGACGTTGGTCGATCTGCCGCGCTTCCTGGCGATCCACGCGAGGGTAGATCGACCAACGTCGGTGAAGTTGTGCCGCGGCCGTCCCCTGGAGCGGATCGACCGGCGCCGGCGCCGAGGCGTCGCGGCCCTCCGCGAGGGTGGATCGACCGACGTCGGTGCCGCAGCCGCGGTCGGCCCCGGGGCGTAAGTGTCGCGGACGTCCCGCGCGGCCGGAGGTCGCGGGTCCTTGGGGCGACGGCGGTGGCAGCGTCCGTGGCGCCGGGGCGGATGCACCGGCGGCACGAGCGGTGTCTGACGGGAGTGCCCTGTGGGGTCAAGGGGTTTGGGTGAGGATTTTCTGTAGGGCGTTGTGGCGTTCGGGTTGGTAGGGGGTGTGGGTGGTCCAGAGTTTCCAGATGACGCTGAGCCAGGCGCGGGCGAGGATTCTGACGGCGTGGGGGTGGCGGTGGCCGCGGTTTCGGGCTTGGTGGTAGAGGTTGGCGGCCCAGGGGTTGGCGCGGATGGTGTCGGCGGCGAAGTCGCAGACGGCGCCGCGGAGTTGTTTGTTGACCGCCCACCGGAACGCGACCACCCTGACCTGCCCGGACTGCCGTGTTGACGGGGTGACCCCGGCCAGGCCGGCCAACGCCGCGGCGGTCGGGTAGCGGCCGCGGGCGTCGCCGATCTCGGCCAGGAGCCGGGCCGCCCGGACCGTCCCGGCGCGGGGCAGGGAGGTGAAGATGTGCCCGTCCGGATGCTGCGCGAGGGCGGCGGCGATCTGCTCCTCCAGGGCGTTGGTCTGCTCGATGAGGCTGGTCACCGCGGTCAGGTAGGCCTGGGTGACGGCGGCGAGGGCGGTGCCGGCGGGGCCCGTCACGCCGGCGGGTGCGGCCTGTAGCCGGTCGAAGATCACCGTGGCGGGGTGTGCCCGGTAGCGTTGCCCGGCCAGCCATGCGGCCAGTTCGTCCAGGGTGAGCGCGTCCACGGCGTTCTGGGTCGGGAACGCCGTGAGGAAGGCGCGGCTGATCGGTGAGGTCAGCTCGTGGAACAGCCCGGCCGCCGCCGGGAGCACGGTGTCCAGATGCGCCCGCAGTTGGTTGACCATCGCGACGCGATGCCCGACCAGGTCGGCCCGGGCGCGGACCAGGGTCCGTAACGCCGTCGTGGCCGGCGCGTCCGGCCGTAACGGGACCAGACGGCGCCGGTCGGTGCGCACCGTGTCCGCCAGGACGTAGGCGTCGAACCGGTCGTCCTTGTGCCCCGCCGACCCGAACCGCCGCCGCAGACTCTTGACCTGCGACGGCGGCACCACAAACACATCCAACCCGGCGCCCACCAAGCCCGCGACCAGGGGCCCGTCCGGCCGTTCGATCCCCACCCCAGCCACGCCGTGGCGGCGCAGCACCCCGACCGCCTTGCTGATCCCGGCCTTCGAATGCGCCACCACCAGCCGTTCGACCGGCTCACCAGCCTCATCGACGACACAAACGGCGTGGTTGTCGCTGGCCCAGTCGATGCCGGCGAACCGCTGTTGCGACAGACTCATACCTGCTCCTGTCACTGCTAGTCCCAGTGTTCGGAGCACCTGGAGGTTCGGGACATCACTGCCGGACGCTCATTGACGGGCGCTCTACGGCGCAGTAGCCCTGTCGCCAGTCGGGATGTCCCGGACCGCCAGCCCCGCAAACACTCCCGCAAGCCCTCAAACCAGGGGGCAGCAACGGTAGGCGATGAACCGACGGCCCAGGTGCCACCCGACCCATCCAAGAACCGGGCAGCACCCATTCCACCAATGAGCAACGGTCGTGCCTTGCACGGACCTGAGTCATTCATAAATCTGGCTTGTTACCCACCGGTAGGGCACACTGCTTCCTCATGAGGCAGCGGGTGGTGCTCATCACGGTCGTGGTGGTGTTGCTGGCGGGCGGGGCGTGGTGGATCTTCCGGGACCGGGGGCGGGACATTCCGACCACGCCGCCGGCCGGGGCGCCCGCCGTCGGGTCGTGCTGGAGTGTCGACGCTGCCGGGGCGCAGGCCGCCTTCCCGTGGGCCGGTGGCACCGTGGACTGCTCGGCCGGGCACACCGTCGAGGTCTTCCACGTCGACCAGGTCAGCGAGGACCTGCTGCACCGCCACGACAAGGCCCGCGGCGAGGAGGTGAAGCTCACCGAGAACCTGCTGTACGCGCAGGCTCGGCGGGCCTGCCTCGTGCAGGGACCGATCTTCCTCGGCGGCGGGTGGCACGAGAACCGGGTGCAGATCGTCGCCTCCTGGATCAAGCCGGCCAGCGACGGGTTCTTCGCCTGCGCGGTCGCCGAGGTCAGCGGGCCCACCGCCGACGAGTACCTCGCGCGGAAGATCACGCTCAAGGGGGCGCTGAAGGGTGCCGACCTCGCGATCGCCTGCGTGAAGCGCAGCGGGGAGCAGCTGCGGTACGTCGGGTGCGCCGAGGCCCACGACGGGGAGTACTCCGGGGTCTACACCATCACGCCGCCCGAGGCGCCGTTCGACGAGACCGCCGTGCGGTCGGCGAGCGCCAAGGGGTGTACCACGCTCGGGCTGCACTACCTCGGGCTGCCCGAGGACGGGACGCGGGAGGACCTCGCGCCGGGGTCGGTCGGGCCGAAGACCGCGTCCGAATGGCTCGGCAGCGACCAGGCCTTCACCTGCTATCTCATGAGCGGCAAGCCGCTGAAGGCGACCGTCAAGGGACTCGGGCTGGCACCGTTGCCCACCTTGTAGAGGCGACGATTATCACGGCCCGCCGAACGGAGGGGTGATGTTGACTGTAGGGATGACATTGCCGAGCGTGCCGCGCCGACTTGCCGGGCCGCAGCCCGGGTGGGCGGAGCCGACCGACGTCGTGGTCATCGGGTCGGGCGTCGCCGGGCTGACCGCCGCGCTGCACCTGCGCGAGGCCGGCCTCCACGTCACCGTCGTCACCAAGGTCAACATCGACGACGGGTCGACCCGGTGGGCGCAGGGCGGGATCGCCGCCGTGCTCGACCCGCACGACACGCCCGAGGCGCACGCGCAGGACACGCTGGTCGCGGGCGTCGGGCTGTGCGATCCGGCGGCCGTCGAGGTGCTCGTCCGGGAGGGGCCGACGCGGGTGCGTGAGCTCATCCGCTGGGGCGCGGAGTTCGACCGCAACACGGACGGGTCGCTCATGCTGACCCGCGAGGGCGGCCACCACGCGAACCGCATCATCCACGCCGGTGGCGACGCGACGGGCGCCGAGGTACAGCGGGCGCTGCACGCCGCCGTGCACCGGGACCCGTGGATCCGCCTCATCGAGCACGCCCTGGTGCTCGACCTGCTCACCGACGCCGACGGGCGGGCCTGCGGGGTGACCCTCCACGTGCTCGGCGAGGGCGCCGAGGACGGCGTCGGGGCGGTGCTCGCGCGGGCCGTCGTGCTCGCGACCGGTGGCATGGGGCAGATCTTCGCCGCGACCACCAACCCGATCGTGTCCACCGGCGACGGGGTCGCGCTCGCGCTGCGCGCCGGGGCGGCGGTGACCGACATCGAGTTCGTGCAGTTCCACCCGACCGCGCTTGCGCTCAACAACCGCGACTCGCAGCAGCCGCTGGTCAGCGAGGCGCTGCGGGGCGAGGGGGCGTACCTGCGCGACGGCGACGGCAACCGGTTCATGGTCGGCAAGCACGAGCTCGCCGAGCTGGCCCCGCGCGACATCGTCGCCAAGGGCATCTACCGGGTCATGCGGGCCGAGGGCACCGCCAACGTCTGGCTCGACGCGCGCCACCTGGGCCGGGAGTTCCTGGAGGGGCGCTTCCCGACGATCGTGGCCTCGTGCCGCGCCGCCGGCGTCGACCCGGTGACCGACCTGATCCCGGTGTCGCCCGCCGCCCACTACGCCTCCGGCGGGGTGCGCACCGACCTGCGCGGCCGGACCTCGATCCGCGGGCTGTACGCGTGCGGCGAGGTCGCCTGCACCGGTGTCCACGGCGCCAACCGCCTGGCGTCGAACTCGCTGCTGGAGGGCCTCGTCTTCGCCCGCCGGATCGCCGAGGACGTCGCCCGTGACCTGCCACGGCAGGCCGAGCCGGTGCCGGACGAGCGGCCGGCGTGGTCGGCCGATCCGGCGATCCGCCAGCCGCTGCAGGCCGCGATGTCGGCGCATGCTTCGGTACTGCGGAGCGCCGAGTCCCTGGACCAGGCCGCACAGGCGCTCACCAAGCTCGCGCTCGACCGCTCCACCCCGCATGTGGCCGCCTGGGAGGCGACCAACCTGCTGACCGTGGCCGGCGCGCTCGTCGGCGCGGCGGCGCAACGGCACGAGACCCGCGGCTGCCATTGGCGCGAGGACTTCCCCGACGCCAGCGACGTGTTCCGGGGGCATTTCCTCGCCGCCCTGGACGCCGCCGGCGCCCTGACCGAGACCTGGGAGGAAGCGTGAGACTGGAGACCGAGGCCGCACTGCGGAAGATCGGGCTGGACCCGGCCGCCGTCGCGGAGATCGTGGAGCGCACGCTCGCCGAAGACCTCGGCCCCGACCGGCTCGACGTCACCAGCGTGGCGACGATCCCCGAGGAGCAGACCGACGACGCCGACCTCGTCGCTCGCGCCGACGGCGTGGTGGCCGGCCTGCCCGTGGCCGCTGCCGTGTTCGAGGCCGTCTCCGACGCGGTCTCCGTCGAGGTGCGCCGGCGCGACGGCGACGTCGTCACGCGCGGCGACGTGCTGCTCAGCGTGCACGGGCCGACCCGGGCGCTGCTCACCGCCGAGCGCTCCGCCCTCAACCTGATCTGCCGCATGTCCGGCGTCGCGACCCACACGCACCGCTGGGCCGTGCTGCTGCAGGACACCAAGGCGCTGGTTTTGGACACCCGCAAGACCACGCCCGGGCTGCGCATCCTGGAGAAGTACGCGGTGCGGGCCGGTGGCGGCACGAACAAGCGCATGGGGCTGTACGACGTCGCCATGATCAAGGACAACCACAAGCTGGCGGCCGGCGGGATCACCGCCGCCTACGAGCGGGTGCGGGCGGCGTTCCCGGACGTGCTGGTGCAGGTGGAGGTCACCACGGTCGGCGAGGCGGTCGAGGCGGTCACCGCCGGGGCCACGTTCCTGCTGCTCGACAACATGGCGCCGGAGCTGCTGCGGGAGGTGGTGGCCGCGGTCGGCGGGCGGGCCGAGCTGGAGGCGACGGGAAACCTGCGGCTGGAGACGGCGGCCGAGTACGCGGCGACCGGCGTCGACTACCTCTCGGTCGGCGGGCTGACCCACTCCTCGCCGATCCTGGACATCGCCATGGATCTCCGCCAGCACCACTGAGCGGGACAGGAGCTAGGCCGGCGGGAAGGCGGTCGCGACGAGGGGGTCGATCTGGCGGTACCGCCAGTCCGCCGGCACGGCGCGCCGACACAGGTCGGCGCTCGAGAAGCAGATGACGGCATCGACGGAGAACACGCTGGCCGCCGGGACGGCCGGGGTGCCCGTCAGCAGCGACACCAGTTCGGTGTCCCGCAGCTCGATCTGGACCGGGTACTCCCAGAGGTCGCCCTCGACCACCAGGCCGACCCGCCGCGCCCCGGAGGCCCGGACCTCGTCGATCGCCGTGCGGTAGGACGCCGCCTGGGCGGGCATCCGGGCGAAGCGCTCCTGCCAGTCGTCGACGGTGAAGACCGACCCCTGGCCGATCAGCCGGCGGGGCTGGCCGAGCAGGACGGCCGCGGCGGCGTGCGCGAACGCCGCGGCCATCACGAGGGCGACGCCGGCGGCGACGATCTTCCGTTTGGAGATGCGCTCCAGCCACACGCCGGCCAGGGGTACGGCCAGGGCGAACGCGGGCAGGATCAGCCGGTTCCCCCAGTCCTGCCACTTGACCACCGCGGCCGTGAGCAGGAACGCGCCGAGGACCATGGCCGCGTACCACCTGGTCCGCGGGACGAACAGGCCGACGGCCAGCCCGAGCAGGACGAGGGCCGACTGGATCGGGTACGGCGAGCGGTCCTCGTCGGGCTTCCAGCGGGTACCCGGGAAGACGCTCTTCCATTGGGTGATGGCCGGGTCGTTCGGATCGACGTCGACCAGGTGCGCGACGCCGATGACGGCCTTGCCGACCGCCTCGTTGACCGCAGGTACCGGCGTGAGCAGCGTGGACGCGCCCAGCCTGAGGCCGTTGACCAGGATGGCCGGCGGGTCGTGGCGCTGGGTGGACAGGCCGACGCGGTAGTCCTCCGGGCCGAGGGGTGAGCCGAAGGCGTCGTGGACGCGCAGGAACGACGGGCCGGCGAGCAGCAGCATGGCGGCGATGACCAGGCCGGCGACGGAGAGCGTCGCTTTGATGGCCTTCTGCCGGAGTTGGGCGATTCCCCAGAAGATCAGGACGGGGGCGAGCGC
Organism: Dactylosporangium sp. AC04546; assembly: GCF_022095675.1. GTDB lineage: Bacteria > Actinomycetota > Actinomycetes > Mycobacteriales > Micromonosporaceae > Dactylosporangium. The sequence goes on along the minus strand of NZ_JAHYSG010000100.1, from coordinate 14,765 downwards.
CATCAGGCCGGTCGACTTGGTCACAGTGACGAGACCGGCCGCGGCAGCGAGTGCCAGGGCGTCGGAGATTCTGGGTGATTTGTTCAGTGCGATCGTGGCCGCGCAGGTCACCCAGGCCACCACGACCAGGTCGTTCTGGGTGCTGGTGGATTCCAGGACGACGGCGGGGGCGGTGAGGAACACGGCGGCAGCCAGCCACTGGCCGATGCGCCCGGCGCCGAGCTGGGCGGCGCAGCGGGAGAGCGCGACCGCGCCGAGCAGCCCGGCGCCCCACTGCAGCAGGTTGAACAGCCCGTCATCGCCGGTGAGCAGCCGCAGGTGCAGCAGCAGGAACTCGGCGCCGGGCACCAGGATGAGCTGCTGGATCTGGAAGGTGGCGTAGTTGCCCAGGTCGCCGTTCGCGATCCAGTGCTCGATCTTCGGCAGGTGGTAGCTGTTGGAGTCGAAGTTGTTCGGCGCCGAGGCGAGGGCCAGCACCAGCTCGGCGAGGACGAGCAGGGCGACCGGGATCGCGAGGTACAGCGGAGGCCACGGAGCCTGCCAGTCCGCGGGACGGCGGCGCCAGGCCAGGTAACCGGTGACCACGGCGGCGATCGCCCACAGGGCGATGACCGGGCCGCGGGCGACCGCGCCGGCGAGGGACAGCAGCTCGACCGAGAGCACCGCGCCCGCGCCGACGGCGAGCGCCGCACGGATGATGGCCAGCCGGTGCCGCTGGGGAGTCTCCTCGTCACGCGGACGCAGCACCACCGCGGCGGAGAGGAGTGTCGCCAGCGGCAGCAGCGCGAGCAGTGCGGCCATTGGCTCGGGATGTTAGATGAGTCGCCGTGAGGGTGAGGCGGGCGCCCCTTTGGTTAGGCTTCCGACGTGCTGCTCTGCATCGACATCGGAAACACGAACACGGTGCTCGCCACCTTCGAGGGCGAGAAGATCGTCCACTCGTGGCGGATCAAGACCGACGCCCGCGCGACCGCCGACGAGATGGGTCTGCTGTACCGCGGCCTGCTCGCCACCGACGCGGTGTCACTGACCGGCATCGCGGCGTGCTCGACCGTGCCGGCGGCGCTGCGTTCGCTGCGCACGATGCTGCAGCGGTACTACGGGAACGTCCCGACGGTGATTGTCGAGCCCGGCGTGCGCACCGGCGTGCAGCTGGCGATCGACAACCCGAAGGAGGTCGGCACCGACCGGGTGGCGAACACGCTCGCGGCGTTCAGCCTGTTCGGCGGGCCGTCGATCGTGGTCGACTTCGGGACGTCGACGAACTTCGACGTGGTGTCGGCCCGTGGCGAGTTCCTCGGTGGCGTGCTGGCGCCCGGGATCGAGATCTCCGTCGACGCGCTCGCCGACCGGGCCGCGCAGCTGCGCAAGGTCGAGCTGGTCAAGCCGCCGCGGGTGATCGGCAAGAACACGGTCGAGTGCCTGCAGTCCGGGGTGGTCTACGGGTTCGCCGGCCAGGTCGACGGGGTGGTTCGCGGGGTGACCGCGGAGCTGGGCGGCAACGTGAAGGCTGTGGTGGCGACCGGTGGACTGGCGTCGATCGTGATCGGCGAGTGCCAGACGGTCACCCACCACGAGCCGATGCTCACGCTGATCGGGCTGCGGCTGATCTTCGACCGCAACACCTAGAGTTTTCGGGCCCGGTAGGCGTAGGTGACGTAGGGCAGCTCGAACCGGTCGCCGTGGTCCTTCACCAGGGCTCGGACCTCCTGCTCGAGCCTCCTGCGGGTGGGCTCGTCGGAGACCAGGTAGTACGAGCGCGAGCGGACCAGTTCGACGAGGGAGTCGGCGGTGTGCGTGGCGCTCCACGAGAACTTGCGCAGCTCGGCGGTGCCGAAGTGGGGGCCGAACTGGCTCTGCGGCAGGAAGCGCTCGTCCAGGGCCTCGCGGGCGCGGTGGCCGTCGAAGACCCCCGACAGGTCAGCGACCCAGGGGACGGACTCGTCGCGAACGTTCCAGATGGGGACGAAACACCCGCCTGGCTTCAGAACGCGGGCGATCTCGGTGTGGGCCTCTTCGGTCGCGAACCAGTGGTAGGCCTGGCCGGCCGTGACCGCGTCCTGCGTGGCGTCATCGACCGGGATCTCGGCCGCGTTGCCGGCGCGGGCGTCGCCGTCGATCTGTTCGCGCATCTTGTCGTCCGGCTCGACCGCGATCACGTGGTGGCCCAGGGCGCGGAGCTGGCGGGTGAGGATGCCGGTGCCGGCGCCGAGGTCGACGATGTCGCTGCTGCCGGGAACGGCCCACTGGAGCGCCTCGACCGGGTACTGCGGCCGGATGCGGTCGTAGAGGTCGGCGGCGGCTCCGAACGATGAGGCATGTGCTGCGAAATCCACCGGCCAACGGTACCGAAGTAGGCTCTTGGGGATTCCCAGCCGTTTCTTCTCGAAGGATTTGTTGCGCCGTGACCGACCAGGCCCCCGACCTCGACCTTGCCGACTCTTCCGAGCTGCCCGAGCAGATGAAGATCCGCCGGGAGAAGCGGAGCCGGCTGCTGGAGGAGGGGCGGGAGGCCTACCCCGTCGGCTTCCCGCGGACCGCCACGATCGCCGAGATCCGGGAGCGGTACCGCGACCTGCCGACCGACACCGCCAGCGGTGACACGGCCGCGGTCGCCGGGCGGGTCATCTTCGTGCGCAACACCGGCAAGCTGGCCTTCGCCACGCTGCGGGCCGGCGACGGCACCGAGCTGCAGGCGATGCTGTCGCTGGACAAGGTCGGCGCCGAGGCGCTGGAGGACTGGAAGCGCCTGGTCGACCTCGGCGACCACGTGGGCGTCACCGGCGAGGTCATCACCAGCCGCCGCGGCGAGCTGTCCGTGCTCGCCGACACCTGGCAGATGAACTCGAAGGCGCTGCGGCCGCTGCCGGTCGCGCACAAGCCGATGAGCGAGGAGAGCCGGGTCCGCCAGCGCTATGTCGACCTGGTGGTCCGCCCGCAGGCCCGGGAAATGGTACGCACCCGGTCCACCGTGGTCCGCGCGTTGCGCGACACCCTGCACGGCCTCGACTTTCTCGAGGTTGAAACACCCATGTTGCAGTTGCTTCATGGCGGTGCAGCTGCACGGCCATTCGTCACACATAGCAATGCACTCGACACGGATTTGTACCTGCGTATCGCTCCCGAGCTATTTCTGAAGCGCTGCGTGGTCGGCGGCATCGAGCGCGTCTTCGAGATCAACCGCAACTTCCGCAATGAGGGCATCGACTCGTCGCACTCGCCGGAGTTCGCGATGCTGGAGGTGTACCAGGCTTATGCCGACTACGACGTCATGGCCGACCTTACCCGCGGTCTGGTGCAGTCGGCGGCGGTTGCGCTGACCGGAAGTCACGTGGTTCGCCATTCCGACGGCACCGAGTTCGACCTGGGCGGGCAGTGGCGCAGCGTGTCGCTTTACGGCGTGCTTTCCGAGGCGGTCGGCGAGCAGGTCACGGCGCAAACGCCGCTGGCCCGGCTGGCCGAGCTGGCCGACAAGCACGACGTCAAGGCCGACCCGAAGTGGGGCCCCGGAAAGCTCGCCGAGGAACTGTTCGAGGAACTCGTCGTGCCGGGCCTGATCGCGCCGACGTTCGTGCGCGATTATCCGGAGGAGACGGCACCGCTGACCCGCTCGCACCGCAGCACGCCGGGCGTGACCGAGAAGTGGGATCTGTACGTGCAGGGTTTCGAGCTGGCGACCGCCTACTCGGAGCTCGTCGACCCGGTCGTGCAGCGCGAGCGGCTGGTCGCGCAGTCGGTGCAGGCGGCCAAGGGAGATCCGGACGCCATGCAACTGGACGAGGACTATCTGCGCGCGCTGGAGTACGGAATGCCGCCGACCGGTGGGATGGGCATGGGAATCGATCGGCTTCTGATGGCGCTCACCGGGCTCGGCATTCGCGAAACGATCCTCTTTCCGCTGGTGCGACCGGAGTAGTTTCGGCGTACCGTTGACGGGGACGTCCCATATTGCGTTATCTTTGCATTCGCACAACACGGGGCGGACTTCCTCGAAGGGAATACCACAGTGGCCAAGCGGACCATCCACGTGCTGGTCGACGACATCGACGGCGGGGACGCCGACGAGACCGTGAAGTTCGCGCTCGACGGCGTTCAGTACGAGATCGACCTGTCCAAGAAGAACGCGTCGAAGCTGCGCGATGCCTTCGGCCCGTACATGGACGCGGGGACCAAGGTCGGCCGGGGTGGCGTCGTCGTCGGTGGTCGTGCGGCCACTGCGCGCGGGCGGGGCGGCGCAGCCGCCGACCGCGAGCAGAACAAGGCGATTCGGGAATGGGCACAGAACAAGGGCATCCCGGTGTCCGACCGCGGTCGGATCAAGCAGGAAATCGTCGACCGTTATAACGCCGAAGCGGGCCGATAGCGCCGCTTGACCGTTTCGTCCTGAGCGTTCGTTTTGCTTACTCCCTGAGCGGGGCCGCACCCACCGTAACGACTCGGTTACGGTGGGTGCTGTCGTGTTGTGGGCCGGGATTTCGCTCTTGGCGTACGGCCGGGGCTGCTGGAACAGGCTCCGGGATGCGAGCGTTGGGCAAAAGCACCGGGTACACGTGGTGCCCGGAGGGTAGGCAACACCCAAGGCGTGGTCCGACGTGGGGTGCGGCAATGCTGCACACCCGCAATGTGTCGGTCCGCGGCGATAGAGTGATGGCACGGTCACGTTGGCGTCCGACAGAGCTTCGCGTGGCGATCCCCTCCCCGGGGGATTCCGCACAGGGGCGGCGGCGACGGACACGGCACGTGAGGAGCAGGGATGTTCGAGCGGTTCACCGACCGAGCACGACGGGTGGTCGTCCTGGCGCAGGAAGAAGCCCGCATGCTCAACCACAACTACATCGGCACCGAGCACATCCTGCTCGGCCTCATCCACGAGGGTGAGGGCGTGGCGGCCAAGGCGCTCGAGAGCCTCGGCATTTCGCTGGAGGGCGTCCGCCAGCAGGTCGAGGAGATCATCGGCCAGGGCCAGCAGGCGCCGAGCGGGCACATCCCGTTCACGCCACGCGCCAAGAAGGTGCTGGAGCTGTCGCTGCGCGAGGCGCTGCAGCTCGGGCACAACTACATCGGCACCGAGCACATCCTCCTGGGCCTGATCCGGGAGGGTGAGGGCGTGGCCGCCCAGGTGCTGGTCAAGCTCGGTGCGGACCTCAACCGGGTCCGCCAACAGGTCATCCAGCTGCTCTCCGGCTACCAGGGCAAGGAGCCGGCCGCCGCCGGCACCGGTGCCCCGGGCGAGGCGGCGCCGTCCACGAGCCTCGTGCTCGACCAGTTCGGCCGGAACCTCACCCAGGCCGCCCGCGAGGGCAAGCTCGACCCGGTCATCGGCCGGGAGAAGGAAATCGAGCGGGTCATGCAGGTGCTGTCCCGCCGGACCAAGAACAACCCGGTCCTCATCGGCGAGCCCGGCGTGGGCAAGACCGCCGTGGTCGAGGGGCTGTCCCAGCGGATCGTCAAGGGCGAGGTGCCCGAGACGCTCAAGGACAAGCAGCTCTACACGCTCGACCTCGGTGCGCTGGTCGCCGGCTCCCGCTACCGCGGTGACTTCGAGGAGCGGCTGAAGAAGGTCCTCAAGGAGATCCGCACCCGCGGCGACATCATCCTGTTCATCGACGAGATCCACACGCTCGTCGGTGCGGGCGCCGCCGAGGGCGCGATCGACGCGGCGAGCATCCTCAAGCCGATGCTGGCCCGCGGCGAGCTCCAGACGATCGGTGCGACCACCCTCGACGAGTACCGCAAGCACCTCGAGAAGGACGCCGCCCTCGAGCGGCGCTTCCAGCCGATCCAGGTGGGTGAGCCGTCGCTGGCGCACACCATCGAGATCCTCAAGGGCCTGCGCGACCGCTACGAGGCGCACCACCGGGTGACGATCACCGACGCCGCCCTGGTGGCCGCGGCGACGCTCGCCGACCGCTACATCTCCGACCGCTACCTGCCGGACAAGGCGATCGACCTGATCGACGAGGCCGGCGCCCGGATGCGCATCCGCCGGATGACCGCGCCGCCAGACCTGCGTGACTTCGACGAGCGCATCGCTCAGGTGCGCCGCGACAAGGAGTCCGCGATCGACGCGCAGGACTTCGAGCGGGCCGCGCAGCTGCGCGACAAGGAGAAGCAGCTGCTGGGCCAGAAGGCGCAGCGGGAGAAGGAGTGGAAGGCCGGCGACCTCGACGTTGTGTCCGAGGTCGACGACGAGCAGATCGCCGAGGTCCTGGCGAACTGGACCGGCATCCCGGTCTACAAGCTGACCGAGGAGGAGACGGCCCGCCTCCTGCGCATGGAGGACGAGCTGCACAAGCGCCTCGTCGGCCAGGACGACGCGGTCAAGGCGGTCTCGAAGGCCATCCGGCGTACCCGGGCCGGCCTGAAGGACCCGAAGCGCCCCTCCGGCTCGTTCATCTTCGCCGGCCCGTCCGGCGTCGGGAAGACCGAGCTCTCGAAGGCGCTCGCCGAGTTCCTCTTCGGCTCCGAGGACGCGCTGATCCAGCTCGACATGTCCGAGTTCCACGACCGCTACACGGTGTCCCGGCTCGTCGGCGCGCCTCCCGGATACGTCGGTTACGACGAGGGTGGCCAGCTGACCGAGAAGGTTCGCCGGCGGCCGTTCTCGGTGGTCCTCTTCGACGAGATCGAGAAGGCCCACCCGGACGTGTTCAACACCCTCCTGCAGATCCTGGAGGACGGTCGTCTCACCGACGGTCAGGGCCGCATCGTGGACTTCAAGAACACGGTGATCATCCTGACCACCAACCTGGGCACCCGTGACGTGGCCAAGGCCGTGTCGCTGGGCTTCCAGGCGTCGGAGGACAACGAGTCCAACTACGAGCGGATGAAGCAGAAGGTCAACGACGAGCTGAAGCAGCACTTCCGCCCGGAGTTCCTCAACCGCATCGACGACACGATCGTCTTCCACCAGCTCATGCAGGACCAGATCCTCGGCATCGTCGACCTGATGATCGCCCGGATCGAGACCCAGCTCCGCAACAAGGACATGGGCCTGGAGCTGACGGACAACGCCAAGAAGTTCCTGGCGAACAAGGGCTACGACCCCGTGCTGGGCGCCCGGCCGCTGCGCCGCACGATCCAGCGCGAGATCGAGGACGCCCTGTCCGAGCGCATCCTCTTCAACGAGCTGCGCCCGGGCCAGATCGTGGTCATCGACTGCGAGGGCGACCCGGCCCAGTTCGAGAAGGCGAAGCTGGTCTTCGACGGCGCCGACCGCCCGGGCGCTGTCCCCGACGCGGTCCCGGCCGAGCTGGCCGGCGGCGGCTCCACGGACGAGTCCTCGGCGGCCTGACGCGCTCGCGCCTCCGGGCTCGTCCCGGAGGCGCGGCAGCCAACGAACGCCGGAGAGGCCCCCACCCGCACGCGGGTCGGGGGCCTCTCCCGTTGTAGCGCCTGTTCCATGATCGAGGGAAACTTCTGGTCGCCATGACAGCCAGATGTTTCCCTCGATCATGGGCCGGTGGGAGCGGTGGCCGTTCGGCTCGGCAAGCTCCGGGCGATATTTCCGAAATGTCGTTCGGCGAGTTCCGTGGTCACACTTTCGGAGGGTGTTCCGGGGTTTCGGCGCGGTTCCCGTGGGGAAGCGGCACCGCCGTGCTGCGGGGTGGGAGTCTTTGTCTTCGTTCTGGGACCGGCTTGTCTCGGGAACTCGGCGGGCGGGCGGACGGTGGGCGGCGGTCGTGTCTGCGGCTTGCCGTGTTCGATCGTTCGGAGCCTGACGGTCGGGCCATGAGGCTGATTGACCGGGCGGGGGCCCCGGAGCGAGCGACGGCAGGCTATCTTGCCGGGCGTGGGTAAGGAGCGCCTCGGGTCTGGCCCCGCACGGTTCGGGCGTCGGCCCGCGGTGCCGCCCATTGCGCGCAGTGCGCTCCTGGAGCGGCTCGACCGGGTCGACCGTGGCGTGACGCTCGTCGTCGCCGGGGCCGGGGCCGGGAAGTCCACGCTGCTCAGTGCCTGGTCGGCGGGCCGGGGCGGGGTACTGCTCAATCTTGAGCTCGATCCGCCGCAAGGCCCGTCCGGCGGGACGCTCGTCGTCGACGAGGCCGACGAGCGGCACGTCGAGTGGATCAACGGGCTGCCCAATGACCGGGTCGTCGTCGCGGCCCAGGCGCCGCTGCCGATCCGGGCGCGGCAGACGGTGACGGCGCGGGACCTGTCGTTCGCCGAGGACGAGACGTACCAGGCGCTCGGGGCGGCGCTCGGCGACGCGGCCGGGGCCGACACGCTCGCGCCCGACCTGCATCTGCTGACGCACGGGTGGCCGCAGGCCGTGGGGCTCGCGGCCGCCTGGCTGGCGCAGCAGAAGAGTGCCGGTGAGCGGGAGGCGAAGCTGCGGAGCCTGGCGCGGGTCGATGGGCCGCTGGAGCGGTACCTCGTCGGCGCCGTGCTCGACGGGCTGGCCCGGGACGATCGGGAGCTGGTGCAGAAGCTCGCGTACCTGCCGGGCGTCGACGCGCGGCGGGCCGATCGGCTGGACATCACCGAGAATCTCGTGGCCCTGCCGCCGTTCGTGCAGCCCGTGGCCGGGAAGCCCGGGTGGTTCGCGGTGCCCGGCGGGCTGCGGGCGGCCGTGCAAAGCGAAGCGCCGCTGTCGCCCGAGGCGGCAGCGGCGCTGAAGATCGCGTATCAGGGGATGTAGTCCTCCAGCAGGGCCGGTGTCAGGCCGGCCGCCGCGATGGCCTGCAGGGCCGCGATGAAGTCGTCCACGAAGCGGTCGCGGAAGTGCATCAGGATCACGTCGCCCGGCTGCACCGTCTTGCCCTCCTGGTAGCGCACGATGCCCTTGTCGACCGTCTCCTTCCAGAAGAGACCGGCCTTCATGCCGCACTCGTGGATCACCTTGAGGGTCGTCGCGTCCTTCTCGCCGAACGGCGGGCGGAAGAGCGTCGGGCGCTTGCCGAACATCTGGCCCAGCTGGTCGGCCGAGCCGCAGATCTCCTTACGCTGGAAGCTGTACGGCTTGCCCTTGAGGCTCTGGTGGCTGATCGTGTGCGCCTCGATCACGGCGCCGGCGTCCTGGAGGCGCTGGAAGTACGCGGGATCGTCCTTGATCGCATTGATCGTCAGGAAGAGCGACACGGGCACGCCGGCCTCACGGAACAGCTCGAGCGCCTCGGGCCGCTTGATCCAGCCGTCGTCGATGGTGATGAAGGCGACGGGCTGGTCGGTCGGGATCCGCGACAGCCATGGCGCGCTGTTGCCCTCGGGCACGTTGATGCGGTGCGGCGTCGGCGGCTTGCCGAACTTCGGCAGGCGGCCCTGGTAGGCGCTGCCGGGCGGCGGCAGGGACGGCGACGCGGACGCACCGCCACCACCGGGGCTCTTCGACGGCTGCGCGGAGCTGACGGGTTGTCCAGGGGCCTCAGTTGACGGCGACGGCGCAACCGACACCGCGGGCGAGGCGCTGGCGCCGGCCGCCGCTGAGCGGCCGGCCTTCGCCGAGTCGTCGCAGGCGGCCAGCACCGCGACCATCGTCAGGCCGACGGCGAGGCGGCGTGCGGTCCTAACACCGATGAGCACGGAACGCAGCGTATCGGGCGACGACTGCGCCGTGGGGGTGAAGAAACCCACCCGAATGGCATGCAACTATCCGATACTGACGTCCGTCTTTGAGGAAGTCATCCAGAAAGTCATCCTGGCAACGTGAAGGTGCCGGCCCGCTCGCGGACGAGGCCGTCCGACAGCAGGCCCCCGAGTGCCCGTTCGCGCTGCTCAGCGTCGGGCCAGACGACATCGAGCCGGTCTTTGGCGACCGGGTCGTCCGCCCCTCGCAGGACCGCCATGATGAGTCCGCGGACATACCGGTCGGTCCCGTGGTACCGCTGAGTCCTCCGGCTCGGCCCCTCACTCGGCGGCGACCCAGCCAGCCGCCAGGCACAGATCGCCGTCAATGGGCACTCGTCGCAGCGTGGGGTGCGGGCCGTGCAGACCACGGCGCCGAGCTCCATGAACGCGACCGAGGCGGTGGCCGCCGCCTCGTGGTCGACCGGCAGCAGTACCTCGACGGCGCGCAGGTCGGCCGGGGTCGTGGCCGCGCCGCCGTCGGCCGCGCCCTCGACCGCGCGGGCCACGACGCGGCGGACGTTGGTGTCGACGACTGGGTGGCGCTGGCGGAAGGCGAAGGCGGCGACGGCGCGGGCCGTGTACATGCCGATGCCGGGCAGCGCGAGGAGCGCGTCGACGTCGTCGGGCACCTCGCCGTCGTGCCGCTCGACGATCGCCGCGGCGCAGGCGTGCAGGCGCAGGGCGCGGCGCGGGTACCCCAGCCGGTCCCACGCCCGGATCGCCTCGCCGGGCGGGTCAGCGGCCAGGTCGGCCGGCGTCGGCCAGCGCTCCATCCAGCGGTGCCAGGCCGGCTCGACCCGCGACACCTGGGTCTGCTGGAGCATGACCTCGCTGACGAGCACGCCCCAGGGCGTGGCGTCCGGCTGGCGCCAGGGGAGGTCGCGGGCGTTCGCGCGGTACCACGCGGTGACGGTCTCTGCGAGGGCGGAGGTAGCGATACGCAAGGATAAGCGAGTGAACGAGTACGCCGTCACCGTCATCGGACACGACCGGCCCGGCATCATCGCCGACGTCGCCGAGATCCTGGCCCGGCTCGGCCTCAACCTGACCGACTCCACGATGACCCGGCTGCGGGGGCACTTCGCGATGACGCTGGTCTGCGTCGGGCCGCCCGCCGCCGAGGAGATCGAGTCGGCGCTCGAGCCGCTGACCGACGACGGCACCCTGCTGGTGACCGTCCGCCGGGTCGTCGAGGAGCCGACGTACGAGGCGACCGGCAGCCACCACGTGCTGACCGTCCACGGCGCCGACCGGCTGGGCATCGTCGCGTCGCTGAGCCGGACGCTGGCCGAGGCCGGCGGCAACATCACGGACCTCACGACCCGGCTGGCCGGCCAGCTGTACGTCGTGGTGGCCGAGGTGGACGTGCCCGAGCGGGTTGACGTCGAGGCGCTGGGCGCGGCGCTCGTGGCGGCGGCGGAGCGGCTCGGCGTCGAGGCCACGTTCCGTCCGGCGGAAGCGGACCTGCTGTGACGCTCGGCGAGGGTGTGGTGTTGCCGGTCGTCGGGGCGCCTTCGACGGTACTGTCGACGCCCGGTGAGACCGTGGACCCCACGGCGCCGGAGATCCTCCAGCTGGCGGCGGACCTTCTCGCGACCATGAAGGTCTCGCCCGGCTGTGTCGGCCTGGCCGCGCCGCAGGTGGGTGTCGGCGCGCAGGTCTTCGCGGTCGACGTCACCGGCCACCCGAAGGCGCGCACGACCCACGGCGCGTTCGTGCTGTGCAACGCGCGGATCGTCGAGGTGTCCCAGTGGCAGAAGGGCCGCGAGGGCTGCATGTCGGTCCCGGACCTCACCGGGGACGTGAAACGGGCCAACCGAATCGTCGTCGCCGGGTACGCTCCCGGCAGTAGCGAAGAGACACAAATCACGACCGATGCGTTCGAGGCGCGTGCGCTCCAGCACGAGATCGACCACTGTGCTGGCCTGCTGTTCCTCGATCGTGTCGCCGGCGCCCACGCCGTGTACGCCCGCAAGGTCTATCTCTGAGCGCGGCTCACGGCGCGCCTCGCCGATCACTGAGCGTTCCCCCGATACGGTGAGTGCATCATGAAAATGACGGTTGGCCCGCTGCCTGCTGGCGTCTACTGGCGGCGCCGCGCGATTGTGGGCGGGGTGCTGCTGATCGTCGTGCTCATGCTGTGGGCGTCCTGCGGCCGGGGCGATCCGGGCGACAACAAGACCTCCGGCCCCGCTTCGGGGGCACCCACCGCGACCGCCACCGCGACCGCTGAACCGACCATTCAGGTGCCGACGACGGGTGAGGCGCCGACCTCCTCGGCCCCGCCGTCCTCGCCGCCCTCATCGGCCCCGGCGGTCACGTCCACCGTTCCCCTGTGCGCCGATGCCGACCTGTCGCTCACGGCGGCGCCGGAGCAGCCGGTGCAGTTCCGCGGCGCCTACCTGAAGTTCTTCCTGCGGATCAAGAACACCTCCAACCACGACTGCGTCCGTGACCTCGGCGCCGATTTTCAGGAGTTGTACCTCCAGGTCGGCGCGTCGAAGATCTGGTCCTCGGACCAGTGCGACGCCCCGCACGGCACTGAGCTGAAGACGCTCAAGCCGGGCATCGAGGTGGAGTACAGCAACACGTGGAACGGCAAGGCGACCAACAACGGCTGCGAGAACCGTGAGGTCCCGCCCGCCGGCAAGTATCAGCTGGTCGGCCGCCTCGACACCAAGATCAGCGAGCCGGTGAACGTCCAGCTCACCTAGCCTTCTTAGAGGGTTCTAGACGTAGCGCTCGAGGATTGAGGCCTCCGCCAGGCGGGACAGGCCCTCGCGGATGCCGCGCGCACGGGCGTCGCCGACGCCGTCCACGGCCTGGAGGTCTTCGACGGTGGCGCCCAGCAGGCGCTGGAGGCTGCCGAAGTGCTCGACCAGCCGGTCGATGACCGGGCTCGGCAGCCGCGGCACCTTGGCCAGCAGCCGGAACCCGCGCGGCGACACCGCGGCGTCGAGGGCGTCGCTCGCCCCCGGATACCCCAGCGACTTCGCCACCGCCACCAGGTCGATCAGCTCGGTGGCGGACAGCGCGTCGAGCTCCTCCAGCGAGTCGTCCGACGACCGGGCGCGCCGCCCGCTGGGCTGGTAGTCGCGGATCACCAGCGTGCGGTCGGCCTCGACACCGGCCATGAGCTCCTCGAGCTGGAGCGCGAGCAGCCGCCCGTCGGTGCCCAGCTCGACCACGTAGCCGGCGATCTCGTCGGCGATCCGCCGCACCATCTCCAGCCGCTGCACCACGGCGACGGCGTCACGCACCGTCACCAGGTCCTCGATCTCCAGCGCCGAGAGCGTGCCGCTGACCTCGTCGAGCCGCAGCTTGTACCGCTCCAGGGTGGCCAGCGCCTGGTTGGCCTTCGACAGGATGGCGGCGGAGTCGTCGAGCACGTGGCGCTGCCCGTTGACATACAGCCCGATGATCCGCATCGACTGGCTGACGGAGATCACCGGATAGCCGGTCTGCTTCGCGACCCGCTCGGCCGTGCGGTGCCGCGTGCCGGACTCCTCAGACGGGATCGTCGGGTCGGGCATGAGGTGCACCGCCGCCCGGACGATTCGCGTGCCGTCACTCGACAGGACGACGGCACCGTCCATCTTGCAGAGCTCCCGCAGGCGGGTCGCCGAGAACTCGACGTCGAGCGGGAACCCGCCGGTGCAGATCTGCTCGACCACCCGATCGTGGCCGAGCACGATGAGCGCACCGGTGCGCCCGCGCAAAATGCGCTCCAGCCCGTCCCGCAGCGCGGTGCCAGGGGCCATCAGAGCGAGGGTCGCACGCATTGGGTCGGCGCCGGGCAGCGCGGCGGCCCAGCCCCCGATGAGGCCGGTGTTGGCGCCGGCCCGGGCGGGCTCGCGGTCAATCGGCACCCGCACAGTCTACGGATCGTCGGACGTACGGTGCTGGTGCGGTATCGACCCGGCCCGTAGAGTGGGCAGATGCCATCGTTCGATGGATTGTGATAGATGGCCGGTCCATCGCGGATCGAGTGGCGGCGCAGCTTCCCAGCCCGATCCCTGTCGACCCTGGCGTGGTACGCGGTGTCCGCGACCCTGGCCGTCATGCTGGTCCGCGCGCTCTTCGCCGACGAGCCCTCGGTGCTCGACTCGGGCGACCACAACCCGCTCGCCGACGTTCCGACGTGGATGCTCGCGGTCGCCTGCGTCGGCGTCGTCCCCGTCGTCCTGTCGCTGGCCCGCCGCCCCCGCGTCGGCGCCAACCACTTCGCGCTGACGGTCCGCCCGGGCTGGATCCGCACCCTGGTCCTGCCATGGTCGCGGGTGGCCGAGGTGTCGATGGTGGAGATCGAGGGTGAGCGGTACCTCGTGATCCGCCTCCGCGCCGGCCTGGACACCACGGGGACGAACCCGGCCTGGCCCGACCGGAGCGTGCTGCGCGAACTGGCGAAGTCGGACGCCCGCCGCGCGGGCACTTACGACGTGGCGGTCCGCCTGCGCGACTTCGTCGGCGGCCCGGAGGGCCAGATGACGTCACTGGCAGCGTTCGCCCCGGACGAGGTCCGCATCAAGAACCATTTGCCAAGCTCCTGAGGCGGGCTTGCATGATCGACGGCGCGTTCTGGCTGCCATGACAACCGAAACGCGCCATCGATCATGACCACCCCGCCGTGCCCATTCTTCGATTGGGCGACATTTCGGATATGTCCGGCGAAGGGCGGCGGCTCGGCTCGATTCGGTTCGCCGCACTCGGGGCCCTCGGCGGGAGATTGTGGCGGAGCTCCATGATCAAGGGAAACTTCTGGCTGCCCTGACAGCCAAATGCTTCCCACGATCATGGGCAGCTACGGCCCGCTCACGAATGGGCAGACGACATTCCGGATATGTCCGGCAATCATTGCGCGACGGAGCGTAGGACCGGGAACCGTCCGGTTCGGGCGCGGCTGTTCTGCGGGCGAGGCACGACGGTGCGGTCGGAGGCAGCCGGTGGACGCGCGCCCACCACCCGCGTGCCCTCGGCGTGGCCCCGGCTCGGCGTGGCCCCGGCTCGGCGTGGCCCCGGCTCGGCGTGGCCCCGGCTCGGCGTGGCCCCGGCTCGGCGTGGCCCCGGCTCGGCGTGGCCCCGGCTCGGCGTGGCCCCGGCTCGGCGTGGCCCCGGCTCGGCGTGGCCCCGGCTCGGCGTGGCCCCGGCTCGGCGTGGCCCCGGCTCGGCGTGGCCCCGGCTCGGCGTGGCCCCGGCTC
>NZ_JAHYSG010000099.1 GCF_022095675.1 Dactylosporangium sp. AC04546 | reverse complement strand
GTGTTGGCGGTGCGGTGGTGCGCCGAGGCGGGGCGGCTTTGGCAACGCCGTGCGGGGCGGTGCAGGGCTGTGGCGCGGCAGTGTGGGCGGGCGGGGCCGGTTAGTCGTCTGGGGACTCGGCTGTGGCCTTTACCGCGTAGTGGAGCGCCGTGCGGATGTCGCCCACCTCCAGCACGCGCATGCCGGGAGGAGTGACGCCCGTGGCGGCTGGGCCGCAGCCCGGTGGGACCAGGGCGAAGCGGAAGCCCAAGCGGGCGGCCTCGGCCAGGCGGCGGGGGACGGCGCCGATGCGGCGGACCTCGCCCGTCAGGCCCACCTCGCCGATGGCGACCAGGTCGGGGGGCATCGGGAGGTCGTGGGCGGCGGAGGCGGCGGCCAGGGCCAGGGCCAGGTCGGCGGCGGGCTCGGTGACGCGGAGGCCGCCGACCGTGGCGGCGTAGACCTCGCGGTCGTGGAGTTGGATCTGGGCGCGGCGCTGGAGGACGGCCAGGACCATGGCCAGGCGGGCCGAGTCGAGGCCGGAGACCGTGCGGCGCGGGGAGCCGGGCATCTGGGCGCCGATCAGGGTCTGGACCTCGGTGACCAGGGCGCGGCGGCCCTCCATGGCGACCGAGACGCAGGTGCCGGAGACGGCGTCGGCGTAGCGGGTGAGGAAGAGGCCGCTCGGGTCGGGGAGGCTGGTGATGCCGCCCTCGTGCATCTCGAAGCAGCCGACCTCGTCGGCGGCGCCGAAGCGGTTCTTCAGGCCGCGGACCATGCGCAGGGACGAGTGCTTGTCGCCCTCGAAGTTGAGGACGACGTCGACGAGGTGCTCCAGGACGCGCGGGCCGGCGACGTTGCCGTCCTTGGTGACGTGGCCGACCAGGATAGTGGCCAGGCCGCGCTCCTTGGCGATGGCGACCATGGCGGCGGTGACGGCGCGGACCTGGGTGACGCCGCCGGCCACGCCGTCGGTGCCGGGGGCGGAGACGGTCTGGACCGAGTCGAGGATGAGCAGGCCGGGCTTGACGGCGTCGAGGTGGCCGAGGACGGCGGAGAGGTCGGACTCGGAGGCCAGGTAGAGCCGCTCGTGCAGGGCGCCGATGCGCTCGGCGCGCAGGCGGACCTGGCTGACCGACTCCTCGCCGCTGACGACCAGCGACGGGGTGTCGCCGTGCTTGGCCCACTGCTGGGCCACGTCGAGCAGAAGGGTGGACTTGCCGACGCCGGGCTCGCCGGCCAGCAGGACGACGGCGCCGGGGACGATGCCGCCGCCGAGGACCCGGTCGAACTCGCCGACGCCGGTCGGGCGGGCCCTGGCCGGGGCGGCGCTGATCTCGGCGATCGGGCGGGCCGGCTCCAGCGGGGCGCGCGACGGGACGGCGCGGAGCGCTGCGGGGCCGGCTGGGCCGGCGGCGGACTCGATGACCGAGCCCCACTCACCGCACTCCGGGCACCGGCCGGTCCATTTCGGCGGCCGATGCCCGCAGACGTCGCACTCGTAGGTCGCGCTCTTCGCCTTCGTCACACCCGAAAGCTAGCCCACAGGTATGACAGAAAAGCTATTCGCCGTGCTCCTCGTTCTGCACGACCGCGCTCGGCTTCGGCAGCGGGGACAGCGGCGGGGACATCGGCAGCTCGGGGAGCGTGGCCGTGGTGGTCTTGCCGTCGGCGTAGGTGAAGGTGAACACCACGTTCGGCTGGGCGGCGCCCGCCTCGAGGGCATCGGTGAGCTTGCTGATCGCGAGGTACGTCTTGGTGTCGGGGCTCAGGGCCACGAAACCGGCGACCGGGATCGGGATGTTGATCTGGGGGGAGCCGGCGGGCGCCTCGGTGGGCGCCGCGGTCGACGGGGCGGCGTTGGCCGACACGACGCCCGACGGCGAGCCGCTCGGCTTGCGCGAGGTCGACGGGGACGGCGACGTGCTGGTCTGGGCCGGTGCGGCCGCAGCGGCGGCGGCCTGCCCGCCGACCAGGACGACCGTGCCGGCGCCGGCGGCGCTGACCCCGGTGAGCTTCACCGGCTGCTTGGCGTTGTTGAAGATCCGCACGCTGATGGGGACCGTTGAGCCGGCCTTGTATCCGCCGGCGTAGACGATCGCGGCGTCCTGGACGGCGATCAGCCCGTCGGCACTTTTGACACTCACGCCCGGCACGGCGGCGACCTGGGTGTCGGTTCCGGTGATCTGACCGGCTCCGCAGGCCGAGAGCAGGCCCACGCTCAGCGCGGCAGAAGCCAGGAGCGCGGCGCCCAGCACCGTGCGGCGGCGAGCCAGCGGCGTAGCCGGAGTCGAACGCGTCACCTTGGGTCCTCCATCTGGTGTCCCATCAACGGGTGGCCGCACTACAGCCTAGATGCCCTTGATCTGCTGATCACGCGCACCCTGAACAATGTGACGTCAGTCGAGTTGCAGGCCGCTGACCAGGAGAAACACCACATCGATGAGCGCCACGGCGATAACGGAGAGGAAGGGGACACGGGAAGACGGATCGCGGCGCATGGAGTACCACCCGAACGACAGCGCGATCAGGGCGAGCCCCAGGGCCGGCCAGAAGAGCGGCGGTGGTGGCCCCGGCGGACCGAACGCCAGAACCCCCGTCGCGCCCAGCAGCAGTACCGCTGAGGCAAACAGCGAACCAGCGCGCCCGAACATCTGCGGCAGGCCCCGCACGCCCGTGCGAATGTCGTCGTCGAGGTCGGGCAGCGTGTTGACGAAATGCGCCCCGGCCCCGAGCAGCCCACCGGCCGCCACCAGCCACAGCGGCGGCGACTTGCCCGCGCCCAGCGCCACGAACGCGGGCAGGCACGCGAACGACACCGCGTACGGCAGGACGGACACCGGCGTGGACTTGAGCGGCCAGTCGTAGAGCAGGGCCGAGGCGAGCGCGAGCGTCGCGACCAGGCCGGCCTGCCAGCCGGACAGGAACCCGAGCGGGACGCACGCCACGGCGGCGAGGGCGCCGAGCGCGGCGACCAGGCGGCGGGAGAGGGTCCCGGCGGCGACGGGCTTGTCGGTGCGGCCGACGGCGGCGTCGCGGGGCGCGTCGACGGCGTCGTTGACCCATCCGATCGAGAGCTGGCTCGCCAGTACCGTGGCCGCCGTCGCGACGACGCCGGGCCAGGGCCGGTCGAGGCCGATCGCCAGCAGGGCGGCGACCGCGGTGACCCCGGCGGCGGGCTCGGGATGGCTGGAGCGCAGGAGCGAGATCGCAACCGACACTCGGCAAGTGTGGCCGCTGGAGGGGTTCCATGTCAGGCTCGTTGCATGCCAGCGGTGCGGCGCGCTCGCAATGACCCGGGTCAGTACGACGACCTGGCCGGCGAATGGTGGCGCCCCGGCAGCCCGCTGTCCATGTTGCATTGGCTGGCGCGCGCCCGGGCGAACCTGATCCCGCCAGCCGAGCGGGACGGGGCGGTCCTCCTCGACCTCGGCTGCGGTGGCGGGCTGCTCGCTCCGCATGTGGCCGGCAAGGGGTACCGGCACGTGGGTGTCGACCTCGTCGTCTCCGGCCTGGAGCAGGCGGCGGCGCACGGCGTCGTGCCGGTGCGGGCCGACGCGACGCGGCTGCCGTTCGCCGATGCGAGCGTCGACGTGGTGAGCGCGGGTGAGCTGCTGGAGCACGTGCCGGACGTGCCGGGGGTGATCGCCGAGGCGTGCCGGGTGCTGCGCCCGGGCGGCTGGCTCGTTCTTGACACGATCAACGACACGGCCCTGGCCCGGCTGATCGCGGTGCGCCTGGCCGAGTTCGTGATGCCGGCCGTGCGTGGCATCCATGATCCGGCACTGCTGGTCGACCCGGGCCGGCTGCGGGACGAGTGCGCCAAGCACGGCGTGCCGCTCGACGTGCGCGGGATCCGTCCGACCCTGCCGGCGTTGACCCGCTGGCTGGTGACCCGCCGCAATGCGGTGTCGATCGTGCCGACGTTCACGACCGCGATCCTCTACCAGGGGCGCGGCAGGAAGGGGATTCCGTGACGGGTGCCGCCATAGCGGGGATGGGCGTGACCTTTCCCGACCCGATGCGCCAGGACGAGGTGTGGGCAGGCTACTTCGAGCGGCACTACAACGGCTCCCCGCGTAAGGGGCTGGCCAAGCGGATCTTCGCCAACTCCGGCGTGGTCTCCCGGCACGGCGCGGTCAACCCGTTGATCGAGGACGCGTCGAGCTGGTCGACGGGGCAGCGGATGACCCGGTACCTCGCCGAGGCGCTGCCGCTGGGCAAGGAGGCCGTGAGCAGCGCGCTGGACTCGGCCGGCCTGCGCCCCGACGAGATCGGGCTGTTCGTCGTCTGCTCGTGCACCGGGTATGCCACGCCGGGCCTCGACATCCTGCTGGCCCGCGACCTGGGCATGGCGCCGACCACGCAGCGGCTGTTCATCGGCCACATGGGCTGCTACGCCGCGCTGCCCGGGCTGGGGGCGGCCTCGGACTACGTCGCCTCCCGCGGCCGGCCGGCCGTGCTGCTCTGCCTGGAGCTGACCAGCCTGCACGTACAACCGCCGAGCGATGATCCGCAGCAGATCGTGGCGCATGCGCTGTTCTCCGACGCCGCGGCCGCGATCGTGCTGGTCCCCGGCGCCACGGGGACGGGGGTGGCCGACATCGCCGCCGTCACCGACACGGCGACCGCGGACCTCATGACCTGGGACGTCACCGACCTCGGGTTCCGGATGGGCCTTTCGCCGAAGGTGCCGGACGTGCTGTCGATCTACGTCGGTGACCTGGTCGGCGGGCTGCTCGACCGGCACGGGCTGGCGCTGTCCGATGTGGACGGCTGGGCGGTGCACCCGGGCGGCCCGCGCATCCTCGACGTCGTGCGGGACGAGCTGGCGCTGCCCGAGGCGGCGCTGGCCGAGTCGCGCGGCACGCTCGCGGTGCACGGGAACTGCTCGTCGCCCACCGTGCTGCTGATCCTGGACGCGCTGCGCCGCCGGGCCGCGGGCCCGCCACGGACGACGATGATGTTGGCCTTCGGCCCGGGTTTGACCTTGTACGGCGTGTTGCTGCGTTAGTGCAGACTCTGTAGGTCGTCGGCGAAGTCGGTCGTGCTGGTGACGTTGCGGGAGATCTTCGTGACCTTGCCCGTGGAGTCGACGAGCACGGCCGAGGTGGTCCGGTCGGCGGTCAGGGCCGGCACCGCGGCGCGCACCGAGTTGTTCGGGTCGGCGGCGGCCTTGATCGGCACGGCCGTGTCCAGACCGATCGGCAGGGTGGGGACCCGGGTGGCCACGACGAGAACAGTGGTGGGTTTTCCGGGCTTCGGGGAGGTCTCGGCGCCAACGGCGTCCACAGTGGTGGTGATGAGGTGCTCGCAGCTGCAGCCCTCGACGAGCAGGATGATCGCCGGCGCGACGTCTTTGATCGGGATCGCGGTGCCCGCCGCGTCGAAGAGGGTCAGCCCGGCCAGTGACACCGCCACTGGCGCACTGCTGCTCGGCGGGGCGACGTGTGGGGTGGTTCTGGGCGCGTGTCCGGGCCAGGCGACGGCAAACAGGCTTACGAGGGTCGCGATGACCGCGATCGACATGATCAGCAGTGGTACCGCGAGGCCGGGCGAGTCGTCGGTGGTCCGGCGCACGGGCTCGGGGGCGAGGTGGAGGCGGCGGCGCCAGCGGCGGCGGACGGTGGCGCGGCGGAATTGTCGACGAATCTTCGCGCCTTCGTCATCGAGCGCGCCGGGATCGTCGGGGATGATGACCGTGCCCCACTCAGGTGGGAGGTCAGGCAGGCCACCACCTTCTTGCGGTCGATCGCCACCGCCGTTGTCTCCGCGCAGCGTGCCCATCGCTGTTCTCCTCGCACCTGCCTCAACTTTCCCTCACGCGGCGCCTGCGCGCCAGAGGGGCGTTCATCGAGATGTGTGCGTGTTTTCGACGCTCCGCCTCCCGCGACGTTACTGAGCGTGGCGATCTGGGATACTGGAAGGGTGGAGGTAGACACTTACCGTAATCAATCGGATATGTCCGACTGGCAGGGCAATAGTGGGTGCTGCGGGTTGTTGATCCATTACACAGCAGGTTCCACGATTCCTGTCAAGCGGGAGAAAGGGGACTCACATGTGTTCTGACCTGCGCGAATGCCTGTCTCTGGGGTGGGCCGACAGCGCGTGACCGTGTTACCCTAGACACAGCGAAAGGGGTTTCGAACCTATGGTTTTCAGTGTCGGCGAGACCGTTGTCTACCCCCACCACGGGGCCGCACTCATCGAGGCAATCGAGACTCGGGTCGTCAGGGGCGAGGAGAAGCAGTATCTCGTCCTCAGGGTCGCTCAGGGTGACCTGACGGTGCGGGTGCCCGCCGAAAACGCCGAGATCGTCGGCGTGCGCGAGGTGGTTGGCGAAGAAGGCCTGACGAAGGTCTTCGACGTCCTCCGTGCTCCGCACACCGAGGAGCCGACCAACTGGTCGCGGCGTTACAAGGCGAATCTGGAGAAGCTGGCCTCCGGCAATCCGCTCAAGGTCGCTGAGGTCGTGCGTGACCTTTGGCGGCGCGATCGCGAGCGTGGTTTGTCGGCCGGCGAGAAGCGCATGCTCGCCAAGGCTCGGGACATCCTTGTCGGCGAGGTGGCGCTCGCCGAGAAGAGCACCAAGGACGAGGCGGAGACGCTGCTCGACAAGGTGTTGACCGAGGCCTGACATTCCAGCCTGGCTATCCCTTCGACCGAGGACCGCGACGTGACGGCGCACCCGAGTGTGCGTGGTGACGTCGCGGTCCTCGTGCCTGCGGCCGGTATGGGGATCCGACTCGGACCCGGCGGCCCCAAGGCACTTCGACTTCTGCGCGGCGAGCCACTCCTGGTCCACGCGGTGCGACGGGTTGCCGCCGCGCCAAGCGTGGGCTGCATCGTCGTGGCCGCGCCGCCGGACGCCGTGAGCGACGTGGAAGCGCTGCTCGCGCCGATCGCCACCCGCAGTGTTGCGCTGGTGGTCGTCGCGGGCGGCGCGACCCGGCAGGCCTCCGTGGCCCTCGCGCTGGCCGCCGTGCCGGCCTCTTTCGACATCGTGCTCGTCCACGACGCGGCGCGCGCCCTCACTCCACCGTCGCTGGTGGAGGACGTGGCGGCAGCGGTCCGTGGGGGGCACGCCGCGGTCATACCCGTTCTGCCGGTGGTCGACACCATCAAGCGGGTGGACGATTCCGGCGCGGTGCTGGGCACCGTGGATCGGTCCTCGTTGCGGGCGGTGCAGACCCCGCAGGGTTTCCGGCGGGACGTGCTGCTGAAGGCCCACGAGGCCGCCGTCGACGATCACACCGACGATGCGGGCCTGGCCGAGCAGATCGGCGTGACGGTGCAGACAGTGCCGGGTGCGGAGGCCGCGTTGAAGATCACGCGGCCCTTCGACCTGTCGATCGCGGAGCTGCTGCTCCCCTAGCGGTTACGGCGTGTAGTCAATTCGCCGTTACGTTCTGTGAACGAAACTTCGAATCAGGCCGTCGCCGGAGCGGCCGGCGAGATCGGGGCCGTCTTCGCCACGTGGTGCTTGCGCGGACGGCGGCGCCAGACCAGCAGGCTGCCGATCGAGCCGCCGATGCCCAGGGTCAGGATCACCACGCCGGCGATCGACATGCCCGCCGCGTCGCCGCGGGCGGTGGCCGAGCCCAGGGCCGCGTAGGCCAGGGTGGCCGGCATCGCCCCCAGGATCGTGCCGCCGATGAACGGCAGCAGGCGGACCCGGGTCGTGCCGAACAGGTAGTTCGAGACGCCGAACGGTACGAGCGGGATCATCCTCGAAATCACCACGGCCAGGATGCCGCGCTTGGCCACGGCCTGCTCGATCAGCAGCAGGCGGCCGCGGAGGTACCGGGCCATGAACTCGCGGCCGAGGTACCGCCCGACGGTGTGGGCCAGGATCGCGCCCAGCGTCACGCCGGCCAGGATGTACAACGCGCCGCTGGAGAAGCCGAACAGCAGGCCGCCCACGGCCGACAGCAGCGTCCTGGGCAGCAATGCGGTCGTCAACAGGGCCGTGCCGAACACCGCCAGCACGGGAGCGAACGGGTGATCCGGGCTCACCGCATGGGAGAGCGACGCGCGGTCGGGGCCGACCGCAATCATCACCGCGAATAGGGTCGCCACCAGCAAGGCCAGGGCACCGAAGCGCAAGGCGGCTCCGGTGCGCCACCACGGCTGGGGGCTCTTCGGGGTCGTCAGTTCGCTGCGCACCCGACCCAGCCTAGGCCCGGATCGCACTCCTGCCGAGTCCGATGACAACTCGGCAACCGGAAGTTCACGGTTGTGCACCGATCGTCGTACCCTCGCGAAGTGATGTTGATCGGTACCGGAACGGACGTCCACGCCTTCGAAAAGGGCCGCGACTGCTGGGTCGCCGGGCTCAAGTGGGAGGGCGTCGACGGGCTCGCCGGGCACTCCGACGGCGACGTCGCAGCGCACGCCATCTGCGACGCGCTGCTGTCCGCCGCGGGGCTGGGTGATCTCGGGGCGAACTTCGGGACCAGCCGGCCCGAGTGGGCCGGCGCCTCCGGCGTCACCCTGCTGCGCGAGACGGCCCGGCTGGTCCGCGACGCGGGCTTCGAGATCGGGAACGTGTCGGTCCAGGTCATCGGGGTGG
Source organism: Dactylosporangium sp. AC04546 (assembly GCF_022095675.1). Taxonomy (GTDB): domain Bacteria; phylum Actinomycetota; class Actinomycetes; order Mycobacteriales; family Micromonosporaceae; genus Dactylosporangium. The sequence goes on along the minus strand of NZ_JAHYSG010000099.1, from coordinate 37,407 downwards.
CCCCCAAGGTCGGCAAGCGCCGCGCCGAGGCCGAGGCGACCATGCGCGAGGCGATCGGCGGGATCGTCCGGCTGTCCGGCACGACCACCGACGGGCTCGGATTCACCGGCCGGGGTGAGGGGCTCGCCGCCACGGCCGTAGCGTTGATCTACCCCGTGCAGAAAGAGGCCTGAGTGAACGACACCCTCCGCGAGCTGCTGGACCGCAACGCCTTCCTGGTGCTGGGCACCGTCAACCCGGACGGCGGGCCGCAGTCCAGCGTCATCTGGGCCAAGCACGACGGCGACGAGCTGGTCTTCTCGACCATCCGGGGCCGCCGCAAGACCCGCAACATGGAGCGTGACCCGCGGGTGTCGATCTGCGTGTACGACCCGGCGAACCCGTACCGGTACGTCGAGGTGCGCGGCACCGTCACGCTGACCGAGCAGGGCGGGCCGGAGCTGATCGACGAGCTCTCGCGGCGGTACGACGGGATCCCGTGGACCGAGAAGGTGCCCAGGGTCACCCGGGTGGTTTGCCGGGTGACCCCGTCGAAGGTGATCGAGCACTAGCCGTTGCTCGCCCAGGTCCACGCGTAGCCCGCGTCCTCGATGTTGAGCGCGGGCTCGCAGAGGTCGAGCGGGCGGAACGTGTCGACCATGACCGCGAGCTCGTCGAACGCCTCGACGCCGATCGCGCGCTCGACCGCGCCCGGCTGGGGGCCGTGCGTGAAGCCGCTCGGGTGCAGCGAGATGGAGCCCTGTTCGATGCCGGATCCGCGGCGGGCCTCGTAGTTGCCGCCGGTGTAGAAGAGCACCTCGTCGGAGTCGACGTTGTGGTGGTTGTACGGCACCGGGATCGCCAGCGGGTGGTAGTCGACCTTGCGGGGCACGAACGAGCAGATCACGAAGTTCGGGCCCTCGAACGTCTGGTGGACCGGCGGCGGCTGGTGCACCCGGCCGGTGATCGGCTCGAAGTCGTGGACCGAGAACGCCCACGGGTAGAGGCAGCCGTCCCAGCCGACGACGTCGAACGGGTGATTTACGTAAACGTGCTCGGTCCAGCCCCGGCGGTGCTGCACGAGCACGGAAGTGTCAGACCCCTCCTGAAGTATGGGCTCCGAGGGGCCACGGAGGTCGCGCTCGCAGTAGGGAGCGTGCTCCAGGAACTGCCCCCGGACCGACAGGTAGCGCCGCGGGGGGCCGATATGTCCAGTTGCTTCGATCGTCAGCAGTTTCACCGGGCCGCCGACCGGGACCAGCCGGTGGATCACCGACGTGGGGACGATCGCGTAGTCGCCCTCGGTCAGCTCCAGCACGCCGAAGGTCGTCTCCAGCGTGACCGAGCCGGCGGAGACGTAGAGGCACTCGTCCCCGACCGCGTTGCGGTAGAGCGGCGAAGGCAGCGACGCCTCGACGTAGGAGATGCGCACGTCGTCGTTGGCCAGCAGGTGCTGGCGGCCGAGCACGGCGTCGACGGGCTCGCCGCCGATCTTGCCGGTCTGGAAGTGGCGTGGCTTGAGCGGCAGGTTGGGGATGCGCGACCAGGCCGGCGGGGTGAACTCGGTGGCCGAGACGATCGCCGTCGGGCGGTTGCGGTGGTAGAGCAGCGACGAGTCGCTCGAAAAACCCTCCTGCCCCATCAGCTCTTCCGCGAACAAGGAACCGTCTGGTTGGCGAAACTGGGTGTGGCGCTTCGGCGGCACGTCGCCGACGCGGCGGTAGTACGGCATCACGGCCTCCACGGTGAAAGTTGGAGTGTCCGGATAGCGGACGTAGTTGTCCGCCCTGTATAGCGTCCATTAGATTCGGAAGCCGTGTCAAACGCAGTGCCGCCCCTGCTGACAGCCCTCATTGACGACGCCGCCGTGTTTCCGCCGGGCAGCGCGGCGCTCGCCGATGCCGTTCCCGCCCACGACGGCCATCGCGCGAGCTGGTATTCGCCGCTCATCGGCCCGCTCCTGCTCCCCGTCGCCGACCTCGCCGACCCGGTTCTGGCCGGTCACGCGCACGGCCTCGGCGTGATCGGCGAGACGGGCGCGATCGAGCGCGCCCTGTCCGATCCGGGTGGGCTCGCCGGCCTGGACGTGCGGCAGATCGAGAGTCCCGTCGCGAAGCGGGGTGAGGACCCGGGTCCGGGGATCAAGCGACTCGCCGCGCTCATGCGGGCCGCTGAGAAGCCCTGGGATTGGTATTTCGAGGTGCCGCTGACCTGGGGGCTCATGTCGGCGCTCGACGAGCTGGCCGACCTGCGGGCCGAGGGCCTGCGGGCCGCCGCGAAGTTCCGCACGGGCGGGCTGGCGGCGGAGCTGTTCCCGACGCCCGTGGAGCTGGCCGCGGTGATCTGTGCCTGCCGGGACCGGGAGATGCCGTTCAAGCTGACCGCCGGGCTGCACAATGCCGTCCGGCATACGGACGCCGAGACCGGGCTGGTGCACCACGGGTTCCTCAACGTGCTGGCCGCCGTGCTCGCCGCGGCCGGCGGGGCCGAGCCCGCCGACCTGTCGATCATCCTGGGCGGCACCGACGCGATCCCGCTCGCCGAGGCCGTCCGGGCGTCGCTCGAGCGGCCGCGGCCGCTGTGGGTCGGGTTCGGCAGCTGCAGCGTGCAGGAGCCGGTGGCCGATCTCACGGCGCTCGGGTTGCTGCACCGCCCCAAGGAGCACGGGCCGACCGGGCTGACCGCCATCGGGCCGACCACCGGCGCCGAGCGGCCGGCCGGGGAAACGGGCGGCCCGGGAGAACGTGGCGCGGGTGAAGGGCCCAGTGGTGAGCGGTCCGGGGACGGTGCGCAGTGACCTGGTTGGAGCTGGGTGACGGTCACCCGTTCGGGGTGCACAACCTGCCGCTGTGCTCGTTCGGGCGGGACTGCGCCGAGTGGGTGGGCGTCCGCATCGGGGACCGCGTGCTCAATCTCGCCGGGGCCGAGCACCTCGGGCTCGTCGACGCCGCCGGGAGCCTCGACGGGGAGACGACGCTCAACCGGTTCCTGGCGCAGGGGCGGCCCACCTGGACCCGGCTGCGGGAGCAGCTCACCGAGCTGTTCACCGACGGCCGGCACCGGGAGAGGGTCGAGCCGCTGCTGTTCGACGTCGCTGACGTGCGGCTCAACCTGCCGTTCGAGGTGGCCGACTACGTCGACTTCTACTCGTTCGAGCAGCATGCGACCAACCTCGGGAAGCTGTTCCGGCCGGGCGCGGAGCCGCTGCTGCCCAACTGGAAGCACCTGCCGATCGGGTATCACGGGCGGGCCGGGACCGTGGTCGTGTCGGGGACCGAGGTTCCGCGCCCGTGGGGGCAGCGGAAGCGGCCCGACGAGGCCGCGCCGACCTACGGGCCCTCCGAGCGGCTCGACATCGAGGCCGAGCTCGGCTTCGTGGTCGGGGTCTCCTCCGCGGGGGCGGTCACCGTGGACGAGTTCCGCGAGCATGTGTATGGGGCGGTGATCGTCAACGACTGGTCGGCGCGGGATCTGCAGGCGTGGGAGTACCAGCCGCTGGGGCCGTTCACCGCGAAGTCGTTCCGGACGTCGATCTCACCCTGGGTGGTGTCGCTCGACGCGCTCGACGCCGCCCGGGTGCCGGCGCCGGTCCAGGAGCCGGGGGTGCTGCCGTATCTGCGGGGCGGGGAGCACGTGGGATACGACATCCGCCTCGAAGTGACGTGGAACGGGACGGTGGTCGCCCGGCCGCCCTTCGCGGGGATGTATTGGACGCCGGCCCAGCAGTTGGCGCATCTGACCGTGAACGGCGCGTTCGCACGCACCGGCGATCTGTATGCGTCGGGGACAATCTCGGGGGGTTCGCCGGAGGAGGTCGGATCGTTCATCGAACGGACATGGAACGGCGCACAGCCGGTCCGGCTTTCGGATGGTTCTTCTCGTAGTTTTCTGCTCGACGGGGACACGGTGACGATTTCGGCGACCGCACCCGGGGTAGATGGCGCTCCGGTCGCCTTTGGTGAGGTGACCGGGACCGTCGTGCAGGAGTTGTGACGAACGTGTGAGTCTCCTGTCGATAGACGGTCACCGTGAGCGGATCGCGACAATCGCCGGGTATGGTGCCCGGCGGAGGTGGTTATGGGGACGGGTCGGTCAGGGGTTCGGCGAATCGTGCGGCCGGGCAGTTGGCCCAGGCCCGTGCGCCGGATCTTCACCGCGCTCTTCGCGATCGTGGTGCTGTCGGCCATGGGGATCACCTCGTACCGAACACTCAAGCCGGCCGAGACGGTGAGCAGCGCCAAGCGGCCGGTGCCGTCGCCAGAGCCGATCAAGTCGATCCAGTACGCGGAGCTGCCGTCCGCGCCGCTGATCATCGAGGGGCGGCTGCGCGTCTACACCGAGCAGCGGCGGGTGTTCGCCGACACGCCGGTCACGGCGCTGCGCGAGATGACGCCGCACTGGGCGTACCGGCGGTGGCCGGCCGAGGTGGTCTCGGTCGTGGCCGTGGAGAAGCCGGCCAGCGGCGTCGGGATGTCCGTCGTGATCACGAAGTGGTCCGATGGCGAGATCGTCGCGCTCGACGCCGAGAAGGGTGACATCGTCTGGCAGGTGCGCATCGAACCCGCCGACGGCGAGACGTTCAAGGGGCGGCGCACCGGCGCGAAGACGATGTACGAGCCGGAGGACCTGTTCGTCACCGCCTCGGCGGTCGACAAGCAGCCGGTCGTGATCGCGACCGGGAAGGACACCGCGTACGCGATCGACCCGGGCGACGGTCACCTGCGCTGGACGAAGTCGTTCGCCGCCCAGCCCGGGTGCCGCACGAACGACTGGACCGGCGCCGACGCGTACTTCGTGAAGGACACCTGCAGCAAGCCGGCCACGCTCGAGATCTACGACGCCGGGACCGGCGTGATGCTGAACACATGGCGGCCGCCGGGTGCGTCGATCGGGCCGGACAACGTCACCAACTGGTTCCTCGAGCCGACCTCCTGCCAGCTCGGCCGGTCCGGCTGCGCGGTGTTCAAGGCCGCGCCGACCGGCGACGTCGTGAGCTTCGCCGACGCGGCGGCCGGGATCGGCTCGCTGACGCCGACCTACTGGTCGCTCGGTGCCGACCATCTGGTGCGCCCCGAGCCGGTGGTCGACAAGGACACCGTCGTCGTGGTCGGCGACACGGTCGCCCAGCAGGTGACCGGCGGCTACATCTGGGCGTTCTCCCGCACGACCGGGCAGCGGCTGTGGATGTCGGAGGTCGCGGGCTCGCTGATCGGCGGCGACCAGCGCAACATGTACATCATCAACAACGAGTATCAGCTGCTGGTGCTGAACCTGGAGACCGGCGCGGTCACGTCGAGCACCGAGCTGCGCATCCGGCCCGAGGACAAGTTCGTCTACAGCGAGCACTACCTGCACTCCGGATACCTGCTGGTCGAGCGCCTGCAGACCACCAAGGAGTCGGAGATCGACGACAAGTACTACTTCAGCATGAACACCATGGTGCTCGTCGGCATCGGGTAGCCGCAGCGGGAGGCGCTTGGCGCGCCTCCCGAGCGCGGCCCTGCTAGATGTCGAGAACGGACAGGAACTGGTCGTTCTCCTGCGGGGTGCCGATCGTGACGCGGACGCCGTCGCCCTGGAAGGCGCGGACGATCACCCCCGCCGCCTCACACTTCGCGGCGAAGTCGGCGGACCGGTCACCCAGGGGGAGCCAGAAGAAGTTGGACTGGGTGTCGGGGACCTCGGGGTACGCCTTCCGGACCGCCGTCACCACGCGCTCCCGCTCTGCGCAGACGAGCGCGACCCGGCGGAGCATCTCGTCCTCGGCCGACAGGGCCGCCAGCGCGGCGGCCTGGGCGGCGCCCGACGTGGAGAACGGGGTGACCACCTTGCGGACCGCGGCCGCCACCGCCGGCGAGCCGACCAGGTAGCCGACGCGCAGGCCCGCCAGGCCCCACGCCTTCGACAGCGTGCGCAGGACCACCACGTTGGGGCGGTCGCCGTACGCGGCCAGGCCGTCGGGGACCGTGTCGTCGGTGACGAACTCGCGGTACGCCTCGTCGAGAGCGACCAGCACGTTGGACGGGACCTTGTCGAGGAAGGCGTCCAGCTCCGCCCGGCGGACCGCGGTGCCGGTCGGGTTGTTGGGGTTGCAGACGATGACCAGGCGGGTCTTGTCGGTGATCGCCGCGGCCATCGCATCCAGGTCGTGGGCGTGGTCCGCCGTGTTGGGGACGCGCACGCTGGTCGCGGCGGTCGTCGCGGCGATGATCGGGTACGCCTCGAAGGAGCGCCACGGGTACACCACCTCGTCGCCCGGAAGGCAGGCGGTCCTCAGCAGGTGCTCGGTCAGCGCCACCGAGCCGCAGCCGGTCGCGATCCGGTCGGCCTCGACGCCCAGGCGCTCGGCGAGGCGGTCGCGGAGGGCGACGACGCCCATGTCCGGGTAGCGGTGGACGCCGGCGACCGCCTCCGCGACCGCCTCGACGACGCCGGGCAGCGGGCCGTAGGGCACCTCGTTGCTGGCCAGCTTGATCGCGCCGGGGACGGAGCGGCCGGGCACGTAGGCGGGAAGGGCGTCGAGGTCGGGGCGGGTGAGGCTCATCGCGGTTCTCCGGCGGGTTCGGTGGGAACGGGTTCGGCCGCCACCACGACGGTGCCGGCGGAGCGGTCGTGGAACGCGCGATGGAGCGGCCAGTCGATCACGGGCGACAGGCTGTCGAGGAACTGCAGCAGGAAGCCGACGCCGCAGGTCCAGAGCAGGACCGACAGGCCGAGCGGGTTCCAGCGGCGGATCGCCCGGCCGAACCCGAGGGGCTCCTCGCTCTCCAGGCGCATCACTTTGATCTTGAGCAGGCGCTTGCCGACGGTCTGCCCGGTGTTGGCGACCGAGGGCACCTCGTAGGCGAACCACAGCGCCGCGATCAGGATCAGGATCACGACCTGGAGGTAGCCCTGGCGCTCGGGGGCGACCAGGTCGCCGGTGGACTGCTGGTTCTGGAGGCGGTGGTAGTACTCGCGCCAGTAGGGCGCGACCTCCTGCAGCCACTGGTAGATGAACCAGCCGGTGACCGCGGCGTTGAGCAGGCCGACGATCGCGATGTCGATGAGCCGGGCGAGCAGCCGCGCGCCGAGGCCGGCGATGGGCCGGCCGTGGGGCTTGACGACGCCTTGGCCGGCGGTGACGATCTGCGGCGGCAGCAGTACCTGAACGGCGCCGGACGGCAGGCTGCCCTGCGGCTGCAGGCCGGGCGGGAGCGGCGTGCCCGGCGGGAGGATGATCGCGCCGGGTGGCAGCTGGCCGGGCTTGAACCCGCCGGGCGGCACGGGCGTGCCGGGCGGGAGGACGACGGCGCCCTGCGGCAGCGGCGTGCCGGGCGCGATCGGGGAGGTCCAGGCGGCGGGCGCGGCGGCCCCGGGAGCGTCAGCCGTCGGTGAGGTCGTGGGTGCGTCAGCAGCCGGCGGCGCCTCTGTAGGAGCGGCCGGCGGCTTGGTCCAGTCGGGGGCCTCGGCGCCCTCCGGAGGCCCGTCGGGGGCCGGTTCCGAGGCCGGGATCGGCTCACCGAGCCAGCCCTCACCGTCCCAGTACCGCTGAACCTCAGGGTCGACCGGATCCTTGTACCAACCGGGTTGTGTCACGTGCTGACCTTTACCACTACGGTTTCCGCCACCTTGTCGTGCAGGCATTGCTGCCACGGCTTGTCCCAGAGCTGCCACAGGTTGTCAACCCAGGAGAAGAACGGCACCAGCGATCCGACCCCGAACTGCATCGCCCATCGCTTCGCCGCGACACCCCGGGTGATCGGCGCCGCCGGATTGTTCAGCCGCACCAGCGCGAGTTTCATCGCCCGCTTGCCGAGCGTAACCCCCCGTCGGCTGGGGAACAGCTCCACGTAATACACGTAGTAGGCGACCAGCAGCAACACGAAGAAGCCCAGCTCGATCGCCAGGACCGGGCCGAAGAGCAGCGCGAAGTCGCCGCCGTCGGTGATCTCGCCGGTCTCCGGGTCGGTCTCGATCGATCCGACACCGGCGCCGATGACCGCGAACATCGCGATGAGCGTCGGGATCATCAGCACGATCGTGACGCCGAACAGGACGGCGACGTCGATCAGGTACGCCAGGAAGCGGTCACCGAAGCCGGCCAGCGGCTGACCGTTGGGGGCGAGGGTCGGCGGGGGCACGACGTACTGACCCTGCGGTATGTAGCCGGGTGGTGCCCCATAGTGGGGAACACCACCCGGTGGCGGCTGCTGTCCGGGGTAGGTCACCCGGACAGTGTTACAGGTTCCCGCGACGCTCCTGCTCCCGCTCGATCGCCTCGAAGAGCGCCTTGAAGTTCCCCTTGCCGAAACCGAGTGAGCCGTGTCGCTCGATCAGCTCGAAGAAGACGGTCGGACGGTCCTGCACCGGCTTGGTGAAGATCTGCAGCAGGTAGCCGTCCTCGTCGCGATCGACCAGGATCCCGCGGGCCTTGAGCTCCTCGATCGGGGCCCGGACCTCGCCGATGCGGGCGCGCAGCTCGGGGTCGTCGTAGTACGAGTCCGGGGTGCTGAGGAACTCGACGCCGGCGGCGCGCATTTCGTCGACCGTGCGCAGGATGTCGCCGGTCGCGAGCGCGATGTGCTGGGCGCCGGGGCCGCCGTAGAACTCGAGGTACTCGTCGATCTGGGACTTCTTGCGGGAGACGGCCGGCTCGTTGAGCGGGAACTTGACCTTGCGGGTGCCGCTGGCGACGACCTTGCTCATGAGCGCGGAGTACTCGGTGGCGATGTCGTCGCCGACGAACTCGGCCATGTTGGAGAAGCCCATCACCCGGCGGTAGAACTCGACCCACTCGTCCATGTGGCCCAGTTCGACGTTGCCGACCACGTGGTCGACGGCCTGGAAGTACCGCCTCGCCGGCGGCGCCACGATCGGCTGGCGGGCGATGAAGCCCGGCCGGAACGGCCCGCTGTAGCGGGAGCGGTCGACGAGCGTGTGGCGGGTCTCGCCGTAGGTCGCGATCGCGGCGACCCGCACCGTGCCGTGCTCGTCGGTCTCGTCGTGCGGCGCCTCGATGCCCTGCGCGCCCTGCTTGAGCGCGTACGCGTAGGCGGTGTCGACGTCGGGCACCTCGAGCGCGATGTCGGTGATGCCGTCGCCGTGCCGCTCGTAGTGCTGGGTCGCCGGGGCCTTTCGGTGCACACCGCCGGCGAGGACGAAGGTCGCCGAACCGGACTTCAGCACGTACTCGGCGTGGTCGCGGTAGCCCTGCTCGGGCCCGCGGTACGCGACCAGGGTCATGCCGAACGCCGTGGAGTAATAGTGCGCGGCCTGTTTGGCGTTGCCGACGTAGAACCGGACGTGGTCGAGGCCGGTGAGCGGGAACGGGTCATGGGAGACGTCGTGCTCGACGGCCCCGATGAGCTCGTTGAGGTCTTCGATAGCGCGGGTCATGGCGCAAGCGTCGCCCGCGATCCCGTGGTGGGCAAGGAAGGCTATTCTTCATGGTCAGGTTGACCAATTTGGCCCTGGATTTGGCGGTACCGGTGAGCAAGTTGCCCAGCGAAATCGACACACTGGATGCACGGCTGCTGGCCCTGCTGGAGGCCGAGCCGCGGATCGGCGTGCTGGAGTGCTCGCGGCGCCTGCAGGTCGCGCGCGGGACCGTCCAGGCGCGGCTCGACCGCCTCGCCGAGCGGGGCGTGATCCGCGGGCACGGGCCGGACATCGATCCGGCCGCCCTCGGCTACGGGGTGACCGCCTTCGTGACCCTGGAGATCCGTCAGCGTTTCGGCCACGACCCCGTGGCCGCCCACCTCGCCGAGATTCCCGAGGTGCTGGAGGCGCACACGATCACCGGCTCCGGCGACCTGCTGTGCCGGATCGTCGCCCGCTCCAACGCCGACCTGCAGCGGGTGATCGACCGGGTGATGAACTTCGAGGGAATTGTGCGATCCTCCACGATCATCGCGCTCGCCCAGCAGATCCCCTACCGGGTGATGCCCTTGGTGAAGGCGGCCGGCGGTGGTCGCCCGGTAGGGTGAATCCGCTCGACACGGGCAATTGCGACGATCCTTCGCCGTATCATGCGCCGCCGGTACCGTGCAGGTCGTGGCGAGGCGAGGAGCTGTTCGCAACTTCGAGACGGTGCTGGGGGCGATCGGCGTCCTGGCACTGATCATCACCGCCATCATCATCACCGGCTGGAACCCGCTGCCGAACGTCACCGACTGGTGGAAGAAGGTCGCCGACAACGCCGGCAAGCTGTCCGAACCCCAGACGACCTGGGACGAGCGCGTCGGCGGCCAGCCGTCCGCCGCGGTGATCGCCGGCTCCACGACGATCGTGGTCATGCGCGGCACGGTCGAGGCCCGCGGCCTGACCAGCGGCACCGTCCTGTGGACGAAGGAGGCCGACTGGGCGGCCGTCGCCGGCGACGGCGACGCGATGGTCGCGATCATCGGCCGCCGCGGGCAGGGCGTGAAGGCGCTCGACCCGTCCTCCGGCACGGAGAAGTGGAAGGACGACGACGGGGTCGGCGCCTGGACGTACCGCAACACCGTCCTCACCCTGTCGTGCGGCGGCCTGACCGACTGCACGCTCACGGCCCGGGCGCCGAAGGACGGCGCGCAGATCTGGAAGGTCACCATCCCCGGCATCGGCCGCACGCTGAACGGCGCGAACAGTGACCTGCTCGGCACTCAGCTGGCGTCGGACACCTACGACGACGCCGTGCGGGCCATCCCCGGCGCGATCCCGGCGATGCTGGGCTTCCCGATCGAGCAACGCGTCCAGGTCGTCGACGCGAGCACGGGCAAGCGCCTCCGCCAGGAGGAGGCGAGCAATACGTCGCGCGTCGTCGTGGTCGGCGGCCGCGTCCTGATCTCCACCGCCCAGCCGAAGGACGGCAGCTGCCGGTACACCCTGGAAGCCCGAGACCCGTCGACGGGCAAGCAGGTGTGGAAGAAGGAGGGCTTCGACCTGCACACGTCCTCCGGCGCTGGCTGTGAGCAGCGCAAGGACCCGGCCGGCGCGGACACGGTCCTGATCGCGACGCGCGGCGACAACCGCGAGGTGTTCCTTTCACCGCAGGACGGCCGCGAGATGTGGGTCGGCGCGGTGGGGGACGAGATCGTCGCGGCCGACAGCCAGTACGGCCTGGTCAAGATCGACGGCGGCCGCAAGCTGCTGGTGGTGAACCTGACCAAGGGCGGCAAGGCGTGGGAGCAGGAGATCCCGGCGAAGGCTGACGTGGCGGTGACCCGGTGGGCGATCCTGGTCCGCGACGACGCCGGGGGCAAGGTCTGGGCCTACACGCCGGACGCGGGCCGCCTACTGTTGGAGGCGAAGACAACGTCAGACATCCTGGGCGTCGGCAAGGACGGCCTGATGATCGGGCGTGGACGCACGATCGGCTATCTCCCATTCGCATGAACCATGGATGAAACCGGATGGGTGAGTACTCCATGAGTACTGTCATCTCGAACGTTCCGGTCGTTCTTTGGCCGTACCGTAGCGAGCATCGGCGCCTGCGGTTTAACCTGGAATTCCGGCTGACGTCGGCACCGTCCATCGAGCGTCTTCTCTCAATTGTAGACGCGGAAGGCAGGCTGCAGTGATCCTTGACGGGGATCCGGGGCCCCAGTTCGCCATCCGCGGCGACAACCGGAAGGTCGCTTTCGACGACTCCGGGGCGCCGGACGGTTTTCCCGTCTTCCTGTTGCACGGCACGCCGGGCAGCCGGAAGGGTCCGCGTCCCCGCGACAGCGTCCTGCACCGGCTCGGCATCCGTCTGATCACCTACGACCGTCCCGGCTACGGCGACTCCGACCGCCAGCCCGGCCGCCATGTCGCCGCCGCCGCCAGCGACGTCGCCACCATCGCCGACCACCTCAACCTTGATCGATTCGCAGTCGTCGGCCGCAGTGGTGGCGGCCCGCACGCATTGGCGTGTGCCGCCGACCACAACCTCCGCCAGCGGGTGACCCGGGTGGCTGTGCTCGTCAGCTTCGCGCCGCCCGACACCACCGACGTGGAGTGGTTCGAGGGCATGAATGCCGACAATGTGCGCGGCTTCGGTTTGGGCGCGGAGGTGAGCGCCCAGGTCGAGGCCGAGATCCTCCGGCGCGCCGAGTTGGTCCGGCAGGATCCGGCGTCGCTGCTGGAGCAGCTGATGCACCACATGACGCAGGCGGACAAACGGGCCTTGAACAGCTCCGCCCTGCGCCAGATCGTGATCGAGACCCACCGCGAAGGGCTGCGGTCCGGGCCGTGGGGCTGGGTCGACGACGTGCTCGCCCTGCGCGGCGGCTGGAAGGTCGACCTGGAGTCCATCGAGACCGAGGTGCGCATCTGGCACGGCGCCGACGACACGTTCGCGCCGGCCAGCCACGCCGCCTGGTTGGCGAATCGCATCCCGACTGCCGAGTTCTTCGTGGAGCCGGGCAAGGCGCATTTCGACGCGATGCAGGAGATCCCCCGCGTCCTGCGCTGGGCGGCCGGCGATGGTGCCCGGCCGACCGCCCGCGGCGCGGCCCTGATCGGGGCCCGCCCCGCCGCTCAGTAGGGGTGCGGGTCGAGGATCCGGCGGATGTAGGTGCCCTCGCGGAGGGCGATCACACTCGGGTGGTCCTGGCCGATCCGGTTGGCCAGCTGGTCGGCGATGCGGATGCGTTCCAGTCGCGGCGCGTCCTGGCGTGACTGGTTGGCGATCGCGAGGTTGCCGGCCGTGCGGAGCGTGTCGGGGTGGTCGCTGCCCAGCTCCTCACGCAGCCGGCCGAGGACCGTTGAGAGCAGCTCGCGCCCGTCCTCCAGGTCCCCGGTGGTGACCATGAACACCGCGTGGTTGTTCGCGACGGCCATGGAGATCGGGTGCGTGGGCCCGAGCAGCGTGTCGAGAGCGACCATGGCCGCGGCGGTCAGCGCCCGGGCGCCGGCCGCGTCATTGGCGTCGGCCAGGGTGACCGCGAGGTTGGAGCGGCACACCAGGACGTAGGGGTGATCGGCGCCGAACGTCTCGACCAGCTGCGGCTCGGTTTCGACCAGCTCCCGCCGCGTCTCGGCGCTCAGCTGCTGCAGCTGGAGGTTGGCGGCCCGGCTGAGCCGGGTGAGGATGGTGTCGGGGCTGGTCGGCCCGTAGCTGTCCTTCAGGCCGTGGTAGGCCTGGTCGAGCAGCCGTGCCGCCTCCGGGATCTGCCCGGTGCCGCGCAACGACGCCGCGAGGTTCGTCTGCGCCGTCAGCGCCTCGCGGTACTGGTCGCCGTAGAGCTGCTGGTATCCCTTGACGACCTCACGGAGCAGTTCCACCGAGGCGGTGTACTCACCCGCCTCGCGCAGGTCGCGGCCCAGGTTGTTCGCCGATCGCAGGGTGCGTGGGTGGTGCTCGCCGGACACCCGGACCCACCGGTTGCGGGTGTCCTCGTCGACCCGGCGCGCCTCGCGGAAGTCGCCGACGAGCCGGAGCGATGCGCCGAGGTTGTTGGCGAAGATCAGGGTGCGGCGGTGCTCCTCACCGAGCGCGTCGACCGATGCGCGGTAGGTCTGCAGGTCGCGTTCGAGGGCGTCGTCGTAGCGGCCGAGCGCGCGCAGGTCACCGCCGAGGCTGCTCGCGGTGGCCAGGGTGCGTGCGTCGGTGAGGCCGAGGAGCGCCTCCTGCTGGCGCAGGGTGTCGACGTTGAGCTCGTACGACTCCTGGAACTTCCCGCGGCTGCGCTTGAGGTTGGCCAGGTTGAACCGGAGCTCCAGGAGCCTGACGAGGAGCCGGTCGTACTCGGCGCTGTCCGCCTCGAGCCGCGCGAGCTGAGCCGTCCAGGCCTCGTTCACCTCCTCGGCGTACGTCTCGCCTTGCTCGTAGCCGCCGAGCACGTAGATGTACCGGACGCGGTCGACGAGCAGGGCGCGCACGTCGTCGGAGTCGCTGACCTCCGCGTTGGCGCCGTCGAGGTGCGGCCAGAGGATGCGGAACTGCTCCTGGATCTCGGGGTCCTCGACCTCACCCACCGGGCGGGAGCCGACGAGCAGCCGGTGCACGTCCCGGGTGACGCCGTCCAGTTCCTGGGCGGACATGCGGCGTTGGAGCGCCCGCTGCAGGAGCCGGTGGATCTGCAGCTGGTTGGCCTCCAGCTTGATCAGGGCCAGCCGGTTGATGTGCTGCACGATGGTCGCCGCGATGTCGGCCACGTTGGCCCGCAGCCGCAGCTGCCGGGCCACGTCCTTGTCGTGCTCGGCGATGATGCGCGCCGCGACCTCACTGCGCAGCAGGTCGTGGGAGATCTCCGGGGCGAGCGCGGACGCGAGCTGCAGCAGCCGGTACGCGGCCGGGGAGCGCTCGGCGAGCCGCTCCAGCGACACGTTCCACACGTGGACCTGGTCGACGATGTCCACCGACGGGTCGGGGCTGCCCAGCCGGGACAGGTAGTCGGCGGCCGTGCGTTTGGTCTCGGCCAGCCACGCGCCGGCCAGCGCGACGAAGATCGGCACGTGATCGACCGCCTCGGCGATCCGGGCCGCGTCGGCCTGGTCCAGCGTTCTGACACGGGACGCCAGATGCCCGACGCTCTCGACCGGCAGGAACTTGTCGACGTTGACGATCCGGGCGTGGGTGACGGCCTCGACCTGGTCGCGGGTGGTGAGCAGGAGGTGGCCGTCGCCGCGCGGGAGGAACTCCTCGATCGCGTTGTACTTCTCGACGTTGTCGAACACGAGCAGCCAGCGCAGAGGTCCGGCCGCGTCGCGCCGGCTCAGCCGGTTGTCGACGGCGCGGATGCGGTCCGGGACCGTCGGCTGCCGCGGAATCTCCAGGGCGGCGCCGAGGTCGACGATGCCCATGTCGACGAACTGGGGCGGGTCGGCCGAGATCCACCAGACGATGTCGTACGCGCCGCGGAACCGGTAGGCGTACTCCATCGCCAGCTGGGTCTTGCCCATGCCGGCGCCGCCGACCAGCGCCACCGGGCCCGGCCCGCCGGTCCGCAGCTCCTCGCGCAGGTTCAGCATGAGCGCCTCGCGCGCCGTGAACAGCATGTTCCGGGCCGGCGCGCGGAACACCGGCGCCGGCTCGGCCGGGAAGCGGGGGAGGCGCGGGAACCGCCCGCCGGCCGCGCGGCTGCCGACCCGGCCGACCAGGGACAGCAGCTGCTCGAGCGACTGCTCCTCACCGAGCGCGTCCAGCGAGACCCAGTTGGCCAGCGGGATGTCGACCATCGGCGAGGTGGGGTCGAGGTGGATCGCGAGCGTCCCCGCCGGCCGGCCGAGCTCGGACCGGCGGCCGGTGGCCTCCAGATACGACTTCGAGACGAGGACGACGTCCCGCACCGGCATCGACTGGTCGGCCTCCGTGCGCTCGGACATCCCGAGGTCGACGACGCGCAGGTTCGCGTTGGTGAGCACCGCCTGGATCCACTCGGCCCAGGCCTGGTCGGCCGGCGTGTGCCGCAGCAGGAGCACCTCGTCGCGGATGGCGGGCCGTCGCTCCAGCTTCGCCACCGTCGCGGTGCGGAGCGTCTCGTCAATCGGCGGCAGCGAGGTGATCTCGCGATTGGTGATGTAGCCGGTCAGCCGCTCGTACGCCGGCAGCAGCGAGTTCCGGCTGCCGGGCGGGTCGCCGAAGGTCGCCAGGATCTCCTCGTAGGCGTAGTACGCCTTGTAGGGAACTTCGACGCTCAGCCAGTACTCGCGCCGCTCGGCGGGCTTCATGCCCTGCGGCAGCTCGTTGAAGCGCTGCATCGCCAGCGCGCGGCCGGCGTCGGCCTTGTTCTTCTCGCCCTCGTCGACGCGCATCGGCACCGGCAGCACCCGGCGCGGGCGGGTGCCCTCGTACATCGCGACCCGGTCGGCCACCTCGGCGGCGCCTTCGATGCCCTGGTTGGAGAACGTGAAGCAGTCGACGAGCACGTCGGGCAGGTGGATCGTGCAGATCTCGGCGACGTCGCTGATGCCGGTCCGGCTGTCGATGAGCGTGTAGTCGTAGTTGCGCTTCATGTCCTCGCGCAGCGCGTCGAAGAACTGCGCGCCGCCGAGCCGGTTGTAGAAGTTGTCCCAGTCGCGGCCGGTGACGCTCGCGACGTAGTCGGGCGTGGGCTTGCCGGCGAGCAGGATGTCGAGGGACCCGCCGCTCGGGAACGTCCACTCCAGGGTGAACGCGTACTTCTGCACCTTCGCGTACTGGACGTGCCAGTCCGCGGGCCGCTCGATGGCCGCGCCGTCGGTGCGCCGCGCGGCGGCGACCTCGGCGTCGTAGTCGCCGATGAGGTCCATCACGCCGCGGGTCGTCGCGAGCAGGTCAGGGTCGATGAACGCGGAGAAGAACCGGTGCAGGCCGGGCGACTCCAGGTCCCAGTCGGTGGCGAGGACCTTCTTGCCGTTGGCGGCCAGGATCCAGGCGGTGTTGGCCATGGCCATGGTGCGCCCGGTCCCGCCCTTGTAGGAGTAGAAGGTGATGACCTGGCCTTTGCGGTCCCGGTCCGCCGTCATCGCGCGTCTCCCTGCCCTTGGCCATCGTCGGAAGCGGTGCCCGGGCGCAGGCTCGGCCGGGGCGTTACGGGACCGGCCGGCGGGTTGACGGGCCCGTGCCGGAGAAACTGTTTGTCGGCCTCGGTCACCAGGATCGGGACCGTCCGCTCGAACTCGGTCGCCGTGCGCGCGGGCAGCACCTTGGGCAGGCCCGCGTCCTGCAGCGTAGTGGCGACCGTTTCGGCGTCGGCCGCGCCACGCTGGTCCTCGCCGACCACCACGAGCGGCACCACCCACCGGGGCAGCGCCTCGACCGCGGCCCGCGCGGCCTGTGCGCCGAAGCTCGGGTCGACCAGCAGCACGGTCGGCTTCACCGGCGACCACTCGGCCACGCCCGCGAGGTCGAGCACCGCGGCCGGCATGCTGAGCCGGTCGGCGACGGCGGCCACGTAGTCGGCCAGCGCGAGCTCGTGCTCGGTCGGGAACGGCCGCCAACCGGCCCCCTTGTCGCCGGTCAGGACGGCGACGATCAGCCGGGCGTCGCGCGGGTCGGTCGCGCGGGGCGTGATCACGGGCGGCGCCTCGGAGCGTGGCAGCTGATGGTCGCGGGTCACGCCCACGACGCGCTCGGCGACCGCCCGCACGATCCGCCCGTACTGCGTGCGATAGGGGCCCAGCGCGCACAGCGCGCGGAGGCCGTTCTGTTCGTAGTCGGCCCGCTCGGGGGCGTCCTCCTCGACGACGGCCAGCGCCGCGGCGACCTCTCGCGCCCGGTCGTCCCACGAGTCCAGCGGGCTCCACAGCACCGGCACGATGTGCTGCTCGGCGTCGGGCGCGCGGGCGTCGGCGAGGCGGGCACGGAAGGCGTCGAGCTCACCCGTCGCCCAGCTGTTGCCGAAGTAGTTCTTGGAGTACAGCGGGACGAACACGTGGGCCGCGCCGAGCGCCGCGGTGAGCAGGGGCCGCAGGTCGGCGCCGGCCGGCAGTGACCCGTCGAAGAAGCCCGTGGCCAGCTCCTCGTTGCGCTGCGGGTGGGCGGCGACGGCCGCCGAGAGGTCCTGGAAGAAGCGCTTCACCCAGTAGTCGGTGTCGGGGCGGGCCTTCTCCGACAGCGGCACCGAGTGGGCGTAGCTGAGGAAGAAGTACGTCTCGCGCTCGCCGGTGACGGTGCTCATGACGGGTCCTCCTCGAAGCTTTCGGGCAGGCCCTCGAAGCCCGTCGCGTCGCTCGGCGGCACGTGGTCCTTCTCGGCGGCATCGGCGATCGCGTTGGCGAGGCGCCAGACGACCATGCCGTAGTCCGACGACTCCGCGGCGCGCAGCCCGTAGACGCCCTCCTTGCCGTAGCGGCGCTGGATGCCGTCCGGCGGCGGGGTCGGCAGGAAGCGCTGCAGCCGGTCGATCTTCCTCGGGATCGGTCCGTTGCCCACGGTCCAGAGCACCGGAAGCATCGTTTTCGAGCCGCCGCCCGGCAGGCGGCTGGCGAAGGCGTGCCATTCGAGGGCGCACCATGGGCTGGTGAAGTACAGCGGTGAGAGGAGGGCGACGAAGACGCGGCAGTGGCCGACGGCGAAGGCCAGCTCTTCGTTCCAGTCCGTGCCGGTTCTCATGTCGGTGTTGATGAAGCCGACGAGGGGCGGCGGGATCCCCATCAGCTCACCCACGTGGTCCGAGAGCTCGTCGAAGAACTGGGGCACCCAGTCATTGCGGGCCCCGGACTGGGCGTAGCTGAGGAAGAACACGGGGGCGCGCCGGTCCGGCGCCTGTGGCGGCTGTTCTTCGACCACGTACCGCTCCCAGTGCTCCCGTTCGGCCTATCCAAGATATCGACGGCGGCAAGCCGGAACGGATCGCATTTGCGGTTTCCGATGATCGGGCGTCCGGCCCTTGCGCGGTCACCGTGACGTCACCAGGAGTCCAGCGTTGTCCGGAGCCGCTCGACGAACCTCCGTCCGGCCGGGGTCAGGGCGTCGCCCTCCAGCAGGGCGTCCACGGCTCCCGAGGCCCAGGTCCGGTACCGGTCCGCCTCCGGGCCCGGCCGCGCACGCCACATGTCGGCCACCGCGACGAACGCATACGTGCCCTGCAGGACGCCCTCCACCGGGCGGGGATCCTCGCGCCACGGGACGCGCACGGTGTGCGGGTCGTCGCGGACGAACAGGTCGGTCACGTCCAGGACGGCGCCGAGCTTCAGGTGTTGTACCTCGTGAACGAGCAGCACCGACAGCGCTGCGGGATCGGCGACCGGCGCCACGGCGACCGCGCCGAAGGCGTCGCGGGCCGCGGCGCTGCGCTCGCGGTCTGCGTCTGGGCGGAGGGGCACGATCGCGCGCAGGGTGCCGCGAACGCCGGGCCCGTACGCCGTGGTGTCGATGATGTCCAGGGCGCCGTCCAGCAGGTCCTGCCAGCGTTTGACCTCGCCGTCGTCGAGGCGGTCGGCGAGCTCCAGGCCGTCGAAGCAGTCGCGGCCGGGGTCGGTGTCCTCCAGGAGCACCGTTCCCAGGTATCTCGCCGGCTGCCAGCGCTGGCGCGTCGTGTGCAGCTCGAACTCGCCGCCGACGATGACCAGGGCGGCTTGCTCGGTGTCTTCCACCTGGAACGCGCCGATGCCGGGCAGGCTCACCCGTCCCTTGTGGACCGGGACCGTGATGCGGGCGTCGGCGCCGGCGTGGATGGCCGCCGCCGCCGCCACGCCCGCGAATCTGGCCAGGTCGTCGGCGTCGCGGGACGTCCGGCAGCGAGCCGCCCAGCTGCGCACGAACGGGTGGGCCAGGACCGCGCGGACCGCTTCCGGGGACTCCTCGTCGAGGCGGGCCAGCAGGTCCCAGCCCTCGGCGGCCAGCGGGACCGGGTCGACGAAGCGGCTGAGGTCGCGCAGCTGGGCGCGGATCATGCCCTCGTTGACGGCCACCAGCTGGTCGATCGACGCCGGTTCGCCCGCGCCTGTGCCGAGGTCGTCGAGGACCGTGCCGGCCAGGCGGTCGTTCGGGGGCGGCGGCATCGCTGCGATCAGCTCCTGCAGGTCGGCGCAGTACACGGAGGGGTTGTCGAAGCCGGAGCCGGTGCGGTACCGATGCGTGAACTGGCCGCCGCCGCACTGGTGGACGATCGCACAGGCGCGGCAGGTGGCGGACAGGCCGGTGAGGCCCGTCTGGCGGATGGCGATCATCGGGTGGTCGGCCGCGTCGTTCACGGAGTTCCGGAAGACGTCCAGGCCCGTCGCCGCGGCGCCGTCGAAGGCGGACTTCAGGGAGTCAACCTGCTCGAAGGTGCCGTCGGACTCGATGACGACCAGGTCGGCCCGGCCCAGGCCGACGGCCTCGGTGTGGCTGGGGCCGCCCGACATCGCGTCGAACAGCCGGATCGGCATCGGGCGGCCGTCGGCGATCCAGCGGCGGTGGATGCGCAGGAGCCAGTCGGCGTGGGGTGTCCTGCTGTCCTTCCGGTCCGGCGGGCGGTCCCAGTTGGCGTGCGGGAGCAGGAAGTCGACGTGCGGGGGCTGCTCGGCGCGCAGGGCCTCGTACACCGCGATCGGGTCGTTGTC
Organism: Dactylosporangium sp. AC04546; assembly: GCF_022095675.1. Lineage (GTDB taxonomy): Bacteria > Actinomycetota > Actinomycetes > Mycobacteriales > Micromonosporaceae > Dactylosporangium. Next base: position 17,511 of record NZ_JAHYSG010000099.1, on the reverse strand, counting down.
GATGTCGACGGTGCAGAGGATGCCGCCGTAGACCTCCCGATACTTGTCCCGGCGCAGTAGGGCGAGCGCCTCCAGCACCTTGGCATGGCTGCTGTTGCCGTTGGCGTAGCGGCGGTGGCGGTCATTGGCGGCCTTGTCGCCGTCGAGGGAGATGCCGACCCGCACGCGCTGCTCGACGAGCACGTCGCAGATCTGCGGGGTGAGCAGCAGCCCGTTGGACTGCATGCCGAGCTCCAGCCGGGTCACCGGATCGATCCGGCGGCGCAGCTCGATCGCCACGGCACGCAGTCCGTCAGCCCCTGCGAGCAGGGGCTCGCCGCCGTGCAGGATCACCCGGACCGAACCGAGCCGATGCTCGGCGGCGTGTTCGGCGATACGGCCCGCCACCTGGGACGCCGTCGTTGGCGCCATGGTGATGGGCTGGCGGCGCCAGCCCTGGTCCGGGTGCTCGTACACGTAGCAGTGATCGCACGAAAGATCGCAGCGGCTCACGATCTTCAGCACAAACTGGCTGAGCGGCACCGAGCTAGATGGCGGAACCAAATGCCGCGACCCCGACCGGGGCCGTCTGGCCCTCGCTACGGTCGTTGACGCGGGCTACCTGGGCAGCCCGGTCGATCGGGATCCGGGCAAGTGGCGTGCTGCGCAGGTCTTCGAACGGAGGCGGCGTCGACTCCTGTTGGCGAGCGATGCGGTCCACGTGCGTCCCCCCACTTGGACTCGTTGGATCAGGGCGCGTCCTGACGAGCGGTTTCTCGACAAGACATCCATCGACAAGCATAGGCAACACCCGCCGTCATGTCACCGGTGCGCAGCGTTTTGTGGCTTACCCGATCGACCGATTCCTTCCGGCTCGCTCGGGTGAGGGCCGTCAGCGTCGCCGTTCGTGGCGCCGTTCGTGGCGTCGCTGAGTCACCACCGGGCAATGCTCACGAGGTGGCGCCGATCGCGGTGGCCGCGACGTAGCGTTGCGAGTGGGTACGCCGGAGGGAGGGCGTTATGGCCTTCGAGAGGATGAAGGAGTCCGCCAAACGTGGTCTGGCGACGAGCCGGGCGCGAGTGGACGAGACGCGAGCCCAGCGCCAGCGCGACAAGCTGCTGTACGAACTCGGCAGGACCAGCTACGCCGAGCACGCCGGCCACGCGACACCCGAGGCCGTGGCCAGCAAGATGCGGGCGCTGGATGACTTTGAGCAGTCGCTCCGCGAGAAGCAGGAGTGGCAGGCGAGAGACATCATGCACCCGGGAGCTGAGTGCGTCGACGAGGACGAGACCGTCGCGTCCGCCGCGCGGAAGATGCGCGATCTCGGCGTCGGTTCCTTGCCGATCTGCGGCGTCGACGACCGGCTGCACGGCATCATCACCGACCGCGACATCGTCGTGAGGTGCATCGCCGAGGGCCAGGAGCCCGGCAAGGTCAAGGTGCGTGACCTGACAAGGGGTGAGCTGGTCTGGGTCGACGCCGACGCCGGCGTCAACGAGGTGCTGCATCGGATGGAGGACCACCAGGTCAAGCGGCTACCGGTCATCGAGAACCACCGGCTGGTCGGCATGATCAGCGAGTCCGACCTGGCCCGCAGCCTCGACGAACGCCGGCTCGCCGAGTTCGTAGGGAAGGTCTACACGACGTCCTGACCCCCATGAAGGGTCGATCCGAGTGTCCGGAGGCACTGGTGACGATTGCCGTGTCCAGCCCGGTGTTCAACGAGGGCGATCAGATTCCTCGGCGCTTCACGGCCGATGGTGTCGACGTGTCACCGCCGCTCAACTTCACCGGGCTGCCGGAGCAGACCGCTGAGCTGGCCTTGCTCGTCGAGGACCCCGACGCCCCCAGCGGCACCTTCACGCACTGGGCCATGTGGGGTATCGGTCCTGACCAGTCAGGCCTGGGTGAGGGCGAGGTGCCCACGGGCGCCGCGCAGGGCAAGAACGGCTTCGGCAGGCGGGCGTACGGCGGGCCGTGCCCGCCCCGTGGCCGGTCACATCGGTACATCTTCGAGGTGCTCGCCCTGTCCGAACCGCTCCGCCTTGCCGCGGGAGCGTCGGCTGCCGATCTGCGGCGGGCCACGGCGGGGAAGGTGCTGGCCTCGGGCCGTCTCACCGGCCGCTATCAGCGAGGCTGAACCTGGCCGCCCGGCAGGTTCGCCGCGAGCTGGTCGATCGGGGTGAGCACCGCCGTGTATCCGGTGCTGGTGAGTGTGCCGTCCTGGTGCAGCTGGTCGAGCCGGCGGAGCAGGCCCGCCAGCTCCGCCGCGGCGCGGTCGGCGTTGCCGCGGTCGAGGTTGCGGTCGAGGCTGTCGAGCCGGCGGTTCAGCTCACGCGCGGTGCCGCTGTCCAGACCGCCGTCACCGGTCTGAGCCTGGACGGCGGCGCGGGCCGCGTCCAGCGCTGCCGCGGTCGGGTCACTCGTCGTATCGCTCGGTTCGTCGGTCGGTGTGTCACTCGGCGCCGCGCTCGAGGTATCCGCTGACGGCAGGGACTGGGTCGTGTCGGCGGCCGTGGGCGCGGCGCCCGGGTGGTCGGACCGGCCCTGGAGGGTCCCGAACGCGAACACGGCGGCGGCGACGGTGGTTGCGCCGAGCGCCGCCACCGCGATCCCGGCCGAGCGGCCCCGTCGCCGGGCGGCCTTCGTGGGCGGGTTGCCGAGCACAGGCAGGCTGCGCGTCGCGGGCCGCACCGCGGCGCGGCCACGGACCGGTGCCTCGGCCTCGGGCGCGGGCGGTCGGGTGGCGTGCGCGAGCACAGCTGTTGCGGCCCGGCCGGCCCCGCCGGCCAGCGCCGCGCGGACCTGCGCCGCGCTCGCCGGCCGGTCCGTCGGACTCTTGGCCAGCAGCGCGTCGACCAGCGCGGCGAGTCGCGGCGGTAGGCCGGGCCGCCGCGCCGCCACCGGTACCGCTGCCTGGTGCACCTGCTGCCAGGCAGTCTGCACCGGAGTGCCGGCGACGAACGGCGGGCGGCCGGTCAGCATCGCGTAGAACACGCAGCCCAGCGCGTACAGGTCGGTCCGGGCGTCCACGGGCTTGCCGAGGATCTGTTCCGGCGCCATGTACGAGCTGGTGCCGATCACGGTGGCGGGGGCGGTCAGCGCGGTCAGCGCCCGGTCGGTGATGCGGGCGATGCCGAAGTCGCAGACCTTCACCCGGCCCTCGTCGCCGATGAGGATGTTGGCCGGCTTCACGTCCCGGTGGACCACCCCGGCGTCGTGCGCGGCCGTCAAGGCGTCGCACACCTGCTCGGCGATGTGCACGGCGCGCCGCGGGTCCAGCGGGCCCTTGGCCAGCTCGTCGGCGAGACTGTGCCCTTCGACCAGCTCCATCACGAGGTACCGCGTGCCGTCGTCGATCCCCAGGTCGTACACGGTCACGATGTTCGGGTGCGACAGCCGCGCGACGGTGCGCCCCTCGCGCTCGAACCGCTCCGGCAGCGACGGATCGGCGCCGCCCTCGTCGTGCAGCGTCTTCACGGCCACGCGCCGGCCCAGCCGCCTGTCGACGGCCAGCCACACCTCGGCCATGCCGCCCCGGCCGAGGACCGACCGCAGCTCGTACCGGCCGCTCAGCAGACGCCCCACCACGGTGTTCAACAGTGGCACAACCGCCCGGCGCGGCTCACGGGGACGTCACGGTACGTCACGGTGGCCGACCGCCGGGTGTCCTCCCGCCCCTACTAGCGGTGCTCCATGATCAGGGCGAATGACGTGCCCGAGGCAAGGGCCTCGTAGGCGTGCGGGACGTCGCCCGCGAACGAGGCGTAGTCGTGGACGTCCAGGTCGACCGGGGAGTCCGTCGGGCCGACCCGCAGGCGGCCGCTGATCATCACCACGTGTTCCACCGTGCCCGGCAGGTGTGGGTCGGCCTTCCGCGCGCTGCCCACCTCCACCGTCATCAGGTAGATGTCCCGGCGTACCCCCGGCGGGCACGTGGCCAGCAGGGTGCCGACGAAGTCGGCCTGCTCGGACTTGATCGACGGGCCCTCGCCGGCCCGGATCACCCGCGGAGCCGTCGGCGGGGGCTCCACCAGGCGGCTGAACGGCACGTTCAGGGCCACCGCCAGGGCCCACAGCGTCTCGATGTTCGGGTTCCCGGCGCCCGACTCCAGCTGGCTCAGCGTCGACTTGGCGATCCCCGCGCGCTTGGCCACCTCGCTCAGCGAGAGGTTGGAGCGCTCGCGCTCGCGGCGGAGCGCGGCCGCGATCAGGTCCAGCGGGGCCTTGCGTGAGTCCATGCGAGAGCATCCGTTCGGTAGAACGAACGAGTCATTCGACTTGACGAACGACTGGGATGAGTTCAGCATACCGAACTATGCGTTCGATAATCCGAACGGGAGATTCGCCCCGGCGAACGCTCGACCCGATCACCCGCGACGTCGCCGCGCTGTGCGCCGCCGGCGTCGTGGTCGGGCTGTCGTTCGGAGCCATCGCCTCCGCGGCCGGGCTCCCGCTGTCGCAGATCGTCGCCATGTCCGTGTTCATCTACGCCGGCGGTGCGCAGTTCCTCGCCATCGGGCTGGTCGGGGCCGGCGCCACGACGGTCGCGGTCGTGCTCGCCGGGCTGCTGCTCAACGCGCGGCACCTGCCGTTCGGGCTGGCCATCGGCAGCGCGCCGCTCGGCGACCGCTGGGCCGCCCGGCTGCTCGGCAGCCACCTGATGACCGACGAGTCGGTCGCGTTCGCGCTGGCCCAGGAGGACCCGGCCCGCCGGCGCCGGGCCTACTGGATGACCGGCATCGGGCTGTTCCTGACCTGGAACGTCGCGTCGGCGATCGGCGCCGTCGCCGGCAGCGCGCTCGGCGACCCCAACACGTTCGGGATCGACGCCGCCTTCCCCGCCGCCCTGCTGGCGCTCACGCTGCCGTCGCTCAAGGACAAGACCTCCGTCCGGGTGGCGGTCGGCGGCGCCGCCCTCGCGCTTGCGACCACGCCGTTCCTGCCGGCGGGCCTGCCGGTGCTCGTCGCGCTGGTCGCCCTGGCGCTGGCGTTGCCGGTACCACAGCGCAAAAGGACAGCAGCATGAGCTGGGTCGTCATCCTCGCCCTCGCGGCCGGCACGTATGCGCTGCGGCTCGCCGGTCCTGTCCTGCGGGAACGCCTCTCGGTCTCCGAGACGGTCAAGCGCTACCTGACCCTCGCCGCCGTCGCCCTCCTGGCCGCGTTGATCGGCACGGCGGCGCTGCTGGACGGCACCGAGTTCGTCGGGATCGCGCGCCCGGCGGGCGTGCTGGTCGGCGCGGTGCTGGCCTGGCGCAAGGCGCCGTTCGTCGTCGTAGTGGTCGCCGCCGCACTGACGGCGGCCCTGCTCAGGCTGGCCGGAGTGCGGTAACTACAGTCGAGGCATGCCCGAGTTCGCGTTCTCACCCCTGCTGCCGCTCGGTCCGGACACCACCGAATACCGCCTGGTCACCAGCGACGGCATCGGGCGCGACGGCCGGTTCCTGACGGTCGAGCCGGAGGTGCTGACCCTCCTCACCGACGAGGCCATGCACGACATCGCGCACTTCCTGCGCCCGGCCCACCTGACCCAGCTCCAGTCGATCATCGACGACCCGCTCGCGTCGGCGAACGACAAGTTCGTCGCCCTCGATCTGCTGCGCAACGCGAACATCGCCGCCGGCGGCATCCTGCCGATGTGCCAGGACACCGGTACCGCGATCGTGATGGGCAAGCGTGGGCGTTTCGTCCTGACCGACGGCAATGACGAGGCGGCCATCGCGCGGGGTGTCTATGACGCCTACACGCGGCTCAACCTGCGGTACTCGCAGCTGGCGCCGATCACGATGTGGGACGAGAAGAACACCGGCTCGAACCTCCCGGCCCAGATCGAGCTCTATGCCGAGGGCGACGACGCCTACAAGTTCCTGTTCATGGCCAAGGGCGGCGGCTCGGCGAACAAGAGCTACCTCTACCAGGAGACGAAGGCGCTGCTCAATCCCACGCGGATGATGCAGTTCCTGGAGGAGAAGCTGCGCCTGATCGGCACCGCGGCCTGCCCGCCGTACCACCTGGCGATCGTCATCGGCGGCACGTCCGCCGAGCACGCGCTGAAGACGGCGAAGCTCGCGTCGGCGAAGTACCTCGACACGCTGCCGACGTCGGGCACCGCGGTCGGCCACGGCTTCCGCGATCTTGATCTGGAGGCGGAGGTACTGGAGCTGACGCGCAACTTCGGCATCGGCGCCCAGTTCGGCGGCCGCTACTTCTGCCACGACGTGCGCGTGGTCCGCCTCCCGCGGCACGGCGCCTCGTGCCCGGTCGCGATCGCGGTCTCGTGCTCGGCCGACCGGCAGGCGGTCGGGAAGATCAACGCCGAGGGCGTCTGGCTGGAGCAGCTGGAGCGCGACCCGGCCCGCTTCCTGCCGGACGTGACCGAGGACGCGCTGGACTCCTCCGTCGTCCAGGTCGACCTGAACCGGCCCATGTCGGAGATCCGCGCCCAGCTCTCCCAGCTGCCGGTGAAGACCCGCCTGTCGCTGACCGGCCCGCTGGTCGTGGCCCGGGACATCGCCCACGCCAAGATCGCCGAGCGCCTCGACGCCGGCGAGCCGATGCCGGACTACATGCGCGACCACGCGGTGTACTACGCCGGCCCGGCCAAGACCCCGGAGGGCTACGCGTCGGGCTCGTTCGGCCCGACCACGGCCGGCCGCATGGACGCGTACGTGGAGAAGTTCCAGGCCGCGGGCGGCTCGATGGTGATGCTGGCCAAGGGCAACCGCTCCAAGCAGGTGACCGACGCCTGCCAGACGCACGGCGGCTTCTACCTGGGCTCGATCGGCGGCCCGGCGGCCCGCCTGGCCCAGGACTGCATCAAGCACGTCGAGGTCATCGAGTACCCGGAGCTGGGCATGGAGGCGGTCTGGAAGATCGACGTGGTCGACTTCCCGGCGTTCATCGTGGTCGACGACAAGGGCAACGACTTCTTCGCCGAGGTGACGAAGCCGACGCTGACCCTGCAGATCGGCAAGCGCTAGAAGCGGTGCGGGTGCCCGAGGTCGAAGTCGGCCTCGGGCATTGTTCATTGCTCTGCCGTCTGAGCTACCTCCCGAGCGAACCCGGAAGGGCTGGACTCGAACCAGCGACCCATGAATTACGAAGTAGCCGTGGCCTGCGCACCGGGCACCCGCTGACGCTGTCAGCCGCCCCCGAGATCAATTCGGCCGACGGTGTGTGACCACTCTTTCGAGCGGCCTCTCGGATTCGAACCGGGCAACCAGAAGGAACCGTCGAGCCTGCACACCGGGAGCTGCTGCGATCACGCTAACAGCGGCCCAGCTCCCTGTCGCGACCATTTTCGTGCAGCGGTGCAGCCCCAGCCCGGTGCTGAGGACAGACCCCGAGCCGTCAGTTCGAGGTCCTTCGACGACAGTGAGCCGTTTCCAACCTCATTCGTGCTGGTCCTGGACCTGCTGAAGGACAAGGATCGCGGCGGTGAGGGCGGTGGCGCGTTGGGTGGCGGGGCTTCGGGCGGCGGGTGGACAACGAGACCGCCGACGGGTAGGACCACATCGAAAGGCTCCACGGAAGGGCAACGTCCTTGGTCGATTGCCGTCTACCGGGAGCCCATGCCGATCCCGATCCATGCCTTGCGCGCCGCACCCCCGTTGACCAGTCTCATCAGGCTGGAAAAGCTCACTGGAAGTGAACGTGGAATATCTCGATCTCTCGCCGTACACGTACTACAAGTTCCCGCTCGGGATGCGGAACATCGGCTGGCTGGGCGGCACGCATGGGTTGCAGAGTGCGGACGCACCTGCGATGACGAACGCTGATCTGGAGCGACTCCGCGCCACTTCCCGGAATCTGTCCAGCGTGATGCTTGGCCGGCATCAATGCGAGTGGTGCCCGAGTCACACAGCGTCCGAGGGGAACGGCGAGTATCACTACTACGCCCCAGACGGGGAGGTGTACGCCGCCCCGGCGATGATCGTGCACTACGTCGAGGAACACGGGTACCGACCGCCCGAGGTATTCCTGGAATCCCTGCGAGTGACCGAGGAACTGGCATGGGACTGGCGTGCCGAGCGCCTCGCGACGGTGCTGCTCGACGAGTCGGAGGATCTGGCGTTCCGGGCCCTTACCATCGCCGACCTCGCGCACTGGAAGCATCCACACGCGCTCGACGCGTTGCTGCGTGCGGCCCGGGACCAAGAACTCGCCGATGTCGCGGGTGATCAAATCGGCTGGGCCCTCGGGCCGTTCCTGTCATGTGACTTCGCGCCGGATCTTCGCGTTGAGGACTTCCCCGACATGGTCCGGTACGGGATCGACGAGGTGCGGCGGCGCCGGTGATGCACGGCGGAGGTGGCGCGGCTCCGCTTCCGGAACGCCCGCAGTCAGACCTTGGTCGAGAGACGAGGCGACGATCGACAGTCGCCAGATTTCCCGATGACCGCCAGGCTATCGCCGTCGAGCACCTCCGCGGCTGTGCCCTCGGCTTCGGCAACCTGGCGAACCCTATCGACGGATCGCTGCTCGAAGCCGGAGGCTTCAGACCCGAACTACTCGCCTGCTCATTCCCGTTGCTCGGGTTTGTCGTCGCGCGTTGCTGTCGGGCCGCCGGGATGTGCCGGTGCGGCAGGGTGGGCGTCCGTCTCGGCCGGGCGGTGCGCGGCTTCGGCGGGACGGACCGCGCCGAGGGCTGTCGTCAGGTGGTCGAGCAGCGGCGCCGTGGACGGGTGTGGGTCGCGACGGGGCGTGATCGTGTAGATGCCGCGGGTCGGCGGGTCGACGAGGGCAACGGTGGTGACGTCGGTCCGCAGCGCGGACGTCAGCACCCCGGGTATGAGCGCGATGGCGTGGCCGGTCGCGACCAGGGCGATCTTGCCGGACAGATCGGCGGCGGTGAGGTCGATGCGGGCGGTGACCCCGGCGCGGGCGGCGTGCTGGCGTAGCAGCGTCGCCGAGCCGTCGTTGTCCTCGACCCAGGGCTGGTCGGCCAGGGCCTGAATGTGCACGGGGCCGCGCCCGGCCCGCGGGTGGTCGACGGGCAGCGCGACGACCATCTCGTCGATCCCCAGGAAGCGTCGTTCGAGACGCGGGTCGTTGGGGAGGCCCGGTGGGGCATCGGTGATGACTGCGACGTCGAGGTCGCCGGCGATCACGCGGTCGTGCAGCTGTGCGCTCAACTCGGGCAGCAGGCTCCACCGGAGGGGTCCGGCCGTGTCGATCAGGCGGCGGATCGCGGCGGGCACGATGCCGGCGGCCAGGGATGGTGTCGCGCCGACGGTCAATGGCCGGCGGAATGTCCCGTCACGAACCTCACGTACGGCGCGAACGGCGCGGTCGGCCTCGTTGAGCGCGGCCAGGGCATGGTGACGGAACACCTCGCCGGCGGGCGTCGGACGCACGCCGCGGGCGTGCCGCTGCAGCAGCGGTACGCCGAGTTGGCGCTCCAGACCGGCGACCTGCCGGGAGACCGCCGACTGGGTGTGGCCGAGCTCAGTGGCGGCCGCCGCCAGCGATCCGAGCCGGCACACCGTCACGAACGCCCGCCACACGATCAAGTCCATGGCCCAAGTATTGCGTACCCCGCAGGGCTGCCCTGCAAGATCTGCGCTTGTCGCAAGTATCGCGACGCCGCAGGCTGGGACGCATGACCACACCGCACACGATCGCCGTCCTCGGGCTGGGTCGCATGGGCGCCGCGATCGCGACACGACTCGCCGACTACGACTGGAGCGTCGTCGGATGGACGCGCTCCGGGCGCACGGCGGGCGCCGTCCCGACGGCCGGCGACCCGAACGACGCGGTGGCGAAGGCCGACATCGTGCTCCTGGCGCTGTTCGACGGCCAGGCCTGCCAGCAGGTCGTCGATCAGGTCCGGGGCTCGCTGCGGACGGATGCGATCGTGGTGAACACCAGCACCATCGGCCCCGCTGAGGCGTCGAGGCTGGCCCGGCAACTCGGACCGTCCTACGTCCACGCGCCCGTGCTCGGCTCCGTGCCGGCGGTCGCCGCCGGCGTCCTGCAGATGCTCGCCGCCGCCGACCAGGACGCGCTCGACCGGGTTCGACCGGTTCTGGAAGCGCTTGGCACCGTGCGGCGCGTCGACGACGCTGCCACCGCCGCCGCGCTCAAGCTGATCGCCAACAGCAGCCTCGCCGGTGCCGTCCTCGCGCTGCGCGACGCACTGCGGCAAGCCGACGCCTTGGGCCTGCCCCGTGACCAGGCGCTGGACGTCCTCGAACTGGGCCAGCTCGGCGGGCTCGTCACCCGCAAGCGAGCCTTCCTTGCCGGCCGGCCAGCCAGCGAGGAAGGCGGCCGGCCAGCCAGCCAGGAAGGCGGCCGGCCAGCCAGCCAGGAAGGCAGCCGGCCGGCCGAGTTCACGATCGGGGCGCTGGCCAAGGACATGGCGCTGCTGGCCGCCGCGTCGAACGTTCCCCTGCGCAGCGCGGCCGACCTGGCCGACACCCCTGCCGATCCGCAGGCCGACATCGCCGTCGCCGCCGCGGTCCCCGCCGTGAGTGACGCCGTGCTCGAACCACTCCGCGCGTACATCCGCGGACACGCCACCGGCGACTCCGCCCACTTCCGCGACGCGTTCCTGCCCACCGCCCACATCGAGGGCGTCCGGGACGGCGCATTCACCTCATGGCGCCTGGACGACTACTGCGCGCTCTTCCACGGCCACCCGGCCCCGGACGAAGCGACCCGCTCCCGCCGCATCGACTCCGTCGACGTCCACGGCACCGTCGCGACCGCGACCATGACGCTCTGGCACGGGTCGGACATCTTCACCGACATCTTCCTGCTGGTCCACGCCGACGACCGCTGGCGCATCGCCAACAAGGCCTACCACCGCCACTAGCGCTCGCGGACCCGTTCGGCGATCGCGTTGCCCAGCTCGGCCGTCGTGCCCTTGCCGTGCAGGTCGGGGGTCAGCGGTGCGCCCTGCGGGCCCTCGGCCAGGACGTCCTCGATCGCGCCGAGCAGGTGGGCCGCGGCCTCCGGGTGGCCCAGGTGGTCGAGCATCATCGAGCCGCACCAGATCTGGCCCACCGGGTTGGCGATGCCCTTGCCCGCGATGTCCGGGGCCGAGCCGTGCACCGGCTCGAACAGGCTCGGGTGGTGGCGGTCCGGGTTGATGTTCGCGCTCGGGGCGATGCCCAGCGTGCCGGTGCAGGCCGGGCCCAGGTCCGAGAGGATGTCGCCGAAGAGGTTGCTGGCCACCACCACGTCGAACCACTCGGGGTGCAGCACGAACTGTGCGGCCAGGGCGTCGATGTGGAACTTGTCGAGGCGGACGACCGGGAACTGTGCGGCCATCGCGGCCGCGCGCTCGTCCCAGTACGGCATGGAGATCGAGATGCCGTTGCTCTTCGTCGCCGAGGTCAGGTGCTGCTTCGGGCGGCGGGCCGCCAGGTCGAAGGCGAAGCGGAGGACCCGGTCCACGCCGACCCTGGTCATGATCGTTTCCTGGAGTACCGTCTCGCGGTCCGTGCCCTCGAAGATGCGGCCGCCGACGCTGGAGTACTCGCCCTCGGTGTTCTCGCGGACGACGACGAAGTCGATGTCACCGGGTGAGCGGCCGGCCAGCGGGCTGCGGACGCCGGGCATCAGGCGGCAGGGGCGCAGGTTCACGTACTGGTCGAAGGTGCGGCGGAACTGCAGCAGGCTGCCCCACAGCGACACGTGGTCGGGGACGACCGACGGCCAGCCCACCGCGCCGAAGTAGATCGCGTCGTACGCACGCAGCGTCGATTCCCAGTCAGGCGGGAGCATCGTGCCGTGCCGGAGCCAGTAGTCGGCGCTGGCGAAGTCGAACTGGTCGAACTCGAGGCGCAGGTCGAAGCGGTCGGCCGTGGCCTGGAGCGCCTCCAGGCCGGCCGGGACGACCTCCTTGCCGATGCCGTCGCCGGGGATGACGGCGATGCGGTGCGCGGTCACCGGCGTCACCGCCCCTCCCGGAGTGCCGCGAGGCCGCCCTGGGAGTCTTCGAGGGCGATGCGCTCGGCGGTCGCGGAGTCGCCGGCGCGCAGCGCGCGGATCAGGGCGCGGTGGCTGGTGTACCGCTCCAGGCCGAACGTGTCGTCCTCGGCCACGCGCTGCAGCAGCAGCTCCCGGCGCCGCGAGCGGGAGAACACCCGGCTCTGGTCGAGCATCCGGACCAGCACCGGGTTGTGCGCGCAGGCGTCGACCGCGTCGTTGAACTCCTGCATGGTGTCGAGCAGCTCGGTCAGGTGCCGGTCGGTCGGCTGGCCCTGGCGGCGGCGCTCCTTGAGCAGGATCAGCAGGTCGTCGGCGCGGTCGAGGATCGCGTCGAGCGCGTCGAGCTGGTCGGCGGTGGCGTGCCGCGCGGCGAACCGCGCGACCAGGCCACGCAGGCCGACCTCCACCTCCGCGAGGTCGTCGATCGCGGCGTCGCGGATCGCGGCGACCAGCACCGTCCGCGGGCCGAGGCGCTCGATGAGCCCGTCGAGCTCCAGGCGGCGCAGCGCCTCACGGACCGGGGTCGGGCTGATCGCGAGCCGCTCGGCCATGCCGCGCTCGGTGACCTTCTCGCCCGGCCGGAGCTCGCCGTCGGCGATGGCGATGCGGATCTGACGGTACGCCTGATCGGCGAGCGTCTCGGTGACTGGCATGCTTCGCACCCTACCTCATGCGATGGTTAGCCAAGATGCGATCGTTGACACGTTTGCTATAGCAAATTAACGTGGCGCCCCATGAAGGGCACCCGCAGGATCACGTTCTTCGTCGCGCTGGCGATCTTCGCGCAGGAGTCGGCGTGGAACTTCTACGACAACCAGGTCCCGGTCCTGCTGCGCGAGCAGGTGGCCAGCGCCGGGCTGGTCGGCCTGCTCATGGGCATGGACAACCTGCTGGGCATCTTCGTCCAGCCCTGGATCGGCAACCGGTCGGACAACACCCGGACCCGGTGGGGGCGCCGCATCCCGTACCTCGCGGTGGGCATGCCGCTCGCCGCGGTGATCTTCGTGTTCCTGCCCTGGGCCACGTCGCTGGCGGCGCTGGTCGCGGTGATGTTCGTCTACGCGCTGCTCGCCAACACCACCCGGCCGCTGACCGAGTCGATGGTGCCGGACTTCATCGCCCCGGAGCGGCGGAGCCGGGCGAACGCGATCGTCAAGATCGCGACCTCGCTCACCATCATCATGGCGTCGCTGATCAGCCTGCTCGTCGTGGACGAGCACCCGCGCGGCGCGTTCGTGATCCCGTCGGTGATCCTGCTGCTGACCACCGTGGTCCTCATCGCCAGGGTCCGCGACAACCAGTCACCGGCGTACCAGGCGGCGCTGGCCGAGGAAGAGACGGCCGCCGAGGCGAAGGTCCCGTTCCGGCAGGTGCTGATCGAGCTGATCCGGGACCCCGACCGCCGCAGGCTGCTGCTGCTCCTGTCGGTCCTGCTCTTCGGCGGCGCATGGTTCGCCTCCCGCGCGCTCATCACGCCGTACGGGATGGAGGCTCTGGGTCTTTCCCGCGGCGACGCCGGCGGGTTGTCCCTGCCCAGCGGCGTGGCGTACCTGCTCGCCGCCTACCCGGCCGCGCTGTGCGCCGAGCGCTTCGGGCGGCTGCGGACGATGGGCGCCGGCATGGCGATCTTCGCCGCGGCGCTGGCGGCCGGGACGGTCGTGCAGACCGCCGCCGGGACGGTCGTCGTGTTCTGCGTCGCCGCGATCGGCGCCGCCGCCTTCACGATCAACGCGGTCGTCGCGCTGTGGAACCTGGCGCCGTCGAGTCGCGTGCTCGGCACCTACACCGGCCTGTACGCGGTCACCTGGTACCTCGGCGGCTTCGGCGGCCCGGCATTGATCGGCGTCGTCGTCGACCTCACCGGGTGGACAGGGATGCTGCTCGATGTCGCGGTGCTCGCCACGCTCGCCGTCCTCGTCGTCGTGCGGCTCGGGCGCCTGCAGCGGCGCGCCGCCCTGGCCCCGGCCAACTCCTGACCCCGAAGTGAGCGCGATGCCGACGATCCTCATCACCACCGACTACCTCGCCCCCGGCGACGAGGTGGACGCCTACCTCGCCGGCCTGGGGTTCACCACCCGCCACGACCCGATGCGCGGGCCACGGCGCCCGGAGGAGCTGATCGCCGCCCTGGACGGCGTGCAGGGGGCGCTCATCGCCAATGAGCCATTCTCAGCAGGTGTACTGCGGGCAGCGCCCGACCTGCGGGCCATCGTGCGCACCGGCGTCGGCTACGACTCCGTCGACGTCCCGGCCGCGACCCGCCTCGGGATCAGCGTGAGCAACCTGCCCGGCGTCAACGCCAACGCGGTGGCCGAGTACACGATCGCGCTGCTGCTCGCCCTGGCCCGGGGGCTGGTGCCGATGGCCGCCGGGGTCGCCGCCGGCGGCTGGCCCCGCGCGGACGGCCACGAGCTGCGCGGCAAGACGCTCGGCCTGATCGGCTGGGGCGCCTCGGCCCGGCTGGTGGCGCCGTTGGCGACTGCCTTCGGCATGACGGTGCTGTGCACCACCGGCGTTCCGCAGGAGCTGCGGGCCGGCGCGCCGGCCCGGTTCGTCCCGCTCGACGAGCTGCTGGGCGCGGCCGACTTCGTGTCGGTACACACCGCGCTGACCGACCGCACGCGGCACCTGATCGACGCCGCCGCGCTCGCCCGGATGAAGCCGGGCGCGTACCTCGTGAACACCGCCCGCGGGCAGATCGTCGACGAGGCCGCGCTGGCTGCGGCCGTGCGCGGCGGCCGGCTCGCCGGTGCGGCCCTCGACGTCGTGGACGTCGAGCCGCTGCCGGCCGGCAGCGTCCTGCGCGGCGTCGACGGCATCACCGTCTTCTCGCACATGGCCGGGCAGACCGCCGAGGCCCGCCGCAACGCGGGTCTGGACGGGGCGAAGGAGCTCGTCGCCGCCCTCGCCGGCCACCCCGGATCGTCCGTGAACGCCCACCTTCTCGACAATGAGGTTCGCCCATGACCGCGCCCCGCGACTCCGTCCGCATCCTCGTGCCGACCGGCATGCTCGGCGGGGGGTTCCCGCCCGAGACCGTGACCCGTGGGCTGGAGCTCGGCGCGGACGTCATCGCCGTCGACGGCGGCTCCACCGACTCCGGCCCCTATTACCTCGGCTCCGGTACCGCCAAGACCGCGGCGGCCGCCGTGGCCCGCGACCTGCGGTTGCTGCTGCGCGCGGCGGCGACCGCCGGCATCCCGCTGATCGTCGGGTCGTGCGGCACCAGCGGTACCGACTCGGGGGTGGACTGGGTCGCGGGCATCACCCGCGGCATCCTGGCCGAGGAGGGGCTCGGGCTGCGGGTGGCCACCATCTACAGCGAGCAGCGGGCCGCCGACCTCAAGGAGCACCTCGGCCGCGGCCGGGTGCACCCGCTGCCGCCGGCCGGCGAGCTGGACCCGGCGACGCTGGAGAGCTGCCGGCACATCGTCGGGATGATGGGCCACGAGCCGATCGTCGAGGCCCTCGCGGCCGGCGCCGACGTCGTGCTGGCCGGCCGGGCCACCGACACGGCCGTCGCCGCCGCCTACCCGCTCATGCTGGGCATGCCCGCCGGCCCGACCTGGCACGCAGCGAAGATCGTCGAGTGTGGCGGGCAGTGCACGACGAACCCGCGCGCCGGCGGCGTCCTGGCCACCATCGACGCCACCGGCTTCACGATCGAGCCGCTCGACCCTTTGGTTGCGTGCACGCCGACGTCGGTCGCGGCGCACATGCTGTACGAAACCGTCAACCCGTTCTCGATGCGCGAACCGGCGGGCACCATCATGGTCGCGGACGCCACCTACCGGGCCCTGGACGACCGGCGCGTGCGGGTCGAGGGCTCCCGCTTCGAGATCGCCGAACAGCACACCATCAAGCTCGAAGGCGCGCGGATCACCGGCTACGAGACGATGTCGTTCACCGCCATCCGCGACCCGCACATCCTCGGCCAGATCACCACCTGGGCCGCGCTCCTGCGAAAGATGATCACCGAGTGGGTGTCCGGCACGCTCGGGCTGTCGACCGACGAGTACGCCTTCGACATCCGCCTCTACGGCCACAACGCGATCCTGGGCGACCTCGACCCTTCCGACCAGCCGCCCCGTGAGGTCGGCGTGATGCTGCTGGTCAGCGCGGCCGACCAGCCGACGGCGACGGCCGTGGCGAAGGTCGCCAACCCGCTCATGCTGCACCTGCCCACGCCGGACATGGACTACCTGCCGAGCCTGGCGTTCGCCACGTCCCCGGCCGAGATCGAGCGCGGCGCGGCGTACGAGTTCGTGCTCAACCACGTCGTCGACGTCGACTCGCCCACCAGCCTGTTCCGCATCCACCTTGGGGAGAACTGATGGTTCGTACTGTGGGCGACCTCGCGCTGGAGGTCCGGTCGAAGAACGCCGGCCCGTTCTGGGTCACGATGGAGGTGTTCACGCGCGACGACGCCGGCTACGCGGTGGTCGCCGACCCCGCTTTCCTGAACGCGGCCGTGATCGCCGGCCTGTACGGCGTGCCGGCTTCGGGCGTCCAGATCTTCCGCCTGCCGCAGCTGCGGGTCGTCAAGATCTCGTTTCCGCGTCCGGTGTCACAGGGCAGCCTGCGGGACCGGGACATGCACGCGGGTCAACATCATGTGCCGCTGGCGCTGCTTCCGCTGCCCGGGACTCCATGACCTGGAGGAATGCCTGGCGGCGGGCCAGGGTGCGGGGCCGGCCCTTCCGGTGGGTCCACAGCGCCGCCGACATCCACAGCGTCGCGAGCGAGCCGAACAGCGTGGCATTGGCGCCGGTCACCATGACGACGATGATCGTCACCAGATTGGCGGCGAGCATGCCGTAACTGACCAGCTCCCACCGGCTGGTGAGCCGCGCCATTAGCAACGCGTTGACCAGGCGGTCGCTGGTGAACCGCACCGTGCCGCCACCGAGGAAGGCCAGGGCCGTCGTCAGCTTGAACAGCTTGCCCGGGCGTTCGTCGATGACCGCCTGCCATGCTTCGGCGTAGATCGCGCGGCGGTCCTCGTCGGTCGTCCACAGGCGGGCGGCGAGCGGCACGATCCGTCGCGCCAGCCAGGGTGAGACGTCGCAGAGCTCGTTGGCCAGCAGGCCGAGCGCGAAGCCGGCCGCGATCTCCCAGCCGGCGCTCACGCGGTCGCCTCCCGCCACTGCTCGGGTCGCCGTTCCCTGAGCACCTGCCGCGCCTGGGCCACGCCGTTGGGGGTGAGCTTGTAGAACCGCCGGCGCGGGCGGTTGTCCTGTTCACCGAGCTCTTCCCAGCGCTCGGTGAGCAGGCCCCCGCCGGCCAGCCGCTCCAGAATCTTGTAGACGGTAGGCCCGGACCGCTGCGTGGACTTGATGATCGCCCACCCGTGCAGCTCAAAGTCCTCAGCGGCAAGCAGCGCCTCAAGGACGTCGAGCGTCGGCTGGGTGATCCGTTCCACGCGCTAAGTGTACTAGGTGAAATAAGGACAGGGGGGCCTTCCTCGACTCATTCGAGTGAATCTTGGCCGGCTTCGTCTAGCTGCCTAGATCCATGACGTCTAGGCCGTGTTTCGTAAGGGCGTCGATGTTGCGGCGTGGCGGTGATCGATAACTGAAGAGGTCTCCG
>NZ_JAHYSG010000098.1 GCF_022095675.1 Dactylosporangium sp. AC04546 | reverse complement strand
CCGCCACCTCGACCGGCAGCACCGCAGGCCTCTCCGGTGAACCAGCCGCCGTACCAGGTGGTCCCGCACATGCCGCCCCAGGCGCCGCACTTACCGCCGCAGGTGCCGCGGCACGGAATGCCGGTGGCGGTGCCGCCGCCCCCGGGAGCGGCGCCGGCGGCCGGGGCGCCTGAGTTCCATCGGCCTCCCGCGCCATCGCCTCCGACGCCAGCCGGGTCCGCACCGGCCGCGCCACCAGCCGCGCCGCCGGCCGCGCCACCAGTCGCGCCCGTGCCGCCTGCGGCGCCGGTGCAGTACGGCGCGCCCTACGCCGGGGTTCCCACCGCCCATGTGCCGGTGCCGCACGCCGGGGTGCCCGTGCCGCATCCGCCGGTGCCCGCTCCCCCGCACCCGGCCGCGCCGGGCACTCCGGGCACTCCGGCCCCCACCAGCGCGGCTTCCGCGGCGAGCGCGCCGTGGGCGCCGCGGCAGCGCGAGGGGCACCACGGCACCGGCGTGCCGGACGGCGGCATCCTGTGGCCGGAGGAGCCCTAGGGTCTGGGAAGGCGGGCGTAGCTGGGGTTCTCGGTCGGGACCGTGATCCAGACCGAGGCCGGGGCTGCGTCCTTGGGCAGCAGGAAGTAGTACGTGGCCTGGTAGCGCGAGCCCGTTGCCGGTGGCGTCCTGGTCGAGCTGCTGCTCGGGCGGCCGCAACCGCTGCCGGTCGGGATGTCCGCCCGCGCTAGCTCGTTCGGGCGGTCGCCGAAGCGGCGGCCCGTGGTGTCCTCCAGGTACACCGTGCATCCGCCGAGCTTCGACTGCTCGGTGCTCGGGTCGTCGTACGCCACGGTGGCCTGCCAGACCGTCCCGGAGCCGATCGCCAGTGGCTTGCGGCTGCGGTCGGTCACGTTCTTGGCCTCGGTCAGCTGCTCCAGGCGCATCCGGGCGCCGGCGAACGAGGCCCAGCCGTCCGCCCCGGTGACGACGGGGGTGCTCGGCTTCGTCGGGTCACGCAGGTACTCCCGGGCCTCGGCCAGGTACGGCCCGGTAAGGGCGCCCACGAGTGCCGGCACGAGCAGCAACAGGCCCCACCAGTTCCGGCGCCACCAGCCCGCCTGGTCCGCAGCCTGCGCCGGCCCCGCGCCGGGCGGCGCCGCCGGCGCACCGGAGAGCGGCGGCCCGGGCGGGCCGGGGAACGGCGAACCGGGCGGGCCGGGGAACGGCGAACCGGGCGGGCCGGGGAACGGCGGCCCGGAAAGCGGAGGCCCTGTCAGCGGCGCGGCCGGCGGGCCCGGAAACGCCGCGGGGATCGCGGGCGGACCTGCGAACGGTGCCGTGGGCTGGCCCTGGAACGCCGCGGCGACCGTGGGCTGGCCCTGGAACGGGGCGGCCGCGTACGGCCCGGGCGGCAGGGAGCCGGGCGCCGGCACGCTCACGGGTGCGGGATGACCGGCAGCCGCGGGAAACGGGGCGGGCCGGGCGGGGCCGGGGAACTGGGACGTCGGTGGGTGCGTCATTCGACGACCTTCGCCGACGGTACGGTCACGGGCTTCTCCTGCGTGCGCCAGGCCTCGGCGGGAGCCGGGAGCTCGATCTCCGCGACGCCCTCGAGCTGGATGTTCAAGGTGCCGGGGTCGTGCGAGACGAGCAGGGTCAGGGCGCGGGCGTCCTTCGCCACCTCGAACACGACGGTGCCCTCGACGGGGATGCCCGGCTGGAACATCCGCCCGCCGGCCAGCTGCTGGTCCACCCGGTTCGTGGCGTGGAACAGGCGATCGCGGTCGTCGCGGAGCCGGGCGTACTGCAGCATCACCGGCTCCTCGGTCGCGACCACCCGCAGGCGGACGGTCACCCACATGCCCGTCGT
Source organism: Dactylosporangium sp. AC04546 (assembly GCF_022095675.1). GTDB lineage: Bacteria > Actinomycetota > Actinomycetes > Mycobacteriales > Micromonosporaceae > Dactylosporangium. The sequence goes on along the minus strand of NZ_JAHYSG010000098.1, from coordinate 44,628 downwards.
CTCCAGCACGCCGCGGCTGGTCTGCAGCTTCGGCGCGCCGGTCGTCTCGAGGACCGTGACCGTGAGCGTGTGCAGCGACACCGGGCCGCCGGCCGTGCCGCTGACGAAGAACGGGCGCTGCAGCCGGGCCTGGTCGGGCTTGGCGAGGATGATGAGCGAGCCCGCCACGAGCGTCACCAGGACCAGCGCCGCGGTGGTGAGGCGGGCGCGGAGGCTCGCGCGTGGGCGGCGGTGGCGCGGGGCGGGCGCGGTCACTGCGCCACCGGCCGGGTGTCCACGGGCAGCGCCCGCATCGCCCGCGGCGGGGCGTCGGGCTCGTCGGGGTACCAGCCGTAGAGGCCGGACAGCTCCTCGAGCTTGTACGTCATGCCGTAGACGCCGACCTGGAGCTCCTTCGGCACCGCGGCGCCGGCCCGCTGGTCCCAGAAGAAGCCGAGCCGGGCCGGCACCCCCGGGCCGAGCAGTGCGCCGTCCTTGGTGTCCGTGGCCAGGGCGACCTTGTCGGCGTACTTCGACGGCACGCCCTCGATGCCGCGGATCTGCAGTGCCTTCTCGTAGGACGTGGTGCTCTCGGCATAGCCGGTGATCTCCACCGTGGCGACCACGATGATCCAGCGCCAGCCCTGCTCGTCCTGGTGCTTCAGGGGCGGCAGCTCGTCCAAGGCGCGGACGGAGTGGATCGTGACCTTCCAGGCGGCCGCGTCGAAGGGCTGGTCGACGGTGAACGCCTCGATCCCGGCCTTGTGCGGGGTGACCTTGTCGAAGCCGCCGAACGCGCCCGAGACCAGGACCACGACGGCGGCCACGGCCCCGCCGAGCCAGCGGAACGGGGCGTTGAGCAGGGTCGCCCGCAACCGGCCGACCGGCGCCGGCCCGTCCGGCCCTCCCCCTTGGTCCGCCACGCCGCAGAGCATACGCAAGGTCAGCGGTCGATGGGGTACGGCGGGGTGCCGGTGCCGGCCACCCGGACGCCACCCCACGGGTCCACCTCGACGAGGCGGGCCGGGACCGGTGCGCCGGCGGCGCGGAGCAGCACCGACCGGCGGCCGGACCGCACCAGGTCCGCGAGGCCCGCGCCCGTGGCCCGGCCGCCCCAGTGGTAGCGGCCGTCGAGCGGGTCGAAGCGGCCCGAGAGGTGCAGCGTGACGTCGAGCGCGTCGGCGCCGGCCAGCAGCGTGGCCTTGACCACCGTGGATTCCTCGGGCATGGTACTGACTAGTACCAACTACCCGCCGGTAACGTCAAGGAGGCGCCGACATGCAGCGAGAGGCCACCGCCGCGCGGTTGCTCAAGATCTCCGCGGCCAACTCCTACGACCCCGGTGTGGACATCGACTGGGACGCGCCGCTCGACGGCGAGCGCATGTACGCCCCCGAGCACCGGCTGTCGCTGTACGGCACGCCGCTGTGGGACTCCCTCACGCCCGGGCAGCGCGTCGAGCTGTCCAAGCACGAGGTGGCCAGCATCGCCAGCATCGGCATCTGGTTCGAGATGCTGCTCATGCGGATGCTCCTGCGGCACATCACCGACCAGGACCCGCGCAGCGGCCACGTGCGGTACGCGCTCACCGAGATCGGCGACGAGTGCCGGCACTCGATCATGTTCGGCCGGATGATCGAGGCGTTCGGCGCGCCCGCATACCGGCCGCACGCCGTCGACCGGGCCCTCGGGAAGTACCTCGGCGCCACCGCCGGCGGCGTGCAGATCTTCGCCGCCGCGCTCATCGCCGAGGAGATCCTCGACGCCCTCCAGCGCGAGGCGATGGCCGACGACAGCCTCCAGCCCCTGGTCCGGATGGTGTCGCGGATCCATGTCGTGGAGGAGGCCCGGCACATCCGGTTCGCCCGCGACGAGCTGGCCCGGCAGGTCGCCCGGGCCGGGAAGCCGATGCTCTGGTACTCCCAGGTCATGGTCGGCCGGGCCGCCTACACGGTGACCCGCTCCCTGATCCATCCGGACGCGTACCGCAGCGCCGGCCTGGACCCGCAGGCGGCCCGTGCGGCGGCGTGGCGCAACCCGCGCTTCCGCGAGACGCTGCGCTGGGCCGGCGACCGGGTGACCACGTACCTCGACGAGCTCGGCCTGGTCCGCGGCCCGGCCCGGGCGCTGTGGCGGGCGGCGGCGCTAATCCCGGACTGAGCGGTTTTCTCTGTGATCTCTTCCATGCCCGGATCACGGGACGTCGGGTAGCCGGCGCGCTACTGTTTTCCTTGTCGGTGTGCTGTGTGTCCCCGGGCCTCACCACACTGCCTTCACGGAATACCGTTCGGCTGGAGCCGTGTCGCGCCTATCGCCGCGAGGCGACCTGGCACACCGACCCAAAACTTCTCCTCAGTTGAGGACCGCGTAGACCACGATGTTGTCGCGGTAGGTGTGGCGGGCCGCGTCGAACGCCCCGCCGCAGGTGATCAGCCGCAGCTCCGGCACCGGCGTCGGGCCGTAGACCCGCTGGGTCGGGAAGTGCGCCTTCGCGTAGTGCTCCACGGCGGTCACCGAGAACGTGAGCCATGCACCAGCCGGAGCGCCGCCACGCAGGACGAGGATCCTGTCGCCGGCCTTGAGCTCGTGCAGCTTGTAGAACACCGCCGGGCCGGTCTTCGAGTCGACGTGCCCGGCCAGCACCGCCGGGCCCGGGTCGCCGGGCATCGTGCCCTGCGCGAACCAGCCGGCCTCCGCGTACTCCCGGGGCGAGGCGAGGACCCCCGCCGCGTCCATGGTGAGCGACTCCAGTGCGGTGTCCACGCCCAGCGCGCCGATGCGCAGCCGGCTCGGCGGCGCGCCCTCCCCCGCGGCGCCGTCCGCGGTGTCCGCCGGCAGGTCGACGCGGTTGGGCACGATCCAGGTCGAGTCGCCCGCGGCGAGCTCGACGCGGCGGCCGACCAGGGCCGCTGTGCCCGCGTAGACCGGCGCGGCGAGCGCCAGCACGCTGAGCACCAGTGCCGCGGCACGGCGGCGGGCGGGAGTCAGGCGGTACCTCCGGTGCCTGACCACCCGCCCGTCCGTCGTGCTCATGTGCGGCTGCCTAGCCGCGCGCCCGCATCCGGGAGCGCATCAGCAGGCCGCCCGGCACCGCCAGCAGCAGGGCCGCGGCCGCGCCGATCGGCAGCCAGGGCAGGCCGCCGTCACGCTCGCCCGCCGTGCCGCCACCGCCGGTGTCGACGCCGCCGGCCGGCGCGGCGCCCGCGGTCGGCACGTCGGTGCGCAGCTCCGCAGTGAGGCCCTTCTTGCCGTCGAGGACGATCAGCGAGTACACCGCCCCGGCCTTGAGCGAGGCGCTCACCGTCGCGGCCGAGGCGCCGCCCGGGGCGGACAGCTGCAGTGTGAACCGGCCCGGGTCGACGGACTGGTAGCCGGTGGTGGTCGCGAACTGGACGCCGGCGGCGATCGACCCGCCGCCGATCACCGCGACGTCGAGGACGGGCTGCTTCACCGAGGCCTGGACGACCCGCACCTTGGCCTTGCCGGTGTCGGGCGGGCCGAGGTCGTCGGCGATGACGCGCAGGCCGAGGTCGGCGTACTTGCCGACGCCGGCCACGGTGTAGGCCTTGCCCTCCTCCACGGTGGCCTGGGTGCTGAGGACGGGCGCGCTGTCGGCCGGGGCGCCGGGCAAGCGCATCGCCACGGCGTAGGTGCCGGGCGGCAGGGCCAGGTACTTCGAGACGACGCCGTAGCCGACGGCCGGGAACTTCTGCTGCGGCACGGCGCCGGTCACGGAGCTGAGGTACACGTCGACGGCGGGCGTGTCGGGCGAGAGGTGGGCCAGCCGGACGTAGCCCACGCCCGCGGCCGCCGCCGGGGAGGCGTCGGCCAGGCTGAGCCCGAGGCCCAGAAGGGTCGCGGCGGCGAGCGCCGCCAGCCGCCGTCGGCGGGGTGCAACGGTCACGTTCTCTTCCCCTTATCGAGATGCTGCGGCTCGATGTGCGGTTGCGAGCGGTGCGCACCCGCGACGAGGAAGTGACGTGAGTAATCCGCGCGGGCACCGTAAGCACTGACCGCGGTGAGTCTGGCACGTCATTGAGCAACGCGCCACCCGTTCGGTCGGCCAGGTGTACGGTGCCGAACGCCCAGGCGGAGCACAACCGCCGGACGGACGATTCGAATCCACTGAAGGGCGTCGATCACCTCGCCTTATCGAGGAGAGCCGAAGTCCTGGGTCCAGTACTTGGGCTTGCCCTGCACGTAGTACAGGCCGACGCCGAGGTCCTTGAGCCCGCAGTTGAGGATGTTGGCACGGTGCCCCGAGCTGTTCATCCAGGCCTGCATCACCGCTTCGGGGGAATCCTGGCCCATCGCGATGTTCTCGGCGGCGCCCGACCAGCGGTACCCCTCGTTCGAGATCCGGGTGGCGAAGTCCACGCCGTCGGGGGTCGTGTGGGAGAAGTACTTGCGCTGGTACATGTCCTGCGAGTGCTTGCCGGCGGCGGCGGCGAGCTTGGCGTTGAACGCGAGCGGCTTGCAGCCCGCCTTGGCCCGCTCGCTGTTGACGATCGCGAGGACCTGGGCCTCCTCGGCGGTGAAGCCGCCGCCGTTGACCGCGGGGGCGGTCGTGCGCGGCTTGGCCGGCGGGGTGGTCTTGGTCTTGCCGGGCGCCGACGCGCTGGGCTGGGCCGAGGCGCTGGCGGCCTCGGTCGGGCCGGCCGACATGCCGCCCGGGTCGCCGGACGACGGGTCGCCCGCGCTCGCCGACGAGGCGGCACCGGCCAGCGCGGCCGGGTCGCCGCCGTCCTTGCCCGAGCCGCCGAGCAGGACCGAGCCGCCGAAGGCGGCCGCGCCGACGACGAGCAGGGCGAGCACGCCGGCGCCGATCGCCAGGACCAGGCGGGACGTCTTGCGGTGCTGGGGAACGTGCTCGTCGTCGCCGGGGGCGCCGTACGGGCCGGGGCCGTAGCCCGAGCCGAACCCGTCGTGACGCTGGTCGCCGTAACGCTGCTCGCCGTAGCCCTGGTCGCCGTAGCCCGGGCCGTCGTGGCGCTGGTCGCCGTAGCCCTGGGCGGCGTAGCCCTGACCCTGGTCGCCGTAGCCCGGTTCGCGGTAGCCCGCGGGCGGGGCGTCATAGCCGGAGTAGCCGGAGGCGCCGTGCGGCGCGTAGGGCTGGTACTGGTCCGGACGATCGTCGCCGAACGCTGACACCGGGCTCCTCCAAGGGCGTGATCCGAATCGACCGCCCCGAAGCCTAGGAGGTCGCCGGCCGCCCGAAGGGTCCACCGATGCCGATTTAACGGCGGTCTAAGCGAAACTTATGGCGTCGGTGCGGCGGGTAGCAGGGCGCTCACGACGTGCCGCAGGACCGCCGTCGCGGCCGGCACCTCGAGGTGCAGCTCGTCGCGCCACATCGACCAGCCGGACGACGTCACCGCCACCGTGAGCGCGTCCATGACCCGGTCCCGGCCCGCGCCGGCCGCGGTGAGCTCCGGCGCGAACAGGGTCTCGAGCTCCTCGCGGGCGGTCGCGATGTACCACGCGCGGTTGCGCCGCAGCTGGGCCGAGAACGGCTCCCGGATCCGCGCGGCCCGCGCGGCGGGGGCGATCAGCTCCAGCAGCCGGGCCCGCTGCTCGCAGTACTGCGTGATCCGCTCCGGCAGCGGCAGGTCCGGCGGGACCGGGCGGAACTCCGCCACCTGCCGCTCCATGAGCCGCTCGCCGGCCGCCGCGAACAGCCGCTCCATGTCCTTGAAGTTGGTCCACAGCGCGCGCAGCGACACCCCGGCCCGCTCGGCGATGCGCTCCGCGGTCGGCTTGAGCTCGCCCTCCTCCAGCAGGGCGAGGTGCGCGTCCACGATCGCGCTGCGCGTGCGCTCGGCCCGCAGGGTCCGCCCGTCGACCCGCTGCCGCACCCCTGCGTCACTCATGACTCAGCAGCCTACGTGCCGGGGCGGCGCCGGACCCTCTACGGTAAGGTACGTGGCACTGCGCACCGTGCACGACATCGACATCGAGCTTCCGACCCTCGAGCCGGGCGAGCTCGAGCCGGTCAGCGCGCCGTGGGGCGGCAACCTCAACGACGCGCATGTGCAGACCGGCCGCGCCATCCGCACCACGCTCATCGACGCCCGCCTGCGCCGGGCCCACCTGGAGAACCTCGACCTCAACGGGGTGGTCTGGGAGGACGTGACGATCAGCGGCTGCCGGTTCGACAAGGTCGACTTCACCGCGGCCCGGCTGACCGGGCTGACCCTGGAGCGGGTGCACCTCGTCAACTGCAAGCTCACCTGGGCGCACCTGTCCGAGTCGAAGCTCAGCAACGTGCTGTTCGAGGGGTGCCGGCTCGACGCGGCCACGCTCGACGACGTGACGACCGCCGGGCCCGTCGGGTTCGTCGGCTGCGTGCTCGTCAACACGGTGCTGCGCGACTGCGTGCTCGACCAGGCCGCGATGCAGGGCTGCCGGCTGCGGCAGATGTCGTTCGAGAGCTGCGACCTGCGCGGGGCCGACCTGCGCGGCAACCAGCTCTCGGAGGTGAGCGGCATGAACAGCCTGCGGGGGGTGACGATCGAGCCGGCGCAGCTGCCGGGGCTCACCGACGCGGTGATGCGGGACCTCGGCGTGATCGTGCGCGGCCCGAAGGGTTGACCCGCCAGCGCGGCCGCCGGCTGCGCGGCGCCGGCCGCTCGTCGACGCAGTTGGCGACGGGCGGCGGGGCCCCCGCGAGCAGGTCGCGGGGGTCGGCCTCGACGGCGCCCTCGACGGTGGCGAACACGGCGATCGCGCTCATGCCGGCGGCGACGCCCAGCCACGAGCGGATCGCCGGCGACGGGTCGGCGAGGCGGACCTCGCCGCCGCGCCCGCGCGCCACCTCGGCGACGCTGACGAGCAGCGCCGCGCCGACGGTGTCGCAGACGGTGACCTGCGACACGTCGAGCACCAGGCGCGGCTCGTGGGCGCCGAGGCACCCGGCCAGCACCGGCTCGACCGTCGCCACGGTCCCCTCCACCAGCAGCCCGTGCAGGGCCAGCACGACAGGTGTCCGGTCGGAACTCATCGGTTCCGACGGTACTGGGGCCGGCCGCCGGGCGTCAGCGGTCACACGGCCGACCCCGCCCGGGGTCACTCGTGCAGCCCTGGATCGGCTATGCGTTCAGCGCGTCGAAGGCCTTCTTCAGCGCCTTCGGCTGCAGCGGCTTCGTCGGGGCCTTCGGGCGCAGCTCGATCATCCGCCGGCCGAGCTCCTGGAGCTGGTTGCGGCCCAGGCCCTCGCGGACCTTCGGGAACCACTCCTGCTCCTCCCCCTCGACGTGGTGCAGCACGGTCTCGATGAGGACGGTGACCTTGGCGTCGAAGTGCTCGTCGTCCGGGGACATCGTCGACAGCTCCAGGCACAGCACGTCGGCGACGTGGTGCTCCTCGTACGACTCGAGGATGTCCTCCTCGAGGGCCGGCAGCAGCCGGCGGACCTCGGGGTACATGACCTCGTTCTCCAGGTATGTGTGCACCGTCAGCGTCTCGAGGATCTGGCCCACGATCTTGGCCTTCCTCGCGTTCGGCCCGTGCTCGGCGGCCTGGAACTCCTTGAACATCCGTCGCATGGTCTTGTGGTCGTCGCGCAGCATCACGATCGCGTCAGTGGACATACCGCCGGACTACCCGTGCGCTACCTCCTCACACTCACCACCACACCGGAGGCGAAGTCGAGCTCGGCCGTGACCAGGTCCGGGTGCTCGACGAGGGTGCGGCGCACCCCGCGCTGCGCCGCCTTGAAGTCGGCGGGCCAGCCGTCGACCTCGGTCATGTCGTCGACGACGAGCGTGCCCCGGGGGTTGAGGCGCGCGATCGTGTGGTCGAGTCCCTGGGTCTTGCCGCCCCGACAGTCGGCGAAGATCAGGTCGTACCCGTGGCCGGCCGCCCGGAGGAACTCGACGGCGTCGGCGACCCGCAGGTCGACGAACGGCGGCCAGTCGCCCTTCGCGGCCACCGCCGCGGTCGCCGGGTCGAGCTCCACGCTGGTGAGCGTGACGTCGGTGCGGGGCAGCAGGCCCTGCGCCAGCCAGGCGGTGCCGACGCCGGCGCCGGAGCCGAGCTCCAGGACCCGGGCCCCGGGCGGCAGGGCGGCGGCCAGCGCGGCGAGCAGGCGGCCGACCGGCACCTCGCAGGACAGTTCGAAGCCGTGCGCCCCGGCCCGGACGTAGGCCTCATCGACAAGTGTCATGGTGGAGACCCTAGCGATCCGGCCGTCCCGGCGCGTGCGAAGCTAGTCCCCCGTGAAGTCACTGCGGATCATCACGATCACCGCCGCGCTGCTCGCCCTCGGCGCCTGCGGCACGCCCGACGCTCCCCCGTCGTCGGCCGACAACGACGTGGCGGAGCAGAGCGCCACCAATGCCTACGAGGTCAAGGACGACGTCAGCGTCGTGGACGTCGACAGCCAGGGCGGCGCGATCAAGGTCACCGTCGGCAGCGGGACGACGATCAAGGTGACGGAGATCCAGAAGTACCGCAGCGACAAGCCCGGCCGCAAGCAGAACGTGGAGGGCGGGGAGCTGGTGCTCGCCTCGACCGGCTGCCCGAAGGCGGACTGCTCGATCTCGTACGAGCTGCAGATCCCGTCGACGCTGTCGCTGCGGCTCGACAGCTCGGGCGGCGCGATCACGCTGAACGGCATGACCGGCCTGATCGACGTGTCGACGGACGGCGGTCCGCTGTCCGGCGAGGGCCTGGCCCCGCCGGAGCTCACCGCGCGCACGGGCGGCGGCCCGGTCGGGCTGACCCTGACCCAGGCGCCGGACCGGGTGGAGGTCGACAGCGGCGGCGCCAACGTCAACCTGCGCCTGCCCGGCGGGTCCTACGCGCTGGAGGCCGAGCTCGAGGGCGGCAAGCAGACGGGCTCGATCAAGTCCGACGCGGGCTCCTCGCACAAGCTGCACATCGTGACCGGCGGCGGCAACCTGACCTTCGTGTAGCGACCACCGCGGGTCCTTGGGACGACGGCGGTGGCAGCGGTCGGGCCCACCTCGGTGGGCCCCACCGCGGTGTCTGGCGGGAGCGACGGTCGTGCCTTGCACGGACCCGAGTCCCCGTTTTCAGTCGGCGCTTTCTTCTTTCAGTCGGTCAGTGCGCTGTAGACCAGTTGCCGCAGCTGGGGGCGCAGCGGGTGGGTGCTCGACGGCAGGAGCTGGGTGTACAGGGCCACGGTGAGCCGCTCGACCGGGTCGACCCAGAAGGCCGTGCTCGCGGCGCCGCCCCAGTAGTAGGTGCCGGGGCTGCTCCACACCCGGGCCGGGACGGGGTCGCGGACCACGGCGAAGCCCAGGCCGAAGCCGACGCCCTCGAACGTGGTCTCGGCGAAGCCGCCGGTCTGCAGGGCGTCGAGGTCCACGCCGCCGGGCAGGTGGTTGCGGGTCATGAAGCCGACCGTGCGGCGGCTCAGCAGGCGCCGGTGCTCGAACGTGCCGTCCTGCAGGAGCAGCCGCAGGAAGCGGTGGTAGTCGGCGGCGGTGGAGATCAGGCCGCCGCCGCCCGAGGCCAGGTCCGGGGGCTCGAACGCGGTCTTGCCGACCGTGTCGTACCGGGTCGCCCGGCCGTCCGGGCCGGGCACGTACAGCGCGGCCAGGCGGTCGGAGTCCGGCTCGACGGACCAGCAGGTGTCGGTCATGCCGAGCGGCTCCAGGATCCGCTCCCGCACGAAGTCCTGCAGCGTCCGGCCGGACCACAGCTCGACCAGCCGGCCGAGCACGTCGGTCGAGACGCCGTAGCCCCAGGCGGTGCCGGGCTGGAACAGCAGCGGAAGCTTCGCCCAGTCCCGGCACGCCTGGGCCAGGTCGGTGCCGGGCCTGCTCTGGATGTCGTAGCCGGCCTGGCGGTACAGCGCATCGACGACCGACGTCTGGAGGAAGCCGTACGTCAGGCCGGACGTGTGCGTGAGCAGGTGCCAGACGCGGATCGGCTCGACGGCCGGCACCGTGTACGGCGCGCCGGCCGAGCCCTTCTGGTACACCCGGGCGTCGGCGAACTCCGGCAGCCACCGGCTGATCGGGTCGGTGAGCTCGAAGTGCCCCTCCTCCCACAGCATCATCGCGGCGACGGAGGTGACCGGCTTGGTCATCGAGTAGATGCGCCACTGGGTGTCGGGCTCGACCGGCAGGCCGGCCTCGGCGTCGCGCTGCCCGTAGACGCTGCTGTGCGCCACCCGGCCGTCGCGGGCGACGACGATGTGCCAGCCGGCCAGCCGGCCGTCGTCGACGTAGCGGGCGAAGTGGGTGTCCAGCCGGGCGAGGCGCTTGGCGTCGAACCCGGCCTGCTCCGGCGCCACCTCAACGTCGATGCTGCTCATCCACGCGACTCTAGACCGCCAGCTGCTCGGCGCCCTGGACCACCCGGTCCACGAATCCGTAGTCGACCGCCTCCGGAGCCGTGAACCAGCGGTCGCGGTCGGAGTCGGCCTCGACCTGCTCGGTCGTCTGGCCGGTGTGCTCGGCGATGAGCCGCTGCACCGTGCGCTTGGTGTGCAGCATCTGCTCGGCCTGGATGGCGATGTCGGCCGCGGTGCCGCCGATGCCGCCGGACGGCTGGTGCATCATGACCCGCGAGTGGGGCAGGGCGTAGCGCTTGCCGGGCGTGCCCGCGCTGAGCAGGAACTGCCCCATCGAGGCGGCCATGCCCATGGCCACGGTCGACACGTCGTTGCGGATGAACCGCATGGTGTCGTAGATGGCCAGGCCCGCGTGCACGGCCCCGCCCGGCGAGTTGATCCAGAAGCTGATGTCCTTGTCGGGGTCCTCGGCCGCGAGCAGGATGAGCTGGCCGCAGATGCGGTTGGCGCTCTCGTCGTTCACCTCGCTGCCGAGCACGATGATGCGCTTGCTGAGCAGGCGCTCGAAGACGGCGCTGTCGAATGGGATCTCAATGTCGGCCATCGGTGGCTCCTTCCCGGGTCACTGCCTTCGACGGTAGATACGGCGGCGGCGGTTGAGATCCCCGGTTCGCTGTGAGCGTGTTCGCTCTCAGCGTGCTTCTTCGATGATGGGCCGGATGGCGTCGAGTACCGCCGGGTCCTCGATGGTCGACGGCACCGGCTCGTCCCGGCCGGCGGCGATGCCCCGCATGGTCTTGCGGAGGATCTTGCCGGAGCGGGTCTTCGGCAGCGCCGGCACCACGCGGACGCTCCTGAGGGAGGCGACCGCCCCGATCCGTTCGCGCACCATCGCGACCAGCTCGTCGGTGAGGGTGTCGCTCGCCTCGGCGCCGGCCTTCAGGACCACGAAGCCGCGCGGCACCTGACCCTTGAGTGGGTCGTCGACGCCGATCACGGCGCATTCGGCGACCGCCGGATGGGCGGCCAGGACCTCCTCCATCGAGCCGGTCGACAGCCGGTGCCCGGCGACGTTGATGACGTCGTCGGTGCGGCCCATGACGTACAGGTAGCCGTCCTCGTCGAACCGCCCGCCGTCGCCGGTCAGGTAGTGGCCCGGGAAGGCGCTGAGGTAGGACGCGACGTACCGCTCGTCGTCGTGCCACAGGGTGGGCAGGCAGCCGGGCGGCAGCGGCAGCCGGATCGCGATCGCCCCGTCCTCGCCGACCGGCGCGTCCTCGCCGTCGGGCCGCAGGACCCGCACGTCGTAGCCGGGCACCGGCACGGACGGCGAGCCGGCCTTGGTCGGCAGCGCCTCCAGGCCGAGCGGGTCGGCGGCGACGGGCCAGCCGGTCTCGGTCTGCCACCAGTGGTCGACGACCGGGACGCCCAGGCGCTCGCCGGCCCAGTGGTACGTCTCCGGGTCGAGCCGCTCCCCCGCCAGGAACAGCGCCCGCAGCGAGGGCATCGTGCGGATGAGCCGGCCGTCGGGGTCCTCCTTGCGGACCGCCCGGATCGCGGTGGGCGCGGTGAAGAGCACGTTGACGCCGTGGTCGGCGACGACCCGCCAGAACGCGCCGGCGTCGGGGGTGCCGACGGGCTTACCCTCGTACAGCACGGTCGTGGCGCCGGCGAGCAGCGGCGCGTACACGATGTACGAGTGGCCGACCACCCAGCCGACGTCGGAGGCGGCCCAGAAGACGTCGCCCGGTCCGACGGCGTAGACGTTGGCCATGGACCAGACGAGCGCGACGGCGTGGCCGCCGTTGTCGCGCACGATGCCCTTCGGCCGGCCGGTCGTGCCCGAGGTGTACAGGACGTACAGCGGGTCGGTGGCCGCGACGGGCACGCAGTCGGCGGCGGCCGCCGTCGCGATGGCGTCCTCCCAGGTCAGCTCGCCTGCTCTGAGGTCGGCGGGTGCCTGCTCCCGCTGGAGCACGACGACCCGGTCCGGCCGGTGGGCGGCCTCGTCGAGCGCGGCGTCGAGCAGCGGCTTGTACTGGACGACCCGCTTGGCCTCGATGCCGCACGACGTGGCGACGACGACCTTGGGCCGCGCGTCGTCGATGCGGGCGGCGAGCTCCTTCGGCCCGAACCCGCCGAACACCACCGAGTGCACCGCCCCGAGCCGCGCGCAGGCGAGCATGGCGATCACGGCCTCGGGCACCATGGCCATGTACAGCACGACCCGGTCCCCCTTGCCGACGCCGAGCGCGCGCAGCGCACCGGCGAAGCGGGCGACCTCGTCGCGGAGGCCTTCGAAGGTGTACCGCCGCAGCGTCCCGGTGACCGGGCTGTCGTACACGAGCGCGAAGTCGCCGCCGCGCCCGTTGGCGACGTGGCGGTCGAGGGCGTTGTGGCAGGTGTTGAGCTCGGCGTCGGGGTACCACCGGTAGAACGGCGGCCGGTCCGCGTCGAGCACCCGGATCGGCATACGGTTCCAGTCGATGCCGGCCGCGGCGGCCCGCCAGAACCCGTCGGGGTCGGCGAGGCTGCGCTCGTACGTCTCGCGATAGGCGCCCATCCACCGATCCTCCGCCCAACGGGGCGGTTTGCACCCTCCCACGACCCCCTGATTTCCCACCCTGCCCGCTCGTCCACCGGTCGGCTGCTCTGCATCTGCCTTTGGCTGGGCCGGCTTGTCCCCGGATATGTCCGGCGCTTCGCACCTGACATATCCGACATTTCGGTTATGTGAGGGTTGAGGTCGAGGCGGGGATGGCGGCCCCTTGATCGATGGCGCCATCTGGCTGTCATGGCAGCCGAATCGTGCCATCGATCATGGGGCGCTTCGGTGGGTCGATCGGATCGGCGAGGAACGGCGGGCGGCCGGGCCGTTGCAGCCGCGTACGTGGCCGACCGCCGCGGGGAGGCGGACCGGCCGCACGCGCCTCCCGCTGGGGCCGGCGAGCACACGGCGGGACGGCGGGGCTGTGACGTTGGCCGATCTACCCTCACGTTGCGCGGGCCGCGCGAGGGTAGATCGACCAACGTCTCACCCGGCGGCCGGGAGTCAGGGCGTCGCCGCGCTCGCCAGGCCGGCCGGGGCGTTCGACAGCGCGGCCTGGATCGCCGCCACCAGCGCCAGAGCCGCCTCCTCCGTCAGCTCCACCGCCACGCGAGCCGCCGGCCCCAGGGACGGGTTGGCGAAGTCGATGTTGACGGTGTGGGCGTACGGGGCGTGGACGGGGTGATCGACGTACACCGCCGCCCGCGTCAGCGCGAACCAGCCCTCCGGGCCCTTGCCCGAGCCGTCCAGCTCGGCCGTCTCGGTCTCGTACGTGCACATGGTCAGGCCTCCAGGTGGCGGCCGAAGAAGCTGAACACGCGGTGCCAGCCGTCCACCGCCGCGGCCGGGCGGTAGCTCGGGCGGTCGACCGAGAAGAAGGCGTGGCCGGCGCCCTCGTAGCTGTGGTACTCGAAGGACTTGCCGTGCTTGTCCAGCTCCGCGGCCAGTTCGGCCACCTCGGCCGGGGACGGGAACTGGTCGTCGTCGCCGAACAGGCCCAGGACCGGGCAGCGCACGTCCGGCAGGCGGTCGCGGATCGGGCGGGCGCGCAGGGTCGACGTCGACGGCGGGGGTTCCAGGGCGAACGCGCCGTAGCAGTCCACGGCCGCGTCGACCGGGGCCGCCGTCGACGCCAGCAGGGCCTGGCGGCCGCCCGAGCAGTGGCCGATCACGCCGACCCGGCCGCTCGCGGTGTCCAGGGCACGCAGCGCCTCGGCGGCCGTGGTGACGTCCCGGATGATCTGCTCGTCCGGGATGCCGCCCTGGGCGCGGACGAAGGCCGCCGCGTCGTCGGGCGCGGCATTGGGGGCCTCGCGCCAGTACAGGTTCGGGCAGAGCGCCGAGTAGCCGTGGACGGCGAACCGGCGCACCATCTCCTTCGTCGCCTCGTCGTAGCCGGGAAGATGGTGGATGACCACCACGCCGGGGTAGGTACCCGGGCCGAGCGGGCGGGCGAGGTACGCCTGGATCCGCTCGGCGCCGATGTGCACCGTCTCGGCGATGATCGCGTCTGACATCGCGTTACTCCGTCGTGCGAGATGTACTTAGCCAGGCTAAGGATATCTCAGACCCGGCCCGGCTCCAGGCGGCGCAGGGCCAGGCGGGCCAGGCCGATCAGGGCGCTGATCTGCACGACCAGGATGAGCACCGAGCGCCACCAGGCGCCCGTCGTGTGCTCCCACAGCGAGTCCTTGAACGGGATCATCGACTGGAGGTCGACCGTCGACGCGCCCGCCGCCAGGCCCCACCGGGTCGGGAAGAGCCAGGAGATCTGCTCCAGTACCGTCTGGCCGTCGAGCTCGAACAGGCCGCCCGACAGCACGAGCTGCGCCATCACCACGACGACGAGGACCGGGGTGGTCTGCTCGGTGGTCTTGGCCAGGGCGCTCACCAGCAGGCCGAACGCCATCGAGGCGAGCGCGACCAGGGCGACCGGGATGGTGATCTCGACCAGCCAGTGCGAGTCGAGGATCAGCGGGTCCTTCGGCTCCTTCTTGCCGAGCAGGGCGAGCCAGGTGAACAGGGCCGTCTGCACGATGATGATGAGCGCGAAGACGACGACCTTGGAGGCGAGGTACGCGCCCGCCGACAGGCCCACGGCCCGCTCCCGCTTGTAGATCGTCGACTCGTTGACGATCTCCCGGATGGCGGCGGCCGTGCCGAGGAACGCGGCGCCGACGGCGAGCACGACGAGCAGCCGCTGGGCCTCCAGGCTGAACCGCGTGGCGCCGGGCGCCAGGCCGTTCTCGCCGGGGACGGTCCGGGTGAGCAGCGCGAGGGCGAGCGGCAGGCCGAGCATGAACAGCGCGAAGCCGCGGTCGGCGCCGATCACCCACAGCATCCGCAGGCAGAGGGTGAGGAACTGGCGGACCGGCGCCGCCGGGTGGACGACCCGGCTGCGCAGCGAGGCGCCCCCGAGCTTGACCCGGGCCCGCCCGACGGCGGCGCCCCCGCGGCCGGTACCCCCGGCGGCGGAGATCGTCATGCCGGACCCGGAAGCCGGGCGCGGCGGCATGTCCTGCTCCGCCGTCGGCGAGTCAGCCGGCGAGTCGGCGGGCCGCGGCGGCAGCTCCTGCTCGGCCGTCGAGGCTCCAGAGGCGTCCGGGGCCGGAGAAGCGGCCGGAGAAGCCCCCGGAGAAGCCCCCGGAGAAGCCCCCGGGGAAACGGCCGGGGAAGGGGAAGCAGCCGGCGAGGCGTCGGCGGGCGTGCGGGGCAGCGGTACCGTCGACCGCTCGACGACGGCGGGCTTCGGCGGCGGCGCCTCCGCGACCTGCTCGGTCACGTAGCGCGCGTAGAGCGACGACCCGCGGTACGTCCGCACCCAGTGCTCGGCATTGCTCGTGACCTCGCGGAAGACCTTGGCGTAGTCCTCGGCGCCGAAGAAGTCCAGCAGCTCGCCCGGGGGCCCGAAGTACCCCATCCGTCCGCCCACCGTCAGCACGAGCACCCGGTCGCAGAGGTCGAGGTGCATCACGTTGTGCGTCACCACGGCCACCGTCCGGCCCTTGTCGGCCAGCTCGCGCAGCTCCTCCATGACCTCCTTGTCCAGGGCCGGGTCGAGGCCGGAGGTCGGCTCGTCGAGGAAGAGCAGCGACGGCTCGGTGAGCAGCTCCAGGGCGACCGACACCCGCTTGCGCTGGCCGCCGGACAGGTTGTCGATGCGCTGCTTGGCCCGCTCGGTGAGGTTGAGGGTGTCGAGCACCTCGGCCACCCGCTCCCGCCGCTCGCGGCGCGGGACGTCGTCGGCGAAGCGGAGGGCGGCCGCGAACCGCAGCGCCCGGCGGACGGTGAGCTGGCGGTGCAGGACGTCGTCCTGCGGGACCATGCCGATGCGGTACCGCAGCTCCGCGTAGTCGGCGTAGAGGTCCCGACCGTCGTAGCGCACGGTGCCCTGGGTCGCCGGCCGCAGCCCGGCGACCGCCTTGACCAGGGTCGACTTGCCGCAGCCGGAGGGGCCGATCACGGCCAGCAGGCTGCCCTCGGACAGGGCGAAGCTGACGTCGTCGAGCAGCGTGGCGTCGCCGATGCGCACGGTGAGGTCGTCGGCGATGAGCGAGGACGGGCCGGCGTCCTCGAACTCGTGCAGGCGGGCGCCGTCGAAGATGAACTCGTGCCGGCCGACCGAGATCATGTCGCCGGGCCGCAGCTCCTGGCGGGTGACCTGCTTGCCGTTGTGGAACGTGCCGTTGCGGCTGCCGAGGTCGACCACCTCGTAGCCGCCGGCGGGCAGGCGGCGCAGCTCGGCGTGGTTGCGCGAGGTGCGCAGGTCGGCGAGGACGACGTCGTTGTCGGGGCCGCGGCCGAGCCGGACCCGGGCGCCGGCCTCGTACTGCGTGACCTCCCGGCTCGGCGGCACCACCGGTACCTGCTCGGCGACGGTGACGACCTTGAACCGCACGGCCGGGCCGTCGGCCGACCCGAGGCGGACCTCGCCGCCGTCGGTGGCGGCGACGAACGCCGCCTTCTCCCCGCCGACGAACGTGCCGTTGCGGCTGTCCAGGTCCCGCAGGTACCAGCCGTCGGTGTTCCAGATCACCTCGGCGTGCCGGCGGGAGATGAGCGTGCCCTCGACCACCAGGTCGTTGGTGGCGTCGCGGCCGATGGTCACCGTGTCGTCCGGCTTGACCAGCGCCTTGGCCGAGCCGCTGGTCACCTCCAGGACGATGCTCTCGCGCGTCACTGTCTGCTGATCGATGTCCGCCACGGGCCTCATCATGCCGCGCGGCGGTGACCGGGGACAGCCGGGGTCAGTCCCAGTCCCGGGCGATCTCCTCCGCCATGGCGCCGACCAGCGTGGGCAGCACGCCGGGTTCGATCCCGTCGGGGACGACCCGGCCGTCGACCAGCGCCTTGGCGGCGGCCGACCAGTTCGCGACGAGCTGCCCCGGCGGGACGGCGTCGGCCATGAGGTGCGCGGCCTCGACGATCGCGGCGAGGAACGCGTCGCGGGCCGGCGGGCGGTGCCCGGGGTGCTGCGGCAGCCCGGCGTACAGGCGCCGCTGGGCGGCGTCCCGGGCGGGCTGGTCGAGGAGCAGCTCGCGGCGGCCCATCCCGAGGAAGACGGTGCCGGCGTGCCGGATCCGCCCGGCCGCGGCCAGCCGGTCGAGCCACGGGTCGAGCCGGCCGTGGTGCTCCCGGCGGATGATCTTGCGGAGCTCCTTGTACGGCGGGAGCGGTTGCCAGGCGAGCATCGCCGGCACGAACTCGGCGGCCCGCAGCGCGTGCCGGATGCCCGGGTGCGCGAGCAGGTTGCGGGGGTCGGTGGCGTGGGCGGCGAGCATGACGATGTCGTCGCCGAGGGCGGGCACCGTGGTCGTCGAGGTCACCCGGTCACCGTAGGCAGCGCCGCGAACACCGGAAATCTCGAACCGGCGATTCATGTATCAGGAAGGCGACTCGCCCCCTCTCCTTTTCCGTAGCAGGTGAGGAGGGGCAGATGGCACCAGCGGAGCAGTGGCGGACCCGCCGCGCCCGGCGCCTCGCCGGGGTGTCGTGGGTGCGCCGCGAGACCCGGGCCGACGGCAGCCCGGTGCGGTTCGTCGCCGACGAACTGCTGGTGCTCGACGACCACTTCGCCACCGCACGGCAGGCGTTCGTGGAGCAGGGCCTCGCCGCGCGGGACGTCATCGAGGAGGGGGACGTCCCGAGCGGCTTCCGGCGGGTCCGGGTGCCGGGCCTGGACGTGGCGCGAGCCGCGCGCCGGGTCCGGGTGCAGGCCGAGGCGGCCGGCGACACCCGGGTCGCCGCCGGGCCCAACCACGTGTTCGTCGCCACGGCGTTCGAACACGCGGGGGCCTACGGCCCGCCCCGACCGGCCGCGCCGGGCCGGCTGACCGAGCCGGCGGAGACGGACGAGCAGGTGGGGGTGCTGGTGCTGGACACCGGCGTCTGGCTCAACAGCCCGCTGCCCAAGGAGCGGTATGTCGCCGACGAGCCGTCCGACGGCGACGCCGACGACGAGGGGGTCGCCGACGGGGACGCGGGCCATGCCAACTTCGTCGCGGGGGTCCTGCTGGGCCGGTCGCGCCGGGTGCGGCCACGGTTGATGAAGATCGTCGACACGTTCGGGGTGTGCCGGGAGACCGACCTGGTGTCGGGCCTCCGGCAGGCGGACGGCTATCAGATCATCAACCTGTCGCTCGGGGGGTACACGCTCGACGACCGGCCGCCGGTGCTGCTCACGGCGGCGCTGGCCCGGCTGCTCACCACGGGGGACCGCGTGGTCGTGGCCGCGGCGGGCAACGACGGGCAGCACAACCGGCCGTTCTGGCCGGCCGCGTATGCGGGGACCAGCGCGCCGTGGCGCCGGCGCGTGGTCGCCGTCGCGGCCCACGACGGGAGGCGGATCTGCGAGTGGTCGAACACCGGGACCTGGATCACGGTGGCGGCGCCGGGGGCGGACGTCACCAGCACGTTCGTCGACCACGACCGGTTCCCGGACGGCTGGGCGCGCTGGAGCGGCACGTCGTTCGCCACGCCGTACGTCACGGCGGCGATCGCCGACGCGCTGCCGGCGGCCGGTTCGGCCCGGCTGGCCGCGGAGGCGGTCCTGGCGGGGGCCGACCGGCGGTACGGCCGGTACACGGGGCTGGGCTGAGCGTGATGCAGCACACCAGGGGGAGGGGTGTGACGGGGTGCGGCACGCTGGTCGCCGCATCCCGTCACCCCGGGGGCGCGATGCTACCCTTCGAGACCATGGCCGAGCCTGACAACGCTGCTACGTTGCGTGCCGCTGCCAGCGGCGATCAGCAGGCCTGGGAGTCCATTGTGGACCGCTATGCCAACCTGGTCTGGTCCGTCGCGCGCAGCTTCGGGCTGGGGCAGTCCGACGCCGCCGACGTGAGCCAGGGCACCTGGCTGCGACTCGTCGAGCACATCGGCGACGTGCGCGACGCCGACAAGCTCGGCTCCTGGCTGGCCACCACCGCGCGCCGCGAGGCGATCGCGCTGCTGCGCAAGAGCGGCCGCGACGTCCCGGCCGGCGCCGCCGCCGACTTCGTCGGCCACCTCGGCGCCCAGCTGGGCCTCGACCAGGCCGTCGACGAGCCCGACGCGGGCGTGCTGCGCGACGAGCGCGACGCCGTGCTCTGGCACGAGTTCCGCGCGCTGTCCGGGCAGTGCCAGCAGCTGCTGCGGGTGCTCATCGCCGATCCGGCGCCGAGCTACGCCGAGGTGTCGGCCGCGCTCGACGTGCCGATCGGCAGCATCGGTCCGACCCGCCAGCGCTGCCTGGGCACGCTGCGCCGACGATTGGCGGCTTCGATATGACGCGCTGCTGCTGCTGGGCAGGGCCGACCCGATGATCGGGGAGGAAGAGGTGCTGAGCTCATTGCGTGAGATCGCCGGCCGGCACGATCCGGTGCCACCGGCCGTCCTGGCCGCGGCACGGGCCAGCCTGGCCTGGCGGACCCTCGACTCGCAGCTGGCCGACCTGGTCCGCGACTCGCTGGAGACCCGGCTGATCGCGGTGCGGGGCGGCGGGCCGCGGCTGCTGACCTTCCTGGGCGGGGCGCTGACCATCGACGTGCAGGTGACGTCGCACGACGGCACCGTCGAGGTGGTCGGCGAGCTCGACCCGGCCAAGCCGGCGAAGGTGGTCGTGGAGTCGCCCGGCGGCACCGTGGAGACGGCGGCCGACCAGCAGGGCCGGTTCAAGGTCTCCGGGGTCGCCGCGGGGCCGGTCCGGCTGCGCTGCGAGCCGCGGGACGAAGGGGCGTTCGCGCCGGTCCGCACGGAATGGGTGCAGTTGTAGACAAGTCTCCGCGAGACGGACACTTCCGGCGGTACCGTGCGAGGCAAGTGCCGCGACGTCGCGAGGAGCCCGTCATGCCCATCGACCACGTGCAGATCGTGTCCATCCCGGTGAGCGACCAGGACCGCGCGCGGGACTTCTACGTCAACGCGCTCGACTGGGAGCTCGTGAGCGACAACGACGAGGGCGACCGCCGCTGGGTCGAGGTCGCCCCGCGCCACGGCCAGACGTCGTTCACGCTCGTCACCTGGTTCGAGTCGATGCCGGCCGGGTCGATGCGCGGGATCGTGCTCGACACCGACGACATCGAGCACACCTATCAGGAGCTCGCCGAGCGGGGCATTATCTTCGAGGGCCCGATCGAGGAGGGCCCGTTCTCCCGCCTGGCCACGTTCAACGACCCCGACGGCAACGCGTTCGTGCTGCACCAGCTGTACCAGCCGCGCAGCCGGGGCGGCCGGGGCGGCCGGGGCGGCCGGGGCGGCCGGGTGCTGGCCTACCCGGCGGCAGGCTAAGCTACCCGCCGGCAGAGCTGTAGCGCAGAGGTCGTCGCGCCGGCGCAGCAGGCTGGAGGACGCCGGTTCGATTCCGGCCAGTTCTGCCGCCTATGTGGGCTGTAGCGCAGAGGTCGTCGCGCCGTCTTCTCAGGACGGAGGACGCCGGTTCGATTCCGGCCGGTCCACCCCCGCTGGCGGGCAGGGACTACGCTTCGGCGGTGCCTCGCCTGGACCCCGACGACGTCGCCACCTTCCTGCGGGTGCTCGCTGCCGTCGACGAGGGCGGCGCCGAGGACGACGACCCGCAGGTGATGCTGGTCCGTCGTGCGGTCCACCAGGCGCACCGTAGCCGCAAGAAACAACAGAAGACCGAGCGCCGCCAGGCCGTGTCCGCGCACGACCGGCGGCTGGTCACCGAGCCCGCGGCCGACGGCGCCGAGCTGATCCGGTCCCGCGACTGCTACGTGTGCAAGGGTCCGTACCGGCGGGTCCCGCTCGCCTACCCGCAGATGTGCGAGCGCTGCGCCACCGACAACGTCGCCCGCCGGCACGCCCGCTGCGACCTGCGCGGCCGGCGGGCGATCGTCACCGGCGGCCGGATCAAGATCGGGTTCCACACCGCGCTGAAGCTGCTGCGCGACGGCGCCGAGGTCATCGTCACCACCCGCTTCCCGCACGACGCCGCCCGCCGCTTCGCCGAGCAGGCCGACGCCGGCGACTGGCTGGACCGCCTGCACATCCACGGCGTCGACTTCCTCGACCTGCCCGGCGTCGTCGGGCTGGTCGACGCGGTCAAGGCCCGCTGGGACCACCTCGACATCCTGGTCAACAACGCGGCCCAGACCATCCAGCGGCCGGCGGAGTACCACCGCGAGCTGCGCCGCGCCGAGGGGCTGGCGCTCACCGGCCCGTCCTCCACTGTGGACTTCTTCCCGGCCGGCCGGGTCGACGAGACGGGCGAGCCGCTCGACCTGCGCCCGGTCAACAGCTGGACGCTGCGGCTGCACGAGGTCACCCCGCGGGAGTGGATGGAGGTGCAGGTGGTGAACGCGTTCGTGCCGTTCATGCTGATCGCCCAGCTCCGGCCGCTGCTGCAGGCCTCGCCGCACGCCGACCGCTACGTGGTCAACGTGTCGGCGATGGAGGGCAGCTTCAGCCGCCGCAACAAGACCAGCCGGCACCCGCACACCAACATGGCCAAGGCGTCGCTGAACATGCTGACCCGCACGATCGCCGCCGAGTACGTGCTCGACGGCATCCACGTCACCAGCGTCGACACCGGCTGGGTCACCGACGAGCGGCCCCAGCCGGCCAAGGAGGCGCTGCACGAGGCCGGGTTCCGGGTGCCGCTCGACGTCGTCGACGGCGCCGCCCGCGTCTACGACCCGATCGTCCGCGGCGTCCACGGCGACCGCGTCTCCGGCGTGTTCCTGAAGGACTACCAGGTGGTGCAGTGGTAGAGATCGCGTGCCCCGTGCTCGAGGTGCCGGCCGTCCCACCGGCCGACCCGGCGCTGCTGACCCCGCTGCTGGAGCGCCTCGGCGACCCGGCGCCGGTCGCCGGCACCGAGCGGTTCCCGCTCGGCACGCTCCAGCCCGACGGGCGGGTCGACCTGTGCAAGCAGGGCATCGGCGCGTCCGGCGTGACGCGCGTGCTCGACCAGGTGGTCCGCTCGCCGCACGCGGTGCACCTGCTGCTCGGCACGAACAGCCTCGGCGCCGAGGGCACCCGCGCGCTCGCCGACGCGCTCGGTCCCGAGCACCGGTTGGAGACGTTGTACCTCGGGTGCAACGCGATCGACGCGGCCGGCGCGGCGCCCCTGTTCGACCGGCTGGCCACCGACGGCAGCGTCCGCGCACTGTGGCTCAAGCGCAACCCGCTCGGCGACGCGGGCGTCACCGCGCTCGCCGCCATGCTGCGCCGCAACGCCGCCATCGACACCCTCGACCTGGTCAACACCGGCCTGACCAGTGCCAGCCTGGCCGTGCTGGTCGAGGCACTCGCCGCCCGTGAGCGGCCGGTCACCCGGGTCTTCCTCGGCGGCAACGGCCTCGGCCCGGCGGCGGCGCCGATGCTCGCCGCGCTGCTGCGCGACTGCGGCGTCACCGGGCTGTTCCTGGCGGCCAACCACCTCACCGACGCGGGCGTCGCCGAGGTCCTGGCGGCCGTGCACCGGCCCGGCACCACGCTCGGCCTGGGCGGCAACGGCCTCTCCCCCGCCACCGTCGAGCTGCTCGCCGCCAAACTGTCCATGGTGGACAGCCTCGACCTCAGCCGGCCGCAGTCGCTTCGCGTGCTCGGCGCCAGCGACAACGTCGTCGGCGACGAGGGCGCATTCCGCCTCGCCGACGCACTGCCGGGCAGCCCGCTGCAGCGGCTCGACCTGCGGCACACCGGCGTGGCCGGGCGCGGTGCGAAGCGCCTGCTGGAGGCCCTCGAGTCGGGCCGCACGGCGCTGCGCCGGCTGGCCCTCGGGCCCGACGTGCCGCGCCGCGTGAAGCGGGCCGTCGCGGCACTGCTCCCGGCCGGCGAGCCGGCCCCCACCAGCGAGATCGTGAGCGTGTACCGATGACCACCGCCCTCGTCCCCGCCGGCGAGCTGGGCACGTGGCGGCGCATCCGCCACTACGCGGTGCCCGCCCGGATGATCCGCGCCGCGACCGAGGCCCGCCTCGCCGGCGACTGGCGGGCCGCCTGCGCCGCGGCCGCCGTCGACGTCGACGCCGAGGCGGACTTCGGGCCGTTCGAGGACGACCTGCGCCACTTCGCGCCCGACCTGCTGCGCTGGCACCTGCCCCGCCACCCGGGCCGCGGCGACACGACCATCGCCCCACGGCTGCTCGTGGTGCTCGTCCGCGACGACGGCAAGGCGCTCTGCGTGGAGCTGCCCCGCCTCGGCTTCGGCTCGCAGCGCCTGCGGCTGGTGGTCCTCGACGAGGACGACGTCAACGAGGACGGCCGGTACCACGGCCTGCACGAGCTCACCGAGCGCCGCTACCTGTGGGACGCCCGCGAGGCGCCCGAGCTGCTGGCCCGCACGTCCCCCGACTTCCGCGACTCGCCGGTGCTGGCGCTGCAGGACGCCGGGCGGCAGGTCGAGGCCTGGAACGCGGGCGGGATCGCGCTCGCCGACGCGCCGGAGCTCGAGGACGACGACTGGCGGACGCAGTACTTCAACCGCACCCTGGCCTCCTTCGACCTCGACCCCGCCGTGGTGCTCGCCGCCGCCCGCGAGCGCGGCATGGACACCGTCCGGCTCCGCGTCGGCTGGTACTACGAGATCCATCTCACCGGCATCCTCGGCGGTGGCCCGGTGCGCGGCGAGTGGGTCCCGAACGACCGCGAGGACAGCATCGACCTGCTCGACGCCGACACCCTGCGCCGACCGGTCGACGTGCACCTGGTCCGGCTCGGGCTGCTGCCGGCGGAGCGGCTGCACCCGCTGGTCCTGGCGGCGTTCGACCCGTCCGCGGCCTGGCGGCCGTTCGAACCGCCGGCCGGGGCACCGGTCCGGGTGCGCTGCGGCGAGGCCTGGCACGACGTGCACATGACCGGCGGCCGGTTCACCGTGCCGCACAGCGACGAGGAGCGGCAGCGCGAGGAGACGATGCGGGCCCTCGGCGGCGAGACGCACGGCTGCTTCGCCGCCGAGCGGGCCTGGCGCCACCGCGGCGAGCGGCTCCCCCGCGAGCTGGAGGACCAGCGGCGCGACCTGATGCTCCGGGCCCAGCACGGCGACGTGGCCGGGGTGACCGCGCTGCTCGACGCCGGGATCGACCCGCACGCCCGCGACCTGCACGGCCGCACGCTGCTGCACCTGCTGCCCTGCCTCGGCGGCGACCTCGCGCTGCTCGACCGGCTGCTCGCCGCGGGCCTCGACCTCGACGACCGGGACAACCGCGGGTACAGCGTGCTGCACGTCGCGGTCCGCGCCGGCGGCTCGCCGGAGCTGGTGCGGGCGCTGCTGGCGGCGGGCGCCGACCCGGACACCGAGGACTTCGTGGGCGACACCCTGGCCGAGGACGTGGAGCGCCTCCGCGAGCACGACCTCGCCTTCCTCGTCACATGACGGACCTGCGGGCCTGGGCGCGGCTGCGGCGCTACGCCGTGCCCCGCTGGATGATCGCGGAGGCCACGGCCCGGCGGCAGGCCGGCGACTGGCGCGGGGCGTGCGCCGCGGCCGACATCGCGCTCGGCCCGGAGCTCGGCCCCGAACTCGGCCCGGAGCCCGCCGGCGTGCCGGACGAGGTCGGCGAGGACCTCCGCAGTCTGGTGCCCGACCTGCTGCGCTGGCACCTGCCCCGCGACCCGTCGACGCACGACCTGCCGCGCCGCACGATCCCGCTGGCGTTCTACGCCGACGGCCACGCGCTCACGGTGCAGCGGCGGCACTCGTGGGGCGACGGGCAGGGGTTGCTGCTGCGGTACCGCCGGGAGAACCACGGCCTGGAGGGCGACGGCCTGCACCTGAACCGCGAACGCTGGGACGGCCGGCGGACGGCGGACCTGCGGGTGACGGCCGACCCCGAGCTGCTGCGGCTCCAGGACGCCGGCGAGTGGCGGGCCGCCTGGACCCGGGCCGGGTTCCACGTCGGTTCGTTCGAGCACCCCTCGGCGCCGCCGTACGCGCGGGACGCCGCTGAGACCCGCCTGCGGGCCGGCGACCACGACCTGACCCGCCTGGCGGACGCGGTCCGCGCGACCGCCGCCCGGCACCGCGCCCCGGCGGTCCTGATGCCGCTGCACTGGCGGGAGTCGGCCCTGATCGACGCGGCGACCCTGCGGGTCACGCACACCGGCGCCTGGAACGCCGCGCACTCGGCCGAGCAGCCGCTGCCGCTCCTGCCGGCGGCGCGGACCGTCCGGCCGGTCGACTTCGACCTGGTCCGGCGCGGCCACGTGCCGGTGTCGGCGCTGCACCCGCTGGTCGCCTCGGCGCTGTTCCCGGACGCTGCCGTCGCGGCCGTCGACGAGCCGGTCTCCCTGGAGCCGTTCCGGGTGCGCTGCCTCGGCGAGTGGCACCTGGTCGCCATGTCCGCGGCCGGGTTCACGACCCCGCACACCCCGGCCGAGCTGCGGCGGGAGCAGGCCATGCACGCCCTGGGCGGCCCGCC
This sequence comes from Dactylosporangium sp. AC04546, assembly GCF_022095675.1. Lineage (GTDB taxonomy): Bacteria > Actinomycetota > Actinomycetes > Mycobacteriales > Micromonosporaceae > Dactylosporangium. The sequence continues at coordinate 18,975 of NZ_JAHYSG010000098.1, read as the reverse complement.
GCTCACCGGCTGCTTCGCGGCGGTCACCGGTTGGAGCGACCCGCGCGTCCGGCTGCCGAAGCACCTGCGGGTACGCCGCCGTACGGTGGCGCTGCGGGCCGCGCACGGCGACGCGCCCGCCATCGAGGCGCTCATCGACGCCGGCCTCGACCCGACCCTGCGCGACGGGCGCGGGCGGACGCTGCTGCACCTGCTGAGCTGGTGCCCGCGCCCGGAGCCGCTGCTGCGCCGGCTCGTCGCCCTGGGCCTGGACGTGGAGGCGCGCGACCACGACGGGTACACGCCGCTGCTGTTCGCGATCGCGGCCGGCGGGTCGGCGGCGTTCGTGTCCGAGCTGGTCGCGCTCGGCGCCCGGCGCGAGGTCAGCCTGCCCGACGGCACGGGCGCGGCGGAGCTTGCCGACCGGCACCGAAGAAGCAACGAATTTTCTGTCGTACTGGGCCGCTAACCTGGCGCGCATGAGTCTTCTCGCCGAGGCCGACGAGCTGATCGCGGCCACCCGGGCCACGCGGGTGGAGCTGCGGCCCAACATCCAGCTGGAGGCGCTCGCCCTCGCCGTCTCCGCCAACCTGCCGGTGCTGCTGTGGGGCGAGCCCGGCATCGGCAAGTCCTCGGCGCTGCAGCAGCTGTCCGACCGGCTCGGCGTGACGATGGAGACCGTCATCGCGAGCATCCACGAGCCGTCCGACTTCGCCGGCCTGCCCGTCGTCGGTGATGACCCGGCCACGCAGGGCGTGCCGATGGCCCCGCCCGACTGGGCGGTGCGCCTCAGCCGGCGCGGCGAGGGCATCGTGTTCTTCGACGAGCTGTCCTCGGCCCCGCCGGCCGTGCAGGCCGCGCTGCTGCGCGTGGTGCTGGAGCGGCGGGTGGGCAGCCTGGAGCTGCCGCCGGCGATCCGGGTGGTCGCCGCGGCCAACCCGCCGGCCAGCGCCGCCGACGGGTGGCACCTCAGCCCGCCCCTCGCCAACCGGTTCGTCCACCTCCAGTGGACCCACGACCCGGCGGTCGTCGCCCGCGGCCTGGCCGGCACCTGGCCCACCGCCAACCTCCCCCGCGTCGAGCCGGGCCGCACCACGTCGGCGCTGGCCCGCGCCCGCGGCACGCTGTCCGGCTTCCTCACCGCCCGCCCCGGCCTGACCCACCACCTCCCGGCCGACGCCGAGGCCCGCGGCGGCGCCTGGCCGTCCCCGCGCACCTGGGAGATGGCGCTGCGCCTGCTCACCTTCGGCATGGCCAGCGACGCGGGCCGCGAGGCGCTGTCGACCGCCCTGGTCGGCGCGATCGGCGACGGCGCCGGCCTGGAGCTGGTCAACTACCTCGACGAGCTGGACCTCCCCGACCCCAACCGGGTCCTGGTCAACCCGGACGCGTTCCAGCTGCCGACCCGCGGCGACCGCCAGCTCGCCTTCCTGACCGCGATCGTGGCGGCCGTCCAGTCCGACCTGACGCACGCCCGCTGGGACGCGGCCTGGACGGTCCTCGCCAAGGCGGTCGACGCCGGCGTGCCCGACGTGGCCGCCCGCGCCGCCCACGACCTGGCCGTCATGCGCCACAAGTCCTGGGCGGTGCCGCCGACGATCGACGCGTTCGTCGACATCCTGCGCCTGTCGGGAGCGCTGAGCTGACCACCGACCAGACCTCGACGACGCCCGCACCCCCGGCCGCCGCGGTGCCGGCCCAGCGCCGCCCCGACCACGACGCCGCCGCGTCGGCCGGGCACGCCGGCACGGCCAGCACCGCGTCGGGCGGGCAAGCCGACACAGCGGCGAGCGGGCCGCCTGCCGCCCACGGGCCGGCCGCGGACGGCGCGCCGCTCGACCCGCCGCCCCACGACCAGAACCACGACCACCACCATGACCACGACCACCATGAGCACGACCACGACCACGACGGCGCGGTTGGACACGACTGCGGGCACGGCGCCGCGGAGGCCAAGGAGCCGGCCGGCTCAGTGCTCGACCGGACCAAGCTGCTCGCGGCGCGGTTCCGGGCGGCGAAGCTGCGGCCGTATCTCGCGGCCGCGTTGTACGCGCTGTCGGTCGTGCCCAGCTGGCACCTCGCGACGATGGGGGTCGACCGGCACTGGCGGCTGTACGTGAACCCGGACTTCGTCGCCGAGCACGACGTCGAAGAGCTCGCCGGGGTCTGGGTCCACGAGGTCGCGCACCTGCTGCGCGACCACCACGGGCGGGCCGACCGGCTGCAGACCGCCGACCGGATCGACCACCACCGGGTCAACCTCGCGCAGGACTGCGAGATCAACGACGACCTCGTGGCCGACGGGCTGACGCTGCCGGCGGCGCGGGTCGAGCCCAAGACGTTCGGGCTGCCGGAGGGGCGCCTCTTCGAGGAGTACCTGGCCGGGATCCCGGCGACGCCGGTCGTCTACGTGCAGTGCGGGTCCGGGGCGCACGGCATCACCGTGCCCGGCGAGCTCGGCGAGGGCGGGGCGCCCGAGGTGCGGCCCGTCGAGGCCGACGCGATCCGGCGGCAGACGGCCGCGGCGATCCGCTCGCACGTGCGCTCGCAGGGCAGCGTGCCGGACGGCTGGAAGCGCTGGGCCGACCAGATCGCCGAGCCGGTCGTCGACTGGCGGCGGCTGCTCACCGGGGCGCTGCGGCAGGCCGTGGCGTGGGCGAGCGGGGCGGTCGACTACACGTACGCGCGGCCGGGGCGGCGCAGCGGCGCGCTGCGCGGGGTGGTGCTGCCGAGCCTGCGGCGGCCGCTGCCGCAGGTCGCGATCGTCATCGACACATCCGGGTCGATGGGGCAGGACGACCTGGCCTCGGCGCTGGGCGAGGTCACCGGTGTGCTGCGGGCGGTCGGCATCCGGGGCAACCGGGTCACGGTCCTGGCCTGCGACGCCGACGTGCACGCGGTGACCCGGGTGACGAAGGCGGAGCAGGTGCAGCTGGCCGGGGGCGGCGGCACCGACATGCGGGTCGGCATCACCCGGGCCCGGCAGGGGCCGCAGAAGCCGGAGATCATCGTCGTCCTGACCGACGGCTTCACGCCATGGCCCGACGAGCCGATGGGCTGCCGGCTCATCGCCGGTCTGGTCGGCGCCGACCCGCCGGCCCCGCCCGGCTGGGTGGAGGCGATCCACATCACCGCGACCTGACAACTTTCGGCGACTGTCCGCGCGCTACCGGGACTGCCTACCGTGGGCGTATGGCTGATCACGTCCTGGGGCTCTCGCGCTTCGACCGGGTGCTGCTCTGGGCGGGGCTGCCCGTGCTCGGGGCGCTCGCCGGGTGGGGGCTGCCCGTCGCCGCGCGGTGGCTGCTGTCGCTGCCGTGGACGCCGTTCGCCGGGCCGCTGCGGCTGGTGGCGGAGCTCGACGAGGGGCTCGGGCGGTATGCCGGGATGGGGGCCGGGGTGCTGCTCGGGGCCGTGCTCGCGTTCGTGGCCGTGTTCGAGACGCTGCGCGTGACGGTCGGCGACACCGAGCTGCGGCTCAGGGAGGGCGACCGGACGCGGACCGTGGCGCGCCACGACGTCGACGCCGTGTTCGTCGACGGGAGCCTGCTGGTGGTGCTCGACCGGGAGTCCCGGCAGGTCGTGCGGAACAAGCTGGAGGGCGCCGGCAAGGCGGGCGTGGAGGAGGCGTTCCGCGCGCACGGGTACCCGTGGCAGCCGCGCGACCCGTACGCGGAGCTGTTCCGCCGCTGGGTGCCGGACCTGCCCGACCTGCCGGCCGCGGTCAACGCCGTGCTCGCCGCGCGGGCCGTCGCGCTGAGCAAGAAGAGCGCGAAGGACGCGACCGAGCTGCGCGACGAGGTGCAGAAGCTCGGCTACACCGTCCGCGACGACGGCACGACCCAGCACTGGCGGCCGCTGGTGCGCTCATGAGGCGGGCCCGCGACATCCTCGTCGACACCACCGGCACGGCCATCGCCGTGCTGGTGTGGGCGATGGCGGCCGGCGCCGGGCTCGACAACGGCTCGCTGTCGGACGAGCGGTTCCTGTTGGGCTCGGTGCTGACCCTGCCCGCGGTCGTGCTGCTGTGGTGGCGGCGGCGCTGGCCGGTGGCGGTGGCGCTGCTGATGCTGATCCCGTCGGCGGTGACCGACATGGCCGGCGGCGCGGCCGCGATCGCCGTGTTCGGCGTCGCGGTACACCGGCCGCTGCGGGTCGCCCTGTGGGTGGCGGCGGCGCATTTCGTGGTGCCGATCCCCTACAGCGTCGTGTACCCCGACCCCGACCTCAAGCCGGTCGGCGCCAACACGATCGCGCTGCTGATCCTCTCGGTCGCCGTGGCCTGGGGCGTCACCGTGCGCAGCCGGCGCGAGCTGATCGCGTCGCTGCGCGAGCGGGCGGCCCGGGCCGAGCAGGCCGCCGAGCAGCAGGCCGAGCTCCAGCGCGGCCTGGAGCGGGAGCGCATCGCGCGGGAGATGCACGACGTGCTGGCCCACCGGATCTCGCTCATCAGCCTGCACGCGGGCGCGCTGGAGATCCGCAAGGACCTGTCGCGGGAGCAGGTGGCGGCGGCCGGCACCACGATCCGGGCGAGCGCGCACCAGGCGATGGAGGAGCTGCGCGAGATCCTCGGCGTGCTGCGCACCAGCGCCGACGAGGGCCTGCGCCCCCGCCAGGACCTCGCCGACCTCGACGAGCTCGTGGAGGAGGCCCGCCAGGCCGGCACGCCGGTGTCCCTCGACAACCGGCTCGACGGCGCGGACGCCCCGCCGCCGGTGGTGAACCGGACCGCGTTCCGGCTGGTCCAGGAGGGGCTGACCAACGCCCGCAAGCATGCGCCGGGCGCCTCGGTGCAGCTGAGCCTGGTCAGGACCGACGAGGGCGACCTGCACGTCCGGCTGCACAACCCGCTGCCCGCCCGGCCGGTCACCCCGGCACTGCCCGGCTCGCGGTCGGGGCTCGTCGGGCTCGCGGAGCGGGTGAGTCTGGCCGGCGGGCGGCTGGAGCACGGGCCGCGGCGCACGGGCGGAGCGGTGCATTTCCATCTGGAGGCGTGGTTGCCGTGGCCGACGTGATCCGGCTGCTCATCGTCGACGACGACCCGCTCGTGCGGGCCGGGCTGGGCATGGTCCTCGGCGGCGACCCCACGCTCGACCTGGTCGGCGAGGCCGGGGACGGGGCGGCGGCGGTCACGGCCGCGCGGTCGCTGCACCCGGACGTGGTCCTCATGGACATCCGCATGCCGCGGATGGACGGGCTGGCCGCCCTGGAGGCGCTCCAGGCGGCCGGGTCGGCCCCCGCGGTGATCATGCTGACGACCTTCGACACCGATGATTTCGTACTGCGGGCGCTGCGCCACGGTGCGCACGGGTTCCTGCTCAAGGACACCCCGCCGCGGGCGATCCTCGACGCGGTGCGCCGGGTCGCCGCGGGCGAGCAGATGCTCTCGCCCTCCGTGGTGCGGCGGCTGATCGCGCACGTCGTTCACGACGAGGCCGGCGAGCGGCGGCGCGCGGCCGCCCGGGCGCTCGAGGCGCTCACCCCGCGGGAGCGGGACGTCGCCGGGGCGGTCGCCGAGGGCGGCTCGAACGCCGAGATCAGCGCGGCGCTGCACATGAGCGTGGCGACGGTGAAGACCTACGTGTCGCGGATCCTCGCCAAGCTCGGCTGCACCAACCGCGTGCAGGTCGCGATCCTGGTGCACGAGGCGCGGCTCAGCGGTGGTAGCGGTCCGCGATGAAGCCGGGCTCGTCCAGCACCTGAGCGGCCGGCAGGGGCGGTGCGGTGTGCGCGCCGAAGCCGCGGTGGAGCGACCGGACCTGCGCCTCCATCGCCGGCACGCTGGTGCGCGCCTGGCGGGCCATGACGAGCTCGGCGAGGCGGCTGCTGAGCAACGTCCGCAGCCAGTACATCAGCGCCACGCTGCGCGGCACGAACACCTTGCGGCGGCGGCGCTCCAGCGCGTCGACGAACCGCTCGGCGCAGTGCTGCACCGACGTGGTCGACCCCATCGGCGGCGGTAGCCTGCGCAGCGTCTCGCGGAACGCGGGCAGGTCGTCCTGGGCGTCGCGCACCAGATCGGTGTCGATCCAGGACGGGTGCGCGGTGCCCACGGCGACGCCGTGGTGCGCGACCTCCAGGCGCACGGCGTTGCCGAAGTGCTCGACGCCCGCCTTCGAGGCGCAGTACGGCGCCATGCCGGGCAGCGCGGCGAAGGAGGCCGCCGACGCGACGATCAGCAGGTACCCCTGGGAGGCGATGAGCTGCGGCAGACAGGCCGCGGCCGTGCGCATGACCCCGACCAGGTTGACCTCGACCGTGCGCACCAGGGCGGCCACGTCGCCGGTGGCGATCGTGCCGCGGCTGGCCACGCCCGCGTTGGCGAGCACCGCGTCGATGCGCCCGTAGGCGGCGACGGTGCCGTCGACGGCCGCCGCCAGGTCGGCCTGGTCGGTCACGTCGCAGGCGAACCAGACCGCGCCGAGCTCGCCGGCGAGCGCTTCGAGCCGCTCGGGTTCGAGGCCGACGAGGGCGAGCCTGGCGCCGCGGGCGGCGGCGAGGCGGGCGGTGTGCTCACCGATCCCGCGGGCCGCCCCGGTGACGAGCACCACCTGGCCGGACAGACTGCGCTTCACGGCGGACCTCCCATCGGCGGTACCGTTCAGTACCAGGCAAACTAGCACCAGGAATCATTCTCGCGGAAGGCCGGCAACATCACATGACGAGCACCAGGACCGTCGATGAGCTCCGGGCCGATCTCACCGGCGGCCTGGCCGCGTCGATCGCCGAGAAGGGCTACGCGGCGACGACGATCGCCGACATCGTGATGCACGCGCGCGTGTCGAAGCGCACGTTCTACGAGCACTTCACCGACAAGGAGGCCTGCCTCATGGCCCTGTACGAGCAGGGCTGCGAGCACCTCCTGGCCGTCGTGCGCGGCGCCGCGGTCGGCGGGCAGAAGTCGTGGAAAGGGCTCGTCAACGACGGCGTGACCGCGTACCTGAACGCCCTGGAGGGCATGCCCGCGGTCACCCGCACGCTGCTGGTGGAGATCCAGGCGGCCGGCCCGAAGGCGTTCCTCCTGCGCCAGCAGATGCAGCGGCGCTTCGCCGATACCCTGGTCGAGGTGGTCGACGCGGCCCGGGCGGCCGACCCGGCCATCCCGAAGCTGTCGCAGCTGCTGGCCATCGCCCTGGTGGGAGGCGTGCACGAGATGATGCTGCAGGTCTCCGACCCCTACACGGGCGCCGGCCCGTCGTTCACCACCCTCGCGCCCGCGGTCGACGAGCTCGTCTACGCGATCCTCACGAATCCCTGGGCCTCCGCGGATGGAATGATCTGACGGACCGACGGGTTGCAGGACTAAAAAAGGAGGCCGGGTTCCGGTGCTCAACCCAAGCGAGCTCTACACGCTCACCGACGAGCCGCCGGCGGTGGACCGGCCGGTGCTCGTCCACGCGCTGACGGGCTTCGTCGACGCCGGCAACGCCAGCCGGCTCGCCCGCGAGCACCTGCTCACCGTCGGCTCCCCGCGCACCATCGCCACCTTCGACCTCGACCAGCTCTACGACTACCGCAGCCGCCGCCCGGCGATGCTGTTCGTCGAGGACCACTGGGAGCACTACGAGCAGCCGCAGCTGCTGCTGCGCGTGCTGCGTGACGCGACCGGCACCGAGTTCCTGCTCCTCGACGGCCCCGAGCCCGACCTGCAGTGGGAGCGGTTCACCGCCGCCGTGCTGGAGCTCATCGAGCGCTTCGAGGTCCGCGCGACGGTCGGCCTCACCGCGATCCCGATGGCCGTGCCGCACACCCGCCCGACCGGGGTGACCGCCCACGGCACCAGCCGCGACCTCATCGCCGGCTTCGAGCCGTGGCTGCAGCGGGTCCAGGTGCCGGGCAGCGTCGGCAACCTCCTGGAGTACCGCATCGGCCAGCAGGACCGCGACGCGTTCGGCTTCGCCGTGCACGTGCCGCACTACGTGGCCCAGGCCGAGTTCCCGGCCGCGGCGGAGAAGCTGCTGCAGTGCCTGTCCGACGCGACCGGGCTACGCGTGCCGACCGACGAGCTGCACGCGGCCGCCGAGGCGGTCCGGGCCGAGATCGACGTGCAGATCGCCCAGGCCGACGAGGCCGCGTCGCTGGTGCGGGCGCTGGAGGAGCAGTACGACGCCTACACCCGCGGCCGCCAGGGCAACAACCTGCTCGCCGAGTCGCCGGCGCCGCTGCCGACGGCCGACGAGATCGGCGCGGAGCTGGAGCGCTTCCTGGCCGAGCACTCGAGGGGCGAGGACCCGCCCCTCGGCTGAGGTCGCGGCCATGCAGTCCGAGGTTGGTGCTGGCGAACGTGTCGAGCCCGCGCTTGCCCTCGACGACGATGTCGCCCGGCTGCGGGGCGGATCGAAGCCCATGACAGGCGCCCTTCTTCTTCGCTTCGCGCGGACCGGAACGATCCCCACGCTACGCGCCCGATAGGCTTCCGGGGTGAAGCTGCTGCACTCGGGCAAGGTCCGTGACGTCTACGCGGACGGTGACGATCTCATCCTGGTGGCGTCGGACCGCATCTCGGTCTACGACGTGGTCCTGCCGACGCCCGTCCCGGACAAGGGGGCGGTGCTCACCCGGCTGTCCCTGTGGTGGTTCGAGCAGCTCGCCGACATCGTGCCCAACCATGTGATCTCCGCCGAGGACGTGCCCGCCGAGTTCGCCGGCCGGGCCATCCGGTGCCGGCGGCTCGCAATGCTGCCCGTCGAGTGCATCGCCCGCGGGTACCTCGCCGGCCTGGGCCTCAGCGAGTACAACGCCGGCGGCCAGATCGCCGGGGTGCCCCTGCCGGCCGGGCTCGTCGAGGGCTCGCGGCTGCCGTCGCCGGTGTTCACCCCGACGACCAAGGCCGCGGTCGGCGAGCACGACGAGTTCGTGACGCTCGACGAGGTCCGCGCGGAGATCGGCAAGGACGTGGCCGACGAGCTGCGCGACCTCACGCTGCGGGTGTACGAGCGGGGCGCCGCGATCGCCGCCGAGCGGGGCATCGTCGTCGCGGACACGAAGCTGGAGTTCGGCCGGGACGCCGACGGCCGGGTGGTGCTCGCCGACGAGGTGCTCACCCCCGACTCGTCCCGCTTCTGGCCGCTCGATCAGTGGGAGCCGGGCCGCACCCAGTTCTCCTTCGACAAGCAGCTGGTGCGCGACTGGGCGCTGGGCACCGGCTGGGACAAGTCGGCGCCGGGCCCGCAGGTGCCGGACGAGGTCGTCGCCCTGACCCGGGCCCGCTACGTCGAGGTCTACGAGCGGCTGACCGGCCTATCGTGGTAGCGCCGGGCGCTCCTGCCGCGCGAGCGCGGTGCGGAGTAGCACGTCGCAGAGGGCCGGGTAGTCCAGCCCGGCCACCCGGAACATCTGCGGGTACTGCGAGACGGCCGTGAACCCGGGGAACGTGTTGACCTCGTTGATCACCGGCTCCGTCCCGTAGCGCAGGAAGAAGTCGACCCGCAGCAGGCCCCGGCACTCCAGCGCACGGAACGTGCGCACCGACAGGTCCTGCAGCTGCTCGATGATCTCCGGGTCGAGCCGCGCGGGGATGTCGAAGATCGTCGACGGGTCGAGGTACTTCGCCTCGTAGTCGAAGAACTCGTGCTCGTCCGGGAAGCGGATCTCCAGCGGCGGACCCACCTGCAGCGACCCGTCGGGGTGCTCGAGCACGCCGAGGTCGACCTCACGCCCGTGCACCATCTCCTCGACGAGCACCTTGGCGTCGCTGTCGCGCGCCTCGGAAAGCGCGCCCTCCAGCTCGCTCCAGTCCTCGACCTTCGACACGCCGAGGCTGGACCCGGCGCGCGACGGCTTGACGAACACCGGCAGCCCGAGCCGCTCCTTCTCGGCCGCGCTCAGAGTGCCCGTGCCACCGCGCAGCACGACCCCGTCGGCGACCGGCAGCCCCTCGGCGACCAGCAGCTTCTTGGTGAACTCCTTGTCCATGCCGGCGGCGCTGGCGAACACGCCGCTGCCCACGTACGGCAGGCGCACCATCTCCAGCACCGACTGGATCGTGCCGTCCTCGCCGTAGGGCCCGTGGATCGCCGGGAACACGACGTCGGCCTCGCGCAGCGCGCCGATCGCCTCGGCCAGGCTGGCAAGGGCGGCCTCGCCCGTCTCCTTGGTCAGCGCGAGCAGCCCCTCCAGGTCGAGCTCCTCCGGCGAGGCGGCGTCGGCGCCGAAGACCCAGGTGCCGTTCGGCGTGATCCGCACCGGCACCACGTCGTAGCGCGACCGGTCGAGATACCGCACGATGCTCAGCGCCGACTTGCACGAGACCTCGTGCTCCCCGCTGCGCCCTCCGAAGACGACGGCGACGCGCTTGCGCTCCTCAGTCATGCGGTTGCTCCCCAGTACGTTCGCGGGACCCGGGCCCCGATTCCTGTCAAGATCTCATGCGGGTTCGTCTGGGCCCACGCCGCCCACTCTTCCACGGTCGGCTCCCCCGCGCTGCCGTCGCCGAACAGCGTGAGCTCGTCACCGAGCGCGACGGGTAGGTCGCCCGCGTCCACCACGAACTGGTCCATGGCGACCCGCCCGGCGATCGGCCGCCGCTGCCCGTGGACGCTGACCTCGCCCCGGTTGCTCAGCAGCCGCGGTACCCCGTCGGCGTACCCGACCGGCACCAGCACCATCGTCGACGCGGTCCCGGTGACGTACTGGTGGAGGTAGGACACGCCGGTGCCCGGCGGCACGCGCTTGACGTTGACGGCCCGCGCCCGCAGCGTCATGGCCCGCTTGAGTCCCGCGGTGACGCCGGGGACGGGCTCGACCCCGTACAGCGCCAGCCCGGCCCGCACCAGGTCGTAGTGGGTCGCCGGATGGTCGACGATCCCGGCCGAGTTCGCGAGGTGGCGCACCTCGGGCTCGATCCCCGCCTTCCGCGCGATGTCGAGCGCCTCCTCGAACCGCTCGATCTGCTGCGCCACCGACGGGTTCCCCGGGTCGTCGGCCGACGCGAGGTGCGACCAGATCCCGCGCACGGTGAGGCCGCGCTGCTGCGCCGCGGCCTTGACGAGCGCCGGCCACTCCTCCCACTGCACCCCGTTGCGGGTCAGCCCGGTGTCGACCTTGAGGTGCACCCGGGCCGCCCCGGCCCGCGCGATCGCCTCAAGGTGCTCGGCGGTCGACACGGACAGGTCGATCTCGTTGCGGATGGCGGTCCGAAAGTCGTCGTCGTGCCCATACAGCCAGGCGAGCACGGGCGCGTCGATCCCCGCGTTCCTGAGCTCAAGCCCTTCGGTGATGGACGTCACGCCCAGCCAGCTGACCCCGTTGTCCAGGACGGCGTGGGCGACGGGTAGCACCCCGTGACCGAACGCGTTCGCCTTGACCACGGCCATGGTCTGCGCCCGCGGCCCGGCCAGCCCGGCGAGCAGCCGGGCATTGTGCCCGATGGCATCGAGGTCGACGACCGCCTCCGCGATGAGCCCCATCCGGTACACCCCTTCCGCCCCGTTCCGCCGGGCCGATCATAGTGACAGGACGCGTCACGCACCGTCACAGGTTGCCAAGCCGACACACCGCACGGCCCGCTCGATCGTCCACGGCCCGCCCCGCGGCCACGGGCCGCGGGCCGCCACGGGCCGCGGGCCGCCACGGGCCGCGGGCCGCCACGGGCCGCCCGGCTACCCGGCGCGGAAGGTGCGGACGGCCAGGGTGCTCGCGGCGGCGAACGTCGCCGCCAGGACCAGCAGGTGCACGGCGTGCGGGGTCTCGCCGATCCAGGCGGCCTGGATCGCCTGGCGGAACGCGCCCAACGGGGTGAAGTCGCCGATGCGGCGCAGGACCGCCGGGAGGTACTCGACCGGGACCCACAGGCCGGCGAAGAACGCCGACGGGAACCACAGGGCCAGGGCGTAACCGGAGGCTGCCTTCACGGTGCCGGCCGTTGCCGCGATCACCAGGCCCAGCGCGAACAGCGCGAGGATGCCCAGGGCCAGGGTCGGCAGGACGAGCAGCAGGTCGGGCATCCGCATGTCCAGGGCCGTGACGCCGATGCCGACGGTCAGCAGGGTGGCGAACAGCACCACGCCGGCGTTCATGAGCAGCTGGGCGCCGAGGAGCGCGGCCGGTCTGACGGGTGTGGTGGACAGGCGGCGCAGGACACCCTTCTCGCGATACGTGGTCAGGACGACCGGCAGCATGAAGAACGCCACCATCGCCATGGCCACCATGACGGACATCGACGGGATCACCGTGTCGACGCCGCGGTGGCCGCCCAGGGCCGGGTCCGGGCGCCGGGTGCTCGCGGGCAGCCCGAAGGCGAGCAGCGCGATCGGCAGGAGCACGGTGAACAGGGCGGGGCCGACCTCGCGGAGCATGAGCCGGGTTTCGACGACGGTGAGGCGGGCGAGCGTGCGCACCAGCGCACCGGAGTCACGCTGGAGGCGCCGCGCTGGGTGCCGGACTTCGATGACTGTCATGCCGAGCATCCTGCGCCGCCGGGGCGCCCGGCAGAATACAGCTGGATACCCGATCCATGGTGTACCTAGCTCCACCCCGAAGTCTCCACCTGGCTCCACTGTGCCGGCGGTCCGCCGAGAGGAAGCTGTACCGCATGACCTACCCCCGGGCTCTCCTGCGCGCCGCGGTGCTCGCCGGCATGACCGTCGTCGTGCTCATGCAGTTCGCCGCGCAACTGGTGCTGATGGTCCCGGGTGTCGTGCTCGGCATGGTGTTCCTGATCCCGCCGCCGATCCACGCCGGCCGGGTGCTCGTCAACCGCTGGCGGCAGATGTTCGCGGCCTGGACCGGGCGCGCGGTGCCGGTGCCCTACGAGCCGCCACCGCCGCCGCCCGAGCCGGACGAGGAGGGGCTGTATCGGCACGAGGCCACGCTGTACAAGACCCCCCGGTTCCCGAGGTTCTTCCGCCGGCTCGACTGGCTGATGAAGGACCCGGCGACGAAGCGGGACCTGTCGTGGCAGTTCTGGTTCCCGCTGCTGGGCCTGCTGCCGCTGGCGCTGGCCGCCGGGCCGCTGCTCCTGGCGGCGTGGACGTGGGCCTGGGGCCCGCCGTGGGGGCTGCCGGGCGAGCCGCCGCCGGGCGCGTGGTGGGCGACGGCGTGGACGGGGCTGTGGGAGCGGCTGTGGGAGCGGCCGGTCTGGCTGGCGGCGCTCGCCCTGCCCGGGCTGGTGGCGCTGCCGTGGACGGTCGGGGTGGTGGCGCGGTGGAGCGCCTGGCTGCTCGCGCCGGGCACGCGGCGGCCGTCGGCCAAGCGGGTGGAGCGGACGCTGCTCGCGTGGGCGCGCTGCGCGATGCTGGTCTGCTGCGCCGCCGCGGAGGTGGTGCTGTTCGCGGTGAGCATGGCGTGCTTCGCGCTCGGGTTCGGGCTGGGGCTCGTGTTCCTGATCCCGGTCGCCAACTCGCACTTCCGGTGGCTGGCCAACATGCGCCGGCAGTTCGCCGAGTGGGGCGGGGTGCGCATCCCCCGGCCGTATGAGCCGCAGCTGCGGCCCGAGCTGCGGCCGGACGGGCTGTATCGGGTGAAGAACAACCTGTACAAGACCGAGACGATGGCGTCGTTCAACGCCAACTGGCAGTGGACGTGGAACGACATCGCCTCCTGGCGCGACCTGCTGTGGCTGGCCGCCGACCCGGTCGCGACGGTGGCGCTGGTGGGCCTGCCGGTGGCGGCGGTCGTCTACGGCGGCTGGGGGCTGGTGTTCCCCTGGGCGTGGACGGAGTTCTTCGGCGCGGACTGGTCCGAGTGGTATGGCGCGGTGGCGGGCCATCGCACGCTCGGGCTCGTCGTCGGGGTGGCGCTGGTCGCGGTGGGCCTGGCGGTGCCCCGGCCGCTGCTCGTGGCCAATGCGCGGTGGACGGCGCTGCTGCTGCGCCCGACGAAGGCCGCGGCCGAGGCGGCGGAGGCGGCGGCGCTGCGGGAGCGGGTGGAGCAGCTCACGCAGACCCGCAGCGACGCGCTCGACGCGCAGGCCGCCGAGGTCCGGCGGATCGAGCGCGACCTGCACGACGGCGCGCAGGCACGGCTCATCGCGGTCGGGCTGACGCTGGGCGCGATCGAGCGGCTCATGGACACCGACCCGGCGGCGGCACGCAAGCTGCTGGCGCAGGCGCGGGAGACGTCGGCGACGGCGCTGACCGAGCTGCGGGACCTGGTGCGCGGCATCCATCCGCCGGTGCTGTCGGAGCGCGGGCTCGGCGACGCGGTCCGGGCGCTGGCGCTCGACACGGCGGCCGAGGTCAGCGTCGCCGGGCAGCTGCCCGGGCGGCCGCCGGCGCCGGTGGAGTCCGCGGCGTATTTCGCGGTGAGCGAGCTGCTGGCCAACGCCACGCGGCACGGCGGGGCCGAGCGGATCGGGGTCGACCTGCGCCACCGCGACGGGCTGCTGCGGATCACGGTCACCGACGACGGCAGCGGTGGGGCGGATCCGTCCCGGGGGACGGGGTTACGCGGGATCGAACGGCGGTTGGGTACGTTCGACGGGACCCTGGCCATCCACAGCCCGCCGGGCGGGCCGACCGTTGCGACGCTGGAGCTGCCGTGCGTGTTGTCCTCGCCGAAGACCTCTACCTGCTGAGAGACGGCCTGGTCCTGCTCCTGCAGAGCCACGGGTTCGAGATCGTGGCGGCCGTGGACAACGGGCCGGCGTTGCACGCGGCGCTGCTGGAGCACCGGCCCGACGTGGCCGTGGTCGACGTGCGGCTGCCGCCGAGCTTTACCGACGAGGGCCTGCAGGCGGCGCTGGCGGCGCGGCGGGAGGTGCCGGGCCTGCCGGTGCTGGTGCTGTCGCAGCACGTGGAGCAGCTGTATGCGCGGGAGCTGCTGGCCGACGGCACGGGCGCGGTCGGGTATCTGTTGAAGGACCGGGTGTTCAACGCCGACCAGTTCGTCGACGCGGTGCGGCAGGTGGCGGCCGGCGGCACGGTGATGGACCCGTCGGTGATCGCGAAGCTGGTGGCGCGGCCGTCGGCGACCACCGGCTCGCTGACGCCGCGGGAGCGGGAGGTGCTGACGCTGATGGCGGAGGGGCGCTCGAACACGGCGATCGCCAAGCAGCTGTTCCTCAGCGAGAGCGCCGTGAACAAGCACATCGCCAACATCTTCGGCAAGCTGAACCTGCCGGTCTCCGACGACGACAACCGCCGCGTCCTCGCCGTCCTCGCCCACCTCCAGGGGCAGTGACGACGAGGGGCAGTGACGACGAGGGGCAGCGACGACGGGGGGCAGCGACGACGGGGGGCAGCGACGACCGGCCGAGGGTTTGACACGGCGGCGCGTTGCCCGCGGGAACGGCCGGAAACGCCGGCGGTGGACGCGGTGGGCGCGGCGGCGGCGTCGAGCGCCACCGCCGCCACGCTCCGCGGCACCGCCGGCCAGGCCCTGTGCCTAGTCCTCGATGCTCAGCACGATCTTCCCGCGTCCGTGGCCGGTCTCGATCTCCCGGTGGGCGTCGGCCGCCTCGGCGAGGGGGTACACGCGGCGGACGAGCCAGGTGGTCTTCGCGGCGGCGTAGAGCGCGATGAGCTCGGCGAGCGCGGCGGCGCTGCGCTGGCCCTGGATGCTGCCCAGGCCGAGCTCCTCGATGCGCGCGTGCTCGACGAGGGTGATGATCCGCTTGCGGTCCTCGACGAGCGCGAGCGACGTCTCCAGTGCCGCGCCCCCGGCGCCGTCGATGGCGGCCGTGATGCCCTGCGGTGCCGCGGCGCGGACCCGGTCGGCCAGGCCCTCGCCGTACACCAGCGGGATCGCCCCGAGCATGCGCACGTAGTCCTGGTTGGCCGGGCTCGCCGTGCCGACGACGGTCGCGCCGAGCAGGCGGGCCAGCTGCACGCCGGCGGTCCCCGTCGACCCGGCGGCGGCGTTGATCAGGACGGTGTCGCCCGGGCCGACGCCGAGCGCCGACAGGGCGAGCCGGGCGGTCTGCCAGCCCGCGGTGAAGCCGCCCGCGACCTCCCACGGGACCCCGGCGGGCTTCGGGGTGACCTGGTCGGCGGGGACGACGATGTACTCCGCGTAGGCGTTGAAGACGCTGAACCCGAGCACCTCGGTGCCGGCGGGCACCTCGGCAGTGCCCTGGTCGACCACGCCGGCGAACTCGTTGCCGGGGATCTGCGGAAGCTTCACGTCGGCGTACGGCGGGCGCCACCCGCTGCGCAGCCCGGCGTCGAACGGCTGGACCCCGGCGTACTTGACCCGGACCCGGACCTGACCCGGTCCGGCCTGCGGTTCCGGCAGGTCGAGCAGGCGCAGGACCTCGGGCGGACCGGGCTGTTCGAATGCGGCAGCTCTCATGGGCACCTACTCTGCGACCTGAACCGAACTTGAGGTCAAGCTGGTCGCAGGGGGATGAGGTACGGTGCATGCCGTGATGTCGGAGGACTGGGTCGTCGTCGGGCTCGACAACGGCGGGACGGCCAACAACGCCACGGTGCTCGACCACACCGGGGCCTTCCTGGTCGACGGGCTGGTGGAGGTGCCCAGCCGGGTCCTGGAGGGGCCGGAGGTGGCGGTCGAGGCGCTCGCGGGCGCGTTCGACAACATCCTGCAGGTCACCCGGGTCGACCGGCTGCGGGTCGCCGCGGTCGGCCTGGACACACCCGGCCCGGCCAGCGCCGACGGCGTCATCTCCTCCAAGGGCGCGACGAACTTCTCCGCGCCGGCCTGGTGGGGCTTCGACTTCCGCGCCGGGCTCGAGGAGCGGCTCGGCCTGCCGGTCGTCTACAACAACGACGGCAACGCGGCCGCCCTCTACGCCCACCACCGGTACTTCGCGGCCGAGGCGCACCACAAGTCGTCGGTCTCGGCCATCGTCGGCACCGGCCTCGGCGGCGGCGTCGTCGAGCAGGGCAGGGTCATCCGCGGGACGGCCGGCATGGCCGGCGAGCTGGGCCACGTCCACATCCCGATGCACGGGCTGCTGGAGGAGGGCCAGCCGCTGCCCTCGTGCGGCTGCGGGTTCCTGGGCGACGTGGAGAGCGTCAGCTCCCTCACCGGCATCGTGCGCAACCTGCTGCCCTACTGGCTCACCCGGTACCCCGACCACCCCCTGCACGGCGCGGACTCGCTCAAGGCGGCCGCGAAGCAGGTCCGCTCCTTCGCCGAGCAGGGCGACGAGCTGGCGCTGAAGATCTTCGAGCAGCAGGCGATGGGCCTGGGCCGGCTGTTCACGATCGCGGCCAACTTCACCGACCCCGACTGCTACTTCGTCGGCGGCGGCGTGGTGGAGGCGGCCCCGCACTTCCGCGACTGGTTCCTGGAGCGGGTCAAGGAGCACACGCTGCTGCGCGAGGAGCAGGTCGCGGCGGCGGTGTTCTCGCTGGTCCCGGACCGCGACATGGCGGGCGCCCGCGGCGCCGCGATCGCCGCGGCCGAGTCGATCGTCTTCAAGATCGCCTAGCCGCGCTCGACGGGCGCCGGCAGCCGGGCGACGTTCTCCCCGACCTGGGTCAGCACCCCGCGGTCGTCGCGCTGCCAGCGGCGTCCGCGCAGGTCGGTGAAGCGCAGCTCGACGTGCATGTCCGCGGACGGCGCGAGCCGGATCGTGCCGTCCTCGTTGATCCGGTCCCGCTCGACGGGGCCCTCTGTCTGCTCCTGGTCGAACCCGGCGTACACCTCCGGCTGCTGCGACGGCGGCACGATCCGCACCCGGCGGATCGCGGTCCAGGCGGCCGGCGGGTCCCGGAAGACGATCTCCATGTCGTACACCGGCATCTGCGAGGCGTTGCGCACCGCCGCGCCGACGACGCCGCGGGTGATGATCTTCTCGAACGTCTCCCGCTCGCTGACCGCCCACGCGCAGACCAGCTCGGCGTCGCGCCGCAGCCAGGCCTCCCGCACCTGCCCGACGAGCACCTCGACGGCATCACCGGCCCGCCGCGCGGCGTTGAGCGCCAGGAGCGCGACGAACACCGCACCCCCGGCCACGGCCGCCGCGAGGATCGCCGCGACAAGTCCCCACACACCGGACAAAATACCTGGACCGGGCCGTGTGCGCCGCCCGGTTCGCCGACCCGCACCCCGGCCGCGACCGGAGACCAACGCTCGGGTAGATCGACCAACGTCGAAACGGACGCGAGCCGCGCGGAGCAGAATGGGCGCGTGAGCAACCTGGAGAGCCAGCCCGCCGAAGCGGTCCTGCCCGTCGAGACGGACTCCGCGCCCTGCGCCGAGCTGC
Organism: Dactylosporangium sp. AC04546; assembly: GCF_022095675.1. GTDB lineage: Bacteria > Actinomycetota > Actinomycetes > Mycobacteriales > Micromonosporaceae > Dactylosporangium. The sequence goes on along the minus strand of NZ_JAHYSG010000098.1, from coordinate 884 downwards.
TCGAGGGGCGCGACGTGCCCCTCGGCCGGTACACCGTCGTGCGGCGCACCCTGCCCAACAAGTCCCGCCGCACCGTCGGCGCCTGGTGCTTCCTGGACCACTTCGGCCCCGAGGACATCACCGGCGGGCCGGGCATGCGCGTGCCGCCGCACCCGCACATCGGCCTGCAGACGGTGACCTGGCTGCTGAGCGGCGAGGTGCGCCACAAGGACAGCCTCGGCTCCGACCAGCTGATCCGCCCGGGCCAGCTCAACATCATGACCGCCGGCCACGGCATCGCCCACTCGGAGAACTCCCCGACCGAGCGCCCGCCCCTGCTGCACGGCCTCCAGCTGTGGATCGCCCTGCCGGACGGCGCCCGGCACGGCACCCCGGCCTTCCAGCACCTCGCCGACCTGCCCACGACCACGCGGGACGGCGTCCGGATCACGGTGGCGGTCGGCGAGCTGGCCGGCCTGGCCTCCCCGGCCGTCGTCCACTCCCCGCTCGTCGGCGCCGACCTGCACCTGGCGCCGGGCGCGGCGACGACCCTCCCGGTCGACCGCGCGTTCGAGCACGCCGTCGTGGTGACGGAGGGCACCGCGACCGTCGAGGGCGTCGAGGTGACCCCCGGATCCCTGCTGTACCTCGGTGCCGAGCGCGACACCCTCCGCATCACGGCGACGGAGGAGGCGAGGCTGTTCCTGCTCGGCGGCGAGCCGTTCGAGGAGGAGCTCGTCATGTGGTGGAACTTCGTCGCCCGCTCCCACGACGAGATCGCCGAGGCCCGCACGGCCTGGATGACCCCGGACGCGGGCCGCTTCGCGCCGGTCCCGGGCGGCGATCAGCCCGGCCATCGACACCCGGCCCGACCCCTTCCCCGACACCGACACCACCGGGGTGTC
>NZ_JAHYSG010000097.1 GCF_022095675.1 Dactylosporangium sp. AC04546 | reverse complement strand
GTGCGGCGGGTCCGGGGGATCAGCAGGGCCACCAGGACCGCCAGGGTCGCGGCGCCCGCCAGGACGGCGAAGGCCGTCGTGAAGCCCGACTCCCGCGGCAGGCCGTCGGGGCGCAGGCCGTGGGTGACGATCGCGCTCACCGCGGCGGTGCCGATCGACGCGCCGATCGTGCGGATGTTGGCGTTCATGCCGCTCGCGACGCCGGTCTGGGCGACCGGGACGCTGTGGACGATGAGGGACGTCATGGCCGCGTAGGCCAGGCCGATCCCCACGCCGAACACGCCGGCGGCCAGGGCCACCTGCCACGGGTGGGTGTGCGCGAGCGCGAGCATCACGCAGGACACCGCGCCCAGGACCGCGCCGCAGATCACCTGGGTGCGCGAGGAGAGCCAGCGGGTCGCCGGGCCGCTCAGGGCGCCGACCACCGCCATGGTGACGAGGAGGGGGAGCATGAGCAGGCCGGCGCGGCCGACCGAGGCGCCGAAGCCGTAGCCGGTGCCGGCCGGGATCTGCATGAACTGCGGCAGGAAGGCGTACACCGAGAACATCGCCGCGCCGAACAGCAGGGCCACCACGTTGGTGGTCCACACCGCGGGCAGCCGCATCATGCGCATGTCCACGAGGGGGTTGCCGGCCCGCAGCTCGACGGCGACCCATCCGGCGAACAGTGCGACGGCGAGGGCGAGCAGGCCGGCGACCGGCACGAGGCCCCACGCGTTGATCTTGCTCAGCGGCAGCAGCAACGCCACCAGCCAGCCGGACAGCAGCGCCGCGGCGAGCCAGTTCACCCGGCCCGGGGTGCGGACGGGCGAGGCGGGGATCCAGCGGTACGCCAGGAGCAGCGTCACGAGGATGACGCCGAACGGGAGCCAGAACAGCCACCGCCAGTCGAGCGCGGCGACGACCGGCCCGGCCAGGACGATCCCCGCCCCGCCGCCGACGGCGAGGACGGCCGACATGCCGCCGACCGCCGAGACCATCCGGCCGGGCGGGAACTCGTCGCGCAGGATGCCGAACGCCAGCGGGAAGACCGCGCCACCGAGGCCCTGGAGCACCCGGGCCGCGATGAGCACCCCGACGTTCGGGGCGAGCGCGGCGATCAGGCACCCGGCGGCGATCGCGGCGAGCGCTACGAGCAGGGTGCGGTCCTTGCCGATCATGTCGCCGATGCGGCCCATGAGCGGCGTGGCGACGGACGCGGCGAGCAGCCAGGCGGTGAGCACCCAGGTGACGGTGCTCGCGCTGGTGTGCAGGTCGCGCTGGATGACCGGCAGGACCGGGCTGACGAGCGACTGGAGCATGGCGAACGCACCCGCCGCACTGGCGAGCACGGCAAAGGTCCGCCGCGGCGAGGTAGCTTGAAGTCGAGGCACGCCTCCACAATACCGGAGGCATGCCTCCGGTCAAACCGGACGCGACGTGGGTCACAAAGACCGACTGAAATCGATGTCACAGACCGTCGGCGCGGTCAACCCGCGCCGTGAGCAGCGGATCGGTCGGGAGGTCAGGTTGCGGTGAGCCGGACGGCCAGATGCTTGCGCAGCACCTGTTCGCAACGATTGCCGCATGGCACGCTCCGGGCGACACCAAGGAGGCCGGACTTGAACAACACCCTCGACGTCGCGCTGAAGAGCGCGATGACCATCGACGGAGCCGTCGCCGTGGCGCTCGTCGACTACACCAGCGGCATGACCCTCGGCACGCTCGGCGGCGGGCCCGACTTCGACATCACCGTCGCCGCGGCCGGCAACACCGACGTCGTGCGCGCCAAGTTCCGCACGATCGAGATGCTCGGCCTGCCCGACCGCATCGAGGACATCCTGATCAGCCTCGACTCGCAGTACCACCTGATCCGCCCGCTGTCGTCCCGCGGCGGCCAGGGCCTGTTCCTCTACCTGGCGCTGTCCAAGACGCGGGCCAACCTCGCCCTCGCGCGGCACCAGCTCAAGGGCATCGAAGCGAGCCTGGAGCTGTGACGAGCGGCTACCTGCCCCGCCGGGAGGGCGCACCCTCGGCCGGCCCGTACCACGGCGCGGGGATCGCGTCCCGTCCCGGCCCGGACGACGCCGGCCTCGGCGCCGTCCGGGGCCAGCTCGCCGACCTGCGGCTGCGCGTGCCCGGGGTGCGCGGCAGCGTCCTGTCCGGCGTCGACGGCCTGCTCATCACGTACGACCTGCCGGTACCGGCGGAACCCCACGACCTCGCCGCGCTCGCCGCGACGACGTTCGGGCTCGGCCGGCAGACGGCGCTCGTGCTCGGGCAGAGCCCGTTCCGCGACGCGACCATGCGGGGCGAGGGCGGGTACTTCACCGTGTACGCGGTCGACAACGACCGGCTGATGGCCGTCCTCGGCGACGACGGGCTCAACGTCGCCCGCCTGCACCTTGAGGCCAGGCCCACGGCCCGCCTGCTGGCCCAGCTGTTCGCGTAACAGTCCACCGAACGGCGATTGGCCGCTCCGGTACCGCCGGAATCCGCGCGATGATGCGCCCGTGACCGACTTCGATGATCTCTCCACCCCGCTCGTCGCCGACGCCTGCGTGCGCAACGGCGTGCCGCTGCGGGTCGCCCCGGCGGGTGTCGCACCGGTGACCGCCGGTCAGCGGCTCGCCGGCCGGGTCCTGCCCGCCCGCCACTACGGCAGCGTGGACGTCTTCCTGGAGGCGTTCGGCGGGGCCCGCCCCGGCGACGTGCTGGTGGTCGACAACGGCGGCCGCACCGACGAGGCCTGCGTCGGCGACCTGACCGTCCTCGAGGCGGCCGCCGCCGGGGTGGCCGGCCTGGTCGTGTGGGGCCTGCACCGCGACACGCCGGAGCTGGTGGCCATCGGCGTGCCGGTGTTCAGCTACGGGACGCTGCCGGCCGGCCCGGTGCGCGTCGACGAGCGCGAGCCGGAGGCGCTGAGCAGCGCCCGCTTCGGACCGCATCTGGTCAGCGCCGCCGACCTGGTCCTCGCCGACGACGACGGGGTCGTGTTCGTCGCCGAGTCGGACGCGGATGTCGTACTGCGGGCCGCGCGGGCCATCCGCGACACCGAGCGCGGGCAGGCCCGGCGGATCGCGGCGGGGGAGACCCTGCGCGACCAGACCGACTTCGCCGGGTACCTGGCGCGCCGTACCGCCGACCCGGGGTACACCTTCCGCCGCCACCTGCGCGCCGTCGGCGGTGCGGTCGAGGAGTGAGCGGGGGTACGGTTCGTAGACCATGAACGGTGCCGCGTTCTCGCTGCTGGCGCTGCTGTTGGCGGCGATCGGCCTGGTCGCGCTGTCGCACCGGATCGCCGTGCCGTACCCGATCCTGCTGGTGCTCGGTGGCATGGCGATCGGCTTCGTGCCGGGCATGACGGGGGTGGACCTGTCGCCCGAAGTGGTGCTGCAGGTCTTCCTGCCCCCGCTGCTGTACTACGCCGGCTACTACACGACCCCGCGCGACCTGCGTGCCCACGGCATCGCGATCGCGCTGCTCTGTCTGGTGCTGGTGCTCGTCACCGCGGCGGCGGTCGCCGTCGTCGCGCACACCGTGGGCGGCCTGCCCTGGCCGGTGGCGGCGACCCTCGGCGCGATCGTGTCGCCGACCGACCCGGTCGCCGCCGCCGCGATCGCCACCCGGCTCGGCGTGCCCCGGCGGGTCATCACCGTGCTGGAGGGCGAGGGGCTGTTCAACGACGCCACCGCCCTGGCGCTGTTCAAGGTGACGGTCGCGGCGGTCGTGGCCGGCAGCTTCTCGGTCGGGCACGCCGTGCAGCTGTTCACCGTGGGCACCGTCGGCGGCATCGTGGCCGGCGTCGCCGTCGGCTGGTTCGTCGCCTTCCTGCGGGGCCGCTCGACCGACCCGATCATCGGGGTCAGCGTCACCATCTTCGGCGCCTACGCCGCCTACCACGCGGCCGAGCACTTCGGCTTCTCCGGCGTGCTCGGCTCGCTGCTGTGCGGCCTGTACTGCGGGTGGAAGATCCCGCAGGTCGCCACCCCGGCCAGCCGGCTGCTCGGCAAGCCGGTCTGGCAGATGATCGTCTACCTGCTCACCGGCGCGCTGTTCCTGCTGCTCGGGCTCCAGCTGCGGCCGATGCTCGCGGAGCTGACCGGCTACCGGGCGATCGACGTCGTGGCCGTGGCCGCACTGGTCGCCGCCGTCGTGATGGTGACCCGGTTCGCCTGGCTGTTCCTCGTGCCGCACGTGCTCACCCGGCCCGAACGCGCCGTCGTCGCCTGGGGCGGCATGCGCGGGGCGGTGTCGCTGGCGATCGCCCTGGCCCTGCCGACCAGCGTCGCCAGCGGCGAGCCGTTCCCGGACCGCGAGGTCGTCGTGCTCACCACGTTCGGCGTGGTGCTGCTGACCCTCGTCGTGCCCGGGCTGACCCTGCCGATGCTCATTCGCGTCGCCGGCGTGGGCCGCGCCGGGGGCGCGACCTCGGAGGCGGAGGAGGAGTCGCGGGCCCGGCTCGTCCTCGCCGAGGAGGCGCTCGCCCACCTGGAGCGGCTGGTCCTGCGCGACGGCCTCGACGAGGGCACGATCGAGCGGCTCGAGGACGTGTACCGCTACCGCCGCCGGGAGCTGGCGAGCGAGGCCGGCGAGCTGCGCGATCCCGACCACGCGCACCGGATGGCGGTGGAGCGCGCGGCGTCGCTGGAGCTGGTTGAGGTACAGCGGCAGGTCCTGCTGCGGATGCGCCGGGAGGGCCAGCTCGGCACCGAGGCGCTGCACCACATCCAGCGCGAGCTCGACCTCCAGCACGCCATGCTGGTGCCCAGCGATGGGGGAGGGCAAAGGGTCGAGGGCCGTTGACGGGCATGACCGTCGATGTGATGGTGCCTTCATCAATCGACGGACGGCGAAGTGTGCCCACCGGCGTGCGCCGCCCGTACCCCCGGAGAAAGGGTCCCCCCATGCGCTACAGACGCGCACTCGCCATCGGCGCGGCCATCCTCGCCGCCGCCGCGAGCGTCGTCGCCGGTCCGGCCCCCGCCCACGCGGTCCAGGTCACCGGGCTGACCGCCACCATCGCCCTCAACAACTGCTCGGGCTCGCTGGTGCGGTACCCCAGCTCGGTCGACAGCGACCGGGCCATGCTGCTCACCAACGGCCACTGCTACGAGAACGGGTTCATCAACGCCGGGCAGGTGTACGTCAACCGCGCCAGCTCCCGGACCGGCACGCTGCTCGGCAACACCGGCAACGCGCTCGGCACCGTGCGGGCCGACCTGCTGCTCTACGCCACGATGACCAACACCGACGTGGCCCTCTACCAGCTCAACGAGACGTTCGCGTCGATCAAGACCAAGTACAGCACCACGGCGCTCACCATCGCCTCCGCCCGCCCGGCCGACGGCACCGCGATGACGATCCCGTCGAGCTACTGGAAGCAGGTCTGGACCTGCTCGATCAACGGCTTCGTGCCGACCCTGCGCGAGGACCAGTGGACGTGGCACGACTCCATCCGGTACAACACCGGATGCCAGACCACCCACGGCACCTCCGGCTCGCCGATCATCCGGTCGTCGGACAACCAGATCGTCGGCATCAACAACACCGGCAACGACGACGGGCAGAGCTGCACGCTGAACAACCCGTGTGAGGTGGACGCCAATGGCAACGTCACCGTCCACCAGGGCCAGTCCTACGGTGAGCAGACCTACTGGTTCACCACCTGCCTCAACGCCAGCCGGGCGATCGACCTGACCCTCGCCGGCTGCCTGCTCACCAGGCCCCCGGGCAGCGGCAACACGGTCACCGTCACCAACCCGGGCAACCAGACGGCGACCGTCGGCACCGCGAAGTCGCTGCAGATCCAGGCGTCGTCGTCGGGCAGCGGCCAGACCCTGACCTACTCGGCGACCGGCCTGCCGGCCGGGCTGACCATCAACACCGGCACCGGCCTCATCTCGGGCACCCCGACCACGGCCGGCACCAGCACCACGACGGTCACGGCGCGCGACACGACCGGCGCGACCGGCAGCGCGACGTTCACGTTCACGGTCAGCGGCGGTGGCGGCGGCACGTGCAGCGGCCAGCTGCTCGCGAACCCCGGCTTCGAGTCGGGCGCGGCCTCGTGGACCGGCACCACCGGCGCGATCGGCCAGTGGTCGAGCCAGGGCCAGCCCGCCCGCACCGGCACCTACAGCGCCTGGCTGCTCGGCTACGGCTCCACCCACACCGAGTCGGTGTCGCAGTCGGTGACGATCCCGGCCGGCTGCACCGCGACCCTCACCTTCTGGGTGCACATCGACACGGCCGAGACCACGACCACCGTCGCCTACGACAAGCTGACGGTGACCGCCGGCTCGACCACCCTGGCCACCCTGTCGAACCTGAACAAGGCGTCGGGCTACGTCCAGAAGACGTACAGCCTCTCGCCGTTCGCCGGCCAGACGGTGACCCTGAAGTTCAACGGCACCGAGGACTCGTCCCTGCAGACGTCCTTCGTCCTCGACGACCTCGCCGTCACGGTGAGCTGACGCCGTGCACCGCGGGCCGGGCCGTGCGACCGCGCGCGCCCGGCCCGCTCCGGCGGGCCCAGGCCAGCACGATCCCCGCGTAGCCGTGGGTGGCGACTTGGGGTACCGGATGGACCTCGACCGCGCCGGCGTGCGGGTCGAAGCCGTGACGCAGCGCCGTGCGGACGTCGTGCTCGTCGACGTACGCGCTCGGGAACCTCCTGCCGCCGACGGTGTAACCGCGGCAGCGGCGCAGCGCCGCGGTGACGAACAGGCCGCCCGGCCCGACCAGTCCGGTGATGTGGCGCATGTACCGCTCCCAGGTCGCCCGGTCACCGGTGGCGGAGTCGGCGCAGTAGGCGCTGACCACCGTGGCGTAGCACCGGTCGACCGGCCGCGGGTCGCGGGCGTCGACCCGGATCAGGGCCGTGATCCGCGCCCGGGTGAGGTCCTCGCGGGCGGCCACGTCGTCGTCGCTCGGCTCGGCGTTGCCCTCGCACCGCAGCGTGTGGCGGACGAACGGCCGCCAGTCGTGCGCGCCGGGCTCCCGCTCGATCCACCGGCGGATCTCCGCGAGGTTCGCCGGCAGGTAGTCGCCGAGGTGGATCTCGGAGGCGACCCCGGCCGCCGCGAAGACGTGGTGCAGGGTGGGTCCGACGCCGAAGAACAGCACCGGCCGCCCGGGCTCGGCCCGGCGCAGCGCCTCGACGAGGAACGCGATCGTGGCGACCTCGTCCGGCTCGACGGTGCTGTAGTAGCCGGCCAGGTACTCGGCGGGCACCCAGTCCGTGTCGAACGACGCGTACCGCCGCCGGCGCCGCACGACGGCCCGCACCAGGCGGGCCAGCCCGAGCTCGTACAGCGCCGCACCCAGGTTCGCGCCGCCGAGGAAGACCAGCGCGTCGACCCCGCCGACGGTGTCGCTCAGCGCCGCGACCCCGAACGCGCCCGCGTAGTACGGCAGCTCCTTGACGATCTCCGTGGCCGTGTAGCCGCCGGCCGCGGCGAGGCGGGCCGGGCGGGCCCGGCCGGTCAGCCGCCGGGCCAGGTCGTACGCGGCCTTCGACAGGGCGTTGGTGCTCGTCCCCGTCGTCTCCAGCAGCAGCCGGTTGGCCCGCAGCGCGACCCGCAGGCCGGCGCCCCAGGCCAGGTAGGTCACGGCCAGGAACGCCACCGCCCACCCGTGGCCGATGCCGCCGAGCCAGCCGGCGGCGACCAGCGCGACCCCGGCGGCGGTCGCCGTGACGTCCAGCGCGTACACCGACGCCGCGGTGGCGGCGGCGGTGACGAGCCACTCGCGCAGCCGCCGGCTCCGCCCGCTCGCCCGCCGGGCGGTCAGCGCGGTCACGATGCGCCCGCCCCGGCGTCGGCCCGCTCGGCGTCGGCCCCGGCCCGCTCGGCGTCGGCCCCGGCCCGGTCGGCCCCGGCGTCGGCTTGGTCGGCGTCGGCTCGCTCGGCCGCGGCGAGCACGCGCCGCAGCAGCTTGCCGGTCGGCGAGCGCGGGACCGACCCGGTGACGCGGACCGCGGCGAGCCGCTTGAACGGCGCGACCCGCTCCGCCACGTACGCCAGCAGCTCGGCGGCCGTCGCCGGGCCGCGCAGGACGACATGCGCCACCGGCACCTCACCGGCGACCGGGTCCGGCCGGGCCACCACGGCGGCGTCGGCGACCGCCGGGTGCAGCAGCAGGATCCGCTCCAGCTCGGCCGGCGCCACCTGGTAGCCGCCGGACTTGACGACGTCCTTGAGCCGGTCGGTGACCCAGAGGTAGCCGTCCTCGTCGAACGAGCACAGGTCGCCGGTGTGCAGCCAGCCGTCGGCGTCGAGGGTGGCGGCGGTCGCGTCCGGCTGCCGGCGGTACCCCCGCATCAGCTGAGGGCCGCGCACCCACAGCTCGCCGGTCCGGCCGGTGCCGAGGTCGGCGCCGGTCCCCGGGTCGACGATGCGCGCCTCGGTGTTCGGCACCAGCCGGCCCGCCGACCCGCGCCGCGGCGCGTCGAGCGGGCCGACGGCGACCAGCGCCCCGGCCTCGGTCAGGCCCAGGCCCTGGCTGGTCGCGCAGCCGAGCCGCTCGGCACAGCGCTGTTCGGTTTCGGGGTCGAGCGGGGCGGCGCCGACGCCGAGGCGGCGCAGCGACGACAGGTCGTAGCGGTCGACGGCCGGGTGGTGGGCGAGGGCCCGCGCGACGGGCGGGACCACGATCGTCACGGTCGCCCGGTACGCCTGGATCGCCCGCAGGAAGTCCTCGAGGTCGAACGCGGGGAGGGTGACGACGGTCGCCCCGGCCGCCAGCCCGCACGGCAGGAGCAGGTTCATGCCGATGACGTGGCAGAACGGCGCCGCCGCCAGGACCACGTCGCCGGCGGCGAATCCCAGCACCGCCTGCGCCTGCCGGGCGTTGGTGACCAGCGCCGCGTGCGTGAGCTCGACGCCCTTGGGCAGTCCGGTGGTGCCGCTGGAGTACGGCAGGGCGGCCACCGCGCCGTCCGGCACCGACGGGTGGCCGTGGCCGGTCAGCGCGTCGAACGGCGTGCCGCCCGCGGTGCCGTCGCCGTCGATGACGAGCACCTCGGCGACGCCGGCGCGGGCGGCGGCGGCCAGGGCCCGCTCCAGCAGCGCGGGCACGGTGACCAGCAGCCGGGCCCGGGCGTCGGTGAGCTGCCCGGCCAGCTCGTCCGCGGTGAGCTGGGGGTGCGCGCCGGTGACCGCGCCGCCGGCGGCCATCGCCCCGTAGGCGGCGAGGGCGTACTCGGGACGGTTGGGGCAGTACACGGCCAGCACGTCCCCGGGCGCGAACCCGCGGGCGGCCAGGCCGGCCGCGACCCGCTCGACGCCGGCCGCGAGCTCGCGGTAGCTGATCGCCCGGCCGGTCGGGCCGTCGATGAGGGCCGGCTTGTCGCCGAGGCGTTCGGCGTGCCGCAGCACGTACGCCGGCACGGTGGTCCCGCCGACCGGCACGTCGGGCAGGGGGCTACGGAAGGGATCGGTGACGGTCATGCCCCGGATCGTGCCGGCCCACCGTGTGCGGATCGTTTCCCGATCGTGTGCGGGTCGTCGTGCGGGTAGGGTCGGCTGGACGACGGTGGTGGCGATGATCGACAAGCAGCTCCGGATCCGCGTGCTCGGCCGGGCCGAGCTGACCGTCGACGGGCGCCCGCTCGCGGAGCTGGCGTCCGTCAAGGCGGCCGCACTGCTGTGCTTCCTCGCCGTGACCGGCACCGCGCACCCCCGCACCGCGCTGGCCGGGCTGCTGTGGAGTGACCTGCCGGAGCCGGCCGCGCGGGCCAACCTCCGGCTGGTGCTCACGAAGCTGCGCCGGGTCGTGCCGGGCCGCCTGCGGATCAGCCGGCAGACGGTGGCGCCGGACGGCCCGCCGATCTGGGTCGACGCCCTCGAGGTGGCCCGCGTCGCCGCGAGCGCCGACGACGGCGAGCTGCTGACGGCCGTCCGGCTGTGCCGCGGCGAGTTCCTCGACGGCTTCGAGGTGCCGGGGGCGCCGGTCTTCGACGAGTGGGTGGCCGGGCGGCGCGCGGCCGCCCGGGCGGACATGCTCGCCGTCATGGACCGCGCGGTGCGCCGTGCCCGCGACGGCGGCGACGCGGCCGGCGGGGTCGAGGTCGCCCGGCGCATGCTGGAGCTGGGCCCGCTGGACGAGGAGGCGCACCGCGCGCTGATGTGGTTCCTGGCGCTGGACGGCCGGCGCAGCGCCGCGCTCGCCCAGTACGACACCTGCCGATACCTGCTGCGCGAGGAGGTCGGGGCCGAGCCGTCGGCCGCGACCGCCGCGCTGCGCGACGAGATCGCCGGCGCGGCGTCGTTCACCGCCGGCACCGCTGGGGTTCCCGACCTGCCGCGGCCGCTCACGACGCTCATCGGGCGGGACGAGGAGCTGCGCCGACTGCGGGAGCTGCTGGCCGACCCGGCCTGCCGGCTCGTCACACTCGTCGGGCCCGGCGGGGTCGGCAAGACCCGGCTGGCGGTGGAGGCCGCCGCGCAGCGCCCGGACCGGCACCGCGACGGGGCGGTGTTCGTGTCGTTCGCCGGCACCGGCCCGGCCGGCGCCGACCGGGCCGGTGATCTCGTGGTCACCGACCTCGCCCGCGCGTTCGGCCTGTCGCTCGCGGTCCCGCGCGACCCGCTCGACGTCCTCGCCGGCCATCTCGCCGACCGGGAGCTGCTGCTGGTCCTCGACAACCTCGAGCACCTGCGCGGCGCGGGCGGCGTGCTCGTCGAGCTGCTGCGCCGGGCGCCCGGCGTGACGGTGCTGGCCACCTCGCGGCGGCAGCTCGGCCTCGGCGCCGAGTGGCTCGTCGAGGTGCGGGGCCTGGCCTGCCCGCCGCCGGGCGCCGACGCGGCCGGCTACGACGCGGTACGGCTCTTCGTCGAGCGGGCCCGGCTCCTGCGCCCGGGCCTGACGACCGCCGAGGCGACCGAGGCCGCCGGCCGCCTGTGCCGGCTGGTGGCGGGGATGCCGCTGGCGATCGAGCTCGCCGCCCGGTGGATGCGCTCGGCCGGCCCGGCCGCGATCGCCGACCGGCTCGCCGCCGGCCTCGACCTGCTCGCGACCACCGCGTCCGACGTGGAGCCGCGGCACCGCAGCATGCGCACGGTGATCGACTGGTCCTGCCGGTTGCTGACCGACGAGGAGGCCGGCGCCCTGCGCCGGTTCTCCGTGCTGCGGCGCGGCTTCGACCTGGCCGCCGCCGAGGCGGTGGCCGGCGCCGGGCTGGCGGTGCTGGCCGGGCTGGTCGACCAGTCGCTGGTCGCCGTGGGCGACGACGGCCGTTACGAGCTGCACGAGCTGCTGCGCCAGTACGCCGCCGAGCGCCTCGCCGCCGACCCGGAGGAGGAGGCGGAGACGCTGCGGCGCCACGCACGGCACTACGCCGCGCTGCTCGCCGCCGGGGGCGAGTCGTGGCCGGAGGCCGACGCGGAGAACCTGCGCGCGGCGACCGAGCTGCTGGTCCGCACGGCCGACCCGGCGACACTCGACGCCCACCTCGGCCTGGTGTGGGCGCTGTACGGCCGGATGGGCTGGTTCCGCGAGGTCCGGGCGTGCTTCGCCGCCGCGGTGGACCGCCCGGGCACACCGGCCCTGCTCCGGGCCCGCTGGGAGCGCGTCCTCGGCGAGGCCCACCAGCAGCTCGGGGAGGCCGGGGCGGCCCGGCACCACCTGGAGCGGGCCCTGGAGCGGCTGGGCAGCCGGGCCCCGCGGACGACCGCCGGCCGCCTGGCCACGCTGGCCGCCCGGGTGGGCCGGCGGCTGCTGCCGGGCCGCGCCGCACTCCGCGGGGAGCGGCGCGACGAGGTCCGTGAGCGGGCGGCGGCGTACTTCACGATCATCGAGGCCTACTGGGTCCTCGGCGAGCGGCTCCCGATGCTGCCGGCGGCGCTGGGCGCGCTCGACGAGGCCGAGCGCGCCGGCGACCCCGACCTCACCGCCCGCGCCCGGGCCGGCCTGGGGATGCTGCTCGGCGTCGGCGGGCTGCACCCGCTCGCCCGCCGCCAGCTGCGCGCCGCCCGCGCCGCGGCCGACCGGGCCGGGGACCCGCTCACCACCTGCTGGGTCGGCATCGTCGGCGGGCTGTACTGGACCGGCGTCGGCGCGTGGGCCGACGTGGAGGCCGGCGCGGCCCGGGCGCTGGCGCTGCGCGACCGCACGCCGCTGCACCGGTGGGCCGACGAGGTGCTGCTCATCGCGGCGGCGGCCCGGTACCTCACCGCCCGCGACCCGGAGACGGTCGCCGCGGCCGCCGAGGGCCTGGCCTCCGGGCGCGACCGCCAGGACGTGGTCGTGCAGCTCTGGGGCCTGCTGCTGCTCATCGAGACGGCGGTCCGCGCCGACCCCGCCGACCCGGCGCTGCCGGAGCACCTGCGGGCCGCCGCCGGGCTCCTGCCGGACACGGCCGGCGTCGACGCCGCCCGCTACCGGGTCGCCGCCGCCCGGGTGCACCTCGCCGCCGGCCGCCGGGCGGAGGCCTGGCAGGCGGCCGTCGCGGCGGACCGGCTGGTGGGCCCGCGCCCGTCGTTCGCGCAGTACGCCCTGGAGGCCCACGCCGGCGTCGTCGAGGTCTGCCTCGCGCTGCTCGAACAGCCCGCCGCCGAGGGCGGGCCCGACCCGGCCGGCGTCCGGGCGACCGCGGCGGGCGCCCTGCGGCGGCTGCGCCGCTACGCCCGCGCCTTCCCCATGGCCCGCCCGCGCGCCCTCGTCTGCCTCGGCCGGGCCCGCTGGCTGGCCGGCCGCCGGCGGGCCGCGACGCGCGTGTGGGTGCGGGCGGTCCGCGAGGCGGAGCGCCGGCGGATGCCGTACGAGCTGGCCCGCGCCCATCACGAGCTGGCCCGGCACCTCGCCGAAGGCCGGCGCTCGCCGCTGGGGCTGGACCGCGCCGCGCACCTGGACCGGGCGCGGGCCGCGTTCAGCTGCCCGTGACCGTGGCGGCGGCGCTGGTTCGCAGCCGTTCGCGCAGCGCGGACCAGACCCGGGCCGGGTGGGGCGCGGCGCGGAGCTGCTCGGCGACGCGCTCGGCGCCGGCGCGGTACGACGCGTCGTGCAGGATCTCGCGGACCGCGTCGGCCGCCCGCGCCGGCTCGTCGACGACGATGCCGGCCCCGGCCGCGGCGACCCGCTCGGCGTTCATCGGCTTCTCCGCGCCCTTGGGCCACAGCACCATCGGGATGCCGCGGCCCAGGGCGGCCAGCACGGTCCCGGCGCCGCCCGCGGCGACGACCACCGAGACGCCGGCGGCGAGGAGCTGCGCGATGGGCACGAAGCCCACGAAGCGGACGTTCGGCCGGGTGTCCGCGAGCGTGCGGGCGGTGCCCGGCGCGACGTTCGCGAGCACGTCCACGTCGTCGAGCGCCGCCACCGAGTCCACGAGCGCGTCGAGCATCGCCGCGTCCAGCAGCACGGTCCCCAGCGTGACGAGCACCCGTGCGCGCCGCGGCGGGCCGCCGAACGACGGCAGCTCGGCCGGCGCCGTCCCGGCGTAGGCCCGGGGCTGGACCGGCAGCCGGTCGGCCGGCGGCGACCAGCGCGGCCCGTGCAACGCGGCCGGCCACGGGTCCACCAGGGCGAAGCGCCCGGCCCTGGCCAGGCGGCGCTCGGCGTACCGCGGCGTCAGCAGGTCCTCCATCGCCGGCCCCAGCGCCGGCGGCGACACCGGCAGCCCCACCGCGTGCCGCACCAGCGGCACCCCGAGCGCGGCGGCCACCATCGCCCCGACCGCGTCGTACTCGTCGGCGACGATGACCTCGGCCCCGAACTCCCGCGCCCGGGCCAGCGCGGCGTCGAACGTCAGATCCACCCGCGTCCCCGCGAAGAACGACGCCACCGGGAACACGTCACGCATGTCCGCCATGTCGGCCCCACCGGTCCGCCGGTCGTTCTCGGCCAGCAGCTCGGCCGCGTCCGGGCCGGTGGGGTGCACGGCGAGCCCATCGACCAGGTGCCCCATCGACGCCGGCACGGCCACCGCGACCTCGTCGCCCGCCGCGGCGGCGGCCTCGGCCAGCGGCAGCACGGGCAGCAGATGGCCGTGGATCGGCACCGCTGTGAACAGCACTCGCACGTCATCGATTGTCGGGAGCCGGGCCGGTGGCCGGCGACCCGCAAACACGCCATCCTGCGGGCCGGATCAGCCGCTCCCGACGCTCGCCGCGGCGTCCGCGACCGCCTTCGCCGGGTCGCCGCCGCCGACGACCTCGGCCTCGGCCTTGCCGAACGGGGTCCACACCTTGCGCATCTGCGGGATGGACGGCACCAGCTCGCCGGTGCGGGCGACGTCGAGCACGGCCAGCATGTCCGGGTCCGCACGGACGACCACGTCGATGGCCGTGGCGAGCGCCGGCACCATCGGCCAGGCCGCGTACAGGGCGTGCTGCACCTCGACGGTGGCCGCCACCTCGAGCAGGAACTGCTCGGCGAGGTCCCGGTTCTTCGCGGCGCTGGACAGGTAGAACCCCTGGACCCGCACCAGCGGCCGGGCCGGCCGCCCGCCGGCGAACCCCGGCACCGGCGAGGCCGCCCAGGTCGCCTGGGTCAACGGGCGGACGAGCTCCATCATGAACGGGTGCAGGGCGACCATCGGCACCCGCCCGCCGGCCACCGTCCCCGAGACCTTGCCGAGGTCGAGGTACCGCTGGAGCGCACCGGAGCCGGTCTCGCCGAGCTCGGCGAGGCGCCGGAACGCGGCGACGGACGCGGGCGTGCCCAGGGCGGGCTGGGCGGGGTCGGCCGTGCCGTCGTCCTTCGCGGCGAACAGGTAGCCGCCGGCCGAGGTGTACAGCGGGTAGACGTGCTCGAGGTCGCCGCTCTCGCCGACCGGCAGGCCGAGGATCTCGCTGGCCTGCCCGGCGGTCACGACCCGGCGGCCGGCGGCGACGAGGTCTTCGATGGTGGCCGGCGCCTCGGGCACCAGCCTGGTGTCGCGGTACAGCACGACGCTGCTGAAGCCGTGCGGCAGCAGGTACAGCTGTCCGTCGTAGGTCCCGGCCCGGATGGACAGCGGCTCGAACCCGGCCCGCACCGGCTCGGGCAGCTCGATCGGCACGACCGCCTTCGCGGCGACGAACTCCCCGGTGAACGAGTGCTCGCCGAGGAAGAGGTCGGGTCCCTTGCCCGCACGGACGGCGGCCAGGAAGTCGTACCGCCGGTCGTCCGCCGTCGCCGCCCCGTCGAACTCGACGTGGATGCCGTGCCGCGCGGCGAACTGCTCGGCGAACGGCCGCAGCGCCTTGACCCGGTCGTCGTCGGCCCAGATCACCAGCGTCCCGGGCCGGCTGTGCCGGTCGTCGTCCACGATCGGCGGTGTGGCCCGCTGCTCACAGGCCACGAGCGCACCGGCAAGGAGGGCGGCGACCACGACGCGCGCGGCTGCTGGAAGTCGATGACCGGACACGGCGCCGATTGTGGGGCGCACCACCCTGGCCCGCGCGCTTTGTGTCGGTCTCCCGCCACCGGACGGTACGAACTTCGTCCGCGGCGCCGGCGTACCGTTGAAGCACGCGAGCCCGACGGGGGTGCGATCATGATCATCATGCGTGACGGCGTCCGGGTCGGCGTGCCGCCGATGTCGGCCTACGAGCACCTGGTGCACTTCGAGGAGTACCCCAGGTTCATGTCCTCGGTGCTGAGCCTGACGCCGCTTGCCCGGTCGGTGGCGCGGATGACCCTGGACATCGGCGGGCGGCGGGTCGAGCTCGACGCGGTGCTCGCCGGCACGGAGCCGGGCCGCCTGGTGCACTGGGACAGCGCGGTGCTGACCGAGACGTTCCGCCTGGAGGAGGCCGCAGGCCGCGGCACCGACGTGTTCGCGGTCGTCGAGCTGGACGAGAGCCAGGTGCCGATGGTCGGCCAGGCACCCGAGGAGGTGCTTCGATCCCGGCTCCGCGAGGACCTCAAGGGCCTCAAGCGCTTCTGCGAGGAGTCGCAGGAGGACTGAGCCGGGTCAGCGACCCGCCACGGGGCGGGCCTCGCCGAGGATCCAGTCGGTGCCGTCGCGCTCGATGCGGCAGTCCCAGCCGAGCCCGCGCAGCCGCCCGACGAGCGTGGCGGGGTCGATGAACTGCTTCACGATGCGAAACGTCCCCCCGTCCTGCAGGGTCCGCTCGACGATCTGGTCCCCGACCCAGGCCTCCTTGGCCTGTTCGTCGACGTGCTCGTCGAGGAACCACACCCGCCCGCCGTCGGTGAGCAGCCCCCGCAGCTGCGCCCAGAAGGCCGGGAACCGGCTGTCCGGCACGTGCGACAGCCAGGCCGAGAAGAAGACGACGTCGAACTGCTCGGCGGTGGTCCAGGCGAACACGTCGGCCACCTCGAAGGCGGCGCCCGGCGCCCGCTCCCGGGCGATCGCGATCGTCTCGGGCGCCGCGTCGATCGCCAGCAGCGACTCCGCGTGCGCGGCGAGCGCCTCGGTCCACAGCCCGGTCCCGCAGGCGATCTCGAGCACCCGCCCGGCCGGCCGCATCCGCGCCACCAGCCGCGCGATCCGCTCACGAGCGGCGCCGACGTCCCCGTACGCCGTCGCGTCGTACTCGCCGGCGCGGCGCCGGTAGTACCGCACCTGCTCGGCCACCACGTCGTCACTCATCCGCCCATCATGCGCCACCCGGACGAGACGCAGGTGCGCGTCCCGGGCGACGACGCCCCGCTCACGATCCGCCCGGCCCCGATCTGGGCGTGCGGCGGCGATCTCGCCGTCACGCCCTTCGGGGTGGTCGTCTCGTGAGCGGGAGCCGCTAGGAGTCCTGGGCTTTGCCCGTCGTGACCCGGGCCAGGATCAGCGCGACCAGGATGATCAGGCCGTACACCGCCTGGATCCACTGGGCGGAGACGCCGGCCAGCGTCAGGATGTTGCTGATCAGGCCGAGGACCAGCACGCCGCAGAGGGCGCCGAATAGGGTGCCCTTGCCGCCGTCCATGCTCACGCCGCCGATGACGGCAGCCGCGAAGACCTGGAAGATCATGCCGTCTCCCTGGGCGGCGGCCACCGAGCCCAGGCGGCCGGTCATCAGCAGCCCGGCCAGGGCCGCCAGCAGGCCGGCGACCATGAACACGATCCACATCACCCGGTTGCTGCGGATGCCGGCCGCCCGCGCCGCGTCGACGTTGCCGCCGATGGCGTACACCGCCCGGCCGTGGCGGAACCAGCCGAGTGCCGCGATGCCGGCGGCGAACAGGGCCGCGCAGATCCAGATCGACAGCGGCAGGCCCAGCCAGGCCGCGTTGCCCAGGTACAACACCGACGGTGGGACGTCGAAGACGCTCTGGCCGCCGGTGATGCCGATCTGCAGGCCCCGCAGCGTGATCAGCATGCCCAGTGTGACGATGAACGCGGACAATCCGAAGCGGAGGATCAGCAGGCCGTTGAGCGCACCCACGGCCAGGCCGACGAGCAGGCAGATCGGCACGGCGAGCGCATAAGGCCACTCGGTGCCGATGCCGTTGCTCGCGGCCGGGATCACCAACGCCACGCCCAGCGCCGGGGCCAGGCCCACCGTCGACTCCAGGGACAGGTCGAACCGGCCGCCGATGAGGATCAGTGTCTCGGCCAGGACCAGCAGTGACAGCTCGGTCTGCTGCTGCAGGACGTTGACGAGGTTGGCGCCGGTCAGGAACACCGGGTCGATCAGCGCGCCCACGATGAGCAGCACGATGATCGCCGGCACGAGCGTGAGGTCCCGCATGCGAGCGAGCCTCGGGACGGCGCGCCGGCGGCTGGCGACGGGGGCCGGGGCGGTGGTGGTCATGCGGATACTCCTTCGACGGCGGCGACCACGTCGGTGTCGCTCCAGCCGGCCTGCAGTTCGGCGGTGACCCGCCCGTGGAACATGACGAGGACCCGGTCGCAGTGGCGCAGGTCGTCGAGCTCGTCGGAGACCATCAGGACGGCCGTGCCGGCGTCGGCGGCCGTGCGGACCGCGCCGAGCAGCGACTCCTTCGAGCGGACGTCGACGCCCGCGGTCGGGTTGATGAGGACCAGCACCCGCGGGTCGGTGCTCAACGCCCGCGCGAGGACGACCTTCTGGGCGTTTCCGCCGGACAGGCTGCTGACCGGCGCATCCGGTCCCTCGGTGCGGATGTCGTACCGCCGGATGAACGCCTCGGCGACGGCCCGCCGCCGGCTGGGCACGATCGCACCGGCCGGGCCGAGCCTGCCGGCGATCGGCAGGGTGGCGTTCTCGCCCACGGACAGCAGCGGGATCAGCCCCTCGCGGTGGCGGTCCTGCGGTACCAGGCCGATCCCGGCGGCGAGCGCGGCCGGCACGCTGCCGGCCTTCACGGTTGCCGGGCCGACCTCGATCGTGCCCGCGGTCGGCCTGCGCAGGCCGCCCACGGTCTCGGCGAGGGACACCTTGCCGCTGCTGCCCGAGCCGGTGACGCCGACGATCTCGCCGGCCCGGACGGTCAGGTCGAGCGGCTCGTAGGCGCCGTCGAGGGCGAGGCCGGACAGCCGCAGGGCGGTGTCCGCGGTCTCGGCCACCGGCGGGCGCGGCGCGACGGTCGTGAGCCCGACCGCCTCGCCGGTCATCGCCGCGACAAGCGCGTCGTGCCCGACGTCGGCCACGGGCTCGGTGAGGACCCACCGGGCGTCGCGCAGCACGGTGACCGTGTCGCACACGCGGTACACCTCCTGGAGATGATGGGAGATGAACAGCATGGTGACGCCCGAGGCGCTCAGGCTCCGGAGCCGCTCGAAGAGCCGGTCGATGCCGGTGGCGTCGAGGCGGGCCGTCGGCTCGTCCAGGATGATGAACCGGGCACCCTGCGACAGGGCCCGGGCGATCTCGACGAGCTGGCGCTGCTCGACGTCCAGGTCGCCGGCCAGGGCAGCGGGGTCGACGTCGACGGCGTACTCGGCGAGCAGGTCGGCCGCCTTCGTGCGCAGGGCCCGCCAGCGGATCGGGCCCCGGTCGGCCTGCCGGTTCAGGAACAGGTTCTCGGCGACCGTCAGTGACGGGATGATCGTGGAGCGCTGGAAGACGCAGGCGACGCGCTGCCGCCACGCGGCCCGGTCGGCGACCGGGGGCGCGGCGGTGCCGGCGAAGCGGATCTCGCCGCCGTCCGGCCGGTGCAGGCCGGTGAGCAGCGACACGAGGGTCGACTTGCCGGCGCCGTTGCGCCCGACCAGGGCGTGCGTCTCACCCGGCGCGATCCGCAGGGTCACGTTCGACAGCGCCGTGGTGGCGCCGAAGTGCTTGGACACTTCGAGCGCCGCCACGGCCGGTTGGTCAACGGTCATCATTTACCGATCTGGTTTCCCCACAACGCCGTGTCGTCGACGTTGTCCTTGGTGACGAGCGGGGCGGGCAGCTGGTCCTCGAGGACGCCGTCGCGGACCTTGACGATGGTGCTGTCGTGGTCGGTCTTGCCGGGCTGGAACGTCTTGCCCTCCACGGCCGCCTTGGCGTAGTAGAGCGCGTACTTCGCGTAGAGGTCGGCCGGCTGGGAGACGGTCGCGTCGATCTCGCCCTTGCGGATCGCCTCGAACTCCTGCGGGATGCCGTCGTTGGAGACGATGAAGATGTGCTTGGGGTCGGTCGGCGACACCAGCAGGTTCTTCGAGCGCAGCAGCTGCAGGGTCGGGGCCAGGAACACGCCGCCGGCCTGCATGTAGATGCCGTTGATGTCGGGGTGCTGGGCGAGGCGGGTCTGCAGCGCGGCGGACGCCTTCGCGCCCTCCCACTCGGTCGGCTCGGCGAAGACGGTGATGCCGGGGAACTTGTCCTTCATGCACTCGGCGAACGCCTCGGAGCGGTCCCGGCCGTTCACCGACGACAGCGAGCCCTGGAACTCGACGACCTTGCCCTTGCCACCGAGCTTCTGGCCGAGGAACTCGCACGCCTTCTGGCCGTACGCCCGGTTGTCGGCGCGCACGACCATGTAGACGTTGCCCTTGTCGGGCCGCGTGTCCACGGTGACCACGGGGATCTTCTTCTGCTCCAGGGTGGTGAGGGTGCTGGCGATGGCGCCGGTGTCCTGCGGTGCCATCACGATCGCCTTGGCGCCCTGGCTCGTCAATGCCTGGGTGTTGGCGACGAGCTTGGCGATGTCGTTCTGCGAGTTGGTCGGCGTCATCAGGTTGATGCCGCTGTCCTTGGCGAACTGCGGGATGTACTTCGCGTAGCTGTTCCAGAAGTCGGAGTCGGCGCGCGGGAGGTCGACCGCGATGGGCGGGCTGTTGCTGTCGGAGGAGTTCTTCGGGTCCGCGGAGTCGCTACAGGCAGCGAGGCTCACGACCAGGGCGGCGGCGGCGATTGCCGGCAGGATTCTCATGGGAGTCCTCAGGGGGTGTTGGTGGGGTTCCAGATGGGGCCGTCCGGATAGGCGTAGCGGGCCCGGCTCTCCGCCCGCATGGTGGAGCTGAACCCGGGGGCCGTCGGCGCGAGGTAGCGGCCCTCGCGCAGCTGGACCGGGTCGGTGAAGTGTTCGTGGAGGTGGTCGACGTACTCGATGACGCGGTCGTCCATGGACCGGGAGACGGCCACGTAGTCGAACATGGAGAGGTGCTGGACGAGCTCGCACAACCCGACGCCGCCGGCGTGCGGGCAGACCGGCACCCCGAACTTGGCGGCGAGCAGCAGGATCGCGATGTTCTCGT
Source organism: Dactylosporangium sp. AC04546 (assembly GCF_022095675.1). Taxonomy (GTDB): domain Bacteria; phylum Actinomycetota; class Actinomycetes; order Mycobacteriales; family Micromonosporaceae; genus Dactylosporangium. Next base: position 26,800 of record NZ_JAHYSG010000097.1, on the reverse strand, counting down.
TCACCCCGGCGACGCGGGCGGCGTCGAGCTGGACGAACGAGACGGCGTCGAGCTGCAGCAGCTGCTTGAACACGACCCGGTTCTGCACGTGCTCGCCGGTCGCGACCGGGATCGGGGCGATCCTCCGCGCGATCTCGGCGTGCCCGACCACGTCGTCGGGGCTGGTCGGTTCCTCGACCCACCACGGGTGGTAGGGCGCGAGCGCCCGGACCCACTCGACGGCGGTGCCGACGTCCCAGCGCTGGTTGGCGTCGACCGCGATCCGCACGTCGGGCCCGCAGACCTCGCGGGCGATCCGCATGCGGCGCAGGTCGTCCTCGAGGTCCGCGCCGACCTTGAGCTTGATCTGGGTGAAGCCGGCGTCGACGGCCTCGCGGCACAGGCGGCGCAGCTTCTCGTCGGAGTACCCCAGCCAGCCGGGTGAGGTGGCGTAGGCCGGGTACCCGTGCTCCAGCAGCGTCGCGATGCGCTCGGAGCGCCCTTCGGCGCCCGGGCGGAGCAGCTCCAGCGCCTCGTCCCGCGTGAGGGCGTCGGTGAGGTACCGGAAGTCGACGAGGTCGACGAGCTCCTCGGGGGTCATCGAGCCGAGCAGCTGCCACAGCGGCAGCCCGGCCCGCTTCGCCTTGAGGTCCCACAGCGCGTTGACGACGGCGGAGATGGCCATGTGCATGACACCCTTCTCCGGCCCGAGCCAGCGCAGCTGCGAGTCGTGGACCAGCTCCCGCCAGAGTCCGCCGAGGTCGTCGAGGACCTCCTTGGTGAGCCGGCCCACGAGGTACGGTCGCAGGGCGTGGATGGCGGCGGTCTGCACCTCGTTGCCCCGGCCGATGGTGAAGGCGAACCCGTGGCCCTCGCGCCCGTCCTCGGCGTCCGTGCGCAGCACGACGTACGCGGCGGAGTAGTCGGGGTCGGGGTTCATCGCGTCGGAGCCGTCGAGGTGCTGTGAGGTCGGGAACCGTACGTCGTAGGTGTCCAGCGACACAAATCGGCTCGTCATTCGGTTCCCGTCCTAGGTGCGCGTTGCAGAGACATCCGATGTTTAGCAGGATCATGGTCCCGAGGGCAAGGGGCAGTTTTCGGCTTTTGTTCGCCTGAACGGAAGTCCGGCAAGCATCTTGACGAATCGAGACCTCCGATGTTCACTCTGCGTTGAGGGTTGTCCATGGTTCGATGAGCGGACCCACCGCTCCGGGGACCTGCGGACAGCACCCCGCAGCGTGACGCCGACGCGCCGCGGGGTGGGTGCCGACCGCCGGGCGCCCGGCGGCCGGCACCGATACCCGCATGCCCGTGCACCCGCTCGAGGTGCCCGGGCCCGTCGGCGTGCCCGGGTCGCCACGGTGGCGTGCATGCCACAGGGGCGCGGACCGACGGTCCACGCCCCCGCGCACGTTCCTAGGCGGTTGCCAGGCTGAACTTCTCCCACGGGCCGATCGCGTCGCGGTTGGCGATGAGCGCGGCGTTGCCGCCGTTCTCGGCCACGACGTACTTGTTGTTGACGGTCGCCTGGAAGCTCACGGTCCCGTCCGAGTTGCTGATCAGCCGGAACGTCTCCCACGCGCCGGCCGCGTCGCGGTTGGCGATGAGCGGGTTGGCGCCGGCGTTCTCCGCGCAGACGAACTTGTTGTTCACCCGCGCCCGCAGGGCCACGTTGCCCCCGCCGAGGTCGACGACGTCGAACCGCTCGTTCGCGCCGACCGTACTCGCGCTCGCGATGAGCGGCGACGCCCCGGCGTTGGCCGCGGAGACGAACAGGTTGTTCGCGGCGGCCCGCAGCGAGCTGCCGCCGCTCCCGCCGCCGGTGGTGGCCACCCGCAGCGACGAGATCGCGTCGTTGTTGCCGGTGTTGATGAGGTTCGGGTTGTCGGCGTTGAAGGTCCAGGTCGTGCCCGCGAACCCGCTGTTGCTGTAGGCGGTGACCGTGTAGCCGGACGGCACACGGATGGAGGAGATGCTGTCGTTGGCGATGCCGGCGGACTGCAACTGCGCGAGGTCGTAGTTGCCGGCGCCCAGGGTCACCGCGCTGCCGGAGAAGTTGATGTCGGAGTAGAACGTCGGGCCGTTGCCGGGGTTTCCGCCGCCCGGGCCGGTGCCGAGCGTCGAGGCGGTGCCCGACAGGGACTTGACGCCGTTGTTGGCCGTGCCGTTGAGCGTCGTGCTGGTGTACGACGTCAGCGGCTTCGCGGTGCGCTCCACGATGTAGACCGTGTTCGCCGCCGTGGCGAAGGTGACCTCGCCGGCCGTGGACGTGGTGATGGTGGCGTTGTCGGAGGCCCGGCGGACCCGGATCTCCTGGGTACCCCACGGGTTCACCACGCGCGCCTGCTTGCCGAACTGCGACCGGATGCCGACGTACTTCGTCTCGTTGCCCTCCCGCTCGGAGGAGACGAGGAAGCCGTCCTTGGCCAGCAGCGTGAACTTGCCGACGAAGTTGGCGTCGTTCGGCGCCGCCGGGAACACGCGGATCTTGTCGTTGTACGACTGCAGCAGCGTCTCGTTCATCGCCGCCAGGTGCACGCCGAGGTACTCGAACACGCCGTTGGTGTTGTTGGTCATGCCGTTGGGGTAGTTCTGGTACCGCTGGAGCATCAGCTTCATGCCGGACAGCGCCTGGTCACCCAGCCCGAGCCGGGCGGCCTGCACGGCGTCGTTGGCCCACACGTTGCTGTACGGGTTGGGCCGGGTGTTCCAGCTGTTGAGCGCCGTCTGGTAGTCCGGCGCGCCGATGCCGGTCAGGTCGTACGGCCAGATCAGCTCCGACGTCACGTTCTCGCCGTTGCGCTGCTGGGCCGGTGCCGGCGGGTCGTGCGGCAGCCAGGCGCCGTTCTGCACCTGGTACGGGTGGAGCCGGTTGAGCAGGTCCTGCCACTGCGTGCGCAGCCCGCTGTCGAGGCCGAGCTGCGTGGCGACCTGGATCGCGATCGGGGCGAGCAGCCGTACCGCGGCGAGGTCGGTGATCGCGTTGCGCACGTCCCAGTACGTCTCGTGCGCGTTGGAGTTGGGCATGACCCACTCGTTGTTCTGCAGCTGGAACCGGTTCTGGTAGAAGCGCAGCACGTCACGCATGTACGGGTACACGGTGTTCTGCAGGTAGGCCGCGTCGTTGGTGTACCGGTACTGCAGGTACATGTTGTAGGCGGCCTCGGTGCCCGTGGAGTAGATGTCGTTGACGTAGTCGCTGCCGACGGTGCCGCGGGCGTTGCCGTCCCAGCCCATCGTCTCTGGCACCCACAGCGCGTCCGCGACGCCGTAGCGCGTCTGGGTGTACGCCTTCAGCGCGTTGTAGTTGCGGCTGTAGAGCCGGTTCTCGGTGGCGAAGAGGTCGGTGTGGTTGGAGGCCAGGAACGAGTTGTAGACGTCGCGCTGGTTCCAGAACCAGTACCCGTTGCTCCACTTCGTGTTGTCCTGGGTGGCCCGGAAGACGCCGTTGATGAAGTGGTACGGGTAGTTGCCGTAGCCACCGGCGGCGATCATGTACGTCGAGAGGTAGTAGACGTTCTCCAGGTAGTCGCCGGTGCCGGCGGCCCCGCTGTACTGCACGAACGACTTGTCCCAGAACGCGTGCCACCAGTTGCGGTAGTTGTTCAGGTTGGTCTGGTAGCCCGTGTTCTTGGCCGCCGTGAGCTGGCTGCGCGCCTGCGCCACGGAGTCCTGCCCCGGCGAGTTGATCCGGCTGGCCGCGGTGAACCAGATCGTGTAGCTGCCGGTCGGCGTGATGTTCAGTCGAACCCGGGTGCCGTTGACGACCTGCGTGGTGTACGCGGCGCCCTCGACCGTGGCGGCGAAGGTGTAGCCGAAGCCGCCCGGGTCCTGCACGCCGCGGCTGAACCCGGCGACGCTGCTGTCGTTGAACGTGCTCACGGTGCGCCAGGTGGTCAGGTTCGGCACGTCGGCGCTGTTCGTGACCGAGTTGGGGTCCCACATGCTCAGGTCGAGCGTCGTGGTGCCCAGTCCCGTGCGTGAGTCCTCGACGTGGATGCCCATCACCTCGGACCCCGGGACCCCCATCACGGTGATGGTCCGGTTGCTGTCGTACTTCGTGGTGAGCGTGCCGTCGTACAGCGAGAGCCGCTGCTGGTACGTGCTGTAGCCGGTGTCCAGGCCGGGACTGGTGTTGAGGTTGATCAGCCCGGCGGCGTAGGCCGACTGGGGCGAGAGGTCCACGTTGGACACCTGCATGGTGAGGCCGTTCTGGTTCCACACCATGGCGCCGGTCTTGCCGTTGCCGACCGTCAGCCCGTGCAGGGCGTTGGTCTGCGGGCTGTTGTAGACGAGGTCGTGCTTCGACAGGTAGCCGGCGCGGTTCACGTCGAGCGTGCCGGTCCCCGGGTTGAACGCCTGGTCCGTTGTCGACGCGGTGGCGTTGCCGCCGTGGACCACGGCGACGACGGTGCCCAGCAAGGCGGTGGCGGCCGCCAGGAGGGCGAGTCGGCGGGTCTTGCCCACGTTCATCTCCTTCTGCGTGTCACGCGGGTCGGGGTGTCGCGCCGTCGAGACCGCCCGCGCTCAGTAAGACCACCGTCGATGCGCCGCACACCGCCGGTGGGAATGACAAGCAGTCAACATTGGACCTCTGGATTCGTCAATGCCCAGGGCCCGTTGGTATTTACGTCGTATAGATGGTGGAATATACCGGTTCGCCCACCGGCACCATTGCCGGTATGCCCTGGGGAGACATTGGATGACTCGTGCGCGGGTTCCCTATCCTGGGCGTGGCGGAGAAGGCGTGGGCCGATGCGGGCCGCTCGTCGTGATCGTTCACCTCGGCGCTTGAGGAGTGCTCGCCATGCGAACCCAGGTCCGCCCGGCCGTGACGACCGTGGTCGTCGCCGGCGTCGTGGTGCTGTGCGCCGTCGGGTCTCCGCTCGTGCTGTCGATCACCGATGGTTGGTGGCACCCCGACTGGCGGCGGCTCGCGGACATCGGGCAGGCGTACGGTGCGGCCTCTGCGGCGCTCAGCGCGCTGGCCGTCGTGGGCGTCGCGGCCGGTCTCGGGTACCAGGGACGGCAACTTCGACTGGCCCGGATCCAGGCCACCCGGGACAAGCACGAGCGGCTGCTGATGCTCGCCATCCAGGACCCGGACGCCTATGGCGTGATGTTCGGGCCTGAGTTCGCGACGATGCCCGCGACCCAGTTGCGCCGCAGCTTCTTCTGCGTCATGGCGCTCAACTACTTCAAGCTCGCGTACGAAGCCGGAACGCTCAGTGAGCAGAACCTGCGCACCGAGGCGCTGCCGGCGTACTTCGCGTCGGCGGACAGTCGCCGGCAGTGGGAGTCGAGTGCCGACGACTGGCTCGCCGAGCGTTCGCCGAAGGCCGCCCGGCGGTTCGCGGAGATCGCCGACGACGAGTACCGCAAGGCGATCGCGGCCGGTCCACCCGTTTCGGAGCCCGTCCCGGCACCGCCAGCCCCGCCCGGCCGGAGGCAGGCGGGCGTGACACCCGTCGTGCTCGGCGCCGCCGTCACCGCGGCCGTGGCGATCGGGTGGCTCATCGGCCGCCGGCGCTGAGGGACGCCCGGCGGCCGGCGACGCGTGCGTCTCGGCCGCCCGGCGCGGCCCGTCCTCCATGGCCCCTACCCGCCGGCCGGGCACGACCAGACCGGGCTCAGCCGGCGAAGCCGGTGCCGGTCTCCAGCAGGGACTTGAGCTCGCTGAGCGTCCACGCCCAGCCGCCGCCCGCGCCCTGGTCCTCGAACTGGCCGGCCATGAGCGCGGCCAGGCCGGGGGCGCCGTCGAGCTCGTGGGTCACCGTCAGGGCGGTGACGCCGTCCTTGCCCTCCTTGAGCTCATACGTCAGGCGCGTGAAGCCCTCCGCGGCCAGTTCCGGGTTCATCAGCATCCGGAACGTCTGGACCAGGCGGTGTGGCGGGTCGGCCTCCAGGACCTCGCCGTCGAGGGCGATCTCCGGAGCGCCGAGGGCGAGCATGCCGGCGTTGGCGCGGCCCACGACGGCGCCGCCCGGGTGCAGCTCCATCTCAATGAGGCCGCGATAGCCGTAGCGCGCGGTCCACTCCGGGGTCGTGATGGCGTCCCAGATGCGCTGCGGGGTCGCCTTGATGTACACCTTGTAGACCTGCGTCGTCACGGGTCCTCCTCCAGTTCGGCCTTCAGCTCCAGCAGTGCGGCGGCGTGGTGCGCCGTGTACTTGTCGATCCAGCGGTCGTGGATCTCGCGGATGGGCACCGGGTTGAGGAAGTGCAGCTTCTCCCGGCCCAGCCGGCGGGTCACCACGAGGTCCGCCTCCTCGAGCACCTTGAGGTGCTTCATGACCCCGAAACGGGTCATCTCCAGGGTCGACTCCAGCTCGGTCAGCGTGCGGCCGTCACGCTCGAAGAGCAGGTCGAGCAGGTGGCGCCTCGTCGGGTCGGCGAGGGCCTTGAAGACGCGATCGTCGTCCACGTCCCCAAGTTATGTGACTAAAAGGTCACGTGTCAAGCGACCGGGCCGCGATCGCCGCCTGCACGCGGCTGCGCAGGTTCAGCTTGGTGAGGATGCGGCTGACGTGTGTCTTGGTGGTCGCCTCGGCGATGCCGAGCCGGGTGGCGATCTCCGCGTTCGACAGGCCGTCGCCGAGGCAGGCGAGCACCTCGCGCTCGCGGTCCGTGAGCGACTCCACCGGCAGCGGTTCGGGCGGGGCCGGCGCCGCGAACGTGGCCAGGATCCGCCGGGTCACGGCCGGGGCCACGATCCCGTCGCCGCGCGCCACGGTGCGCACCGCCGTCACCAGGTCGGCGGCCGAGGCGTCCTTGAGCAGGAAGCCGGCCGCGCCCGCGCGGAGGGCGCCGAAGACGTACTCGTCGAGATCGAAGGTCGTCAGCACCAGGACGCCGGTCAGGCCGGCCTCGACGAGCTGGCGGGTCGCGGCGATGCCGTCCAGGCGGGGCATCCGCAGGTCCATCACCACGACGTCGGGCCGTAGCGCGAGGCCGCGGTCGACCGCCTCCGCGCCGTCGGCGGCCTCGCCGACGACCTCGACATCGGGTGCGGCGTCCAGGATCAGCACGAGCCCCGCCCGTACGGCCGGCTGGTCGTCGGCGACGAGCACCCTGATCACGCGGCCCCCACCAGCGGCAGCCGGGCCGAGACCAGCCAGTGCCCGTCCGCGGGGCCGGCCGAGAGCGTGCCACCGAGCTGGACCGCGCGCTCCTGCATGCCCACCAGCCCGGCGCCCGCGCCGTCGACGGAGGCCACCCGGACAGCGAGCGACGAGCGGACCCGCAGCGAGAGCGCGGCCGGCCCGTAGTCCAGCGACAGCGCCACGCGGCCCCCCGAGCCGTGCTTCAAGGCGTTCGTCAGCGACTCCTGGAGGATCCGGAACGCTGCCCGGTCGACTCCCGCCGGCAGTTCGGCGGGCTCTCCCAGTACCGTCACATCCACCGCCAGACCCGCCCGCTCGGCCCGGCCGACCAGCCCGTCCAGGCCCGACAGTCCGGCCACCGACGGGTCGTCGCCGGCCGAGCCGGGGTCCCGCAGGTAGCCGATGAGCTGGCGCATCTCGGCCAGGCCCTGCACGCTGTTCTCCCGGATGACGGTGAGTGCCTTGCGGGTGCCGTCGGGGCCGAGGTCGGTGCTCAGCGCGGCGGTGGCGTGGATCGCCACGGCGCTGAGGTGGTTGGCGATGACGTCGTGCAGCTCGCGGGCCATGCGGGCGCGTTCGGCGGCGACCGCGTTGGCCCGGTCTGCCTCGGCCAGCCGGGCCAGCTGCCGGGCGGCGACGGCCTGGTCCCGATGGTGACGGACGTGGATGCCGGTCAGCACCGGTACCACGGTGACGAGCGCGGACAGCACCGCGATCGCCAGCCCGCGCGGATCGCGCACGACGACCAGGCCGACCGCGCCGGTCAGCACCGACAGCACGACGGAGCCGGTGAGCAGCACACGCACGAGCAGCGGCCGGCCGTGCACGCAAGCGTCGTACAGGACCTGCGTGAACACCAGCGGGGTGGCGAGGGACGGGCCGATCCACAGGTCGGCGGCCACGGCGGCCGCACCGACCAGCACCGAGGCGACCGGCGACACCCGGCGCAGCAGCATCGCGCCACAGCACACGGCGAGCGGCAGCAGCAGGAGCGCGTGCGGCAGTGTCGGGTAGTGCGCCTGGTACTGCCCGATGGCGAACATCAGCCCGCCGGCCGCGAAACAGCTCCCGGCGAGCACCAGGTCCAGCGTGCGCCCCCTCACGCCTCCGATTCCACCATCCCGGGCGATCGGGCGGTATGCGACGAAGGATGTATGCGGGGTTCGTCACCGCTGCCGAGGTCGGCGGGGCATCGGCCACCGACGCTGAAGGCATGCTGCTGGGATTCATCGTCGGATGTGAGATCGCCTTCTGGGTGTTGCTGGTCGCCGGCCTGATCGCGCGATACCCACTCAAAGCCAAGCGAACGGGCGCCGCCCTGCTCCTCGCCACCCCGCTCGTCGACGTCGTGCTGCTCGTCGTCAGCGCCGCCGACCTGCGCGGCGGTGGCACCGCCGGCCAGGCGCACGCCCTCGCCGCCGCCTACCTGGGCTTCTCCGTCGCGTTCGGGCACTCGATGGTCCGCTGGGCCGACGTGCGCTTCGCCCACCGCTTCGCCGGCGGCCCGCCGCCGCACAAGGTGCCGAAGCGCGGGCCGGAGCGGGTGCGGTACGAGTGGCGTGAGTGGGGCAAGGCGATGCTGGGCTGGGCGGTCGCGGTCGTGCTGCTGCAGGCCGGGATCTGGCTGGTCGGCGACGCGGAGCGCACCGCGGCGCTGCGGAGCATGCAGGGCATGCTCAGCCTGGTCGTGGCGATCTGGTTCGTCGGCTGGCCCGTGTGGGTTTCTGTGGTTGAACTCTTGACTCCCCACACAAACGGGCGTAAACAAAGCACAAGCAAAACGAAACGGCGGTGAAACAACACCATGTACGCCGAAGAGCGGCAGCAGGAGATCCTCCGCATCGCCCGGGCCAAGGGCCGGGTCGAGGTGGCGGGCCTGGCCGACGAGCTCAACGTCACGACGGAGACGATCCGCCGCGACCTGACGATGCTGGAGCGGGCCGGCGTGCTGCGGCGCGTGCACGGCGGGGCGATCCCGGTCGAGCGGATCGGGTTCGAGCCCGCCCTCGCCGCCCGCGACGCCGTGCTCATCGAGGAGAAGGAGCGCATCGCCAAGCTGGCCCTCAGTGAGGTACCGGAAGAAGGCGCGATCATCCTCGACGCCGGCACCACCACGGCCCGCCTGGCCCAGCTCCTGCCGTCCGACCGGGAGCTGACCGTCGTGGTCAACTCCCCGGTCATCGCCACCACCCTCGGCACCCGCGCCAACCTCAACGTCCTGCTCCTGGGCGGCCGGGTGCGCGGCAAGACCCTCGCCACCGTCGACGACTGGTCACTGCGGCCGCTGGCCGACCTCTACGTCGACGTGGCATTCGTCGGTACCAACGGCATCTCGGTCGAGCGCGGGCTGACCACCCCCGACCCGGCCGAGGCGGCGGTCAAGCGGGCGATGATCCGCGCGGCCCGCCGCACGGTGCTGCTGGCGGACCACACCAAGCTCGGCAACGATTACCTGGCCCGGTTCGGCGAGCTCGCCGACCTGGACCTGTTCATCACCGACAGCCGCGCCGACGCCGACCTGGTCGGCGACCTGGAGGCGGCCGGCGTGCGGGTCGTCCGGGCATGATCGTCACCGTCACGCTCAACCCGAGCCTCGACCGTGCCGTCGAGATCGGCGCGCTGACCCGCGGCGAGGTCATCCGGGCCACGGCGGCCCACCTCGACCCGGGCGGCAAGGGCGTCAACGTGTCCCGCGCGCTGCTGGCCAACGGTGTGCCGTCGGTGGCCGTGCTGCCGTGCGGCGGCGACGAGGGCAACCAGCTCGTCCGGCTGCTCAAGGCCGAGGGCGTGGAGGTCCTCGCCGTGCCGATCTCGGGCCGGACCCGGTCGAACATCACCCTGGCCGAGCCCGACGGCACGGTCACCAAGGTCAACGAACCCGGCCCGGCGATGTTCGACGCCGAGTTCGACGAGGTGACCGACCGCGTGCTCACCCGGGCCGGCACCGCCGACTGGGTCGTGCTGTGCGGCAGCGTCCCGCCCGGGCTGCCGGCGGACGCCTACGCCCAGCTGTGCCGCCGGCTGCGCAACGCCGGCATCCGGGTCGCCGTCGACACCAGCGGCCCCGCCCTGCGCGAGGCCGCCCGGGCCGGGGCGACGCTGCTCAAGCCCAACCGCGACGAGCTGGCGGAGGTGGTCGGCAAGCCCCTGGCCGACCTCGGCGACGTGGTCGCCGCCGCCCAGCAGCTGCGGGCCTGGGGCGCCGGCACCGTCGTGGCCAGCCTCGGCGCCGACGGTGCGGTGCTGGTCGACGCCGACGGCGTCGTCACCGGCAGCTGCCCGGTGACCCGCCCCCGCAGCACGGTCGGCGCGGGCGACGCCCTCCTCGCCGGGTTCCTCGCCGCGGGCGCCCAGGGTGCGGCCGCCCTCGCCGAGGGCGTGGCCTGGGGCGCCGCCGCGGTGAGCCTGCCCGGCAGCCGGATGCCCGGCCCCGCCGACCTGATCCGCCACAACGTCACCATCCACCCCCACCCGGACGAGCTCCGCCCCCTGCTCAGCTCCGGACCTTCTTCCTGAAGGAGACACCCGTGTCGACCTACACCCCAGCGGTGACCGGAACCGGATTCCGGGCCTCCGTGCAACGCGTCGGCGGCCACCTCGCCGCGATGGTCATGCCGAACATCGGCGCGTTCATCGCGTGGGGCCTCATCACGGCCCTGTTCATCCCCACCGGCTGGTGGCCCAACGCGAAGATCGCCGAGGTCGTCGGCCCGATGATCTCGGTGCTGCTGCCCGTCCTCATCGGGTACACCGGCGGCCGGCTCGTGCACGGCCAGCGCGGCGCGGTGGTCGGCGCGGTCGCGACGATGGGCATCGTCGTCGGCGCCGACGTGCCGATGTTCCTCGGCGCGATGATCATCGGCCCGCTCACCGCCTACGTCCTCAAGCTGTGGGACGGCCTGGTCGAGAACCGCATCCGCCCCGGCTTCGAGATGCTCGTCGACAACTTCAGCGCCGGCATCATCGGCGGCGCGATGGCCATCGGCGGCATGTACGGCATCGGCCCGGTCGTGCAGTGGCTCACCAAGCAGGCCGGCAACGGCGCCGACTGGCTCGTGAGCCACGACCTGCTCCCGCTGACGTCGGTCGTCGTCGAGCCGGCCAAGGTACTGTTCCTGAACAACGCCATCAACCACGGCGTGTTCGGCCCGCTCGGCGTCGCCGAGGCCGCCGACAAGGGCAAGTCCATCCTGTTCATGATCGAGTCGAACCCCGGGCCCGGCCTCGGCCTGCTCCTCGCGTTCTTCCTCTTCGGCCCGCGCGCGCTGCGCCCCAGCGTCCCGGCCGCGATCATCGTGCAGTTCCTCGGCGGCATCCACGAGATCTACTTCCCGTACGTGCTGATGAAGCCGAAGCTGATCCTCGCCATGATCGCGGGCGGCGCCGCCGGTGTCGGCACGTTCATGGTCACCGGCGCCGGCCTGGTCGCCACCCCGTCCCCGGGCAGCATCTTCGCCTACATGGCGGTCACCCCCAAGGGCGGCTACGTCGGCGTGATCCTCGGCATCGTCATCGCCGCCGCGGTCACCTTCGCGGTCGCCTCGGTCCTGCTCGGGTTCGGCCGCGGCGAGCCGGCCGAGGACGACGCGATCGGGCCGGACGAGCAGACCGTCGTCAACCCCGACGAGCAGGCCAACGTCAACGCAAAGCTGACCCGACAGGAGGCGTGACCCGCCATGCCCACCATCAACGGCGCCGAGATCAAGAAGGTCGTCGTCGCGTGCGACGCCGGCATGGGCAGCAGCGTGATGCTCGCCAGCACGCTCAAGCGGCAGCTGTCCAAGAACGCGGTGATCGTCGAGCACACCCCGGTCAACCAGATCCCGGCCGACGCCGACGTGGTCATCTGCCACAAGGGCCTGGCCGCTCGGGCCCGGGTCAGCGCCCCCGACAAGGTCATCGTGGCGATCCAGGTGTTCATCGGCGATCCGGCGGTCACCAAGGTCGTCAACGCCGTGCAGCGTGGTGGTGAGCTGAGTGGCTGACCTGCTCGGCCGCGACGCGGTCCGGCTCGGCGAGCGAGCCGGATCGCGGGACGACGCGATCCGCCGGTGCGGGGATGTGCTGGTCGAGATCGGTGCGGTCGACCCGGTGTACGTGGACGCGATGCTCGCCCGCGAGCAGAGCATCTCCACGTACATCGGGGAGGGCGTGGCGATCCCGCACGGCACGCTGAACAGCAAGGAGTCGGTGAAGCGCGACGCCCTCGCGGTGCTGTCCTTCCCCGACGGCGTCGACTGGGACGGCAACGACGTGCGGGTCTGCGTCGCGATCGCGGCGGCCGGCGACGGTCACGTCGAGATCCTGGCCCAGCTGGCGACCGTCCTGATGGACCCCGACGCGGCCGCCCGGCTGCGCGGTTCCGAGTCGGTCGACGAAGTCATCGAGATTCTGACAGAGGACACACAGTGAAAGTCGTGCGATTCCACGCTCCCGGCGACGTCCGCATCGAGGACGCGCCGGAGCCCGCGCCGGGGCCCGGCGACGTGAAGATCCGCGTCCGGGCGTGCTCGACGTGCGGTACCGACGTGAAGATCTTCCGCTTCGGGCACCACCACATCGTGCCGCCGCGCGTGATGGGGCACGAGATCGCGGGTGAGGTCGTGGCCGTCGGCGACGACGTCACGGGCTGGCAGCCCGGCGACCGCGTGCAGGTCATCGCCGCGATCCCGTGCGGCACCTGCGGCGAGTGCCGGCGCGGGCGGATGACGGTCTGCCCCAACCAGGTGTCGATGGGGTACCACTTCGACGGCGGCTTCGCCGAGTACATGATCGTGCCGCCGAACGTGCTCGCCGTCGACGGGCTCAACCGCATCCCCGACGGGCTCAGCTTCGCCGAGGCGTCGGTCGCCGAGCCGCTCGCCTGCGTGCTCAACGGCCAGGAGCTCGCCGGGGTCGGCGCCGGCGACGACGTGGTGGTCATGGGCTCCGGCCCGATCGGCTGCCTGCACGTGCGCCTGGCCCGGGCCCGCGGCGCCGCCCGCGTGTTCCTGGTCGACCTCAACCGCGAGCGGCTCGACCTGGCCGCCGGCCTGGTGCGCCCCGACGCGGCCGTCTGCGGCGGGGAGACCGACGTCGTCGACGCCGTCCTCAAGCTCACCGAGGGCCGCGGCGCCGACGTGGTCATCACCGCCGCGGCGGCCGGCGCCGCCCAGGAGCAGGCCGTGCAGATGACCGCCCGGCAGGGCCGGATCAGCTTCTTCGGCGGCCTGCCGAAGGACAACCCGGTCATCGCGCTCGACTCGAACCTGGTGCACTACCGCGAGCTGACGATCGTCGGCGCCAACGGCTCCAGCCCGCAGCACAACAAGGAGGCGCTGCGCCTCATCGCCGACGGCTCGGTCCCGGTCGCCGACCTCATCACCCACCGCCTGCCGCTCGACCGCGCCCTCGACGCCTTCGGCATCGTGGCCCGCGGTGAAGCGATCAAGGTGACCATCGAACCGTAGGGAGGTCACGTTGCCGACCAGGACAGTCGTTGTCGGATCCGCCAGCGGGCTGCACGCCCGCCCAGCGAAGCTGTTCGTCGAGGCGGCGTCGAAGCAGCCGGTGGCGGTCACGATCCGCGCCGACGGGAAGAAGCCGGTGCCGGCCAAGAGCATCCTCGGCGTGCTCTCGCTCGGTGCCAAGCAGGGCACCGAGGTCACCCTCGAGGCCGACGGCGACGGTGCGCAGGCCGCGCTCGACGACCTCGCGGCGCTGCTCGCCCGGGATCTGGACGCGGAATGATGCCGGACGTGAAGGGGATCGGCGTCAGTCCGGGCGCCGCGGCGGGGCCGGTCCACCGGCTGGCCCCGCCGCCGGCGCTGCCTGCTCCTGCTTTCTCTGACGCCCTGGCTGAGCGAGCCCGGTTTGTCGCGGCGGTCGCGTCGGTCAGCGGCGACCTCAACCGTCGCGCGGACGGCGCCCGCGACGATGTGGCGGCGGAGGTGCTTCGGGCGCAGGTCCTGATGGTCGAGGACGAGACGCTGCTCGAGGCAGTTGTTGCTTTGATCGACGGCGGCACCGACGCACCGCACGCCGCCGTCGAGGCCCTGGCCGTGCACCGGGCCGCGTTCGAGGCCGCCGGCGGCTACCTCGCCGAGCGGGTCAGCGACCTCGACGACCTGCGCGACCGCCTCGTAGCGGCCTGCCTGGGCCTGCCGATGCCGGGCCTGCCCGACCCCGGCCACCCCTACGTGCTCATCGCGCGGGACCTGGCCCCGGCCGACACCGCAGGCCTGGACCCGTCGCAGGTGCTCGGCCTGGTGACGGCCGAGGGCGGCCCGACCAGCCACACCGCGATCCTGGCGCGGACGCTGGGCATCCCGGCGGTGGTCCGGTGCGCCGACATCCTGTCGGTCCCGGACGGTACGCTCGTCTCCCTCGACGGCGCCTCCGGCCTGGTATCGGTCGGCGTCTCCGCCTCGGATGCGACCGCCGTCAACGCGGGGGAGCAGGCCCGGCGCGCCCGCGCGGCCGCCTCGTCCGGCCCCGGCCGCACCGCCGACGGCCACCCGGTGGCGCTGCTGGCCAACATCGGCTCGGCCCGCGACCTCACCACCGACGTCGAGGGCGTGGGCCTGTTCCGGACCGAGCTGCTGTACCTCGACCGCACCGACCCGCCGACGCTCGACGAGCAGGTCGCGGCGTACCGGGACGTGTTCGCCGCGCTGCCCGGCCGCAAGGTCGTCGTGCGGACGCTGGACGCGGGCGCCGACAAGCCGCTGCCGTTCCTGCGGATGGCCGAGGAGCCGAACCCGGCGCTCGGCGTGCGCGGCCTGCGGGTCGCCCGGCACAACCCGGACGTGCTGACGACCCAGCTCACCGCGATCGCCACGGCGGCCGCCGCGACGACGGCCGAGGTCTGGGTGATGGCCCCGATGGTGGCGACGGCCGCGGAGGCGTCGGCGTTCGCGGCGGCGTGCCGCTCGGCCGGCCTGCCGACGGCGGGCGTGATGATCGAGGTCCCGGCCGCGGCGCTGCGCGCGCCGTCCGTCCTGCGCGGCGTGGACTTCCTCAGCCTGGGGACCAACGACCTCAGCCAGTACACCTTCGCCGCCGACCGGATGTGCGGCGACCTGGCCGAACTGCTGGACCACTGGCAGCCGGCGCTGATCGCGCTCATCGCGGCCTGCGCGTCGGCGGGCGCGGAGGCCGGCAAGCCGGTCGGCGTGTGCGGCGAGTCCGCGGCGGATCCGGCCTTCGCGTTGGTACTGGCGGGGCTGGGCATCACGAGCCTGTCCATGGCGCCGCGAAGCATCCCGGCGGTGCGCGAGGCGCTGGCCGCCCACACGCTCGACGAGTGCCGCACGATCGCCAAGGCGGCCCTGGCCGCCGACACCGCGGAGGCCGCCCGGGCGGCGGCGACCTGACCTTCCGCGTATGACGCCCGGCGGGTCGCTTGTGGGAGACCCGCCGGGCGTTTTTTTGTCGTACCCCGGGCGTAAGGTGCGGGGCGTGGTGGAAGCGGCGCCGTTGACCGGCAACGAGAAGGACGTGCTGCACGACAGCCTGCGCCGGCACCGCGACGCGGTGCGCTGGAAGGTCGAGGGCGTCGACGACGAGACGCTGCGCCGCCCGATGACCCCGTCGGGCACCAACCTGATCGGCCTGGTGAAGCACCTGGCGTCGGTGGAGTCGCTGTGGTTCTGCGACGCGTTCGGCCGCCCGGGCGAGACCCTGCCGTTCGACGAGGCCGACCCGGACGCCGACATGCGCGCCGCCGCGGGCGAGCGCACGCAGGACATCCTGGCCTACTACGCCCGGACCTGCGCCGCCGCCGACCAGACCATCGAGGAGCTGTCCCTGGACGACCTCGGCCGCTCGTGGCGGGGCGTCGAGGTCAACTTACGCTGGGTCCTGGTCCACATGGTCGAGGAGACCGCCCGCCACGCCGGCCACCTGGACATCCTGCGGGAGCTGGCCGACGGCGCGACGGGCTCCCGCCGCCCGTCCTGACCGTCACAGCACGACGAAGGTCCGGGCTATCGAGTCGAAGCGGGACCGCGTGGACGGAAACTCGGACTCGCCGGCCGTCCACGCCAGGAGGTGGCCGGTGGGCACCCTCAGCTGCGCGGTGTGCCAGCGGCGGCCGGCCGCGTCGTAGCTGAACTCCCGGTCGCCGCCCGCTGCCGCCGCCGTGACGGTGAGCCGGACCTGGCCGGCGGGATCGACGAAGCAGACGGATGCGGCGTCGGTGCTGCGCAGCCAGTCCGACGGCAACGCCAGCCTGAACCCGGACGGGTCCGTATGCGTGATCGAGCCGTCCGGCTCCGGCCCGCCGACGATCGAGGTGGCGCCGGCTCTGGGCAACGCCGGCGGCGCGGCCGGGTCCGCGCAGCCCGCGGGTGGTGCGGCCGAGGACGGGTCGGACGACGACCGGGACGGCAGCGACAGGACTGCCGCGGCCGCGGCACCGGCCAGCAGCGCGGCCACCCCGGCGGCGACCAGTGCGCGCGGCCCGCCGACCCGTCGCAGCGGCGAGGCGCCCGCGGCGACCAGGGCCCGCTGTCCGCCGATCCGCGGCCGCGGGTCGGCGCCGACCGCGACCAGGGTCCGCTGTCCGCCGACCGGCGGCAGCGGCGAGGTGCCGGCCGCGACCAGGGCGGGCGGCTGCTGCGGCGCGGCGGCACCGCTGGCGCCTCGGGGCTGTGGGGCGCCGGCCCGCCCCTTCTGCACGGCCATGCCGGCCTTCCCCTGCTGCGCGGCCGTGCCGGCCTTCCCCTGCTGCGCGGCCGTGCCAGCCGCGTCGGCAGTGCCAGCCGTCCCAGCCCGCACCTTCTGCGCAGCCGTGCCAGCCGTCCCAGCCCGCCCCTGCTGTGCGGCCGTGTTAGCGGTGCCAGCCGTGCCAGCCGGCCCTTGCTGCACGGCCGTGCCAGCGGTGCCAGCCCGCCCCTGCTGCGTGGCCGCGTCGGCCGTGCCAGCCGCGATCGGGACCGGGGACTGGTGGGCGCCGACCCGCCGGAGCGAAGCGCCGAGCCGTCCGAGTGGGAAGCCGAGGCGCTGGAGCGGAGACCGGCCGCGGACCAGGGCCGGCCGGCCGGCGAACGATGCCGAGCTCGATGCCGACGTCGAACTGGGAGGTGGGGCATCGGCCGACGCCAGCGCGTCGAGCAGGAGGCGGGCGCGGGTGGCGGTCAGCCGTTCGCCCGGGTCGCGGCGCAGCAGGCCCTCGACCACCGGCGTCAGCGGGCCGGCGCGCAGGAGCGGGTCGACCGGCGACGACGTCAGGGCGCCCAGCAGGGACGACGTTGTCGGGCGGGAGAACGGCGGGCGGCCCTCGACGGCGTAGTACAGGGTCGCGCCGAACGACCACAGGTCGCCGTGCGCCGTCGACAGGCCGTCGCGGACGCGCTCCGGGGCGACGTACGCCGGCGACGCCACCACCGGGCCCGCCGACAGGGGGAGCGCGTCGAACACCGCGATGCCGAAGTCGCCGAGCAGGACCCGGTCGTCGGCGGTGATGAGGACGTTGGCCGGCTTGACGTCGCGGTGCAGCACGCCCGCGCGGTGGGCCGCCGACAGGCCGTCGAGCACCGCCAGGGCGACGCGGGCCGCCTCGGCCGGGTCCAGCGGGCCCCGCTCGCGGACGACGGCGTCCAGCGAGCGGCACGTGAGGTACTCCATGACGATCCACGGCCGGCCGTCGCCGAACAGGACGTCGTAGACGCGCACGACGTTCGGGTGCGCGAGCCGGGCCGCGGCCCGCCCCTCCTGGAGGGTCCGCGCCCACAGGTCCTCGGTGAGCCCCGGCACCGGCAGGATCTCCTTGACGGCCACCGGCCGGTCGAGCAGCTCGTCCGTCGCGGCCCACACCCGGCTCATGCCGCCGGAACCGATCACGTGCGAAAGCCGGTACCGCCCGGCGATCGTGTCAGCCATGTGAGTGGTTCGGCGCGGGCTCCCGCCCGGATTGGTGCACGGCGGCGGGCAGGTCGACGACGATGCGGGTGCCGCCGCCCGGGTTGCCCTCGGCCGCGCGTGCCGTCGAGCTCGACGGCCATGGCCCGCCCGGCCACGAACCGCGCGGCCCCGACCAGGAGC
Source organism: Dactylosporangium sp. AC04546 (assembly GCF_022095675.1). Classification (GTDB taxonomy): domain Bacteria; phylum Actinomycetota; class Actinomycetes; order Mycobacteriales; family Micromonosporaceae; genus Dactylosporangium. Next base: position 8,693 of record NZ_JAHYSG010000097.1, on the reverse strand, counting down.
AGCACGGCGACCTCACGGTAGCGCGGAGACTACGCCGGGCGATCCTTTTTCGGTAGCTTCGACACGACCCACCGGTACGACTCGTCGACGGCTTCGACGATCTCGTCGTCCGGGATGCCGCCGCCGTACCGCAGCGTGTTCCACCCGGACCGCCCGATGTAGGGCATCACGGCCACGTCGTCGGGGTACCGGTGCAGCCACTCGTCGGCGGCCTCCCGGCTGGGCGCACACTTGACCCCGACGGTGCTGGACTCGGGCCCCCCGACGAACGCGAAGATCTTCCCCCCGACCTTGACGACGACGTCGCCCTCCCACGGCTGGTCCTCCCAGGCCCCGGGCTTGGCCAGACAGTGCGCGAGGAGCTCATCCCTGGTCACGGCTTCACACGGTACCGCGAAGGCCCACGCCCGGCGGTCATGGTTCGACACGGACCCTGGGTCCGGCGATCGTCTGCCACTCGGCTGCCGTCTGCGGGTGGACGTCGCGGATCCTCAGGCGTGGCGGGCCGAGGAAGTTGCCGGTGCGGACCGGGTACTGCCTCGGGCGCAGCGCCACCGTGACAAGGGCGAGTGCCATGTTGGCCAGCACCGCGACGGTGAAGATGGTGAAGGCCGCCTGCAACTCCACCAGCCGCAGGGCGACCGAGGCGAGCAGCATCGCCAGCCAGAGTGCCAGCACCGCGAATCCCGCGATCCGCTGGAGCACGACCAGGCGGGCGAAGCGGCGGAAGCGGTCAGCGTCCGCCGGGCCGAGCGGAAGGATCAGCCGGTGGACGCGGAGCGGGTCGGCGACCGCATGGGCGGTGATGGTCACCCGCTCGGCCGGCATCGAACCGTCGACCACGGAACGGCCGGGCGTCGGGACCGGGTTGTCGGCGACCCTCCAGGAGATCCTCACCGGTCCATGATCCGGTCCATGATCCCCGGGCGGAAGGGCCGCCGCCCCGGCGGGTGGGCCGGGGCGGCGGGGTGGAGCGGTGACGTTACGCGCCGATCAGCAAGCCGTAGTCGGCCATCGCCATGGCGATGTCGGACTGGGCCCAGAAGCGGTGGAACGTGAACGTCGGGGCCGGGCCGGTGCCGTTCAGGTAGGCCTGGACGGCCGGCCAGCTCGGGTCGTTCTTGTAGAAGGAACGGATGTCCAGGAACGACTTGCCGGGGGCGATCACGTCGCCGTTCGGCATCGTGCCGCTGTAGCCCGGCGGGATGAACAGGCCCTGCTGGTTGCTCGAGGACCACACGTCGTCGAAGCGGTTGTAGTCGGTGCGGGTCTCCGGGATGCCGACGCCCTGCGCGTCAGTGTGCAGCCAGATGCCGTCGAGCAGCTTCTTCGCCGTCGTCTTGGCCGCCGTGTTGTTGGCCTTGGCGCCGTAGAAGGTCAGCAGCCGCGCGTACGCGGCGGCCACGCCGATGTCCGTGCCGGTGGAGACCACCGAGACGTGCAGGTTGGTGTTGGCCTGCGGGCTGGACGGGTTCCACGTGTTCGGCGCGCCGGTCCACGACAGGGTGTCGGGGATCTTGAAGTCGCCGTTCGCCGTGAAGGTGGTGTTCGCGATCGCCCACGACACCCACTTGTCCAGCATCGCCTTGGCCTTGGCGTCGCCGGTCGCGTAGTAGTACTCCGCGACCCGCTCGACCGACCACGCCTGGAAGCCGAACCACTGGTTCGACGCCGGGTCGTGGTACACGGGCTGGTAGTCGTAGAACATGCCGTAGAAGGTCGGCGTCCCGGCCGGCGGGGCCGAGTAGTTGCCGCCCCAGCTGTTCGTCGCGCCGCCCGCGAAGGCGCCCTCCGAGGACTGCAGCCACTGGTAGAACTCGAGCTGCCGGCCCAGGCTGGTCTGCCAGTCCGCCTTCGCCGACGGCGAACGCGGCGCGAGCGCCGACACGTTGGCCAGGGCCCAGGCCGCGAGCGGGTTCTGGTAGCCCTGGTGGTTGTGGCTGGAGCCGATGCGGAAGGCCCACTGGCCGCCCATGTCGCCGCCCCACGCGTAGTACCAGCTCATCAGGTACGCCGCGGAGTCCTTGCCGGTGCCGGCCGCGCAGGAGGTCGAGGTGCAGCCCGGCTTCTTGAAGTACTTGTCGTACATCCCGTAGCGCAGGTAGTCACCCATCTTCGCGGCCTTGGCGACGGTCGCCGTCACGTCGGCCGCCTTGCCCTGCTCGGTCGCCCACTGCAGCGCCCAGTAGGCCGCCTGCACCGCGCGGGCGTCGGCGTCCGGGGCGTTGGTGTAGCGCCACTGCTTCGCCGGCGTGCCGGAGATGAACAGCGGCAGGTAGCCGGCGCCCGACTGGCCGTACGTGAAGTTCTCGCAGGACGGGTGGGCGACGGTCTCCCACACCGACTCCTGCGGACCGCGCTGGTAGGTGTTGATGTACGACACCTTCGAGCCGGCCACCGGGGTGCACGAGCTGAAGCCGTAGACGTTGTCCACGTCCTCGAGCCAGTGCATGCCGTAGACGTCGGCGTTGCCGTACGTGGAGACGAGCTCGTTGTACAGCGGGTCGACGCCGACCTTCACGTTCGGGTCCAGCTTGCCGCCCTGCGACGGGTACAGGCTCGGCTGGTCGGCCTCCGGCGCGTAGTCGGCCGGGTCGTTCGGGTTGTAGCCGCCGGTGGTCTGGTTGGCGTGGGTCGGGATGATGTACTTCTCCATCGTGTCCCAGGCCTTGTTGAACGGGGCCCAGTCCTGCTTCACCCGGCCGTAGTTGGCCTCCAGCCAGATCCAGTAGCTGAACGCCTCCGACGTCGTCTCGTGCCCGTGGTCGGGCGCCTCGACGACGAGGGTCTCGATCGCGTGGTACGGCACGCCCTCCGGCGAGAAGTACCCGGCGCTGTGCAGCTTCTGGTACTGCTCCAGGAACCGCTGCACGTACGTGCCGCCGGCCACGTCGTCATCGCTCTCGTTCGCCGGTACCGCGGCGGACGTCCAGCCGGACGCCGTGAGGTTGATCGTCGCGGTGCCGTTGGTGCTGTCCGCGTCCTGGGCGCCGGAGACGGTGACGGTCTGCGCGGTGTTCCAGTTGGCGGTGGTGAACGTCAGCGACGTCGGCGAGACCGTGATGTCGGTGTCGCCGGTGCGGGCGACGGCCACCGTCACGTTCGCCGTCGGCGCCTGGTTGAGCTTCACCGACAGCGGCGTCGAGCCGCCCTCGGGGACGGTCAGCGGCGAGGGCGTGGCGATGATCGCCGGGCCGGTCGGGGCGTCCACGAACACCGGCACGGCGGTGGACGTGGTGACCGCGCCCTTGCTGTCGTAGGCCTTCGCCTGCAGGCTGTACGCCGCCGACTGGGCCGGCACACCCGTCCACGTGTAGGCGTACGGGGAGCTCGTGTCGGTGCCCAACAGCAGGCCGTCGTGGTAGAACTCGACCTTCGCGATCGAGTCACCGGCGTCGGGGTCGCTGGCGGTGGCGGTGATCGGGATCGACGCCGGTGCCGTGTACCGGGTGTTCGCCGCCGGCGCGGTGATGCTCACCGTCGGCGAGGCGTTCGGCCCGGTGCACGCGACGCCGTTGAGGGCGAACGCCGTCGGCGACACGTTGGTGCCGCTGTAGCCGGCGTTGAAGCCGGGGTTGACCGTGCCGCCCGAGGGCAGGCTGCCGTTCCAGGACGCGTTGCGGATCGTGACCTGGTTGCCGGTCTGGGTGAAGTCGCCGTTCCAGCTCTGCTGCAGCTGCTGGTTACCGGCGAACGTCCAGGTGACGTTCCAGCTGGACAGCGCATCGCCGAGGTTCTTGACGACCAGGTCGCCGGTGAAACCGGTCGGCCACTGGCTGCGCACGGAGTAGGTCACCTGACAGCCGGTCGCCGCGTGGGCGGTGCCGGCCGGCAGCGCGACCATCGCTCCGGCGACCAGGAGGCCGGCGGCGAGGGCGCGCCATCGGCGTCTCGTGGGGGTGCTCACGGAAATACAGCTCCTCGTGAAAGTTTCGAACCGGGTGTGGGGCGTGCGGCAGTGCCAATGGCTTGGTACGCAAGGCCATTGCTGCCAGTGCCTCGTCGGCTCCCAGACGCGAGGTGGCGACGATTCTGGCATGGGAGCGCTCCCGGGACAAGAAGGCCCGTCGATGGCTATGGTCACCGCACCCGTCGATCCCTGGAGGTGATGCCGACCCGTTCTCGCGGCTCCCACGCGAATCTCGGGTGCGGCGGCCGGCGTCTGCAGCGCCACCGCCGCACTCCCCGGACCCTGAAAACGCCGCCGCGGCGGCTCACGAAATCCGTGAAACGTACGGAGCGGGTTAGTTCCGCTGAATTCGGGTTAGATGCCCCGTGATCCGTAAGGAAAGGGGGTCGTCATGGTCCGACCCGTCACCGACCTCGAAGGGCACCCTGACATCGTCGAACTGCGCGAGCGGTACGACCGGGCGTCAGCGGCGCCCACGGGGTACATCGCCGAGGGGCTGTTGCTGCTCACCGGGGTCTACCTGGCCATCTCACCCTGGGTGGTCAACTTCGCCGGCGCGCAGCCCAATCTCGCGGTGAACAACCTCATCTGCGGGGTAGCCGTCGCCTTCCTGGCGCTTGCTTTCGCCACCGCGTACGGCCGCACCCACGGCCTCGCGTTCGTTCCGGTGGTTCTCGGGGTGTGGACGTTCATCGCGCCGTGGGTCATCGGCGGCGCCTACGCCACCGGTGGTTCCATCGCGAACAACATCGTGGTCGGGGTCATCATGTTCGCGCTCGGGCTGGTGATGCTGCGCCTGCCCGGCATCGGGTCCCCACGCGTCCGCAGGTGATTTCCGCCGTGGCCGGCGGTGAGCCGCCGGCCACGGCCCGTTCACATCGCAGGTGAAAACCGCTGGCCTGGGCTGCGGGGCCCGGCACGGTTCGTTAGACAGACAAGCGTGAACCGCAAGAGCCGGCTTCCGGCGCTCACCGGGTTGCGCTGGGCGGCCGCCGTGGCGGTGTTCGGCCAGCACCTGCTGGAGCGGTACTTCGACGCGCACCTGGAGGCGCCGCAGCAGCTCAGGTCGGTGCTGTGGGCCGCACTCGTCAACGGTGGCGCGCTCGGGGTGTCGTTCTTCTTCGTCCTGTCCGGGTTCGTGCTGACCTGGTCGACCCGGCCCGGGGAGCGCGCCGGCTCGTTCTGGTGGCGCCGGATCAGCAAGATCTACCCGGCGACGCTCGTCACCACGCTCGCCGCGGTCGCCCTCGTCGGCGCCGCCGGCCCGCTGCAACTGGCCACCAACCTCACGCTCACCCACAGCTGGGTGCCGCGCGCCGACGTCTACGGCGCGCTCAACCCGGTCAGCTGGTCGCTGTCCGTCGAGGCGTTCTTCTACCTGTGCTTCCCGATGCTGCTGGCGATGCTGCGCCGGCTGCGCACGCCGGCGCTGTGGGGCGTGGCCGTGCTCATGGTCGAGTTCGTCGCCGCCGTCGCGATCGACCTGATCCCGTTCGACCACGACACGGCGCTCTACGTCGCCTACCTGTTGCCGCCCGTGCGGATGGCCGAGTTCACCCTCGGCATCGTGCTCGCCCTGCTGGTGCGCCGGGGCACCTGGCGCGGGCCGGGCCTGGGCTGGTCGTTCGCGCTGCTGCTGCCCGCCTACGCCGGGAACCTGTTCCTGCCCTACCCGGTCAACCAGCAGGCCCTGACGCTGATCCCGGTCGCCTTCGTCATCGCCGCGGCCGCGCGGGCGGACCTGCGAGGTCAGCGCACGCTGTGGTCGAGGCCGCTCATGGTGTACCTCGGGGAGCTGTCCTTCGCCTTCTACCTGGTGCACTACCTGGTGTTCGTGGCCTTCGAGCGGTTCCGCCTGCTGCCGCACGAGGCCGGCCCGGTCGCGGGGGTGCTCGCGACCGCGTCGGTGTTCTCCTTCAGCCTCATCGTGGCCATGGGGGTGTACCACTGGGTCGAGGTGCCCGCACTGGAGCTGCTGCGCCGGCGCCGCCCCGGCCGGCACCGCGCGGGGGCGATGGCCATCCCGCCGCAGCGGGCCCTCGCGGCCGGTCCGGACGGTGCGCCCATCTCGCCGGCGCCGGCTCAGCCGGTCTGGCCGTCGATGCGCTGACGCAGCAGGTCGGCGTGGCCGTTGTGCCGGGCGTACTCCTGGATGAGGTGCAGGTACACCGCCCGCAGCGACATCGGCCCGCGCAGCTCGTCCTCGAAGGCGTCGTCGAGGGCGGCCGTCGCGGCCACCGCCCGCGAGTCCGCCCACTGGGCGAGCAGCCGCGCGTGGTCCCGCTCGGCGGCGGCCGGGTCGAGCTCGTCGAACGCGGCGTCCTTGGCGCCGTCGCGGCGGTAGTGGAACTCGACCGGCTCGCCGCGGAACCGCCGGTGGAACCACTCCAGCTCGACGTCGGTCACGTGCCGCAGCAGCCCGAGCAGCGACAGCGTCGACGGCGGCGTGGAGCGCTGCGCCAGCTCCTCGCCGGTGAGCCCGGTGCACTTGCCGACGAGCACCGCCCGCTGCCAGTCGAGGAACCCTTCCAGGAGGGTCCGCTCGTCCGCGACGAGCGACCCACCGAACGGCGGCGGCGGTGGCGCGATCCAGGTCATGGACCGATCATGTCAGTGCGCCCCCGAGGACCTGCGGGCGGACCGCGATCAGGGTCCCCTCGACGGCGGCCACGATGTCGCGCGGCGCGTGGGCGAGGAACAGCGCGGCCAGGGCCAGGTCGACCACCCGCGCGTAGTGGGCCGGGGTGACGGCCAGGCCGCGGTGCGCCTCGGCCAGATCCCGGCCGCCGTACTCCTGCGGCCCGCCCAGCACCTGCGCCAGCAGCGCCGCCATGTGCCGCTTGAGCGACTCGACGGTGACGCCGGCGAAGTACGGCGCCAGCTCCTCGTCGAGCAGGATCCAGGTGTACAGCTGGTCCACCACGACCTTGATCGCCGCGCCGCCGCCGACGCGGCGGTACATCGTGGGGCTGTCGGGGGTGACGGCCATGCCAAACCTCCAGTGGCGCCGACCAGGCATCGATGCGCGGGAGTGTAACGGCGGATTGTGTCCGGCGATGTACCGGTCCTGTCGCCGGGCGGTGCCGGGCATGGCAACGTAAGCGGTATGTCCGTCCATCCCCGCGCGGGACAGCCCGCGCAGCGCGCCGACCTCGTCGACGTGCCGCGGCTCGTCACCAGTTACTACGCCGAGCACCCCGACCCGTCCGACCCGGCCCAGCAGGTGGCCTTCGGCACGTCCGGCCACCGCGGGTCGAGCCTGCGCCGTTCGTTCAACGAGGACCACATCGTCGCCGTCAGCCAGGCGATCTGCGAGTACCGCGAGCTGCAGGGGTACCGTGGACCGCTCTTCGTCGGCAAGGACACCCATGCGCTGTCGGAGCCGGCCACCGTCAGCGCCCTCGAGGTGTTCGCCGCCAACGGGGTGACGGTCCTGATCGACAGCCGGGACGGCTACACGCCGACCCCCGCGGTCTCGCACGCGATCCTCACCCACCGGGACCGGGGCGCGGACGGCGTGGTCGTGACGCCGTCGCACAACCCGCCGGAGGACGGCGGCTTCAAGTACAACCCGCCGCACGGCGGCCCGGCCGACACCGACGTGACGAAGTGGATCCAGGACCGGGCCAACGCGCTGCTCGCCGACGGCCTGCGCGGCGTCCGGCGGGTGCCGCTCGCCAAGGCGCTGGCGGCCGAGACGACCGAGCGGTTCGACTTCCTCGGCGCGTACGTCGGCGACCTGCCGTCGGCGATCGACGTCGACGCCATCCGGGCGGCCGGCGTGCGCATCGGCGCCGACCCGCTCGGCGGGGCCAGCGTCGCGTACTGGGCGGAGATCGCCGACCGGCACAAGCTCGACCTCACCGTGGTCAACCCGGTGGTCGACCCGACGTTCGGGTTCATGACCCTGGACTGGGACGGCAAGATCCGGATGGACTGCTCGTCGCCGAACGCGATGGCCTCCCTCATCAGCCGCCGCGCCGACTTCCAGGTCGCGACCGGCAATGACGCCGACGCCGACCGGCACGGCATCGTCACCCCCGACGCCGGGCTGATGAACCCCAACCACTTCCTGGCCGTCGCCATCCAGTACCTGTACTCCCGCCGCGACGGCTGGCCGTCGGAGGCCGCCATCGGCAAGACGCTGGTGTCGTCCTCGATGATCGACCGGGTGGCCGCGGACCTCGGCCGCCGGCTGGTCGAGGTGCCGGTCGGGTTCAAGTGGTTCGTGCCGGGCCTGCTCGACGGCTCGGTCGGCTTCGGCGGCGAGGAGAGCGCCGGCGCGTCGTTCCTGCGCCGCGACGGGTCGGTGTGGACGACCGACAAGGACGGCATCCTGCTCTGCCTGCTCGCCTCGGAGATCATCGCCACCACCGGCCGCTCGCCGTCGGAGCACTACGCCGACCTCACGGCCCGGCACGGCGCGCCGGCCTACGCGCGCATCGACGTCGCCGCGACCCGGGAGGAGAAGGCGGTGCTCGGCAAGCTGTCGCCGGAGCAGGTGACGGCGACGACCCTGGCGGGGGAGGAGATCACCGCGAAGCTCACCGCGGCGCCGGGCAACGGCGCGGCGATCGGCGGCCTGAAGGTCGTCACGGCGTCGGGCTGGTTCGCCGCGCGCCCGTCGGGCACGGAGGACGTCTACAAGGTCTACGCCGAGTCGTTCCAGGGCCCGGACCACCTGGCGAGGATCCAGCAGGAGGCCCGCTCGGTGGTCTCGGCGGCCCTGTCGGCGTAGCCCCCGGACGCCCCGCCACCCAGGCCCAGCGCGACCGCGCAGTCG
>NZ_JAHYSG010000096.1 GCF_022095675.1 Dactylosporangium sp. AC04546 | reverse complement strand
CCCGGCGCCCACCCGGCGTGCCGCCGCTTCGCCGGCCTGTGCGTCGAGGTGCTCAACGGCTACCGCCCACCGGCGCAGCTGCGCCCGCTGACCCACCCGCACCGCTTCACCGACGTCACCGACCAGCTCATGCGCCGCGCGGTCCGCATCCGCATGCGGCCGGCCGAGGCCGCCCGCCAGGGTCGGCTGGTGCGGGCCCGCCGGCTGCTGGTGACCGAGCCGCTGCCCGGCGTCGCCGAGGCGGTCCTCGTGCTGGAGCAGGGCGAGACGGCGTGGGCGATGGCGATGCGGCTGGAGCACGACCCGGCCGGCCACTCGCCGCCGCAGATGCAGGGCTGGCGCTGCATGTTGCTGCAGGTGGTCTAGTTGCTGCAGGTGGTCTAGGCCCGGTCCGGGGAGTCCAGCCCGGCGTAGCCGGCGAGCAGGATGTCGACCGCCTCGGTGAAGCGGTGGTCGAAGTCCAGCCCGGCCCGGGTCCGGATGACCTCGGTGAGGTTGGGGAACTCGGCCGGGTCGAGTTCGTCGGAGCGCTGGTCGAGGTCCGGCTCCGACCCCTCGTGGCCGGGCGTGCGCCCGACCTCGGCGAGGGTGTGCCCGATGGTGAACGTGGCGATCACGTTGACCACGTCCATGGCCCGCCCGAGCGGCAGCCCGGCGGCCCGCATCGCGGCCAGCCAGCGCTCCGACATCCGCAGCGCGTCGGGCGAGTTGACCGGCCGGGTGGCGGCCAGCGGCAGCACGCCCGGGTGCTGCTTGAGCGCGGAGCGCAGGGCGTGGGCGAACTGCCGCATCCACGGGACCCAGTCGTCGTGCGGGTCGTCCAGGTCCGCGAAGGCGAGCTCCATCACCCGGTCGACGAGGCCGTCCAGCAGGGCGTCCTTGTTGGGCACGTGGCGGTACAGCGACATCGCCTCGACGCCGAGCCGCGCGCCCAGCTTCCGCATCGACAGCGCCGGCAGGCCGTGCTCGTCGAGGTACTCCAGGGCCGCGTCGAGCACGAGCTCGCGGGTCAGCCCCGCCTTGGCCCCGCTGGGACGGTTCGGCACGGGCGACCCCCCTTGACGGATGTTTACGATGTAAGCCATCCTAACGATGCTTACACTGTAAACCTGACGGGAGGCGCCACCGTGCTCGTGCTCGCTCTGGTCCTGATCCTGGCCACGGTCGTGTACCACCTGGTCACGACGCTGGTCGACCTCTACCCGCTGAACAACGTCCGCGACGCCAGGCGCTCCGAGCAGCGCACCGAGGTCCTGACGAACGCGCCGGTCATGGCATTGCCGGCGGTACTGCTGGGGCTGGCCGCCGCCCTGTCCCTGCCCGCGCTCGGCTACGTGGCCGGGGGCGTGGAACTGCTGATCGCCCTCGGCGGCCTGACGCTGTGGTGGATGCCGTACCTCGCCGGCGTCACCGCCCCCTGGGCCACCGCCGGCACCGGGGTGACCTGGGCCGAGCTGCACGCGCGGACGTACGCGAGCACGATCATCGTGCTCCCCCGCATCGGCGACCGGCCGCGCCCGAACCTGGAGCACATGATCCTGCACGGCCTGATGCTCGCCGCCGCGGTGACGACGTTCGCGGCAACCGCGGGCCGGTAAAGCAAAGGCGCCGCCCGCTGCTGCGGGCGGCGCCTCGTGCTGTCAGCGGATCAGGCGGCTCCGCCCGGGGCGCCGTGGCAGCGCTTGTACTTCTTGCCCGAGCCGCACGGGCACGGCGCGTTGCGGGACGGCCCGTTGCTCGCCACCGCCTGTCCCGGCGAGGGCTTGCGGGTGGACGGCGCCGGCGGGCCGGAGCGGCGCGCGCCGTTGCCGGACGGGGCGGCACCGCCGCCGAGGCCGAGGGCCGGAGCCTGCTCCTGCTGCTGCTCGATCACGACGCCGGCCTCGCCGTCGACCGTGGGCGCCGAGTACTGCAGGGCGCGCGGCATGCGGTTGCCGCCCAGGCCCTTGGCGCGGATCTCGACGTGCGGCTCCGGCAGCGGGATCGCGGTGCCGGCGTCGCTGTCGACCTCGTCGTCCACGACCAGGGCCGGCGCGGAGGCCTCCTCGACCTGGACCTCGAGGTTGAACAGGAAGCCGACCGCCTCCTCCTTGATGCCCTCCTGCATCTGCTGGAACATGTCGAAGCCCTCGCGCTGGTACTCGACCACGGGGTCGCGCTGCGCGTAGGCCCGCAGGCTGATGCCCTCCTGGAGGTAGTCCATCTCGTAGAGGTGCTCGCGCCACTTGCGGTCGATGACGTTGAGCAGCACCTGGCGCTCCAGCTCGCGGACGGCCTCCGCGCCGAGCTCCTCCTCGCGCCGGTCGTAGGCGGCGTGTGCGTCCTCGATGAGCTGCACGCGGAGGAACTCCGGGTCGAGCTGGCCGCCGGCCTCCTCCTCCAGGTCCTCGATGGTGACGCCCACGGGGTACAGCTGCTTGAGGCTCGACCAGAGCTGGTCGAGGTCCCAGTCCTCGGCGGTCTCGCCGGTCGCCGTCGCGCCGACCGCGTAGGCCCCGACGACGTCGTCGATCATGTTGCGGACCTGCTCGCTCAGGTCCTCGCCGTCGAGCACGCGCTTACGCTCGGCGTAGATGACCTTGCGCTGCTTGTTGAGGACCTCGTCGTACTTCAGGACGTTCTTGCGGATCTCCGCGTTCTGCGCCTCGATCTGGGTCTGCGCGCTCTTGATCTGGCGCGTGACCATCTTCGACTCGATCGGCACGTCCTCGGGGATGTTGAACCGGTCCATGACCGCCTCGACCGCGCTGGCGCGGAAGCGGCGCATGAGCTCGTCCTGCAGCGACAGGTAGAACCGGGACTCGCCCGGGTCACCCTGCCGGCCGGAGCGGCCGCGGAGCTGGTTGTCGATGCGCCGCGACTCGTGCCGCTCGGTGCCCAGCACATAGAGCCCGCCGGCCTCGACGACCTCCTCGGACTCCTGGTCGCAGAGCTCCTCCCAGCGCGGGAGGGCGTCCTCGAAGGCCTTCGTGTACTCCTCCGGGCTCTCCTCCTCGGTGATGCCCTGCTGGCGCAGCTCGGAGTTCGCGAGGTACTCGGCGTTGCCACCCAGGAGGATGTCCGTGCCGCGGCCGGCCATGTTCGTCGCGACGGTGACCGCGCCCCGGCGGCCCGCCTGCGCGATGATCTCCGCCTCCTTGGCGTGGAACTTCGCGTTGAGCACGGCGTGCGAGACGCCCCGCTTGCGCAGCAGCTGCGAGAGCAGCTCGGACTTCTCGACGGAGACCGTGCCGACCAGGATCGGCTGGCCGAGGGCGTGCCGCTCGACGATGTCGTCGACCACGGCGTTGTACTTCGCCTTCTCGGTCTTGTAGATCACGTCGGGGTGGTCGAGCCGGATCATCGAGCGGTGGGTCGGGATCGTGACCACGCCGACGTTGTAGACCTTGTTGAACTCGGCGGCCTCGGTCTGCGCCGTACCGGTCATGCCGGAGAGCTTGGAGTACAGCCGGAAGAAGTTCTGCAGGGTGATCGACGCGAGCGTCTGGTTCTCCTGCTTGATCTCCACGCCCTCCTTGGCCTCGATGGCCTGGTGCATGCCCTCGTTGTAGCGGCGGCCGTGGAGGATGCGGCCGGTGAACTCGTCGACGATGAGGACCTCGCCGTCGTTGACGACGTAGTCCTTGTCCTTCTTGTAGAGCTCCTTGGCCTTGATCGCGTTGTTCAGGTAGCCGACCAGCGGGGTGTTCACCGACTCGTAGAGGTTGTCGATGCCGAGCTGGTCCTCGACCCGGGCCACGCCGCGCTCGGTGACCGAGATGGTGCGCTTCGACTCGTCGACCGTGTAGTCGGCGGTGGGGTCGATGTCGCCGGCGTTGACGGGCTCCTTGCCGCGCTTCATGCGGTTCACCACGCGGGCGAACTCCTGATACCACCGGGCGGACTGCTCGGCCGGGCCGGCGATGATCAGCGGGGTGCGGGCCTCGTCGATGAGGATGGAGTCGACCTCGTCGACGATCGCGAAGTTGTGGCCGCGCTGCACCAGCTCTTCCTTCGACCACGCCATGTTGTCGCGCAGGTAGTCGAAGCCGAACTCGTTGTTCGTGCCGTAGGTGATGTCGCAGTCGTAGGCGGCCCGGTGCTGGGCGGACGGCTGGTTGGGCAGCACGGTGCCGACCGTCAGGCCGAGGAAGCGGTGCACCCGGCCCATCCACTCGGCGTCGCGCTGGGCGAGGTAGTCGTTGGTGGTGACGACGTGCACGCCCTTGCCGGACAGCGCGTTCAGGTAGGCGGGGAGCACACAGGTCAGGGTCTTGCCCTCACCCGTCTTCATCTCGGCGATGTTGCCGTAGTGCAGGGCGGCGCCGCCCATCACCTGCACGTCGTAGTGGCGCTGGCCGAGGACCCGGGAGGCGGCCTCGCGGGCGACCGCGAACGCCTCCGGCAGGATGTCGTCCAGCGTCTGCCCGTCGGCGAGCCGCTCCTTGAACTGCTCGGTCATGCCGCGCAGTTCCTCGTCGGTCAGGTCGGCGAACTCGTCCTCCAGCGAGTTGACGGCGTCGGCGACAGCCTTCAACCGCCGCACCATGCGGCCCTCGCCGGCGCGGAGGATTCTCTCGAAAATCGACACGGGTCAGCGCTCCCTCAAACGTCTGCGACCCATCGTAGGCGGCTTTCCGACCGAACCGCCGCCCCCGTCCTGCCACTCTACGGACAGTAGCTGACATAGTCGGACAAATCACCCGCAGTACCGGGGAAATATCCGCCTCCTGACCCTGAGTGATGGGGCAGGATCGGCGGTCATGGAGCCGATCGAACTGACCACCGGCGACGGGCTGGTCCTGCGCGCCTGGCACGCGGAGGACGCCGACCGCGTCTTCCAGGCGTGCCAGGACCCGTTGATCCAGCGCTGGACCATGGTCCCGGTCCCCTACCTGCGCGAACACGCCGCGGACTTCGTGAGCGTGGTCTCGCCGGCGTCGTGGGCGGCGGAGACCTCGGCCCCGCTCGGGGTGTTCGACGCCCGGACGGGTGAGCTGCTCGGCTCCGGCGGCCTGGTCACCCTCGACCGGGCCGAACGCCATGCGGAGATGGGCACGTGGGTGGCCCCCTGGGCGCGCGGGCGGCGGGTCGCCGAGCGGGCCGGGCGGGCGGTCGCGCACTGGGCGTTCGAGGTCCTGCGGCTGCGCCGGCTGCTCTGGCGGGCGGAGGTCGGCAACCACGCGTCCCGGCTGACGGCCGAGCGGATCGGCTTCACCTTCGACGGCGTGGTCCGGGCCGGGCTGCCCACCCGCGACGGCGGCTTCACCGACGGCTGGCAGGGCGTGCTGCTGCCCGGCGAGGTGTGCGACACCCCGCCGGCGTGGGTGGCCCCGGGCGGCCCGGGCGCGCACCGGGCCCAGGCGTTCAGCCACCCGCCCGAGCGGCTCCCGGCCGGCCCGGTCACGCTGCGCCAGGCCCGCGAGGGCGACCTGGACGACGTCGTGGCGACGTTCCGCGACCCGGACACCGTCGAGTGGACATCGGTGCCACTGGACTACGGCCCCGAGCACGCGCACGACCTCATCCAGCACCGGTACCCCGACGCCTGGCGGCGCGGCACCGGCGCCGGGTTCGTGCTGGCCGACGCCGACGACCGGTTCGCCGGCACGATCGACCTGCGGATCAGCCCGACCGACCCGGTCACCGCCGAGATCGGATACAGCTCGGCACCCTGGGTGCGCGGCAAGGGATACATGATCGCCGCCGCCCGGGCCGTCTGCCGGTACGGCTTCGACCGGCTGGCGCTCGGCCGGATCGTCTGGCGGGCGCATGTGGGCAACGACGGATCGCGACGCGTCGCGGAGAGAGTGGGTTTCGTGGTGGAAGGTGTACAGCGGGCAAGCTGCGAGCAGCGGGGTGCCCGCGTCGACGGCTGGGTGGCGACCCTGCTGGCGAAGGACCTGACCCGATGACGCGGCACGTCGAGCGCGGCGCGGGCGTGGCCGAGGTCCTGCTCGAGGGGGCTGACGCCGAGGAGCTCACCCGGTTCGGCGAGGGGCTGTTCGGCAGCGGTCTGCGGCGGTTGTACCTCCTGGCGCCGCTGACCGACGGCCGGACGCAGCGGGTCGCGATCGCCGCGGGGTACACCCGCGAGGGGATCGCCCGCGGTGCGGGTACCGATGACGGCGGAGCACCGCGCGACCTGGTCGTCTGGGCCCGCGTGGCCGGTGACGTCGACGGCCCCTCCCCCCGCGCGCTGCCCGACCTGCCGGGCGGCGAGCTCACCGACGGCGTCGTCGTCCTGCGCCCGCTGACCGTCGCGGACAGCGACAGCACGTACACCATGCGCATCCGCCCGGACGTGAGCGGGCGGTCCGTCGTCGGGACACCCATGGACCCGGCCATCGTCGCGCGGCAGTGCGCCGAGTCCGAGTCGCGGTGGCTGGAGGGCCGGCGGGCCGAGTGCACGATCCGGCGGTCGGGCGACGACGCCTACCTCGGCGAGATCGCCCTCTTCTACTTCGAGCCGGTGCTGCGGGAGGCGATGATCGGGTACAGCCTGACGCCCGAGGCGCGCGGTCACGGGTACGCCAGCCGGGCGGCGGCGCTGATCACCGACTGGGGCTTCGAGATCGGCATGGCCCGCATGACCGCCGGCACCGCGGTCGACAACGTCGCCTCCCAGCGCGTGCTGGAGCGGGCCGGTTACCTTCGGGAAGGAATCCAGCCCGGCAAACTGCCAGGCCCGGACGGAACTCGCATCGACAACGTTGCGTTCGCCAAACTGCGCCCGGCGGCCACCTAGTCGTCATCCGATGTTGCCGTGCGCCAACTTCCATCAGGCGCATGCGTCGTCGTGCAGTGATTTCCGGCATGGGGGCGGCCGCCGGCGCGGCCGTCCTCCCCGCAACTCTTGTCAGCCCCTCCGCGGCTCACGCCCACGACTCCACGTCGTTCCGCCGACCGCTGGTCATCGGCCACCGCGGCGCGAGCGGCCACCGCCCGGAGCACACGCTGGCCGCGTACCGCCTGGCCATCGCGATGGGCGCCGACTTCATCGAGCCCGACCTGGTCCCGACCAGGGACGGCCAGCTCGTCGCCCGGCACGAGAACGAGATCTCCGGCACCACCGACGTGGCGTCGAAGCCGCAGTTCGCCTCGCGCCGGACCACCAAGACGGTCGACGGCGTCTCCGTCACCGGCTTCTTCACCGAGGACTTCACGCTCGCCGAGCTCAAGACGCTCCGGGCCGTCGAGCGCCTCCCCGCCGTCCGTACGCACAACACCATCTACAACGGGCTCTTCGAGATCCCGACCCTCCAGGAGGTCATCGACCTGGCCCGCGCCGAGGGCAAGCGCCTCGGCCGGACCATCGGCGTGTACCCCGAGACGAAGCACCCGACGTACTTCGCCTCGGTCGGGCTCGCCCTGGAGCCGCTCGTCGCCCGGGTGCTCAAGCGCAACAACCTGGCGGGCCGCAACGCGCCGGTCTTCCTGCAGTCGTTCGAGCCCACCAGCATCAAGAAGCTCCGCGGCATGGTCGACACGCCGTCGGTCGTGCTGCTCGACGCGGTCGGCCAGCCGTACGACTTCCGCGTCTCCGGCGACCCGCGCACCTGGGCCGACCTCGCCAAGCCGGCCGGGCTGGACTGGCTCAAGACGTTCACCAACGGCGTGGGCGCCACGAAGAACCTGGTCATCCCGCGGGACGCGGCCGGCAACCTGCTGGAGCCGTCGCCGCTCATCAACGACGCGCACGCGCGGGGCCTGAAGGTCCACGCGTGGACGTTCCGCAACGAGAACCAGTTCCTGCCGCTCAACCTGCGCACGGGCACCGACCCGAACGCCTGGGGCGACATCCTGACCGAGATCAGGACGTTCCTGGCCGCGGGCCTCGACGGCGTCTTCGCCGACTACCCGGACACGGCCTACCTGGCCCGGGATCTCTGGAAGTCCTGAGCTGTCTCTCTGGTACTGAAGGCGGGCCCTGGCACCGGGCCCGCCTTCGTCGTCTGCGCTTACATCCCCAGGCTCATGACGCCGTAGTCGTAGGCCCGGCGCCGGTAGACCACGCTGGGCCGGCCCGACTCCTTGTCGTTGAACAGGTAGAAGTCGTGGCCGAGCAGTTCCATGTGGAACAGGGCGTCGTCGACGGTCATCGGCTCGCCCGGGTGCTCTTTCTCCCGGACGATGTGCCACGGCTGGTCATCGGCCTCCTCGATCAGGTCGAAGCCGCCGGTTTCGCGCACCGCGGCCTCGCCGGACGCGGTGGAATACCGTTCGGGTGGTGTGAATGCGAGTGACGCGGTCGCCGCGGCGACGGAGACCGGCGCATGCCGGCCCCGATGGACACGTCTGCGGTCAGCGGCCCGGCTGAGGCGGCTGTCCAGCTTGTTGATCGCGGTGTCCAATGCGCTGTAGAAGTCCGCGGCGCAGGCCTCCGCCCTTATCACCGGCCCGCGCGAGTAGCACGTGATCTCGACGCGCTGGCAGTGGTCCGACTGGCGAGGATTGCGCTCGTGAAACAGCTCGACGTCGACGCGGATGAGCTTGTGGTCGTATCGCTCGACCTTGGCCAGCTTGTCGGCGACATGCTGGCGGTAGTGGTCGGGCACCTCGACGTTGCGGCCCTTGACGACGATGTCCACTCCTGACCTCCCCCACGGGTATTTCAAAGAAAACAGGGTTCGGGTTTCGGGTTGTGTCTGGACTGCTCGGCCGGAACGCGCCTCCCCAGAGGCTGAGCCCACGCGGCACGCGACCGAAACTGCGGGTGTCAGCTTCCTCCCTTCGTGGCTTCGGCCACTCAGAGCATTGGTCGTCTCTCGACGTTAAACCGCGGACAGCCGCTAGTCACCCCTGGTTCACAAGAACAAGGGTGGCGAGTCATGAAACCCTCCTCGGGGATTACCCCACGCAACGCAAGGAGTAACGTTCGGTGCAAATTGGCCCGAAGCGCGACACCGCACGCTGACGTTGCGTAGCCGCCAGAACGCCCCGCCCGGGACGGATCGGGACCTTACGTCGCCCACTCCCGCCGTTGTGCGGCCGCCGGCACGGCCCCGCCCGGGACGGATCCGGACTTACGTCGCCCGCCGGCGTTGCGTGGCCGCCAGCACCGCCGCGCGCGGGACGGTTCCCCCTTCTGTCGCCCGGGCCACCCATCCGGCGGCCGCTGCGAGCGTCACCCCGGTCGTGACGATGTCGTCGACGACGACCACGGCCGCGCCGTCGGCCACCCTCGCCCGCAGCTCGGCCACCCCGCGAGCCCGCAGCGCGAACGCCTGCCGCGCCGCCACCGCCCGCTCGGCCGCGGACAGTTCGGCGGAATCTCCCCGCTTCGGCAGCGCCCGCAACGGCATGACGACGCTGGCATCGGGCAGCATGCCCGCAACGACTTTGGCCAGCCGCAGCACATGGTCACCATGCCGCTCCCGCACGGCCGCCGCAGTGGCCGGCACTGGCACCAGCACCACCTGACCCACCGGCCGTCCGCCTGTGCCGAAGCGCACGTGCCCCGGCGGCGCATGGCTCGCCCGTCTCAGCGGCCGGCTCGCTGACGCTCGGCCAGCCCACATCGGCGGCTGGCTGGCCGGTGCATGGCTGGTCCACATCGACGGCTGGCTGACCGACGCACGGCTCCCCGGCGGCCCGGCCGGTGTGCTCAGGGCACGGACCACGACCCGGGCGAGCGCCTCGCCGAGGTCCCGGGTCAGCTCGCGCCGGCCCTTCTCCTTGTACTGCAGCAGCGCCCCGCGCACCGACCCCGCGTACGCCGCCAGCGCATACGTCACCGGCATCCCCTGCGGCTCCGGGTCCGGCCGGGTCCGCTGCGGCGAGGCCGCCCGCAACGCCGCCCGGCAGGGGCCGCACAGCGCACCGCGGGCCGGCTCCTCACAGCCCGCGCATACGGCCGGCAGGACCAGGTCGACGAGGTCGGCGAGGAACATCACTCACCCGCGTAGAACGGCGCCCTCGCCTGCGGCACCTGCCCCGGGTTGGTGCTTGCGCTCGGCGAGACGGACGGCCCACCGTTGTTCAGCTTGATGGCGCTGATCTCCGTGTTGTACACCGTGTGCGCGATCCCGTTGGCCTCGAACATGATCAGCGCGGCCCCCGGTGACCCCGTGGGGTTCGCGGTGCGCACCGACATGTCGGTGATGGAGTACGAGGCCGTGGCATACGTCTTGCCCCTCGGCAGCGGCTTCTCGGCCGTGCCGTCGATCGTGATCGAGACCAGCGAGTACGCCTGGTCGGCCAACACATTCGGGTTGCGGGTGCCGCCGACGGCCAGCGTGGTCTCGGTGATCCAGCCGACCGCCTGGTTGCCGCCGAGCGAGGTAGCCACCTGCTGGTACGGGCCGAGCTTGAGCCTGCCGCCGTTGAACTGCAGCGCGACCACGTTGACGCTGTTGCCGGTCACGAACGCGATCCGGCGCCCGTCGGGCGCGACCGCGAGCGACGCGATGCCACCGATCTGCATCTCGCCCTGCGGGTTGAGCACAGGCTCCGCCTTGACCCCGGTGGACCCCGTCGGCGGCGTGACGGCGAACAGCTTGACGCCGTTGGAGACCAGGAACAGCGGGACCGGGCGATCGATCCACACCGGCCGGCTCAGGCGAGCCCCGGACACCTCCGGCACGGCGACGTACTTGGGCGGGCCTGTCGTCGCCGCGTCGGCCGCGCTGACGTACAGAGTCTGCTTGTCGCCCGTCCGCCGAACGAGCGCCGCGTGGGTCTGCGAGCGGTTGATGGCGGCCGAGACCACCTGCGTGTTGTCCCCACCCTCGCGGAACAGCCCAGGCACCCCGCTGGCCAGCTCGACCGGCCGGGCCGACTCGTTGGCGACGACGAAGCGGTCCGGATCGCTCTCGTCGAGTGCCGCCGCGGCGTAGTCGTTTTCGTAACCGTCGGCGTTGATGCCGCGATCAGCGTTCTCGATGAGGAGCTTGACCTGCGGATGGCCCTCCAGCGACCAGCGGATCTGCCGCGCGGCCTTGGGGATCTCGGGATTCTTGTCGTTGGCGGCGGCCCTGATCGTCAGGTTGATCGTCACCCCGCTCGCATCGACGACCGGGGTGTCCTTCATCTCGATGTCGGGGAAGAAACCATCGACGACGTCCTGCACGAGCGTCCCCGGCCCGCCTCGGAGCCAGCCCATGACCTCGGCCACCCGCTGCGACCGGGTCAGCAGCTTCGACATATACCGCAGGTCGGGAACCAGCTTGGAATCCTCGACACCCTTCTCCCAGAAATACACCGGCTGCTGCTGATACCAGTTGTCCAGCCCGGTGGTGCTGAGCAGCAACGAGTCGCTCGGCGCGTTGGCCAGCAACAGCTGCCCGTTGACGGTCTCCACCCGGGCCTTCCACGCGTACGGCTCGCCCGGATCCTGGTCCAGCCGGCCGTCGGGTGTGAGCGTGCCGACCCGCTCCAGCGACACCGGGACCCACCAGCCGCCGTTGCCGTCCTCCTCCTGGGTGTCGGTCGTCGCGCGCACCACCTGCACCTTCGACTTCGCCGTCGGGAACCAGTTGCCCCGCGAGGCGGGCGTCAGGAAGGAGCGCATCCGGTTGAGCGTCTCGGTGAACACCTCGTCGTTGTCGGCCTTGGCCCGGTTGCCGCCGACCGACGCCTCCAGGAACCGGTCGACCAGCTCGGCCGCCGTCGCCGCACCGACCGGCGACGGTGGTGACTCGACCCGATCGGGCGCGGGATTCATGGTGGCGGCCGGCTCGACATACTTCGGATCCGTCCTGCCCGGTAGGCCGCACCCCGCCAGGGCCATCGCTGCGGCGGTGAGCAGCGCGGCCAGCCGACGCCTCCGCATGCCGGGAACGCTCACAACGCCCTCCGTCCGGGGTCGGCCTCGCCAACGGCCGGGTCGACGCGTCCGCCGCCCCAGGGTGTTCATGGGGTCTCCCCGATCAGGGCGGCCTCGTCGGCGCGGGCGTCGTCGGGGACGAGCCGCAGCGGCGACGACACGAGCCGGTCGCCGCTGCGGGCGGGCAGTGTCAGGCGGAACTGCGCCCCCTTGCCCGGCGCACCCCAGGCCTCCAACCAGCCGCCGTGCAGCCGCGCGTCCTCCAAGCTGATCGACAGCCCGAGGCCGGTGCCGCCGGTCTGCCGCGCCCGCGACGGATCGGCGCGCCAGAACCGGTTGAACACGAGCTTCTCCTCCCCCGTCTTGAGCCCCACGCCGTGGTCGCGGACCGTCACCGCCACGGCCGACCTGTCGGCGGCGAGCCGGACGATCACCGGCTTGCCCTCGCCGTGCTCGACCGCGTTGCCGACCAGGTTGCGCAGGATGCGCTCGACCCGGCGCGGGTCGACCTCGGCGATGACCTCGGTGTCCGGCGTCTCGATCATGAGGTCGACGCCGCAGCGCTCCGCGAGCGACTCCAGCCGTTCGCCGACCCGCCGCACGACCGGCACCAGGTCGGTCGGCTCGGCATCGAGCGCCGCGAACCCGGCGTCGAACCGGCTGATCTCCAGCAGGTCGGTGAGCAGGCCCTCGAACCGGTCGAGCTCGGCCTGCAGCAGCTCCGCGCTGCGCGCCGCAGCCGGGTCGAAGTCCTCGCGGGAGGAGAACAGCAGGTCGGCCGCCATTCGGACGGTGGTCAGCGGCGTGCGCAGCTCGTGCGAGACGTCGGAGGTGAACCGGCGCTGCAGGCGCGACATCTCCTCCAGGCGGACGATCTGGCGCTGCAGGTTCGCCGCCATCTGGTTGAACGCGGCGGCCAGCCGGGCCAGGTCGTCCTCGCCCTTCACCTGCATGCGCTGGTCGAGCAGCCCGGCGGAGAGCCGCTGGGCCGTGCGAGCCGCGACCCGGACCGGCCTGACGACGAGGCGGGTCATCATCGCCGCGATCAACGCGAGCAGGGCGACGAGCGCGACGCCGGTGACGGTGACGACCAGCGCGACGAACCGGACGAGATCGTCCTCCGCCTTCAGCGGCAACAGGTAGTACAGCTCGACGGGATCGCCGACGGTCGCCACCGGGGTGCCGACCACGAGATACTTCTGGAGGCCCGAACCGACGTCCAGCGTCTCGATCTGCTGGTAGGTGCCGGGACGACTGCCGACGACCTGGGAGCGCATCGGCTCCATCGCCGGCGACGTCATCACCGAGTGGGCGTCCTCCTGCGGCCAGGACGCGGCGAGGCTGCCGGTGCGCCGCAGCAGGATCACCTCGGCCCCGGGGATGTCCATGGAGCTGGCCAGCGACCCGGCCACCGTGCGCAGCTTGCCCGGCAGCGCCGGGTCGTCGGCCTGGGTGAAGCCTTCGAGCTCGTGCGCGGCGGAAGCGGCACCGCTGGCGATCTGCTCCTTGGAGGTGTCGATCTTGCTCTGCAGCACGCCCTGACTGATCAGCGACGCCACCGTGTAGCCGAACGCCAGGACGAGCGTGGCGGACAGCAGCAGGGTGATGCCGACGACCCGGAACTGCAGCGAACGCCGCCACTGCCGCCGGGCCGTCGCCCAGTAGCGCCGGGTCCGCCGCGCCACGGCGACGGGCACGAGCCGCCGCGGCCGGAGCCGGCGGACCTGGACGATGATCGGATCAATGCGCACCACGGACCACGACCTAACCGGTGCCGGCCTTGTAGCCGACGCCCCGCACGGTGAGGATGATCTCCGGCTTCTCGGGATCCGGCTCGATCTTGGCGCGCAGCCGCTGGACGTGGACGTTGACCAGGCGCGTGTCGGCGGCGTGCCGGTAGCCCCAGACCTGCTCCAGCAGCACCTCGCGGGTGAAGACCTGGCGCGGCTTGCGCGCGAGCGCCACCAGCAGGTCGAACTCCAGCGGGGTCAGCTTGACCTCGTCGCCGTCGCGCATGACGGTGTGCGCCGGCACGTCGATGGTGATCTGGTTGCCGGGTGGCCCTATGGTCAGCAGCTCGGGCGCCACATCCTCGCCCCGGCGCAGCCGCGCCCGCATGCGCGCGACGAGCTCCTTGGGCTTGAAGGGCTTCATGACGTAGTCGTCGGCACCGGACTCGAGGCCGAGGACCACGTCGACCGTGTCGCTCTTGGCGGTGAGCATCACGATCGGCACGCCGGACTCGGCGCGGATGGACCGGCAGACATCGATCCCGCTCATCCCGGGGAGCATCAGGTCGAGCAGCACGATGTCGGGCCGGGTGTCCCGGAACGCAGCGAGGGCACGCTCACCGTCCGCGACGAACGAGGGGAGGAAACCTTCGCTGCGCAGGACGATGCCGAGCATCTCGGCGAGGGCGGGGTCGTCGTCGACCACCAGGACACGGGCTCTCATGCGGTCCAATATTTCACCTCCCCGCCCGAACGTGGGAACCCGTCGGCCGATCATGGGCGATCCGTACCCCTCCGTGTCGATCATGTCGACCCTGCGTGACCAGCGAGACCATCGGCACAAATTTGTCGCCCAGGCCTACTACGGTGTGCGCGTGGAAGACACCCGGGCCGTCATACCGATGCGTCCTCTCACCTTCGGTGAGCTGCTCGACGCGGCGGTGTCGCTGCTGCGCGTGCAGTGGCCCCTGCTCGTGGTGTCGGCCGCGGTGCTGGCGATGTGCGAGCAGGCCTTCCTCTATCCCCTGCGCGCGTGGGCCGGCACCGAGCCGCCGCTCCACCTGCTCGATCCCGACCGGCTCGGATCGACCTGGCTGGCCTTCTGCGTCGGGCTGACGACCGAGGGCGCGATCCTCGCCGTGCTCGGCGGCCTGGCCGGCGCCGCCGCCGGGCCGGGCCTGCTCGGCCAGCCGGCCCCCTGGCGGCAACTGCTCCGACAGGTGCTGCGCCGGTTGCCGGCGCTGCTGGTGGTGGCCGGCGTGACCGCCGTGATCCTGCTCGCCGGCTCGCTCTTCCTGCTGCTGCCCTGGCTGTTCCTCTTCGGCCTGGTCGGCCTGGCCGCGCCGGCGCTCGTCGTCGACCGGGTCGGCCCCGCCCGGGCGCTGGGCCGCTCGTTCAAGCTGGCGTCGGTCGGCCTGCGCGGCGCGGCGGTCCGCCTCGGCGGCTATTTCAGCTGGGCCGCCATCCGGCTGACGCTCGGTTTCACGGCATACGGGCTGCTGCAGGTCGCCCTGCGCCCCGGCACGTTGGCGTTCACCCTGCTGATGCTGGCGCTGTGGGTGCTCGTCGACGCGGTGGCCTACGCGACGCTCGCCTGCATCGACGCGGTGCTCTACCTGGAGACCCGCATGCGGGTGGAGGCCCTGGACATCGCGATCGGGCGCATCCGCCGGCTCGGCCGGCCGGTCGACCTGGCCGACTCCGCGGTCCTCGGGGCGGCGCGATGACCCGCGACTGGTCCGAGCTCCTCCAGGACGTCTGCAGCCGGCTGTCGCTGGCCTGGATCCTCTTCATCCTGATCACCGCGTCGGTCGTCTTCGCCCTGCTGTTCTACTTCTACCCCGCCTGGGTGCCCCGGCGGCTGCCCGGCTTCCTGCGCCGGCGCAAGCGGCCGGAGCACGAGGAGGCCGAGCTGCCCGAGGTGGCGGCGCCGGAGCCCGAGCCGGAGCCCGACGCGGAGCTGCCCGACCTGCCGGCGCACGCGTTCACGTCGCTGGCCGACCGGCTGGCCGCCGAGGGCCGCTATGCGGAGGCGGTCCGGGAGCGGCTCCGCGCGATCGTCCGCGGGCTGGTCGAGCGCCGGGTGCTGGAGCACCAGCCGGGCATGACCGTCACGGAGCTCGCCCGCGTCGCCGCGGCCGCCCTGCCGGCGGTCGACGCCCCGCTGCGCAGTGCGACAGGCATCTTCTCCGACATCTGGTATGGGCAACGGCCCGCCACCGCGGAGCACGACGACCGGATGCGCCGGCTCGCCGCGGAGGTCGGAGCATGACGACTGCGATGGTTCCCCCCTCCCCGCCCGACGCGCCGGCCAAGCCCGCAGAGCCGGCCGCGCCCGAGCCGGCTCAGCCGCCGCGGCGCCGGAGCCGGCGCTGGCTGCGACTCGTGCTGCCGCCCGCGATCGTCCTGGTGCTCATCCTGGTCGGCACGCTGCTGTATCAGCTGGAGCAGCCGGACGAGGAGGACGCGGCGTACCTGTCGCCGGACAGCACGGCGGACATCGGCGCGGCGACGCTCGCAAGCCGGGTCCGCGACGCGGGGGTCCGGATCGAGCGGACGACGAAGTCGTCAGACGCGCTCGTCGCCGCGCACAGCGGCAACGCGACGCTGCTCATCACCACGCCCGAGCTGGTGCACCCCTATTACCTGCGCATGCTGAAGCTGCTGCCGTCATCGACGACCGTGGTCGTGGTCGAGCCGCGGACCAAGACGTTGTACGAGGGCTACCTGCCGATCGTCAGCGCCGACCGGCAGTATGCGAGCGTGGTCTCCGCACCGGGGTGCGGCTTCGCGCCGGCGGCGCAGGCGGGCCCGGCCGCGGTCGGCCGCACCCGCTACGGGCCGGTCGACCCCGGCAAGGGCCGTGAGCTCGACCGCTGCTACGACGGCGCGCTCGTGGTGCTGAGCCGGGACTCGGGCCGGATCGTCGTCGTCGGGTCGGCCGACCCGTTCCGCAACGACCGGATCGGCGAGCACGGCAACGCGAAGCTCACGACCGGGCTGCTGACCGGGGCGCCCACCCTCATCTGGCTCGACCTGCACCGCAAGGAGCCACCGCCGCTCGAAACCAACGACCCGGCCGTCAACAACGACCCCGCGGCGCCGCCGTCCCTGCGCCCGGCGCCGTCCGAGCAGTCCGGCGACTCCGACTTCCCGGTCCGCGGCGGCAACAGCGACCCGGACGGCGGCCAGCCGCAGGCGGGCGGCGAGGGCGACTCCGACGACGGGCCGAATCCGCTCCTGCAGGCGTTCCCGCCGTGGACGCTGGTGGCGGTGGCGCTGCTGACCGCGATCGTCCTGGCGCTCGCGGTCGCGCAGGCCCGCCGGCTCGGCGGCCCGGTGGTCGAGCCGCTGCCGGTCGTCGTCCGGGCCACGGAGACGGTGTCCGGGCGCGGCCGGCTGTACCTGCGGGCGAAGGCCCGTGACGAGTCCCTCCGGACGCTGCGAGAGGCGGCGATCGCTCGGATGTCCCGGCTGCTGCGGCTGGAGCCCGACACCGAGCGGCCGGCGCTCGTCGACGCGGTGGCCGCGCAGAGCGGCTGGCCGGCCGAGCTGGTCGAGCAGACACTGTTCGGGCCGGGGCCGGACGACGACCAGCAGCTCGTCGCGGCGGCCACCCGCCTCGAGCAGCTGGCGGACGCCGTCGCCGCACAACGCCCGTCGTCCACCGCGGCGGACGACCCGGCCGCACCGACGGACGGCGCCGCGGGACCGGCGGACGGCCCGGCCTCGCCACCCGGCGCGCCATCCACGAACGAGACATCAGCGGGCCCGGCAACGCACGCGCCATTCGAAGGAGAGTCACGGTGACCGACACCGCCATTCCGATGACCCAGGCCGCCGGCGGCGACGCCGGGACGCAGCAGGCCCGGGCAGCGCTCGGGCGCCTGCGCGCCGAGGTGGCCAAGGTCGTCGTCGGCCAGGACGCGGTGGTGACCGGCATGGTCATCGCGCTGCTGGCCCGCGGCCACGTGCTGCTCGAAGGCGTGCCGGGCGTGGCGAAGACGCTGCTCATCCGGACCATCGCGGCCGCGCTCGACCTCGACGCCAAGCGCGTGCAGTTCACGCCCGACCTCATGCCCGGCGACGTGACCGGGTCGCTGATCTTCGACGCGCGCAGCGCCGAGTTCCAGTTCCGCGAGGGGCCGGTCTTCACCAACCTGCTGCTCGCCGACGAGATCAACCGGACGCCACCGAAGACGCAGGCCTCGCTGCTGGAGGTCATGGAGGAGCGGCAGGTGTCGGTCGAGGGGCGGCCGCGGGCGCTGCCCGATCCGTTCCTGGTCGCCGCCACCCAGAACCCGATCGAGTATGAGGGCACCTATCCGCTGCCCGAGGCGCAGCTCGACCGGTTCCTGCTGAAGCTGACCGTGCCGCTGCCCACCCGCGACGAGGAGCTGGGGGTGCTGCGGGCCCACCACCGGGGCTTCGACCCGCGCCGCCTCCGCGACGCCGGCGTGCAGGCGGTGGCGACGGCGGCCGACCTGGTGGCCGGCCGGGCCGCCGTGCAGCGGGTGGCGGTGGCCGACGGCGTGCTCGCGTACATCGTGGACCTCTGCCGCGCGACCCGCGTCTCGCCGTCGCTGGAGCTCGGCGCCTCGCCGCGCGGTGCCACGGCGCTGCTCGCGGCGGCGAAGGCGTGGGCCTGGCTGACCGGCCGCGACTACGTCACGCCCGACGACGTCAAGGCACTGGCCCGGCCGGCGCTGCGCCACCGCGTCCGCCTGCGGCCCGAGGCCGAGCTCGAGGGCGTCACCTCCGACGCCGTCCTCGACTCGGTCCTGGCCACCGTCCCGACGCCGCGATGACGAGCCCGATGCCCAGCCCGACGAACAGCCCGACGAACAGCCCGACGAACAGCCCGACGACCGGGCCAGCGACCGGGGCCGTCGATGCCCGGGAGCGCGGGTGCGGGTCGGTGGTGGTGGCGTGATCACCTGGCGGCCGGCGGCGCTGCTCGCCGCGGGCACGGTGCTGCTCTCCATCGTCGGGCTCGTCGCTGGGAGCGGGATCAGCCCGGCGGTGCTCTGGTCCGTCGCCGGGGTGCTCGTGCTGGGGGTGTTCGGCGCCGCGCTGGGCGACGCGCTGGCCGCGCCGTCGCCGAAGCAGCTGCGGATGAGCCGCACCGGCGACCAGGCTGTCTGGCTCGGCGAGTCGGGCGTGGTGAAGCTGGTCGTCCACAACGGATCCGACCAGGTGTTCGCCGGCCAGGTCCGCGACGCCTGGGTGCCCTCCGCCGGGGCCACGCCGGCGATCCAGGACGTGCGGATCGAGCCGGGGCGGGCCGTCGCCCTGACTGTCAGGCTCACCCCGACGCGGCGCGGCGACCGGCCGGCCGTGCGGGTGACGGTGCGGGCCTACGGTCCGCTGCGGCTGGCGTACCGGCAGAGCAGCCGCGCGGCCTCGGACGCGTTGACGCCGCCGTGGACGCTGCGGGTGTATCCGCGCTTCACCTCGCGGCGGCTGCTGCCGGAGAAGCTGGCGCGGCTGCGCGTGCTCGACGGTTCGGTGGTGACCCGCGGGCGGGGGCAGGGGACGGAGTTCGACACCCTGCGGGAGTACGTGCTCGGCGACGACGTCCGCTCCATCGACTGGCGCGGCAGCGCCCGCCGGTCCGACGTCGTCGTGCGCACGTGGCGCCCCGAGCGCGACCGGCGCCTGGTCTGCGTGCTCGACACGGGCCGTACCTCGGCGGCGCGCATCGGGGACGAGCCGCGCCTCGACGCCGCCATGGACGCCGCGATGCTGCTCGCGTCGGTGGCGTCGCGGGCCGACGACCGGGTCGACCTGCTGGCCGTCGACACCGCGGTGCGCGCGTCGGTGACGAACGTCGAGAAACGCACGCTGCTGTTCCGCCTGGTGACGGCGATGGCCCCGCTGGAGCCGGCGCTGGTCGAGACCGACTTCGGCCTGGTCGCCGGCGAGGTGCTGCGCCGCGAGCGCAAGCGGGCGCTGGTCGTGCTGTTCACGGCGCTGGAGCCGGGCGCGCTGGGCGAGGGCCTCCTGCCCGTGCTGCCGCAGCTCGCCGCCAAGCACAAGGTGATCGTCGCGGCCGTCCACGACCCGGAGCTGACCCGGATGGCCCGGGTCGGCCCGGCCGCGAAGCCGGCCGACGTGTACGCCGCCGCGGCCGCCCAGCGCGCCTTGACCGAACGCGACCGCGTAGCGTCCGCCCTCCGCCACCACGGCGTCGAGGTCGTCGACGCCCCGGTGGACGAGTTCGCCTCCAGGCTGACCGACCACTACTTGGCCCTGAAGCACTCCGGCCGCCTCTGACCGGGGGTCGAGGCCGGCCTACGTGGTGGGGAGGGCCGCCTCGGTCTGGTCTTCCGGGAGGGCCGTCGACTCGCCGCGGTGGGCGGCTCGGCGGCCGAGGATCACGACGTAGGTCAGGAAGGCGCCCCAGACCAGCGCGCCGATCAGGTCCTTCAGGAGCATCGGGATCGGGGCCGGGGTCAGGAAGCCCTCCAGGAGGCCGCTCACGAGGAGCACCACCACCAGGCCCAGGGCGACCAGCATGCCCTCGCGGGCGGTTTCGGCCAGTGCGCGGCCCCTGGTGCGGTGCGGGCCGGGGGCTATCCAGGACCAGCCGATGCGCAACCCCACGCCCGCGCCGATGAAGACCGCGGTCAGTTCCAGGAGGCCGTGCGGGATGATCATGCCGAAGAAGACGTCGCTGCGGCCGTACGCGATCATGACGCCGCCGACCAGGCCCGTGTTCAGGGCGTTGACGAAGAGGATGTAGGCGACGGGCACCAGGAGTACACCAGCGGCCAGCACCATGCCGGTGAGCAGGGCGTTGTTGGTCCACACGCGCAGGGTGGAGTTCTGCGGCTGGAACTCGCTGTAGTAGCCCTCGAACTCGCTGTTGACCAGGGTGGCGATCTCGTGGTCGGAGACGAAGTAGTTCGCGACCTCGGGGTTGGCCGCGATGTACGCCATGAGGCCGAACGTGAACAGCGAGAACGTGGTGGCGACGCCGCACCACCACGGCCACGCGCGGTACACAGCCAGGGGGAAGGTGGTGGTGAAGAAGCGGCCGACCGTCTGCCACGAGAAGGCGGGCGCGCCCGTGATCGCGTTGCGGGCGGTAAGGACCAGGCGGGACAGGCGGGCCACGAGCGCCGGGTCGGGCGACCGGCTGCGGACGAGGGAAAGGTGCGTCGCCGCGCGCTGGTACAGAGCGACGAGCTCGTCGGCCTCGGCGGCGGTCACGCGCCGGCGCCGGCTGAGCTCCTCCAGGCGCCGCCACTCACCGCCGTGCTCGGCGACGTACGCGTCCAGATCCACCTCGGCAGCGTAGACGGCCCGCGCGACCCACGGGGGTGCGCTCTTGTAGGACACTGTTCGCCATGGCCGTCACGTCTGCCCCCGAGGTCCCCGGCGACCGGCTGGTCAGCGGCGAGGCCGTCGAGTTGGACGTGCGCGTGGCGCGCGCCGGCTCGCGGGTCCTCGCGCTGATGATCGACATCGTCGCGCAGGTGGTGCTGTTCATCACGCTGCTGATCCTGGCCCGGCTGGGCGAGGGGCTGATGCACATCCTGGGGCTGTTCGACTCCGGCCTCGACCAGGCGGTCACGGTAGTGGTCACGGCGACGGTACTGCTGGGGTACCCGGTCTTCTGGGAGACGCTGCTGCGCGGGCGCACCCCCGGCAAGGCCGCCATGGGCCTGCGCGTCGTGCGCGACGACGGCGGCCCGGTGCGCTTCCGGCACGCGTTCACGCGCGGGCTGGTGGGCCTGGCGCTGGAGTGGCCCGGGCTGCTGATGCCGGTGGTCACCTGGCTGGCGAGCCTCGGCACCCTGCTGCTCAACCGCAGCGGCAAGCGGCTCGGCGACCTGGCCGCCGGCACCATCGTCATCCACGAGCGCACCCCGGCGAGCTGGGGCTGGGTGCCCGCGATGCCACCGCCGCTGGCCCGCTGGGCGGCGCTGCTCGACCTGACCGGCCTCGACGACAGCCTGGCCCTCGCGGTGCGGCACTTCCTCGCCCGCAACCGGGAGATCGCCGAGCCGGCCCGCACCCAGCTCGGCCAGGCGCTGGCCCGGGAGGTCGCCGCCTGCACGACCCCGCCCCCGCCGTACGGCGTGCCCGGCTGGGCGTACCTCGCCGCGGTCCTCGCCGAGCGCCACCGCCGGGCCGCGCGGCAGCTGATGCGGGTCCGCGCCGCGTCGGCGAGCATGTTCCCGACCCTGGCCGCCGCCCTGAACCCGGCTCCGCCGCTGACGGTGTCGGGCCAGGTGTGGGCGCCGATGTCGCCGCTGCAGCCGACGCCGTGGACGCCGGCCTTCACGATGCCGCAGGCGCCGCCGCCGGGATACGCACCGCCCGCACCGACGGGCTCAGTCCCGACGATCCGCTCGGCCACCCCACGCCCCTGAGAGGCTCCGGGGCCATGCGCGGCCCCGGAGCACACAGTGTCAGACGAGCTTGACCGCCTCCGCGTAGTGGCAGGCGCTCAGGTGGCCCTGGCCGCGGTCGGTCAGGGTCGGCTCCTCCGTGACGCACCGCTGCTGCTCGCCGCTCGAGAGCACCGCCGCGAACTTCGGGCAGCGGGTCCGGAACCGGCAGCCCGACGGCGGGTTCACCGGGCTCGGGACGTCGCCCTTGAGCAGGATGCGTTGCCGCATCCGCTCCTTGCGCGGGTCCGGGAGCGGGATCGCCGAGATGAGGGCCTGCGTGTACGGGTGCGAGGCCTTCGTGAACAGCTCCTCGACCGAGGCCGTCTCCACGATCTTGCCCAGGTACATCACGGCGACCCGGTGGGCGATGTGGCGTACCACGGAGAGGTCGTGCGAGACGAAGAGGTACGACAGGCCGAGCTCGGTCTGCAGGTCCTCCAGCAGGTTGATCACGCCGGCCTGGATGGAGACGTCCAGGGCCGACACCGGCTCGTCCAACACGAGAACCTTCGGGCGCAGGGCCAGGGCCCGGGCGATGCCGATCCGCTGGCGCTGGCCGCCGGAGAACTCGTGCGGGTACCGGTTGCCGTGCTCCGCGTTCAGGCCCACGGTCTTCATCAGCTCGCGGACCGCGGAGCGGCCCGTGGAGCCGAACAGGCCGTGGATGCGCAGCGGCTCGGCGATGATCTCGAACACCGTCATGCGCGGGTCGAGCGAGGCGTACGGGTCCTGGAAGACGATCTGCAGGTCCCGCCGCAGGGGGCGCATCTGGGCCCGGGACAGCGTCGCCAGGTCCTTGCCCTCGTACTGGATCGAGCCGCTGGTCGGGCGGATCAGGTTGAGCAGCAGGCGGGCCGTGGTCGACTTGCCGCAGCCCGACTCGCCGACGAGACCGAGGGTCTCGTTGGCGCCGATCTCGAACGACACGTCGCAGACCGCGTGCACCTCGCCGATCCGGCGGCGGAGGATGCCCCGCGACCGGACCGGGAAGTGCTTGACCAGGTTGCGCGCCGAGATGACGGCCTTCGTAGCGACGGCGGCGGTCACGCGTCCTCCTCCGAGACGTCGGCCACGTCGGTGGCCAGGGACGTGGACGCCACGTCGACCTCGTCGGTGTCGACGTCGATCGACGTTACGGTGAAGACGTCGGCCGCCGACGCCGACCCCAGCTGGTCGCTGAAGTGGCAGGCCGCGTAGTGACCGTGCTCGACCGCCTCCAGCGAGGGCTCCGACTCGTCGCAGACGTCCTGCGCGAGCGGGCAGCGCGGCCGGAACGGGCAGCCCGGCGGCAGGTTGAGCAGCGACGGCGGGGTGCCGACGATCGGCGTGAGCCGGGCGTCGCGGCCCTCGTCGACGCGGGGCAGGCTGCCCAGCAGGCCGAGGGCGTAGGGCATGCGCGGGCGGTAGAAGATGTCGTCGACCGTGCCCGACTCGACGAGCTTCCCGGCGTACATGACGCAGATCCGGTCCGCGTGCCCGGCGATGACCCCGAGGTCGTGCGTGATGAGCACGAGCGCGGCGCCGATCTCGGTCCGGGCGGCCTCGAGGGCCTCCAGGACCTGCGCCTGCACGGTCACGTCGAGCGCCGTCGTGGGCTCGTCCGCGATCATGACCTCCGGGTTGTTGGCCATGGCGATCGCGATGACGACGCGCTGGCGCATGCCTCCGGACATCTCGTGCGGGTAGTTGTGCACGCGCTGCTCGGCGTTCGGGATGCCCACGACCCGCAGCAGCTCGACGGCCCGGTCCCAGGCGGTGCGCCTGCTGACCTCGTTGTGGACGAGAACGGCCTCGGCGATCTGCTTGCCGATGGGGTACACCGGGTTGAGCGAGGTCAGCGGGTCCTGGAAGATCATCGCCAGGTGCTTGCCGCGGACCGCGCTCATCTGGCGGTCGTTCTTGCCGAGCAGCTCCTCGCCGCGGAACTTGGCGGAGCCGGTGATCCGGGCGGAGCGCGGCAGCAGGCCCATGAGGGCGAGCGAGGTCACCGACTTGCCGGAGCCGGACTCGCCGACGATGCCGAGCGTCTCGCCCCGCCGGAGCGAGTACGAGACCCCGCGGACGGCCTTGACCAGCCCGTCCTCGGTCGGGAAGGCCACGCTGAGGTCGCTGACCTCGAGCACCGTGTCGGTGGTGACGGGTGGGTCCAAAGAGATGCTGGTCATCGGCGCACCAAGGTCTGTCGGGGGTCGAAGGCGTCGCGGAGCCCGTCGCCGACGAAGTTGACGGTGAGCGCGATGAGGATGATGAACAGGCCCGGGAAGTAGAACAGCCAGGGCTGGTCCTGCACGGACAGTTTGGCGTCGTTGATGAGCAGGCCGAGCGAGGTGTCCGGCCGCTGCACGCCGAAGCCGATGAACGACAGGGCGGTCTCGGCCAGGATCGTGGTCGCGATCGTGACGGTGGCCGCGACGATGATCGTGCCGAGCGCGTTGGGCAGCAGGTGCCGCAGGATGATCCGCAGGTCGCTGGCGCCCATCGCCTTGGCCGCCTCGATGAACTCCTGCTCGCGCAGCGAGAGCACGACGCCCCGGACCACGCGCGAGATGCCGGCCCAGGCCAGGAACGACAGCACCAGGGCCAGGCCCCACCAGCTGGCACCGCCGCTCAGGTTGGCCGCGAGGGCCACCGCGATGGCGATGGTGGGGAGGGTCAGGACCACGTCGGCGATGCGCATGAGCAGGCCGTCGAGCCAGCCCCGGTAGAAGCCGGCGACGGCGCCCCACAGCGCGCCGAAGGTGGTCGCGATCAGCGCCACCAGCAGCGAGATCTTCAGCGACTGCTGGGTGCCGCGCATGCTCTGGCCGAGCAGGTCGTGGCCGGCCTGGTCGGTACCGAGCGGATATTCCATCGACGGTGGTGAGTAGCTCGGCCCGTCGATGTAGGTGTAGTCGTACTTCCACAGCAGCGGCCCGACGAACGCGAACAGCACGATCAGGAGGAACAGCACCAGGCTGCCGACGGCGAGCTTGTGCCGCAGGAAGCGCCGGACGACCAGCTCGAACTGGGTCCGTTGCCGGGTGGTGATCTCCTGCACGGTCTGCGGCGCCGGGGGCTTGGCCGCGACGGTCGTGTCACTCATAGCGGATCCTCGGGTCGAGCACGGCGTACAGCAGGTCGGCGACGATGTTGAACAGGATGACCACGAGGCCGGAGACGAGCAGCCAGCCCAGGATCGAGTTCACGTCCCGCCGGGTCACGGACTCCAGCAGATAGACCCCCATCCCGGACCAGTTGAAGACGGTCTCGGTGATGACCGCGCCGCCGAAGATGGCGCCGATGTCGACGGCGGTGATCGTGGTCAGCGGGATGAGCGCCGTGCGGAGCGCGTGGCGGACCATGACCTGCCGGCTGCGCAGGCCCTTGGCCCGGGCCAGGCGGACGTAGTCGCTGTTGAGGACCTCCAGCATCGCGCCGCGCTGGTACCGGCTCCATGCCGCGTACGTGATGAGTGTCAACGCGATCGTGGGCAGGACCATGTGCCCGGCGATGTCGGTGATCTTCCCCCACGTGTCGAACCGGTCGTGGTTGTAGTCCTTGTCGCCGAGCGTGTAGAAGGACTGCGTCCCGGTGCTCTGGTTGTAGGCGATGCCGGCCTCCTTCAGCAGCAGCGCCAGCCAGAAGGACGGGATCGACAGGGCCAGGAAGCCCACGAACGTGAAGCCGTAGTCGACCTTGCTGTACTGCTTGACGGCGCTGATGACGCCGGAGATGACGGCCAGGATCACGGCGAGCAGCATGGCCACGAAGACCAGCCGCAGGGTGACCCAGAGCCGGTCGCCGAGCTGCTCACCGATGTTGAGCGTGCGCTCGGTGGACTGGCCGAAGTCGCCGTGCACGACGAGGTTGAACAGCCAGCTGAAGTACCGCTCGGGCAGCGACTTGTCGAGGCCGAGCCGGTGGGCCTCCAGCTGGCGGGTCTCCAGCGGAACCGGTGGGTTCCGCGCTTCCATGTCGTCGATGGGGTTGCCCGAGAGGGACGCGATGACGAACACGAAGATCGAGGCGGCAATGAGTACCGGGATTCCGATCAGGAGCCGGCGCACCGCATAGGCAATCATGATCTACCTCCGCTTGACGCAGGACCCCGGACGCCGTCGCCGGCGTCCGGGGTCCCCGTGTGAGAATGCCCAGACTCAGGCGGCCTTCTGGCCCCACTCCTGGATGTTGTACGTCGGGCTCCACTGCGTCGGGTTGTCGCGGAAGTTCACGTAGTCGGAGTACGTGAAGGTGAGCGTCGGCTTCTGCGCGATCGGCAGAACGTACGCCTCCTTGGTCATGATCTCGTCGGCCTGGTTGAGCAGGTCGGCGCCCTTCTTGGCGTCGAGCGACTGCGCACCCTGCTTGTTGAGGTCGTCAACCTGCGAGTTCGTGTAGTTGCCGTAGTTGCCGCCGCCACCGGTGACCCAGTTCTGCTCGGCGGTGCCCTGGAAGAGCGGGCTGCCGACCCAGGCGAAGATGATCATGTCGAAGTCACCGCTGGTGAGCGTCTTGCCGAGCGTCTCGGTGACCTCGATCTTGATGTCGACACCGATGTTCTTCAGCGCGGCCTGGACCAGCTCGCCGGTGGTGGCGCGCAGCTGGTTGCCCTTGGTGTGGCGGAAGCGGAAGGCCGGGACGGTCTCGCCGCTCTTGGTGATGAGCTTGCCGCCCTCGATCTTGTAGCCGGCGTCGGTGAGGATCTTCTTCGCCTTCTCGACGTCACCCGAGCCCTGGCCGGTCGCCGCGACGACGTCCTTGTAGTTGGGGTCGCCGGGGAAGAAGTTGTGGCTGCCGAGCGGCTTGGCCTGCTTGTCGAAGACGCCGTAGGTCTTCTCGATCACCGACTTGACGTTGATCGCCGTGAAGATCGCCTGGCGCAGCGCGGGGTCGGCCAGGTACTTGTTCTTCAGGTTGAGGTCGATGTGCTCCCACGTGTACCCGTGGCCGATGCGGTAGATCACGCCGGGCGTCTCACCCGCGCCGTTGACGAGCGCCGCGTTCGGCTGCGGCGACATGCCGGTGATCTCCTTGTTGCGCAGCGCCGGGATCACGGAGCCCTGGTCGATGATGAACTTGAAGACGACCTTGTCCAGCGAGGGCTTGACCTTGCCGTACCACTTGTCGTTCTTCTTCAGCACCAGCGACTGGTCCTTGGTGAAGGACTCGATGACCAGCGGGCCACCGGACCAGGTCGGGACCGTCTCACTGAACCAGTTGGCGGCGCTGTTGACGCCCTCGGGCTTGTTCAGGTCGAAGCCCTGCTTGGTGGCGAGGTGGGCCGGGTAGAGGCCGTCGGTGGAGTACAGGCCCTTCCAGTCGGCGTAGGTCTTGCCGTCCTCGAAGGTGAGCGTCACCGTCTTGCCGCCGTCGGAGCCGACGATGCTCTTGATGAGGTCCCAGCCGGAGGAGCTGGCCGGGGTGCACTCCGAGCAGTGCTCCTTCTTGCCGGAGTTCTGCTTCCAGGCAAGCGTGAAGTCATCGACGCTGATCGCGGTGCCGTCGTTCCACACGGCGTCCGGCTTGATCTTGTAAACGATCGTCTGCGGGTTCTGGTTCGTGAGCTCCGCAGAAACGAGCAGGTCGGAGTTGAGCTGCAGCTGACCACCCGGGTCCGACTTGAAGACCTGCGGGATGAGACCGGACATCGCCTGCGCGGCGACCAGCGTGTTGCCCTCTTCGGTGTTGATGTTCCAGCTCGTGAAGCTCTGCTCCAGGCCGAAGACGTATTCACCACCGGGCTTGGTCTGCCCACTGTTGCAGGTGTTCGGGTTCTTCTCGCAATCCGCGTAACCGGCGTTGGACGTCGGCGTTCCGTTGTCCTTGTCGCCACCGCCGCCACCGCAAGCGCTCAGAACCAGCACGGTGGCTGCCCCGACCGCGACGAGGCTGGTAAGCCCCTTCGATCTCGTACGCATGTCCCCTCCAGTCAGAAACGCAGGCCCGGGCCACGACCAGTCCGCGGTCGCGGGCACGACCGTGGGCCAACCGGGCTGCGTTGTGGTGCCTAAAGGAAACGACGCTCGGCTCTGCCTGCATAGAGGATGTAGAGATTCGTAACTGTCCCGTTATGCGGACGATTGCGGGACGAATTTGCGGCACTTACGGACGTTGCGGAGTCATCAGATTACAGATGGTGCAAGTAGATCTTGCCGACTCACGCCCGAAATGACCCGGAAACAACCCCTCATATCTACGCAAACAGGGACCGGCCCCAGTAGTCGTCGGCCGCCCTGGTGCCCGGCGGGCAGGCGAACAAACCACTTGACACATGGCGGATGTACTCGTTGAGTGCGTCCTGACGCGAAAGCTGGGTCTGCATGGGCACGAACTGGCGGCGCGGATCCCGCTGGTAAGCGATGAAGAAGAGTCCGGCGTCGAGCCGCCCCAGACCGTCGGAACCATCGACGAAGTTGTAGCCGCGGCGGAGCAGGCGTGCGCCGTTGTTGAAGTCCGGGTGCGCCAGCCGTACATGCGAATCCATCGCTATCGTCGACTCACCGGCGGCGTTCTTCACCGCGAATGCCGGCTCGTCGAACTCCTTCGATCCGCTCAGCGGGGCGCCCTCGCCCTTGTTGCGGCCGATGATCGCCTCCTGCTCGCCGAGCGAGGTGCGGTCCCAGGTCTCGATGAGCATCCGGATCTTGCGGGTGACCACATAGGACCCGCCGGTCATCCACTCCGGACCGTCGCCCTCCTGCGCCCACAGGTGGTCCTGGAGCAGCTTCGCGTCCTCGGCCTTGAGGTTGGCGGTGCCGTCCTTGAAGCCGAACAGGTTGCGGGCCGTGGTCTGGCTGCGCGAGGTCGACGAGGTGCGGCCGAAGCCGAGCTGCGACCAGCGCACGCTCACCACGCCGAAGCCGATGCGCGCGAGGTTGCGCACGGCGTGCACGGCGACCTGCGGGTCGTGGGCGCAGGCCTGCACGCAGATGTCGCCGTCGGAGATCGCCGGCTGCAGCGTGTCCTTGGCGAACCGGGGCAGGTCGGCGAGGGCCGCCGGGCGCTTGTCCGCGATGCCGAAGCGGTCCTTGCCGTCGGCGGTGCGGAAGAGGCTCGGGCCGAAGCCGATGGTCAGGGTGAGCCCGGACGGCGGCAGGCCGATCGCCTCGCCGGTGTCGTCCGGCGCGGCCTCCGGCGCGCCGTTCACCGCGCCGATGCTGCCCGCGTCCTTGCCGGCGGTCATCCGCGCGGCGGCCATGGTCCAGCGCTGGAGCAGCTCGACGAGCTCCTCGCGCTTGCTGGTGATGACGTCGAACGCGACGAAGTGCAGGCGGTCCTGGGCCGGGGTGACGATCCCGGCCTGGTGCGCGCCGTAGAAGGGGATGGCTGCGCCCGCGTCGGCGGCCTGCGCGGGCTGTGGGGCGTCGAACACCTGGGCGCCGACGACACCGGCGGCGGCCGCTCCGACGGCTCCCGCTCCGGCGAGGCCGAGCATCTTCCGGCGGTCCATCGCAACCTCCATTGTGGATGGCCGCGGGGGCAGGGCACCCCCGCGGCCGGTGCGTGACTACTTGGTGGCGACCAGCGGGGCGACCTTGCTGATCGGCTCGGCAAGCGCGTTGATCGTGTCGGCGAGCGCCTTGAGCTCGGCCTCGGACAGCTCGTTGTGCAGCTTCCAGCCGTCGCCCTTGCGGTGCTTGTCGAGCTCGGCCTGGGCCGCGGTGAACTTCTCGTCGAGGGTCTTGGCCAGCGCGGCGTCCTTCTCCTCGATGACCGGGCGCAGCGCGGCGACGGCCGCCCGCGAGCCCTCCAGGTTGGCCGCGAAGTCCCACAGGTCGGTGTGCGAGTAGCGGTCCTCCTCGCCGGTGATCTTCCCGGTGGCCACCTCGTCGAGCAGCTCCTTGGCGCCGTTGGCCAGGTTCAGCGGGGACAGCTCGACGGTGTTCGCCTTCTCGACGATCGTCTTGACGTCGGTGAGCAGCTTGTCGGCCGTCGGGCCGGACTTGCTGACGTCGTTGTTCACCCAGAGGTCCTGCTCGAGCTTGTGGAAGCCGGTCCACTCCTGGCCGGGCTCCAGGTCGCCGTCACGGGCGTCGATCGCCGGGTCGAGGTCGCCGAAGCTCTCCGCGACGGGCTCGATGCGCTCCCAGTAGGTGCGGGCGATCGGGAAGAGCTCTTTGGCCTTCGCGACGTCGCCGGCCTTGACCGCGGTGACGAACTCGGTGGTCTTGTCGATCAGGGCGCCGGTCTGGCTCTTGACGTACCGCTGGTAGTCGGCCGTCGCCTGCTTGAGCTTGGCGTCGTCGGTCAGCGGCTTGTTCTCGCCGGTGGCCTTGAAGCCGCCGCGGATGCCCTTGCCGATCATGCCGGGCTTGCAGGCCGTCTCGTACGTGCCGGCGGGCAGCTCGACGATGAGCTCACGGGTCAGGCCGGGCGCGATGTTCTCGACCTCGCCCATGATCCGGTCGCCGCTGGCGAAGACGTAGAACTCGGTGACCTTGGCGCCCTTGTTGCTGACCGCGAACGTCACGGGGCCGGCCGCGGCCTCGGTCGTAGCGACGTTGCACTCAGTGTCGGTGGCCGTCACGACGATCTTGGCGTCTTTGGGGGCGCCGCCGCTCTTGTCCTCCGTCTTGTCACCGCCGCATGCCGCCGCCAGGCTGCAGGCGACACCGATGACGAGCAGTCGTGAAATGCGCATGGTGCTCCTACACGAAGGGGGGATTCCGGGGTACTTCAGGCGTTGGTGCTGGCCGGCTCCGTCGCCGGCGGCTTCACGTCGGCCTTCGGCTGCGGGCGCAGCAGCGGCAGCAGGAACAGGACGAGGACCGGGATGCCGTAGCCGGCCCAGGCGACGGTCTCCAGCACGGACGGCTGGGGCGTGAAGTTGAACATGCCGCGCAGCAGCTCGGCGTACCACGAGTCGGGCGGGAACGCCTTGGTCATGTCGTACGCGTACGTGTTGAGGCCGGGCACGATGCCGGCCTCCTGGAGGTCGTGCACGCCGTACTTGAAGATGCCGGCGGCGACCAGCACCAGCAGGGCGCCGGTCCAGGTGAAGAACTTCGTCAGGTTGATGCGCACGGCGCTCGCGTACAGCAGCCAGCCGAGCACGACGGCCGTGAGCAGGCCGAGCGAGATGCCGATGAGCGGCTCCGCGGTGTCCTTCGCGCCCTGCGCGGCGGCATAGAACAGGATCGACGTCTCCAGGCCCTCGCGGATCACCGCGAGGAAGGCCATGCCGGCGACGGCGAACGAGCCGACCTTGATCGCCTCTTCGAGCCGGCCGCGCAGCTCAGCGGCCATGCGCCGGGCCATGCGGCGCATCCAGAAGATCATCCAGGTGACGAAGACGACGGCCACGAACGAGGCGATCGCCTCGAACAGCTCCTGCTGCTCGAAGCTGAGCTCGGCCGCGCCGGCCTCCAGCAGTGCCGTGAAGCCGATCGAGATCAGGGCGGCGAGCGCGACGCCGGACCAGACCCACTTCAGCAGGTGCTTGCGGCCGCTCTTGACCAGAAACGCCACGAGGATCGAGACGACGAGCGTGATCTCGAGTCCTTCGCGGAGGCCGATCAGGTAGATGGCGGTCATGCCGAGCTCCGTAGGTTAGCTATACCTAAGTTAGGTCAGCCATACCTTAGACCTGTTCGATGATCCGCTACAAGCTTGTAGAACACAAAACGGGGTCCGGTCACACGACCGGACCCCGCTGCGCGGAGCTGGAATCAGTAGCGGTAGTGGTCCGACTTGTACGGGCCCTCGACGGGGATCCCGAGGTACTCGGCCTGCTTCTTGGTCAGCTCGGTGAGCCTGACGCCGAGCGCGTCGAGGTGCAGGCGGGCCACCTTCTCGTCGAGGTGCTTCGGCAGCGTGTAGACGCCCACGGGGTACTGCTCGAGCTTCGTGAACAGCTCGATCTGCGCGATGACCTGGTTGGCGAAGCTGTTCGACATCACGAACGACGGGTGGCCGGTCGCGTTGCCGAGGTTCAGCAGGCGGCCCTCGGAGAGCACGATGATCGAGTGGCCGTCGTCGAACTTCCACTCGTCGACCTGCGGCTTGATGTTGATCCTCTTGACGTCCGCCCGGCGGGCCAGGCCGGCCATGTCGATCTCGTTGTCGAAGTGGCCGATGTTGCCGACGATCGCCTGGTGCTTCATCCGCGCCATGTGGTCGGCGGTGATGACGTCGAGGCAGCCGGTCGCGGTGATGAAGATGTCGGCGGTCTCGACGACGTCCTCGACCGTGGCGACCTGGTAGCCGTCCATCGCGGCCTGCAGCGCGCAGATCGGGTCGACCTCGGTGACGATGACCCGGGCGCCCTGGCCGCGCAGCGACTCGGCGCAGCCCTTGCCCACGTCGCCGTACCCGAACACGACCGCGACCTTGCCGCCGATGAGCACGTCGGTGGCCCGGTTGATGCCGTCGATGAGCGAGTGACGGCAGCCGTACTTGTTGTCGAACTTCGACTTGGTGACCGAGTCGTTGACGTTGATCGCCGGGAAGAGCAGCGTGCCGTTCTGCTGCATCTCGTACAGGCGGTGCACGCCCGTCGTGGTCTCCTCCGTCACGCCCTTGATGCCGGCGGCGACGCGGGTCCAGCGGCGGTTGTCCTCCTGCAGCGAGCGCTGCAGCAGGCCCAGGATCACGCCGTACTCCTCGGAGTCGGCCGTGTCCGGCGACGGCACCGCGCCGGCGCCCTCGAACTCGGCGCCCTTGTGCACGAGCAGGGTGGCGTCACCACCGTCGTCGAGGATCATGTTGGGGGCCTGGCCGTCGGGCCAGACGAGCACCTGCTCGGTGCACCACCAGTACTCCTCCAGGGTCTCGCCCTTCCAGGCGTACACCGGGATGCCCTGCGGCTTCTCCGGCGTGCCGTCGGGCCCGACCGCGATGGCCGCGGCCGCGTGGTCCTGGGTGGAGAAGATGTTGCAGCTGGCCCACCGCACCTGCGCGCCGAGGGCGGCGAGGGTCTCGATCAGTACCGCGGTCTGGATCGTCATGTGCAACGACCCGGTGATCCGCGCACCCCGCAGCGGCTGCGCAGCGGCGAACTCGCGGCGGATCGCCATCAGACCGGGCATCTCGTGCTCGGCGAGCTGGATCTCCTTGCGCCCGAAGGCCGCGAGGGAGAGATCGGCCACCTTGAAGTCGCCGTCGGCGACGGTCTGCGGGCGGTCTCCCGGGTCGGTCCGCGGCGGCATCGTGCTGGTCAATGCAATCTCCTGCTTCTCCAGAGGCGTTGCGACGACCCTTCACGGTACGCGGGGTGCATTGCGGAGCACCAACCGCCTCACGGTGGTGTGGATTGGTTCTGGACAGCGCACGGGGCGGTGAGATCACTCCCACCGCCCCGTGCTTCCCCCCGGTTTGGTTCCCCCGCATGTGGCTTGCGCTCAATCGCCAAACCCTGCGTAGCTGAAACACTACTCTGTGCGACATGAATGTCAAGCAAGTCGAAAAAATCGGTCAAGCCGGACTTGTACCGCTGGCACCGTCGCGCAATCGCCCGGGACGACCGAGGGATCCTCGGCCGGGTTGGGGCAGGCACGGCGACCGCATCGACGCGCAGGGCGACGGGCAACCTGGACGCCGCCAACCCGTCACGCCGGGACCGAATGCCGCAACCTCGACGCCGCCAACCCGCTCCACTGGGGCCGATTGCCGCAACCTCGGCGGCCCATGCCCACGCCGACCACCGCAACGCCCCGCCGGGACCAACTGTCGCGACCTCGGCCACCGCACGCCCACGCCCGGGCCACCGCAACGCCGCCACCGCGCCGGTCGGGCCGCGACCTCGGCCACCGCACACCCGGGCCACCGCAACGCCACCGGCACGCCC
This sequence comes from Dactylosporangium sp. AC04546, assembly GCF_022095675.1. Taxonomy (GTDB): domain Bacteria; phylum Actinomycetota; class Actinomycetes; order Mycobacteriales; family Micromonosporaceae; genus Dactylosporangium. The sequence continues at coordinate 13,812 of NZ_JAHYSG010000096.1, read as the reverse complement.
GTCAGGCCGCGACCTCGGCGACCCCCGAACGTCCACACCAGGCGGCCTCAAGACCACCGGCCATGCCGTGTCGATGCCCGCCGCGTCCCACCACGTCGATGCGGACACGTTGCACAGTCAACGTACTCCGCCCCACCAAATCGCCCGAGCGACCCATCACGGACCGTGTGGGACACGCCCAGCGCGCTCCAAAGACCCCGAGCGCCGGTGAGACCGGCACCCCCGCGCCATGATCAAGGGAAAGATCTGGTCGCTATGACAGCCAGATCCTTCCCTTGATCATGGACAAGCAGCTACGGAGTGGCCGCCTGGTACGCCTCGCCCGTGCCGCTCACCGCGAGCTCCGGCCGCGAGGCCGGCGCGAACGCCGCCTGGCCCTGGGTCAGCGCCACCGGGACCACGCCGTCGTCCACCCGCAGGGTGCCCCGCAGGCAGAGCACGATGCGCGGGCCGCCCGCCGGGAAGCGGACCGCCGGGGTCTCGGCGGAGAGCACCGCGCGGTGCAGGGTGAAGTCCTCGATCGGCACCGGGTAGCTGGTCAGGCCCGGCGCCAGCGCCACCGGGCGCGTCACCGGGTCCTGGAGGACCTCGAAGCGCAGCACGCCCAGGAGCTCCTCGACGTCCACGTGCTTCGGGGTCAGGCCGCCGCGCAGGACGTTGTCGGAGGCGGCCATGATCTCGACGCCGACGCCCTGGAGGTAGGCGTGCAGGTTGCCGGCCGGCATCCAGACCGCTTCGGACGGTCGGAGGCGGACGCGGTTGAGCAGGGTGGCGACGATGACGCCGGTGTCGCCTGGGTACTGGGCGGCCAGGTCGGAGATCAGCTCGCCGGGGCGGCTGGCGGCCACCACGTCGGCGACCAGCTCCGGGTCGGGCTGGCCGAGCAGGCCGCGGACCGCGTCGCGCAGGGCGCGCGCCGGGTCGGGCTGGCTCAGGGCGTCGATCGTCGCCTTGAGGCGTGGGACGTTCAGGGCCGCCAGGTCACGGGCCGTGGTGGCCGGGTCACGGAAGCCGCACAGGGCGTCGAACTCGGTGACCGCGACCAGCATCTCCGGCTTGTGCCAGGCGTCGACGTAGGAGGCGTGGCCGGCCGCGAACCGCTCGCGCGCCCGCTCCAGGTCCGGGTGGGCCTGGAGGGACAGCGGCTGGGCCGCGGCCAGCACCTTCAGCAGGAACGGCAGCCGGAGCCCGAACCGCTCGACGTTGCGCGGGCCCAGCAGGGTCTCCGGGTCGGCGGCGACCGCGTCGACGAGCGACATGCCGCTCACCGCGAGCCGGGACGGGCTCGCCGGGTGGGCGCCCATCCACAGCTCCGCCTCCGGGTCATCCGTCGGCGCCGGGCGGCCCTGCAGGGTGGCGATCGCGGTGTGCGACCCCCACGCGTACTTGCGGGTCGGGCTCTCCAGCAGTTCCAAGCTAATGCGCCTCCGCGGTCGAGGGGGCGGCCGTCTCCCGGCCGACCTTCCCTGCCTGGTAGATGTCGGGCTCCAGGTAGATGACGCGGGCGATCGGCACGGCGGCCCGGATGCGGGCCTCGGCCGCGTCGATGCCGCGGGCGATCTCGTCGGCCGTCTCGTTGTGCCGCACGGCGATCTTCGCCGCGACGAGCAGCTCGTCGGGGCCGAGGTGGACGGTCCGCATGTGGATCACGGACTCGACCTCGGGGCCGTCGACGATGGCCTTCTCGATGGCGTCGATCTGCTCGTCGGTGGCCGACTCGCCGACCAGAAGGCTCTTCATCTCCACGGCGAGGATCGCGGCGACCACGATGAGCAGCACGCCGATCAGGGCGGTGCCGACGCCGTCCCAGATGCCGTTGTCGGTGATCAGCGTCAGCCCGACACCGAACAGCGCGAAGACGAGGCCGAGCAGCGCGGCGAGGTCCTCGAGCAGGATGACCGGCAGCTCGGGCTGCTTGGCGCGGCGGATGAACTGCCACCAGGAGGCCTGGCCCTTGATCTTCTTGGTCTCGATGATCGCGGTGCGGAAGGAGAGGCTCTCCATGACGATCGCGGCGACGAGCACCGCGACCGGCACCCATTTCCACTCTGTGATCGGGTGCGGGTCGGCCAGCTTGTGCCACGCCTCGTACAGGGCGAAGACGCCACCGACGAAGAAGAGCACGACGGCGACGACGAAGGCGTAGATGTACCGGTCGCGGCCGTAGCCGAACGGGTGGCGCGCGGTGGCGGGCCGCTCGGCCTGGCGGCCGCCGAACAGCAGCAGGCCCTGGTTGCCGGAGTCGGCGACCGAGTGGATGGCCTCGGCCAGCATCGACGAGGACCCGGTCAGGGCGAACGCGACGAACTTGGTGACGGCGATGCCCAGGTTCGCGAACAATGCCGCGACGACGGCCTTCGTCCCACCTTCGGTACTCACGGGCTGACCAGCTCCTTCATCTCGGACACGGCGGGCACGGCCATGGGGTCGAAGCCGTGCGCGAGTCCAAGATAGATGGAGGCGAAGTCCGGCACAGCGACGAGCGACGCCAATCGTTCCAGAGCCGAGCCACCCTCGGCGGTGATCAGGCTCACCCGCACGCCGCGGCGTTCGGCCAGCTCCTGGACCGCCTCGGCGCGCCGCTCCTCCACGGCGGTCGGCTCTCCGTCGAGCTCCTCCTCGTCGTTGGCCAGCCCGCCGTCGCGCAGCAGCACCAGCCGCAGGCGGGTCGGGCTGCCGTTCTCGTCGTCGGACGGGTCGGCGAAGATGTCGCGGTCGGCCTCCGCCAGGCCGCCGTAGACGCCGTCGAGCAGGCCCACCCGGCCGCGGCCGGCCTCGCCGAGGGCGCCGGCGACGGCGGGGTAGCGGGCGTTGGCGGCGAGCGTGTCGCCGAAGCGCCGCGCGGCCACCGTGGCCAGCGGCGACGAGCCCCAGACGATCGGCACCGAGTGGGCCAGGTCGAGCGCGAGGCTCTTGCCCGGGTTGACGAACGACTCGAGGGTCATGCGGCAGCGGTCGGCGTCGACGTCGAGCCGCGACGCCGTCTCGGCGAAGTCCGCCTCGTTGACCTTGACCAGGCCGAGCTGGCGGGCGGCCAGCAGGACGGGCACGGCGAGCCCCCACAGGCTGGCCCGGGCCGGGGCGCGGCGGGGCACCGGGATGAACGGCGCCCGGAAGCGGTCGGCGAGAGCATGCAGCTGGGTGTCGGGGGCACCGATCGCGACCAGCCGGGCGCCGCGGCGCCCGGCCGCCTCGGCCGCGGCGAGCGCCTCCGGGGAGCGGCCCGACGCCGACACCGCGATGACCACGTCGGCGGCGCCGACCCAGCCGGGGATGCCGGCGCTGCGGTGCGCGAGGACCGGCACCGGGCAGCGCGGCCCGGCGACGGTCTCCAGGATGTCGCCGGTGCGCGCGGCGGTGCCGACGCCGGCGACGACCACGGCGCGGGGCCGGCCCTCGTCGGCCAGCCGGCTCAGGTCGGCCTCGGCGGCCAGGGCGGCCGACTCCCGCACCTGGGCGCCGGCCGACGCGGTGGCCCGCAGCATGCCGCCCGGGTCGTTGCGCTCCAGCGCGTCGGCGTTGTCGAGCAGCGTCAGGTCGACGTCCCGGTGCCCGCGGACGCCCGCGGTGCCCTCCAGCGGGTTCACGACTGCTCCCCCTCGGCCGGTGCGGTGCGCGCCTCGTCGAGCAGCAGGACCGGGATGCCGTCGCGGATCTCGTAGATCCGGCCGCACTCGGTGCAGGTCAGCGTCTGCTCGTCCGCGTCGAGCGTGAGCTCGGCGTGGTGCTCGTCGGGGCAGCGCAAGATCGAAAGCAGGGCGGGGTCGACGGACACGCGTGCCATCTCCTTCGTGCGGGCGTCAGCGGCGGATCACACCCAGCATCTCATCGCGCAGGGCCGCCATCCGCTCGGCGGTCGGCGCCTCGACGTTGAGCCGCAGCAGCGGCTCCGTGTTCGACGGGCGCACGTTGGCCCAGCTGCCGTCGGGGAAGTCCAGGGTGATGCCGTCGAGGCGGTCGACGGGCACCGGGAACGCCGCCTCGATCTCAGCCATCTTGGCGGCCGGGTCGGCCACCGTCGAGTTGATCTCGCCGGAGGCGGCGTAGCGCTCGTAGTCCTTGGCGAGCGCGGACAGCGGCGCGGCCTGTCCGCCGAGCATGGCGAGCGTGTGCATCGCGGCGAGCATGCCGGTGTCGGCGCCCCAGAAGTCGCGGAAGTAGTAGTGCGCCGAGTGCTCGCCGCCGAAGACGGCGCCGGTGCGGGCCATCTCGCCCTTGATGAACGAGTGGCCGACCCGGGTGCGCACCGGGACGCCCCCATACTCGGTGATGATCTCGGGCACCACCCGCGAGGTGATGAGGTTGTGGATGATCGTGGCGCCGGGGATCTTGGCCAGCTCGCGGACGGCGACCATCGCGGTGATCGTCGACGGCGAGACGGCCTCGCCGCGCTCGTCGATCACGAAGCAGCGGTCGGCGTCGCCGTCGAAGGCCAGGCCCAGGTCGGCGCCGGTCTCGCGGACCTTGGCCTGCAGGTCGACCAGGTTGGCCGGCTCCAGCGGGTTGGCCTCGTGGTTGGGGAACGAGCCGTCGAGCTCGAAGTACAGCGGGATGATCGTCAGCGGCAGCCCCTCGCCCAGCACCGCGGGCACCGTGTAGCCGCCCATGCCGTTGCCGGCGTCGACGACCACGGTCAGCGGGCGGATGCCGGTGAGGTCGACCAGCGTGCGCAGGTGCGCTGCGTAGTCGGCGAGCATGCCCTTCTGCTCGATTCCACCCTTCGGTTCGCCCGCGCGCTCACCCGCGTCGAGCATCGCCTGGGCGCGCGAGCGGATGTCGGCCAGCCCGGTGTCCTGCCCGACGGGCTTGGCGCCCTGCTTGCAGAGTTTGATCCCGTTGTACCGCGCGGGATTGTGGCTTGCGGTGAACATCGCGCCCGGCAGGTCCAGCGCGCCCGACGCGTAGTAGAGCAGGTCGGTCGAGCCGAGCCCCGCCTCCACGATGTCGGCGCCCTCGGCACGCGCACCGGCGGCGAACGCGCCCGCCAGCGCCGGGCCGGACTCGCGCATGTCGTGCGCGGTGACGATCCGCTCCGCGAACTCGCCGCGGTCGCGCAGCGTGAGCACGAACGCGCGGCCGAGCGCCTCGGCCACCCGCTCGTTGAGCTGGTCCGGCACGGTGCCCCGCACGTCGTACGCCTTGACGATCCGGCTCAGGTCGATCACGGTCCCCTACCCCTGTCGTGGTCATTGTTCCTACCGGGAGCCTAGTGCCGTTACGTACCGCGCACGTGTCAGTCCGGCTCAGCCGCGTTGAGTTCGCGTAAAGGTTGGGGTACAGGATGAATCATGGCCGAAATCCGGGCGATCGTCGCAGCGCTGGCCGCCAACCTCGGCATCGCGCTCAGCAAGTTCGTCGCCTACCTGTTCACCGGGTCGTCGTCGCTGCTCGCCGAGGCGGTGCACTCGGTGGCCGACACCGCCAACCAGGTGCTGCTGCTCATCGGCGGGCGGCGGTCCCGGCAGCGCGCCAGCCAGCTGCACCCGTTCGGGTACGCCCGGTTCCGGTACTTCTACGGCTTTCTCGTCACCCTGGTGATCTTCCTCGTCGGCGGCGTGTTCGCGCTGTTCGAGGGGTACGAGAAGCTGCACAACCCGGCGCCGGTCGAGTCGCCGATCTGGGCGTTCGCGGTGCTCGGCATCTCGATCGTGCTGGAGGGCTTCTCGCTGCGCACGGCCGTGCACGAGGCCCAGCCGTCCCGCCGGGGGCTGCCCTGGCTGCGGTTCATCCGGACCACCCGCTCCCCCGAGCTGCCGGTCGTGCTGGCCGAGGACTTCGGCGCGCTGACCGGCCTCACGTTCGCCCTGGTGGGCATCACCATGGCGGTGGTCACGGGCGACGGGCGCTGGGACGCGGCCGGGACGCTCGCGATCGGCGTGCTGCTCGTGGTCATCTCGATCACACTGTCGCAGCGGATGCGCAGCCTGCTCATCGGCGAGTCGGCCGACAACGCCACGCTGCACCTCATTGAGGCGGCGATCGAGCGGGAGCCGCTGGTCGAGCGCATGATCCACCTGCGGACCATGCATCTGGGCCCCGACCAGCTGCTGATCGCGGCCAAGGTGGCGGTGCGGGCCGACGAGCCGATGGGGCACGTGGCACAGGCGATCAACCGGGCCGAGGCACGGGTCCGGGAGGAGCTGAGCTACGAGTGCTTCATCTTCATCGAACCGGACGTGTTCGACCCGTCACTCAGCGAGGCGAGCCGGCCGCCGGGGTCGGCGGCCGACGAGCCCCGGCCGGGCTGGGAGTAGCTCTGGGAGTAGCTACAGCTGCAGGCCGGTCAGGACCATCACCCGTTCCTCGGTGTAGTCGGCCATCGCGGACGCCAGGCCCTCGCGGCCGACGCCGCTGGCCTTCGACCCGCCGTAGGGCATCTGGTCGGCCCGGTAGCTCGGCACGTCGCCGACGATGAGGCCGCCGACGTCGAGGACCCGGTGCGCCTCGAAGGCCCGGTCGAGGCGCCGGGTGAAGACGCCGGCCTGGAGTCCGTACTGCGAGTCGTTGACCGCGGCGAAGCCCTCCTCGTCCGAGGTGATCCGCTCCAGGACGAGCACGGGGCCGAAGACCTCCTCGGCGACGACCTTCGTGTCGACGGGCGCGCCGGCGAGGACGGTGGGGGTGTAGGCGGCGCCGTCGCGCACCCCGCCCGTGAGCAGCTTCGCGCCGGCCGCGACGGCCTCGTTGACCCACGCCTCGACCCGCTCCGCGGCCGCCGCGCTGATGAGCGGGCCCACGTCGGTGGCGTCGTCGGACGGGTCGCCGGTGCGCTGCGCCTCGACGGCGGCGACGAGCCGGTCGGCCAGGGCGTCGTAGTGCCGCTCGTGGACGTACACCCGCTGGACGGCGATGCAGCTCTGCCCGGCCTGGTAGTTCGAGAAGGCGGCGATGCGGGTCGCGGCCCAGTCGAGGTCGTCCCAGTCGGCGCAGACGACGACCGCGGCGTTGCCGCCGAGCTCCAGCGTGACGTGCTTGCGCGGCACCGAGTCGCGGATCTGCCAGCCGACCGGGCCGGAGCCGGTGAACGACACGACCGGCAGCCGCGGGTCGGCGACCAGCGCGGCGGCCCGGTCGTTGGGCACCGGCACGACCGACCACATGCCCTCGGGCAGGTCGGTCTCGGCCAGGATCTCGCCGAGCAGCAGCGCGCTCAGCGGCGTGGCCGGGGCCGGCTTGAGCACGATCGGCGCGCCGACCGCGAGCGCCGGCGCGACCTTGTGGGCGACCAGGTTGAGCGGGAAGTTGAACGGCGAGATGCCGAGCACCGGCCCGCGCGGGACCCGCTTCACGAACGCGATCCGGCCGGTCGCGGCGGGGTCGGTGTCGAGCCGCTGCACGCTGCCGGAGAAGCGGCGGGCCTCCTCGGCCGCCCAGCGGAACGTCGAGACCGCGCGGCCGACCTCGCCGCGCGACCACTTCATCGGTTTGCCGTTCTCGGCGGTGATCAGCCGGGCGACCTCCTCGGCGCGCTCCTTGAGCCGCGCGCTCACGTGGTCGAGGGCGGCGGCCCGGGCGCTCGCCGGCAGCGCGGCGGCCTCGGCGGCGACCGCGGCCGCCGCGGCGACGGCCGTCTCGACCTGGTCGGGGGTGGCATAGGAGGTACCGCCGACGACCCGCCCGTCGTACGGATGCCGGATGTCGACGACGTCGTCGCTGGTGGCCGGGCGACCGGCAATGTAGAACGGGGTCACGATCCCAATCCTATGCCCGTTTACGGCGCGGAAACAGTTGCTCAAGGGGTTGTGCACTGCGGATTCGATGGAAAGATGTGGCTGCCGGCACTCAAAGGAGTGGACACATGACCAAGCAACTGCAGAACTTCGTCGACGGTGCCCAGGTGGATCCCGTCGACGGCCGTTATTCCGACCTGATCGACCCCACGACCGGCGAGGTCTTCGCCTCCGCGCCGGTGTCCGGCGCCGAGGACGTCGACCGGGCCGTGAAGGCCGCCGCCAAGGCCTTCGAGACCTGGCGCGACGCGACGCCGTCGGAGCGCCAGCGCGCGCTGCTGAAGCTCGCCGACGCCATGGAGGACCGGGCCGCCGAGATCATCGACGCCGAGGTCCGCAACACCGGCAAGCCGCGGGCGCTGACCGCCAGCGACGAGCTCCCGCCGGCGATCGACCAGATTCGCTTCTTCGCGGGCGCCGCCCGGGTCCTCGAGGGCAAGTCCGCCGGCGAGTACATGAAGGGCCACACCAGCTACGTGCGGCGCGAGCCGATCGGCGTGTGCGCGCAGGTCACGCCCTGGAACTACCCGCTTATGATGGCGGTCTGGAAGATCGCCCCGGCGCTCGCCGCGGGCAACACCGTCGTGCTCAAGCCGTCGGACACCACCCCGGTCTCGACGCTGCTGCTGGCCGAGCTGGCCGCCGAGTTCCTGCCGCCGGGCGTGCTCAACGTCGTCACCGGCGACCGCGAGACCGGCCGGGCCCTGGTCAACCACCCGACGCCGCAGTTCGTCTCGATCACCGGCTCGGTCCGCGCCGGCCGTGAGGTGGCCGCCGGCGCCGCGCCGTCGCTCAAGCGCACCCACCTGGAGCTCGGCGGCAAGGCGCCGGTCGTGGTCTTCGACGACGCCGACCTCGCGGCGGCGGCCGAGGCGATCGCCGTCGCCGGGTACTTCAACGCCGGCCAGGACTGCACCGCGGCCACCCGTGTGCTCGCCGGTCCCGGCATCTACGCCGACTTCGTGGCCGCGCTCAGCGAGCAGGCCGCGGCGACGAAGACCGGCGCGCCGGACGACGAGGACATCCTCTACGGCCCGCTGAACAACGCCAACCAGCTGGCCCGGGTCGGCGGCTTCATCGAGCGGCTCCCCGGCCACGCCTCGGTCGACGCCGGCGGCGCCCGGGTCGGCGACCGGGGCTACTTCTACTCGCCGACGGTCGTGTCCGGGCTGCGCCAGGACGACGAGATCATCCAGGACGAGGTGTTCGGCCCGGTCATCACCGTGCAGCGCTTCAGCGACGAGGACGAGGCGGTCCGCTGGGCCAACGGCGTCGAGTACGGCCTGGCGTCGTCGGTCTGGACCCGCGACCACGGCCGCGCGATGCGGATGAGCCGGCGGCTCGACTTCGGCTGCGTGTGGGTCAACACGCACATCCCGATCGTCGCCGAGATGCCGCACGGCGGCTTCAAGCAGTCCGGCTACGGCAAGGACCTGTCAATGTACGGGCTGGAGGACTACACCCGGGTCAAGCACGTCATGCACAATTTCGAGCTGTGATGTCGCTGTCCTCAGACCTGCACAAGCGCCGCACCGCCGCCGTCGCGCGCGGCGTGAGCAGCATGATCACGTCCTATGTGGACCACGCCGCGGGCGGCACGCTGTCCGACGTGGACGGTCGCGAGTGGATCGACCTGGCGGCCGGGATCGCCGTCACCAACGTCGGCAACTCGGCCCCGCGCGTCGTCGAGGCGGTCAAGCGCCAGGCCGAGCGGTTCACCCACACCTGCTTCATGATCGCGCCGTACGAGAGCTACGTCGCCGTCTGCGAGCAGCTCAACGCGCTCACCCCGGGCGCGTTCGAGAAGCGCTCGGCGCTGTTCAACTCGGGCGCCGAGGCGGTCGAGAACGCGGTGAAGATCGCCCGGCACGCCACCGGGCGCCCGGCGGTCGTGGTGTTCGACCACGCCTACCACGGCCGGACCAACCTGACGATGGCCCTGACCGCGAAGTCGATGCCGTACAAGCACCGCTTCGGGCCGTTCGCCGGGGAGATCTACCGGGTGCCGATGTCGTACCCGTTCCGCGACGGCCTGTCCGGACCGGACGCGGCGGCCCTGGCGATCAACACCATCGAGAAGCAGGTCGGCGCCGACCAGGTGGCCGCCGTGCTCATCGAGCCCATCCAGGGCGAGGGCGGCTTCGTGGTCCCGGCGCCGGGCTTCCTGTCGTCGCTTTCCGCCTGGGCCCGCGGCGCCGGCGCGCTGTTCATCGCCGACGAGATCCAGACGGGCTTCTGCCGTACCGGTGACTGGTTCGCCTCGACGTTCGAGGGTGTCGAGCCCGACCTGGTCACCACCGCGAAGGGCATCGCCGGCGGCCTCCCGCTGGCCGCGGTCACCGGCCGCGCCACGGTCATGGACGCGGTCCACCCGGGCGGCCTGGGCGGCACGTACGGCGGCAACCCGATCGCCTGCGCCGCCGCCCTGGCCTCGATCGAGACCATGCGGGAGCTCGACCTCAACGCCGCCGCCCGCCGGATCGAGTCGGTGATGCTCCCCCGCCTGCGGGAGCTCGCGGACAAGCACCCGTTCATCGGCGACGTCCGCGGCCGCGGCGCCATGCTGGCCGTGGAGATCGTCGTGCCCGGCTCGGCGACCCCCGGCACCCTGACCGCGGAGCGCGTCCACGGCCGGGGCGCCCCGCTGGGCGCGACGCCGGACCCGGCCCGGACCGCGGCGATCCAGAAGGCGGCCCACGAGGCGGGCCTGTTGTTGCTGACCTGCGGCACGTACTCCAACGTGATCCGCTTCCTCCCGCCGCTGGTCATGGACGACGAGACCCTGGGCCAGGCCCTCGACCGGCTGGAGTCCGCGCTCGGCTGACCCTTGGCGCCGGTGCGTGGCGCGGGTCACTATGGGGCATGCCCGACCCCTGGCTCGCGCTGCGCACCGGGGCGGATCCGCTGGAGCGGATCCGCCTGAACGGGCGGGCGTGGGACGGCTTCCTCACCGCCGGGGCCATCGGCGACCAGGTGCGCGGCGTCGTCGCCGACTCGTGGCGGCGCAGCGCGGCCGCCCGGCTCGACCCCGACGCGACGGCGCCGGTCGAGCTCACCGACGCCGAGCTCGAGGAGTACCGCGAGGCCCATCCGCTGCGCCGGACGCTCCCGCTGGTCCGCGACCTCCTCGGCGCGATCGCCGAGGACGGCGATCATCTCATGGCGATCTGCGACGAGCGGGGCCGCCTGCTGTGGGTCGAGGGGCACCCGGCGGTGCTGCGCCAGGCCGAGCGGATGAACTTCGTCCCCGGTGCGCGCTGGGACGAGTCCCACGCCGGCACCAACGCCCCCGGCACCGCGGTCGCCGTCGACCACGCGGTGCAGATCTTCGCCACCGAGCATTTCAGCCGCCGGGTGCACCGCTGGACCTGCTCCGCCGCCCCGATCCACGACCCGCACACCGGCCGGCTGCTCGGCGCGATCGACGTGACCGGCGGCGACCACCTCGCCAACCCGCACAGCCTGGCGCTGGTCCGGGCGACCGCCCGCGCGGCCGAGGCCCACCTCGCCACCGCCGCACCGCCGGCGACCGTCACGTTCACCGGGCTGGGCCGCGACGAGGCGATGCTGACCGTGCACGGCCGGGCCCGCAAGCTCAGCCGGCGGCACAGCGAGCTGCTCGTGCTGCTGCTGCAGCACCCCGAGGGGTGCACCGGCGAGCAGCTGGGCCTCGACCTCTACGGCGACGAGCTGCTCAACCCGGTCACGCTGCGCGCCGAGCTGTCCCGGCTGCGCCGGCTGGTCGGCCCGGCCCTGCTCGACTCCCGCCCGTACCGGATCCGCGAGATCGTCTCGGCCGACTTCCAGGGCGTGCTCGACCGGCTCGCCCGGGGTGACGCCGGCGGGGCGCTCGCCGCCTACCGGGGGCCGCTGCTGCCCGCCTCGGAGGCGCCCGGCATCGTGCGGCTGCGCCGGCTCGTCGAGGGGCAGCTGCGGGCCGGGGTACGGGCCGCCGGCGACCCGGCCCTGCTCACTGCCTGGACCGGGTCCAGCTGGGGCGGCGACGACCTGTGGATGTGGGAGGCGCTGGCCGCCGCCCTGCCGGCCGGATCGCCACGCCTGCCGCTGGTGCTCGACCGGATCGCGCGCCTCGCCGCCGAGTTCGGCGCAACGTCGTTGCAACGTCGCCGGCGCTAGCGTCCGCCCAGGTCGTCCACCACCGCCGGTGGACCGAACCCCTGGGAGGTCATCGATGACCCGCTACGAAGCACCCGACTTCGAGTCCCGCTACGACCACTGGATCGGCGGCGAATACGTCAAGCCGGCCCGCGGCCAGTACTTCGAGAATCCCACCCCCGTCACCGGGCAGACGTTCACCGAGATCGCCCGCGGCACCGCCGAGGACGTGGAGCTCGCCCTCGACGCCGCCCACGGCGCCGCCGACGCGTGGGGCCGCACCTCCGTCGCCGATCGGGCCAACATCCTCAACAAGATCGCCGACCGGATCGAGGCCAATCTCGAGCGGCTGGCCGTCGTCGAGACCTGGGAGAACGGCAAGCCGGTCCGGGAGACCCTGGCCGCCGACCTGCCGCTCGCGGTCGACCACTTCCGGTACTTCGCCGGCGCCGTCCGCGCGCAGGAGGGCAGCATCGGCGAGCTCGACGACGACACCGTCGCCTACCACTTCCACGAGCCGCTCGGCGTCGTCGCGCAGATCATCCCGTGGAACTTCCCGCTGCTCATGGCCACCTGGAAGCTGGCGCCGGCACTCGCCGCCGGCAACGCGGTCGTGCTCAAGCCGGCCGAGCAGACACCCGCCTCGATCCACGTCCTCATGGGGCTCATCGCCGACCTGCTGCCGCCGGGCGTGCTCAACATCGTCAACGGCTTCGGCGTCGAGGCCGGCAAGCCCCTCGCCAGCAGCCCGCGGGTCGCGAAGGTCGCGTTCACCGGGGAGACCACGACCGGGCGGCTGATCATGCAGTACGCCAGCGAGAACATCAAGCCGGTGACGCTGGAGCTCGGCGGCAAGAGCCCGAACATCTTCTTCGACGACGTGAGCTCGGCCGACGACGCCTTCTACGACAAGGCGCTCGAAGGGTTCGCGATGTTCGCCCTCAACCAGGGCGAGGTCTGCACCTGCCCGTCGCGCGCGCTCGTGCAGCAGGGCCACTACGCGACCTTCATGGACGCCGCCGTCGAGCGCGTACGGGCCATCAAGCAGGGCCACCCGCTCGACACGGACACGATGATCGGCGCGCAGGCCTCCAACGACCAGTTGGAGAAGATCCTGTCGTACCTCGACATCGGCCGGCAGGAGGGCGCCAAGGTGCGCATCGGCGGCGAGCGGGCCGACCTCGGCGGCGAGCTGTCGGGCGGCTACTACGTCCAGCCGACGGTCTTCGAGGGCGACAACGCGATGCGCATCTTCCAGGAGGAGATCTTCGGCCCGGTGGTGTCGGTGACCTCGTTCGCCGACGTCGCGGACGCCATCAAGATCGCCAACGACACGCTCTACGGCCTCGGGGCCGGCGTCTGGACCCGCGACGTCAACCTCGCCTACCGGGCGGGCCGGGCGATCCAGGCCGGCCGGGTGTGGACGAACTGCTACCACGCCTACCCGGCGCACGCCGCGTTCGGCGGGTACAAGCAGTCCGGCATCGGCCGGGAGAACCACAAGATGATGCTGGAGCACTACCAGCAGACGAAGAACCTGCTCGTCAGCTACTCCCCGAACAAGCTGGGCTTCTTCTGATGGAGCGGGTGGCGGTGACCCCCGCGGCGGCCGAGCTGATCCGGTCGCTGCGGGGCACCCACGGGCCGCTGATGTTCCACCAGTCCGGCGGCTGCTGCGACGGCAGCTCCCCGATGTGCTACCTGGAAGGCGAGTTCCGCACCGGCTCGTCCGACGTGCTGCTCGCGTCGCTGCGCGTCGACGGCGTCGACGAGCCGGTGACCTTCTGGATGTCGCGGTCGCAGTTCGAGCTGTGGCGGCACACCCACCTCACCGTCGACGTGGTGCCGGGCCGGGGCAGCGGCTTCTCGCTGGAGGCCCCGGAGGGGGTCCGGTTCCTGATCCGCTCCCGGCTACTCACACCCGAGGAGCTAACGGCCCTCGAGTAGGGGCGAGCGCCTCCCGCGC
>NZ_JAHYSG010000095.1 GCF_022095675.1 Dactylosporangium sp. AC04546 | reverse complement strand
GGGAGGGTGTGTTCTGGGTCGCGGGTGGGCTCTCGCTCGCCGCGACGGCGCTGGTGGCCTGGGTCGTTCCGGAGTCACCGGTTCGTTCCGGCGGGCGATTCGACGCGGTCGGCGCGGCGGGCCTCGCTGCCTCGTTGGTCTGCCTGTTGCTGCCGATCGCCCAGGGCGGCTCGTGGGGCTGGGGAAGCGCCGCGACGATCAGCCTGTTGGCCGCAGCGGTCGTGCTGGTGGGGTTGTGGGGTGGATACGAACTGCGCCACCCGCGGCCCCTGGTGAATCTGCGGGTATCACGCAGGCCGATCGTGCTCATGACCAACCTTGCGGCGATCTTCGTCGGTATCGGCATGTTCGCCAACTTCATCCTGGTCGGGCAGCGGCTGCAGGCACCGGAGGCCACCGGCTACGGATTCGGCCAGTCGACCCTCATGGCCGGGCTGTTCATGGCGCCGGCGGGTCTCGGCATGGTGATCTTCTCGCCGGTGTCAGCGCGTCTGTCCGCGGCGCGGGGTGCCCACGTCACGCTCCTCGTCGGCGGGTTGCTCCTGGTGCTGGCCAACCTCCTGCAGGCGCTCCTGCTGCCGGCGGTGAGCTGGGTCGTCCTTGCCGTCTCGATCATGTCGGTGGGGACCACGCTCTGTTTCGCTGCGATGCCCCCATTGATCATGGACGCTGTCCCGTCCACCGAGACCGCTGCGGCGAACAGCGTCAATGCGTTGATGCGCACCATCGGCACGTCGGTGGCCAGCGCCGTCTCGGCCGCGTTGCTCGTCACGTTCACCATCCAGGTCGGAGGGAAGGGCTTCCCCGGTCCCACGGCCTACCGGCTGTCGTACGGCGCTGCCGCCATGTCCGCCCTGCTGGTCGTGGTCCTGGGTGTCATGATGACGATCCATCTCCGCCGTCGGCGTCCACGGCTCGGGTGCGCGCTCACCGTCTATTCGGCGCCGTCAGGGTCGCCCGATGCCACGATGGGCGGTCAGTAGAGCCCTGCTGGCCCGGCTTCGTGGGCCTCGACGACAGGAGTCCGGACGGACGCTCGACCGGGAGCCCCTTCGGCGTCGCTCAGCAGTAGGTCACGCGCCCAATCAGTGCACTCTTGGTCCGGCAATCTCCCGACTCGGAGTCGAGGATGGGCCGATGACTAGGGAGAAGCTTGTTACGTACCGGCAACACCACGTTGACCCGTTGCTAAAAAAGTATCATGATATCTCGGTCACTGTAGGCTGTGAGTGCAGGGAGTACGAGATGCATAGCGACCTGGAAGGCCGCCGCCCAAGGCAATTGCTCGCAGCGGCACTCGCTCTGGCGCTGTTACCTCTGGCGGCGTGTGGCGATGGCGGTGGCTCCGGGAGTACACAAGGGAACGGACAACCCGTCATGGGCGGTTCGGCGACGTACATCAACCACACCGAGTCGCTCTCGCTGGACCCGATCGACGCCCGCATCGAGCCGAACCAGGGCGGCAACGTCCTGCCACCGCTCTATGATCATCTGATCTGGATCAAGGAAGACGGCTCCATCGTTCCGCGACTGGCCACGTCGGTCACGACGAGCGACGGTAAGCAATGGCAGATCAAGCTCCGTGAGGGCGTGACCTTCAGCGACGGCACCCAGTTCGATGCCGCTGCTGTGAAGTTCAACTGGGAGCGACTCCGCGATCCGGCGACGGCAGCGCCCAACGCAGGCGCCGCGGCAGCGATCGACACCACCGAGGTGGTCGACCCGCTCACGTTGCGGGTCACGCTGAAGAAGCCGAATCGCCAATGGCACCGCTACCTGACGGCGTCTGGGCTTACCTTCATCGGCTCACCGACCGCGATCGCAGCGGCCGGCAAGCAGTTTGGCAGCAAACCGGTCGGTGCTGGGCCGTTCGTGCTGGCGGAGCGGGTCCAGGGCGACCACATGACGTTCAAGCGAAACCCCAAGTACTGGGACGCCCCGAGGCCGTACCTCGACGAGCTCGTCATTCGTCCCGTTCCGGTTGCTCAGCAGCGCTTCGACAGCTTCGAGGCCGGCGAGGGTGACTTCGTGTCGACGGGAAATCCCGTCCCGCAGACCGCCGATCTGCGGTCCAAGGGCTACTCCGTCGTGGAGCCGCAGCTGATCGGCGGTATCGGACTGGTCCTCAACAACGCACGAGCGCCGTTCGACGATGTGCGTGTTCGGCAGGCCCTGTTGCTGGCCACCGACGTCAAGGACTTCGTGGACAAGGGAACCGGTGGATCCGGGGATGCGATCACCACACTGTTCCCGAAGGGAGCACCGCTGGGTGCTGACATCTCACGCCCAGCTGTCGACCGCGCGAAGGCACAGTCCCTCATCGACGCGTATGTCGCCGAGAAGGGCGGCCCGGTGAAGATCGAGTTCTCGGTCGCCGAGGCGATCAAGTCGTGGGCAGAGGTGTTCCAACAGCAGTGGGCGGCACTCAAGAACGTCGAGGTGAAAATCACCGTGTCGCTCGGGCCCGAGGCGAGTCGCCGGCTCTTGGCCGGCCAGTACGACGTGACCACGAACGCCGTCATCGGCGATGATCCTGAGCCGGACTTCTACGACCTGTTCTACTCCAGCAGTTCCCTCAATCGCTCGAAGTTCAAAGACCCGGCCGTCGACGCGGCGCTCGAGGAGGGCCGTTCGGCTGACTCGATCGAGCGGCGGAAGGCCGCGTACGGCATCGTCGAGCGGGCGGTCTGGGACCAGGTTCCCTACATCTTCCTTGTCCGGGCCGGCGCCGCGTACACGGCGGGCAAGAACATCAAGAACTTCCAGGTCGTCGGCGAGGGATACATCAGGTTCGCCGACCTTTGGAAGGAGAAGTAGCGGGCGCAGGTCGCTGCCTTGCCCGGACCGATTTCGTATGAAACGGCCACCGCGCGGTCGTCAATGACTGATGAACGGGCGGTGGCCCCGGCGGCTCACGGTCTTCATGGCAGTAGCTGCGGGATGCCGCGCCAAGGTGTCACCGTCGACGAGGTTCGACAGGCGACCGCCGTTCACCGGGTAGGGCCGGCGCGCCCGGATCGGTGCTGGCGATCATATGGCGGTGGTCCGCCGGTATGGCGCTGGCAGGCCACCGAGCGCAGGCGCCGGCCGTTGATCACGGTTTCTCTATTGAGTACACTGAATAGATGGACAGGGTGCCCGAAGAGCTGCGATTCGACGTGTCCACGGCTGTCGGCCACCGGTGTGTCATCGCTGCCTGGATCCTCGAACCTCCGGTGCCGGCGCGGGCATTGCTGTTCGCCATCCCCGGCGGCACGTACACAAAGGACTACTGGCATCTCGAGATCCCAGGCCGGTCCGGCTACAGCTTCGCGGAACGGATGGTGGAGGCGGGCTTCGCGGTGGCCGCGATCGACAACTACGGGACAGGGTCGAGTACACGGCCGCCGAACGGGGACGACGCCGGGCTCCTGCCGATGGCGGGTGCCAACGCGGCAGTGGCCACGCAGCTGCGCTCACGCTTCCCGCGCATCCCGATGATCGGCCTTGGCCATTCGATGGGCGCTGCGCTGGCCGTGATGCAGCAGGCCCGCAACCGCAGCTTCGACTACCTTGCGATCTTGGGCTACGGGTACCAGCCCTTGGCGGGATTGTCGGAGGACCTGCCTGACGCAGAGTTGCTCGCCGAGGCCACGGCCCGTTTCTCCCAGCTGCCCGACCCTTGTCCCGACGGCTACTTCGTCATGGACCGGTCGATGCTGCGATCGCAGTTCCACTTCGACGACGTGCCCGACGATGTGATCGTGGCCGACGATGCGCGTGCGACCGTGTTGCCGAGGTCCGCGCTGCACGCCGTCGCCGCTACGCCGCTCGGGCGCCGTCTGGCGTCCATGGTCGATGTGCCGATCTTTCAGGGATGGGGAGAACGGGACAACACGCCGGACCCGCACCGCGACGGTGCGTACTTCAGCTCTTGTCCGGATTACACACTCTTCGTGTTGCCGCGTTCCGGGCACTGCCACAACCTTGCGACGACACGGGGTGTGATGTGGGATCGTCTGGTCGCATGGGCGGGGACGTTCTGCTAATCCCCGCCCTTCAGGTCAACCTCACCGCCCACGGCACCGCCGTCGGGCTGGGCGTATGCCCTCGACTGGCCCGGCGCAGCACCGCTACCGCTGCCCGTAGCCGCATGTTGTAGCCGGACTGCCCGGGTAGGTACGGGAACGCGCCGGGCAGTACCCGCGGCACGAGCCGTAGCCATCGCGCTTCCGAGCGAACCCCGAGCAGGACCTTCGCAACTGCGAGTGTCAGCAGTGGCAGTTCGGATTTACTCGTCTAGGGGTCCAGGCGGGCGTGGACGTTGAGTGCGATGAAGTCGTCGTCGTGCCGTTCAGCGGTCGTGACCCGGTCGGCGGCCAGCTTGCGGATCGCGTCCTCGCCGTAGCCCAGCTCCCGCAGGACCGCATCGGTATCGGCGCCGTGGGCCGGTGGCGGGGTGGGCTCCGGGGTTGCCATTCCGTCCACGAGCACAGGCTGCCCGATGTAGGTCACCGTCTCGCCGTCCGCGTCCCTGCCGGCGAGGAACAGACCACGAGCGGCAGTCTGCGGGTCGGCAAGCACCTCGTCGATCGAACTGTAGGCGGGGCCGAGCGGCAACCGGTGCTCGATCGCCACCCGCATCCATTGGGCGAACGTACGGGTGTGCATGATGGCCTGGACCTCTCGGCGCAAGCTCTCGCCATAGACCTGGTCGATGAGGTCCGGGCGGCCCGTCAGTTCGCAGAACCTGACCCAGAACTTACGTTCCTCAGGGCAGAACAGGACGAACCTCTGGTCTGCGGTCTCATACCACTGATAGCGGGCGACGCCTCGGCGTTGAGCGGTGTCGGCTACGGCCGCTGCCACCTGCGGCTGGTTGAGCAGAGCCGAGACAGCGGTCCAGGCATTCGCGGTCACCGCACTGGCCGCGGCCACATCAAGGTAGCAACCCTGGCCGGTCCGCGCGCGGTGCGCCAGCGCCGCGGCGATATGAAACGCGGCGTAGATTGCCGCGGTCGCGGTGCCTTCGCCGCCGATCTGCAGACTCGGCCAGGACACCCCGCCGCCGGCGGGAGAGGTCAAGCCGTCCTCGCCCATCTCGACCGGCCTGGCGCCGGCGAGCGCATCCATCATCTGGCCGTGGACGGGGAGGTCGGCATAGGGGCCGGTCGCGCCGAACCCGGTGTTCTGGCAGTAGATGATGTCGTCGCGGTGAGCCCGGAGCTGCTCGTAGGACAGGCCCAGCTTCGCGTTGCGATTCCCGGTGGCGTTGGTGACGAAGACGTCGGCGGTGGCGATCAGACGAGCGAGGACCTCCTGACCGCCGCTGGTCGTCAGGTCGAGCGCGATGCTGCGCTTGTTCCTGTTGGCCTGCAGGTGAAGGTACCGGGTCTCGTCGATGCGCAAGTAGTCGCCCAGGCTCGGGCTCTCCAGCTTGATGATGTCGGCGCCGAGGTCGGCCAGCATCATCGAGGTCGACGCGCCGTTGAGCAGCATCGAGACCTCGACGACCCGATAGCCGCTGAGGAGCCCCGCACGGGGGCCACGGCCGGCGTCGCCGTGTGGGGTGTCGTGCTCGGGTGTATGCATGTCAGTCATCGGTGCACTACCAGGGTTCGATGGGTCGGTGGCTCGGCTTGGTGGCCGGCATCACGGCGGCCAGCCAGTCCGCGAGGGTGGCTCTCGTCTCCGCCGGGTCGATCATGTCGTCGATGGCGAAGATCTCTGCCATCTTCAACGAGGCACCCTCTCGGCGGAGTGACTTGGAGTGTTCTCGCTCCGCGTCGATGCCGGCGTTGCCGCCGATCACCTTGGCGGCGCCTTCCGGCCCCATCGCACCGTACTCGGCGGTGGGCCAGGCCACGACCATCGAGGCGCCGAGTGGCCGACCGCCCATGGCGAAGTGCGCCAGGCCATAGGACTTGCGGAGCGTGGCCGTGAAGAACGGCACCTGCGTATGGGTCAGCGTGTGGATGACCCGGGTGCTGTGCCGCATCAACGCCGAACGTTCGGCGGATGGGCCGACGAGGAAACCGGGAGAGTCGACGAGGAACACGACGGGCAGGCCGAACGCGTCACACAGTTTCACGAAGCGAGAGATCTTGTCCGAGGCCGCGGCGTCGATGGCGCCGGCCAGAACCAGCGGCTGGCTGGCGACGAAGCCCACCGGCCAGCCATCCACCCGACCGAGCGCGGTGACGAGGCTGCGGGCGAAACCCGCCCGCAACTCGAGCAGCTCACCGAGGTCGCAGAGCCCGGAGATGACTTCGCGTACGTCGTAGGGCTTCCGCGGGTCCGCGGGGACGATCGACCGCAGCGCCGTCGCCGGCATCACGGGATCGCTCGGTTCGAAGCGACCTTCGAAATACGACAGGTACGCCGAGATCAGGCTGACGAGCTCCGCCTCGTCCCTGGCCACGGCATCGGCCGCACCGGAGGTGGCGTGGATGCTGGCGGCACCGATCTCCTCGGGCGTGAGACGCTCGCCGAGGGCGGCCTCGACGAGGGGAGGTCCCGCCATCCCGATCGCGGCGTACTGCGTGGCCACCACGAAGTCGCACAAGCCGGCAAGGACCGCGTGGCCGGCGAAGGCGCGACCGGGCACACCACATACGGTCGGCACTCTGCCGGAGAGGCGTGCGAGCGTCGGAAAGGTCGCCTCGCCGCCACCGCGCGAATGCATCGTCGCCTCCTGGACGCGGTGCCCCGCGCCCTCGGCGAAGATCACGACCGGAAGGCTGCGCTCGTCGGCGATCTGCAGCATCCGACTGAGCTTGATGTTGTTGACGTTGCCCTGGCTCCCCGCCATGACTGTGTAGTCGTAGGAGGCCACGGCGACCGGTCGGTCGCGGACGCGGGCGAGACCGGTGACGATCCCGTCGGCGGGGCCCATGAGCTCCGCCTGTGAGGGCTTGGCCAACAGGCCGTACTCGCGAAACGAGCCAGGATCGATCAGCTCCTCGATGCGTTCGCGCGCCGTCCAGGCACCCCGCGCGCGCTGCTTGGCGACAGCCTCTGAACGCGCCGCATCGGTGGGGGCATGGCGAAGTTCCGCGAGTGCGTCGACCAGCGTGGACTCCTCGGGTGCCGCCTCAACCTCTGCCATGTGCCGAGCATAGCCCGGTGCGTACAAAACAGTAGCCTCAAACATCAAAATTCAGTATCCTCAACTCCGTCAAGCCCGCAGTCCCTCGTCATCGACGAGCGGAAGCACTGACGCTGGCGGCCGGGCTGTGGGACTGGTATCGGTCGATGGTCCGGAGGAGCATGTGCCAACGAAGCAGCACGGTCCTGTCGAGACAGGGCGGTAGCCGGATGTCTCGAACGGGCGACGCGACGACCGCGATCGTCGGCCTCGGGCTCACCGAGTTGGGCAAGGTGTACGGTCCGTCCGCGAGCGAGTTCGCCGCACAGGCGGTCGAGCGGGCCGCGGCCGATGCGGGGATGGCCCTCGCTGACATCGACGGCCTCCTCGTAAGCGGGGGCACTGCCGGCGGTGTCACGCCAGACCTGCAGCGCATGCTGGGGTTGCGCGACCTGCGCATGCTCGCTCAGATCGAGGCGTACGGAAGCACCGCAATCGGGATGATGCAGTACGCGACGCTGGCCATCCAAAGCGACATGGCCAGCGTGGTGGCGTGCGTCTGGGCCGACACGCCGCTCGTCAGGGAACAGCCTTCGGCCTACACGCGTCCCCGTCCTCGTACCGGATTCGCCAGCATCGGCCCGGCGAGTGGCCTGATCGGAGCCAACCCGCAGTACGCGCTGGCCGCTCGTCGGCACATGGATGCGTTCGGCACGACGGACGACGACTTCGCCGCGGTCGCGGTGGCGCAGCGGGCCTGGGCGGTGCACAACCCCTTGGCGCAGTTCCGGCAGCCGATCACCGTGGCCGACCATCACACCTCGCGGATGATCGCTGACCCGTTCCGTCTGCTCGATTGCTGCCTGGTGTCGAACGGCGGCATCGCGGTGATCGTGACCGCCGCCGACCGGGCGGTCGATCTCCGGCAGCCGCCGGTCCACATCTGGGGATGGGGCCAGGGGCACCCTGGATATCCCATGCATCGGGGAAGCGCGTTCGGCCTCGAGTCGGGGGCCAGGCAGTCGGGCCAGGCGGCGATGTCGATGGCCGGTGTGACCGTCGAAGATGTCGATCTCTGCGAGGTCTACGACTGCTACACCTTCACCGTCATCATCACCCTCGAAGACTACGGATTCTGCAAGAAGGGTGAGGGAGGCGCATTCGCCTCGAGCGGCGCGTTGGGCCCGGGCGGCACATTGCCGACGAACACCGGTGGCGGCCAGCTGTCGAGCTACTACGCGTGGGGCATGACACCGCTCTCCGAGGCCGTCATCCAGGTGCGCGGCGACGGCGGCGAACGTCAGGTCGATCGCCACGAGGTCGCTCTGGTCAGCGGCAACGGCGGGATCCTGGACCATCACTCGACGCTGATCCTGGGCAAGGAGCGGAGGCAGCGATGACGCGATCTGGTGGGTTCCCGCCGGCGACCCGTGACGACCGATCGGCCCAGTTCTTCGACACCCTCGCCGAAGGAACACTGCTGCTGCGCCGCTGCGTATCGCACGGTCACCTGAGCGCTCCGGAGGTCCTCTTCTGCGCGGAATGCGGCAGTCCCGATCTCGAGTGGACACCGTCGCAGGGCGGCGGCCACGTCGTCACCTGGACGGCGATCCATTCCCGCCCAGATCGATCCGGCGCCACCGTCGTCAGCGCGATCGCCGGCATCGTGGAGCTCCACGAAGGACCGTGGCTACGGGCCCGCCTGCTCGCCGCCGATCCGGCCGCGGTTCGGTCCGGGGCCGCTGTCCGGCTGGAGGTCGTCGAGACCGACGGTGAGTCGATCTACGCCTTCCGGATCGTCGGCTGACCCCCGAGAAAGGGCAGAACGTGCTGAAGAAGATCCTCGTCGCCAACCGGGGCGAGATCGCGGTACGAATCATCCGAACGTGTCGGGAGCTCGGGCTGTCGACCGTAGCCGTCTACTCCGAGCCGGACCGCGACGCCTTGCACGTACGGTTCGCCGACGAAGCGTTCGCTCTCGGCGGCCGGACCGCGGCGGAGAGCTATCTGAACAGCGACGCGATCCTGGACCTGATGGAGCGCTCAGGTGCCGACGGCGTGCACCCCGGCTATGGTTTTCTCTCCGAGAACGCCGAGTTCGCGCAGGCCGTGATCGACCGGGGCGTGGTCTTCGTCGGGCCACCACCCGGCGCGATCGCGACGATGGGCGACAAGATCAGTGCGCGGCGCGCTGCGGAAGACGCCGATGTCCCGGTCCTGCCGGGTGGCGCCGGTGCGTTGAGCTCAGTTGCCGAGCTGGTCGGGTTCGGTGAGTCGCACGGCTGGCCGGTCGCGGTCAAGGCGGCCTTCGGCGGCGGTGGACGAGGAATGAAGGTCGTCGCCTCCGCAGGGGAGGCCTCGGCGGCGATGGAGTCGGCACGGCGCGAAGCCGTCGCCTACTTCGGTCGTCCCGAGCTCTACGCCGAGCGGTTTCTCACCCGCCCGCGCCACATCGAGATGCAGGTGCTGGCAGACACCTACGGCAACGTGGTCTGGCTCGGCGAACGAGACTGTTCCGTCCAGCGACGCCATCAGAAGCTGATCGAGGAGAGTCCGGCGCCCGACTTCCCCGACCATGTGCGCCGCGCGATGGGCGAGGCCGGAGTGCGCCTGGCGCGCGCTTGCTCCTATGTCGGTGTCGGGACGGTCGAGTTCCTCTACCAGGACGAGGAGTTCTACTTCCTCGAGATGAACACCAGGCTGCAGGTCGAGCATCCCGTGACGGAGCTGGTGACCGGCCTGGACCTGGTGGAGTGGCAACTGCGGGTCGCCGGTGGCGGAGCGTTGGGTTTCGGGCAGGCCGACGTCAGGTCCACCGGTCACGCCATCGAGGTCCGTGTCAATGCCGAAGACCCGGCCGGCGGCCGTTTCGCCCCGTCGCCCGGCACGCTGACCGCATTCGTGTCGCCGACCGGACCCGGAGTACGGGTCGACGCCGGCTACGTCGCCGGCGACGCGGTCAGCCCGTTCTACGACAACCTGGTGGCCAAGGTTGTGGTCTGGGCGCAGGACCGCGACCGGGCGCGGAGACGCATGGTCCGCGCGCTCGGCGAGACCGAGATCGCGGGAGTGGCGACGACGATCCCTGCCCAGGTCGCCATCGTCGAGCATCCCGACTTCGTCGCGGCCCGGCATTCGACGAACTGGGTGGACCATGAGCTCGACCTGTCGCCACTCGACAGCGCCGGCCCGACCTCGTCCGACCAGCCGGGCGGGGTTCCTCAGGAGTTGCCGGAGCTCACCGCAGAGATCGGCGGACAGCGCTTCGCGCTCAAGCTGTGGACCTCGGATCCGCGCGGGCTGGCCGCATCCCTCGGCCTCACACCGGCGCCGGCCGCCGATGCGGGTACGAAGCGAGCGGACTGGCGGTCCCGCCGTGGTGTGCCCTCGGTCACGACGTGGTCCCATGCGGGAGCGACGCGCGACAGCGGATCCG
The DNA here is from genome assembly GCF_022095675.1 of Dactylosporangium sp. AC04546. Lineage (GTDB taxonomy): Bacteria > Actinomycetota > Actinomycetes > Mycobacteriales > Micromonosporaceae > Dactylosporangium. Next base: position 37,227 of record NZ_JAHYSG010000095.1, on the reverse strand, counting down.
CACGCGAGCGACCGGCGGCGCGAGATGCGCAGCAGGTGCGGCACTCCCCGGGGCGGATCCTGGCACCCATGCACGGAACGGTCGTGCGGATGCTCGTCGAGGTAGGCGATCGGGTGTCTGAGCACGAAGAGATCTGTGTCATCGAGGCGATGAAGATGGAGAGTGTCGTCGCGGCCGACGTGGCCGGGTCCGTCACCGAGATCCTGGTATCGCCGGGCGAGACCGTCGATTCGGGTCGCCTGATCGCGGTGATCAGCGAGTAGCCGGCCCTCGCTGATCACCCCAAGCGACTGGAGCACTGGCATGAAGTCCGAGGAGGTTGACGTGAGTGGCACTGAGTTCGACGTGGTCATCGTCGGCGCTGGTTTCGCGGGCATGCAGATGCTGTATCGCGTTCGCGAGCTCGGCCTCAGGGCGCGCGTCTTCGAGGCCGGGGGTGATGTGGGTGGAACGTGGTACTGGAACCGCTACCCCGGTGCCCGCTGCGACGTCGAGAGCGTCGAGTACTCCTATCAGTTCTCGCCGGAGCTCCAGCAGGAGTGGGAGTGGACGGAGCGGTATGCCACCCAACCCGAAATCCTGCGCTACGCCAATCATGTAGCGGACCGGTTTGATCTGCGGCGCCACATTCAGTTCGATACCCGCGTCTCGGCGCTGGTCTACGACGAGACCTCCGATCGATGGACGGTCCGGGCGGCGACCGGCGGCGAGGTGCTGGCCCGATTCGTCATCATGGCCTCGGGGTGCCTGTCGTCGGCGAACCTACCCGGGTTCGCCGGCATGGAGACCTTCGCCGGCGAGGTCTACCACACCGGCCGCTGGCCGCACGAGGGTGTCGATCTGTCCGGCAAGCGGGTCGGGGTGGTCGGCACCGGTTCCTCTGGCGTCCAGGCGGTTCCGGTCATTGCCGAGCAGGCCGGGGCTCTCTACGTCTTCCAGCGCACGGCGGCCTACACGCTGCCGGCGGGCAACCATCCGCTGGACCCGGGGGAGCAGGCCGCCATCAAAGCCGACTATGTGGGCTTCCGGGCACAGATGAGCCTGCGGCAGTCGGCAGGCAACTGGCGTGTTCCGCCCAATCCTGCCTCGATCTTCGACGCGACGCCGAGCGAACGCGAGGCGGAGTTCGAGGCCCGCTGGGCGCGGGGCGGGCCGGGGGTGCTCGGCGCCTACGCCGACATCATGGTCGATCAGGAAGCCAACGGGTTCGCCGCCGAGTTCGTGCGCGGGAAGATCCGGGAGATCGTCAAGGATCCCGAGGTCGCGGCCCTGTTGTCGCCCGACCAGATCATCGGCTGCAAACGCATCTGCCTCGACACCGGCTACTACGAGGCCTTCAACCGACCGCACGTGCATCTCGTCGACGTCGCGACGGCACCCATCGAACGGTTGACGCCGAGAGGGATCCGGACCGCGGTTGACGAGTACGAACTCGATGTCATCGTGTTCGCCACCGGGTTCGATGCCATGACGGGAGCGCTGCTCAGCGTCGACATCCGTGGCCGGGGCGGCCTCTCGTTGCGGGAGAAGTGGTTGTCGGGCCCGCGTACCTACCTCGGCCTGGGTGTGCCAGGGTTCCCGAATCTCTTCACGGTCACCGGGCCGGGTAGCCCGTCGGTGCTCACCAACATGATGGTTTCGATCCATCACCACGTGAACTGGATCGGCGACTGCCTGAAGTATCTGCAGGACCACAGGATCGCTTCGATCGAGGCGAGCGCCGATGCCGAAGTGGCCTGGGTGGAACACGTCAACGAGGTCGCCGACAAGACGCTCTATCCGTCCTGCAACTCCTGGTACCTGGGGGCGAACATTCCGGGCAAGACCCGCGTGTTCATGCCGCTCCTCGGCTTTCCCGCCTACGTTCAGAGGTGCGCGACGGTGGCGGCCAACGGGTATGAGGGCTTCGACCTGGCCGGCGACCGACGTTCGGACGCCGGCGGCAACTGACGGGCGCGTGACAGCCGGGCCCGTGCCTGTCGGCGCGGCCCCGCTGTGGGCTGCGCGGAGCCAGGATCGGACCTCTCTGCCGGCGATGCCCCGTTCTCGAACTGGCCGTACCGCACAGCCCGGCACGCTGTCACGAGCGCCGTCGGAGTGACGGTCCTCGCAACCTGTCGGCGGAGGTTGACGAGTGATCGTCGCCGGGTAGGCTGTGCCCATAATTGGTATACTCAATTCTCGTCGGGCGGAGTCGATGATGCAGACAGAGGTGCTTGTCGTCGGCGCAGGCAACGCAGCCATGTGCGCCGCTCTGGCCGCTCGTGACGCGGGGGCCGACGTGCTGGTGCTGGAACGTGCCCCCGAGGCCGAGCGTGGCGGCAACACCGCGTTCACCGCCGGCGCCATGCGGACTGTCTACGGTGGCGTCGACGACCTGCGGGCGTTGATGCCCGACCTGTCGGACGCGGAGATCGAGAACACCGACTTCGGTGTCTACCGATCCGATGCGTTCTTCGGCGACATGGCGCGGGTGACCGACTACCGCGCGGATCCCGATCTGGTCGAGGTCCTGGTGAACGGCAGCCACGAGACCCTCAGGTGGATGGCGGGCAAGGGTATCCGGTTCGCGCCGGCCTACGGTCGGCAGGCGTTCAAGGTCGACGGCCGGTTCCGCTTCTGGGGAGGGCTGACCGTCGAGGTCGTCGGCGGTGGTTCGGGTCTCGTGGAAATGGAGCACGAGATCGCCGCGCGGGCCGGAGTCAGGATCCTCTACAACAGCCGGGCCGTCAGCCTGCTCGCCGACGACTCCGGAGTGCACGGCGTCGTTGCGGTCGTCGACGGCGTCACGACGAGCATCGTCGCCTCCGCCGTGGTGCTGGCGAGCGGCGGCTTCCAGGCGAACACCGAGTGGCGCACGCGCTACCTCGGTCCGGGCTGGGATCTCGCGAAGGTACGCGGCACCAGGTTCAACACCGGCGAGGGTCATCGCATGGCGCTGGAGGCCGGCGCTTCCCCCGCCGGGCACTGGTCCGGCTGCCACGCGGTTGGATGGGACCGCAATGCCCCCGAATACGGCGACCTGGCTGTCGGCGACGGCTTCCAGAAGCACAGCTACCCGTTCGGGATCATGGTCAATGCCAACGGCCGGCGATTCGTCGACGAAGGCGCGGACTTCCGCAACTACACGTACGCCAAGTACGGCAGGCGCATCCTCGAGCAGCCCAACCAGTTCGCCTGGCAGGTGTTCGACCAGCAGGTGGCGCACCTGCTCCGCGACGAGTACCGCATCCGGGAGGTCACCAAGGTCCAGGCCGCCAGCCTCGAGGAGCTCGCAGGGCGCCTCGACGGGGTGGACCCCGAGGGATTCCTGAGCGAGGTCAAGGCCTTCAACGCGGCGGTGATGGCTGAGGTGCCCTTCGACCCGACCGTGAAGGACGGCCGCGGCACGGTGGGTCTCCCGGTACCGAAGTCGAACTGGGCCAACCCGCTCACCGAGGGACCGTTCCTCGCGTTCCAGATCACGTGTGGGGTGACGTTCACGTTCGGCGGCGTCCGCATCACACCTCGAGCACAGGTTCTGAGCGCCGAAGGCACGGTGATGCCGGGCCTGTTCGCCTGTGGCGAGATCGTCGGTGGGCTGTTCTACCACAACTATCCGGGTGGCACCGGCCTGACCGCAGGATCGGTGTTCGGGCGCATCGCTGGGGCGAGTGCCGCTGCCGCGGCGTCGCGATAGGGCCTCGAGGGGCGCCGGCTGCTGCTGGCCCGGCCTTCAATTACAGGATACCCTTTTAGGAGAGGAGGTGCCGCTTGCGTGACTTCGGGATGATGATCGGGGGGCGTCAGACGCCGGCCGGGGACGGCAGGACCTTCGAGTCGATCGACCCGTTCACCGGCGAGCCATGGGCGCGAATCGCGCGCGCCGCTCCCGCGGACGTCGACGCGGCGGTGCGGAATGCGGACGCCGCGTTCCGCTCGTCAGCCTGGAGCGGCCTGACCGCCAGCGCCCGCGGCGGATTGCTGGTCCGGCTCGCCGACCTCGTGCTCGAACGACTCGAGGAACTGGTCGAGGTCGAGTCCCGCGACAACGGCAAGTCCCGTAAGGAGTTGTGGGCCTCCCTGCGCACCATGGCCGAGTGGTACCGCTACTACGGCGGTATGGCCGACAAGGTGCTCGGGCAGGTCATTCCGGTCGATCGCCCGGCTTCGTTGAACTACACCGTGCACGAGCCCTACGGCGTCGTGGCCGCGATCCTGCCCTGGAACTCGCCGTTGCGACTGGCCGGGTGGAAGATCGCGCCGGCCCTCGCAGCGGGCAACGCGGTGGTGCTGAAGCCCAGTGAGCACGCGAGCGCGTCCAGCATCGTGTTCAACGAACTGTTCGAGGCAGCCGGATTCCCGGCGGGGATCGTCAACGTCGTCACTGGGATCGGACCGGACGTGGTGCCGGCGCTGATCGCACATCCGCTGGTCGGAAAGGTCTCCTTCACCGGCGGTGTGGCGGCCGGAAGATTGATCGGGGAGTTGGCGGCCAAGCAGCTCAAGCCGTGCACGTTGGAGCTCGGCGGCAAGTCACCGCAGATCGTCTTCCCGGACGCGGACCTCGATCGGGCGGCGGCCGGGATATCCGCCGGCGTGTTCTCGTCGGGCGGGCAGACCTGCCTGGCCGGGTCCCGGTTGCTCGTTCACTCGTCGGTGCATGACGGGATGCTCCGGCGAATCATCGATCAGGCCAAGCAGGTGCGGCTGGGTGATCCGGCCGATCCGTTTACCGACGTCGGTCCGGTTGCCACCGCAGCACAGCACCGACTGATCTGCGAGCACATCGCCACGGCACGAACGTCCGGCGCAGTCGTCGCGTTCGGTGGGGAAACCACCGACGAGCGGTTCGTCGGCCCGACCGTGTTCGACGGCGTTTCCAGGGAGAGCCGGCTCTTCCAGGAGGAGGTCTTCGGCCCGGTCCTCGCCGTCACCCGTTTCGAGACCGAGGAAGAGGCGATCGAACTCGCCAACGACGTGCCGTTCGGTCTGGCTGCGGGGGTGTGGACCCGGGACATCGCCAGGGCACATCGCGTCGCCCGCAGGGTCCAGGCAGGCACGGTGTGGATCAACACGTATCGCAATACCGTGCCGCAGTCACCGTTCGGCGGGTACAAGACCTCGGGTCTGGGACGCGAGAGCGGCTTCGAGGGCATCAAGGAGTACCTCCAGGTCAAGAGCATCTGGGTCGACCTCGGCGCGGGGAGCTGAGATGGACTACCGCGTATTCGCGCTCAAGTACGGGTCGAACGACGGCCGGCAACGCTTCGAGAACGTCATCTACCGGCCGGGCGACTGCCAGGACACGTCGATGCCGATGGACTTCTTCGTCTGGGCGATCGTCGGTCCGAACGGCACAGTTCTGGTTGACACCGGGGCCGGGGCCGAGACGATGACCGAGCGTGGACATGACCACCTACGCTCGCCGTTGGCCGCCCTCGCCGACGTCGGACTCGGCGCCGGCGACGTCACGGACATCGTGACGACGCACATGCACTGGGACCACGCAGGCAACATCCTCGACTTCCCGCAGGCGAGGCTGCACCTGCAACGTGCGGAGATGGCCCACGCCACCGGACCGTCCATGTGCAGCGGCTTCCTGCGCCGGCCCTACGACCTGCAGCAGACGATCGAATGGCTGCGGGAACTGCACCGCGGTCGCGTCAGCTTCCATGAGGGCGACGACGAGATCGCTCCAGGCATCTCGATCCACCACGTGGGTGGGCACACGCCCGGTCTGCAGGTCGTCCGGGTGAGCACGGCACGAGGAAACGTCGTGCTGGCCTCCGATGCCGTGCACTACTACGAGAACCTGGTCGCAGAGAACCCGTTTCCGGTACTCGTCAGCACGATCGACTATGTCGCAGCGCTGAACACCGTGACGAGACTGGCCGACGGACCGGGTCATGTGATCCCCGGGCACGATCCGCTCGTCCTCAAACGCTTCCCGGCGGCCCGACCCGGTGTGGACGGGGCTGTCGCGCTCCATCTGGAGCCTGCGTCGGTGAACTCATGAAGATGCGTGCTGCCGTGTTGCGGGCAGCTGGCCTGCCGGCTCCATTCGCCACGAGCCGGCCGTTCGACGTGACCGAAGTGGAGCTGTCGGGTCCCGGGCACGGAGAGGTGCTCGTCCGGGTGGCGGCCGCCGGCCTGTGCCACTCGGACCTGTCGGCGGTGACCGGGGACCGCCCTCGCAGACTTCCGGCGGTCGCCGGCCACGAGGCCGCGGGGGTGGTCGAAGAGGTCGGCGGGGGCGTGACCGGACTCGCGCCCGGCGACCACGTTGTCATGGTGTTCGTGGCCAGCTGCGGGGAGTGTGCCGTGTGCCTGCGCGGGCGGCCGAATCTCTGCCAGTCGTCGTGGCAGGCCCGGGCCGAAGGGACGTTGCAGACAGGTACGAGACGCCTGAGTGTGGCGGGCGAATCGCTGAACCACTGGAGCGGCATCTCGGCGTTCGCCGAATACGCCGTTGTCACGCCTCGATCGATTGTCCGGGTGGACGCTGACATCCCCCTCGACATCGCGGCGATCTTCGGATGTGCGGTCGTCACCGGCGTGGGGGCGGTCATGAACACGGCGCAGCTCACTCCGGGCTCGTCGGCTGCCGTTGTCGGGCTGGGGGGAGTGGGGCTCAGCGCCCTGCTGGGAGCGATCGCGAGCGGCGCACGCAAGGTCGCCGCGATCGACCTCTCTCACGAAAAACTCGGGCTGGCGCAGACGCTCGGGGCAACCCACGTCTACGACGCCGGAGAGCCGGACTGCGCCGATCGGATCCTGCAGGAGTTCGGAGCAGCCGACTTCGTGTTCGAGATGGCGGGCTCCGCGCGCGCCGCCAGGCTCGCGTACACGATCACCGGTCGCGGCGGCACGATGGTCACCGCCGGTCTGCCCAACCCGAGCCAGCAGCTGGAGATCCCGCTCGCTGACCTCGTCGCCACCGAGCGGACCGTCAAGGGCAGCTACATGGGCAGTGCGTCGGCGCGCCGCGACATCCCGCGTTACCTGGACCTGTTCCGCGCTGGCCGGCTGCCGGTCGATCGGCTGCGTTCGGCGACGCTGGCACTCGACGACATCAACGAGGGTTTCGATCGGATGCTGGCCGGCACCTCAGTGCGTGACGTGGTGGTTCCGTTGAGCGCTTCCTGAATCCCGCGGCTCGGGCCGCGAATGCTGAACAGACGTGAGAGAAGAAAGTCGCGACTAGTGAGGGACGCTGTTGTGAGCGACGACGTACTGTACGAGAAGGACCGGGTCAGTCACATTGCCCGAGTTACGCTGAACCGGCCGGCGAAGCTCAACGCCATGACGCTTGAGATGTACGACCGCATCGTGTGGTGTCTTGACGACGTCGCGGAGGACGACGACATCAAGGTCGTCATCCTCAGTGGCGCCGGAGAGAACTTCACCGCGGGCGTGGACATGAATGAGGTCTATGGCTGGTACGGGCCGCCGAACGGAGCGGATGGCAAGAAGCGCCGCCCCAGCCAGCGCCGCCGTCTCGTCGTGGACCGGCGAACATCGCGCGTCTACGACCGGGTCACCTACCACCCCAAGGTCACGATCACCGCGATCCGTGGTTTCGCGCTCGGCGGTGGGCTCGAGTTCCTGATGGGTTCGGACATCAGCGTGGTGGGTGACGACGCGAAGGTCGGGATGCCGGCGACCCGTTATCTCGGCCCGGTCCTCGGAGACCTGCACCTGTTCTTCCACCGGCTGGGCCCGGTGCTCACCAGGGACCTGCTGCTGACCGGGCGGATCGCGCCGGCCGGCGAGCTTGCGAGTCGGGGCATCTTCACGCGCTTCGTTCCGGCCGCTGACGTGCACGCCACCGCGGAGGAGCTGGCGGTGCAGGTGGCGCGCATGCCCGCCGACGGCATCGTCATCGCCAAGGAGTCGTACCGGCTGGTCGAGCAGAGCATGGGTATGGCGCTCTCCGAGGTCTGCAGCTATCTGCTGCACGCCTACGGAACCAACCTGCAGTTCGAGGACGACGAGTTCAACTTCGTCAAGAGCCGGTCCGAAGGTGAACTTGCGCAGACCTTCGACAAGGCCGACCAGTTCTACTCGTGACGGAGGGGCGCGCGGATGGAACCGAGCCAGACGCTCACGCTCGGCGACATCTCGCGCGAGCACCGGTTCGTCCACGCCAACCGGCTCGCCGTGGTCGACGGCGACGTCCGGCTGACCTACGACGAGGTCGACGTGCGCACCACGAGGTTGGCGAACGCCCTCGCGGACGTCGGGGTCCACCCGGGAAGTCGCGTGCTGTGGCTCGGCCAGAACAGCTACCGGATGCTCGAGGTACTCATCGCGTGCGCGAAGCTGGGCGCGGTCGTCTGCCCGGCGAACTGGCGCCAGACCGCCGAGGAGCTCGAGTTCGTGATCAACGATCTCGATCCCTCGGTGGTGTTCTGGCAGCACCAGGAGGTTGGCGACACGACACGCAGCGCGCGTAGGGGCGCCGCATGCGCCGCGGTCTGGATCCAGCACGACACCGACTCCGTCAGCGGCTACGAATCCTTCCTGGCCGCTGGCAACGGCGCCGATCAGGAGCGGCTGGTCGACCCGTCGTCCTCGGTCCTCGCGCTCTACACCGCGGCGTTCGAAGGCAGGCCGAACGCGGCCCTGCTGAGCCACACCTCAATGATGGCGCAGTCCTACCTGCTCGCTCGAGCGATGGACATCGACCATACGACGGTCACGATCAATGCTGGTCCGCTGTTCCACGTGGCCGCGTACATGTGGCTCCTGCCCACGTTTCTCTCAGGTGGCACCAACGTCTTCGTGAGCCGTGCAGATCCGGCCGAGGTCTGTCTCCTCATCCAGGCGGAGCGGGTCACCACAGGATTCCTGCTGCCGCCCATCATCGAGCGGATCCTCGAGCTGAACGCCGACGGCCGGTTCGACCTGTCCAGCTATCGCGCGAGTGCCCGGTCGGATCCCCGTTGGATCGCGATGACCTCGGTCGACCGGAGTCCCTTCGGCCGTCGCTCCGGCGGGTACGGGCAGTCCGAGGTGATGGCGCTCGCCACGTACAACTCCATCGGCCCCGACTCGATCGGCAGCCACGGCAGGACGTCACCGGCCGCCCGGGTCCGGATCGTCGATGCCGACATGAACGACGTAGACACCGGTGAAGCCGGCGAGATCGTCCTCAGGGGACCCATCGTCGGCAACGGGTACTGGAATCGCGCGGAACTGACCGAGCACCGCCGCCGTGGCGGCTGGTGGCACACCCAGGATCTCGGTCGGCGCGAGCCGGACGGATCCATCTCCTTCATCGCGCCGATGTCCCGGATGATCAAGTCCGCGGCGGAGAACATCTACCCTGCGGAAGTCGAGTCGTGCCTCGAATCGCATCCCGACGTGGCGGAGGCCGCGGTGATCGGTCTGCCCGACGAGCGGTGGGGGCAGTCGGTCGAGGCCATCGTCGTCCTGCTCCCCGGTGCCGCCGTCTCCGCGGCCGGCCTCATCGACTTCTGCAAGTCGAAGATCGCGTCGTACAAGAAGCCGCGATCGGTTCGGTTCGTTGATTCGTTGCCAAGCGTGAACGGTGCGAAGGACTACGCGACACTCGACAGGATCTACGGCGGCGGGAACTACCCGGGCAGCCGGACCACCGGACGACCCGGTCAAGGTGGCGGAACGCGTCGAGCCCGACCCTCATAGGGCCGAGAGGATCGACCGCTCGAACTGCTCGTCCCCGACACTGTGCCGTTCGGCGGCGATGCGCTCGGCGTCCTCGCCGATCGGCACGCGCAGTGGTGGGCTGTCGAGCTCCACCAGGTCGGCGATGGCCCCGGCCGCCTCTTCCGACGTCAACACTGTGCCGCGGAGCCCCTGGAGGTATCGGAACGCTCGCTCGGTCAGTTCACGGTAGCTCGGGTCGTCGACCATTACCGGCATCCGGTTCTGGCCGAACGAGGACACGACAGCGGCCGGTTCGGCGAGGATGACGTCGACGCCGAACGCGGCCAGTTCGAGTCGCATCGACTCGCTCAGCGCCTCCATCGCGATCTTGCTGGCGACGTACAGCCCGAGCAGCGGGTACCCACGCAGGGCCGCCGAGCTGACGTTGATGACGCGTCCGCGCCCGGCCGCCCGCATCGAGGGGAGCAACGCCTGGCACATCCGCAATGTGCCCCACACGTTGGTGTCGAAGACGTGCTTGGCCGTATCGATCGGCATCGTCTCCAGCGGCGCCCATGCGGTGACTCCCGCGTTGTTGATGAGCACGTCGACCGGGCCCGCGGCGCTGGCAGCGGCAGCGATGGACGCGTCGTTCGTCACGTCGAGGTCGATGTGCGCGTGCGCGGGCACGCCGGTCAGCTGTGCCGACTCTCGTGCCGTCGCGATCACGTGATGCCCTCGGTCGTGCAGCACCGTGCACAGGGCTCGTCCGATGCCCGACGAACAGCCCGTCACAAGAATTCTGGCCGGATCTTTCGAGCTCCACCCGACAGACATGCGCGGTACTCCCTTGGTCCTGGCCGTTGGCGTTCAGCAGATAGGTGCATAAAGAGTACACTCAACGAGACGGATTCGGTGCCGTGCCCACCCGTCGTGGCGGGTTGCGGGTGGGTGAAGCGGCCTTCCGGTCGGGCGGCGAATCGATCCGTCTTTCCTTGAGTCGATAAAAGGGTATACCGTACTAGCCGATGGGGGACGCCGAGCCTGGGGGGCCATACGCGACGTGACGGCGGCGACGCTGTGACGAAAGGTGAGGGATATGTTCCAGCGAAGTCGGTTGAGGATGCTCAGCGTCGTGCTGACGGTCGGGATGCTTGCGGCGGCGTGCGGCGACGGTGGAGACGACAGCACTTCAGGTGCGCAGGGCGAGCCACGCGCAGGAGGGACGCTGCAGTTCCTCACCTTCCAGGAGGTGGCCACCCTCGATGCCGGCGCGGCGCGTCCGACGACCGGCAGTGGTCAGTTACCGCTGGTGGCGATATACGACATGCTCGCGGAGGTCCTGCCTGACGGGACGATCAAGCCGCGGTTGGCCCAGTCGGTCGAGACCCAGGACCAACGGGTGTGGACGATCACGCTGCGGGCGGGACTGAAGTTCAGCGACGGCACGCCGTTCGACGCCGAGGCGGTCAAGGCGGCATGGGATCGCATGGCGGATCCGGCAACCGGCTCGCCGTCGGCGGGCCAGGTCAAGACGATGAAGACCTACGAGGTCGTCGACGCGACGACCCTGAAGGTCACTCTTGCGGAGAAGAACAGCCAGTGGGCGCGATACCTGATGCGGGGGCTGGGCATGATTCCGTCTCCGACAGCGGTCAAGACGCTCGGCGCCGCCTTCGCGCAGAAGCCGGTTGGTGCCGGTCCGTTCACAGTTGACAGCTACGTTCGTGATGATCGGCTTGTGCTCAAGCGTAACCCCCTCTACTGGGACGCGCCGAGGCCTTACCTCGACAGCCTCGTGGTCCGACCTGTCCTCGGCGACGGGCCGCGCCTCGACACCTTCTCCTCCGGGGATGCGGATGTCATCGCGTTCGTGATCTGGTCGCCGGAGCTGGTGCAGTCGATCAAGCAGCGCCTCGACACGCGGATCCCGCCGATCAGCGGTGGACAAGGCATTGTCTTGAACACCAGGAAGGCACCGCTTGACGACGTGCGGGTCCGTCGGGCACTGCTGCTCGCAGTCGACCTCGCTGATCTCAACGACAAGGTCAACGCCGGCGGTGCGGCCACCGTCGACAGTCTGTTCACCAAGGACTCTCCGTTCTACAGCGACGCGCCATCGCGCCCCAAGACGGATCTCGCCATGGCTCAGACACTGATCGACCAGTACCTTGCGGAGAAGGGTGGATCGATCAACCTGGAGCTGCTCGGCACCGCGACCTCGGCGGTGCAGAACCAGGCGTTGCAACAGCGGTGGTCACAGCTCAAGGGTGTGAAGGTCTCCGTCCAGACGCTCGAGCCCGTCGCCTTCGTCACCCGCCAGGGCAAGGGCGATTTCCAGATGGCCGGCTCCGCGGTGGCAGGCGTCGATCCCGAGCCCTCGATGGCGCTCGCACTGCAAACGGGTTCCGCATTGAACTTCGGCGGATTCTCGGATCCACTGGTCGACAAGGCCCTCGCAGACGGGCGCACGGCGACAACCACGCAAGAGCGGGCAGCCGTATACCGGACCCTGGAAACGCAGTTCTGGGCGCAGGTCCCGCTCATCCCGACGTTCCGCCTCCCGTATGCGTTCGTGGTCAGCAAGGATGTCGGAGGCTTCCGCCTGATCGACGACGGCCTGCCTGACTTCCACGAGGCATGGTTGAAGAAATGAGGGCCTCCGCGCTGCCAGGAGCTCGAACGATCACCGATGCGCTGGACGCGGCGGTCGCCGCCGACGAGTCTCGGATGTTCATCGAGTGCGATGGAGACGCGTTCTCGTACGGAGACATCCTGCGCAGGAGCGTCGCCTTCGCGGCCGGCCTCGAACAGATCGGAGCGACCCCAGGCGGCAGAGTCGCGACGCTCCTGGAGTGTCGATCGGAGGCGGTCGTCGCCTGGATGGCGACGAGCCGCCTGGGCGGAGTCTTCGTTCCCCTCAACCCGTCGCTCGACGTCGATGCCATCCTGCACCAGTTACGCGACTCCGGTGCGCGAGTGCTCGTCACGCCCGGCTCCTTGGGCATTCGTCTCGCCGAACGCGAGCCGGACGTGCTGTCGCTGCCGACCTTCGTAACACTCGACGAGACGGCCGGAACATGGCCGGCCGGGGCCGTGCACGTACCGTTCGGCGCGCTCTGCACGTCGGCACGGCCCAAGTGTGTTCCGGCTCCAGCGCCGGGTCAGCTCGCCGCGCTCCTCTACACCTCGGGAACGACCGGTACGTCCAAGTCCTGCATGATCAGCCACAACTACCTGTGCCTGGCCGGTCACCAGGTGGCCGAAGACTCCGGTCAAGGGCCGGACGACACGGTGTACCTGCCGCTTCCGTTCTTCCACATCAACGTACTGACCACCATCGTGGGAACGATGCTCGCCAAAGGGCGGGTGGCCCTGGCGCCCCGGTTTGAGGCCGACCGGTTCTGGCCGGAGATCCGGCGGACCGGGGCGACCATCACCGCGCTCCTCGGATCGATGGTCCAGGCGGCGACGTCGGCTGCCGACCACGTCGACCCGAGCGCCGAACCAGGACGACTTCGCGTCGTGCGGGGCGGTCCGTTCTCTGCTGAGGAGACGCGGGTGTGGCGTGACCGGCTCGGCGTTTCGCGCGTCGGCTCGCAGGCGTACGGCTCGACCGAGGTCGCTCGGATGACCAACCTCGGTCCGACCGACGAGATCAGGACGGGGAGTCTAGGGCGGCGGAACCAGTACTACGACGTCCGCGTCGTCGACGACCAGGACGAGGAATGCGCGCCCGGCGAGGTCGGAGAGATCGTCTGCCGACCGCTCCGGAGCCACATCATGTTCGACGGGTACTGGAACCGGCCAGACGAAACGATACGCGCGTTTCGGAACCTCTGGTTCCATACCGGCGACCTGGGCAGGTTCGACGACGACGGATACCTGTACTTCGTCGATCGGCGGAAGCACCACCTCGCCGGGGCCGGCGGACTGTCGAGCTCCGAGGTCGAGGCGATCGTCCTGCAGCACCCCGTGATCCGCGAGGTTGCCGCCTACGAGGTCCGGGCGAACGAGGCCGCCGATCCAGCTGTCGCGCTGGCTGTCGTCGTGAACGGCCGTCTGGATCCGGACACGCTGTGGAGCTGGCTTCGCGCACGCCTTCCGGGCGCAGCGCAGCCGAGGTTCGTCCGGCTCGTCGGCGAGCTACCGCGAAACCAGGTTGGTCGGGTACAGAAGTACCGGCTCAGCGAAGAGGCCATCCCGCCAGGCACGTGGGAGCGGCCGGTCTAGCGCCACAGGAGACGAACATGAGTGAGAGCGGCATCCTCGAGGTCACCCACGTCGCCCGCGGTCAGCTCGTCCGCGGTACCAGTGCTCACTACACATCACGTGACCGCGGAGTGCGGTTCGCGACTCCGGAGGTTGACGTCGCCGCGATGGTCTGGCCGCGGCCGCAGCCGGGACCGGCTTTCCAGCTGCCCATCGCGGACGTCATCGACTTCCTCGTCGCAACGGGGGAGCGGCTGCGCCTCGCGGCCAACCCGCACCTCCAGGCGGCGCTCGAGGGCACCTGTCAGATCAACAACCTGGCGCCGGACCGGGTCCGGGCTTCGTATGAGCGGCTGGGCGACTTCTTCGGTCGTGAGATCCTCGAATTCGATCTCGAGCACGGTATCGGTGCGGGCGCCCGATGGCGGTCCGTGGAACGGCCGAACGGGACGACCCTGGCCGTTCGTGCATATCCGATACGCCTCCTGCACTTCCTGGCCGGCAACGGCCCTGAGCTCGCCGCGTTCAGCATCGCGCGTGGCGCGCTCACGCGTGGCGTCAACATGCTCAAAATGGCTTCGAACGATCTCTTCACCGCCCCGGCGATCCTCGCCACCATGGCCGACCTCGAACCGGATCATCCGGTGCTGCGGTCATTCTCTGCCGCGTACTGGCGTGGCGGGGACGCCGCGGTCGAGGCGGCACTCTTCCGCAAGGAGTACTTCGACACCGTGGTCGCCTGGGGAGGAGCGTCCGCGATCCGCAGCGTTCAGAACCACATCGGTCCCGGCCTGGACCTTGTGGCGTTGAATCCCAAGGTCTCGGTCTCGTTGATCGGCCGGGAGGCGTTCGGCGGTCCGTCGACCGTCGAGTTTGTGGCCCGGTGCGCCGCACGAGACGTCGGCCCGCAGGAGGCCTGCCAGAACAGCCGCTTCCAGTTCGTCGAGGGCGCCGTCGAGGACGTCGACACGTTCTGCGAGCGTCTCCTCGAGCATCTGGTTTCGAACACCGGCGAAGCGCCCGGGCGGCCCACGCCCCGGGAGATCCGCGACGCCCTTACCGCGCTCGACGGACAGCGTGCCGACATCAAGGTGTGGGGGGACTTCAGCGGTCGCGGCCTCGTCGTACGGTCGAGCAGCCCGCTCGACATCTATCCCATCGGTCGAACGGTCAACGTCGTCGTGGTCGAGGACCTCGCCGACGCCGCGCGCTACATCGACGTCGCCGCGCAGACTGTTGGCATCTACCCGGCCGAACGCAAACCCGAGTTGCGCGAGATGGTGCTTGCCGCGGGTGCGCAACGCGTCGTAACCCTCGGCGGCGTGACCATGCAGGGGGCGCCTCATGGGCGGCCGCACGACGGGTTCTACGTCCTCGCGCGAATGGTGCGCTGGGTCAGCGATGAGGAACTGCCGGTGTAGGCGTCCCGGCGCAGGGCCGATGGACGCCGCCTGTGCCAATTAAGTATCCTGAAACTGTTCGGGTGTGGGTTGGACGCGGGCCATGGTTGTCCGGGGAAGAGGGTAGCGAGGATGGATGTCGACGGGGCTTCAGCGATCGTCACCGGCGGTGCCGGCGGTCTTGGCGCGGCCACGGTGCGTCAGCTCGTGAGTGGCGGAGCCAGCGTGGTCATCGCCGACCTGGCCGATGAGGCTGGGCAGCGGCTCGCCGGCGAGCTCGGAACGTCGGTGCGCTTCGTTCACACGGACGTGACGGACGAAGTGTCCGTGCAGGGAGCGGTGGACGCGGCCAGCGAACTCGGCCCGCTGCGGATCGTGGTGACGGCGCACGGTGGTCCCGTCGCGCAGAGCCGCATCCTTGACCGGTCAAATCGGCCGTACCCGCTCGAGACCTTCCGTCGCACGCTCGACATCTACCTGGTGGGTACGTTCAACACCCTGCGTCTGAGCGCGGCCAGGATGGCCTCCTGCCCGGCGCTGGATTCAGGGCAGCGCGGCGTTGTCATCAACACGGCGAGCATCGCCGCGTTCGAAGGTCAGGTGGGTCAGTCCGACTACTCGGCCGCGAAGGGCGGTGTCGTCGGGCTCGGCCTGGTGGCAGCGCGCGATCTGGCACCACTGGGCATCAGGGTCATGACGATCGCGCCGGGTACCTTCTTTACGCCCGCGTTCCAGATGAGCGAAGAGGACGCCCAGGCGAAGTGGGGCGGCGCGATCCCCAACCCCCAGCGGATGGGAAGGCCGGCGGAGTACGCCCGGCTGGTGCAGGCGATCGTCGAGAACGACTATCTCAACGGTGAAGTGATCCGAATCGACGGAGCACATCGGTTCGGACCGCGGTGACCGGTGCGGTTTCGCCGGCGGTCACCGCCGGCGAAACCGTTTGAGGCTCGGTCAGCGACCGGTCCAGACGGGGCTCCGCTTCTCCGCGAACGCGGTGGCGCCCTCGCGCGCGTCCTCGGACGCCAATATCCGGTCGAGCAGTGGGCCTTGCTTGACGAACCCCTCTTCGATGGTCCAGTCGGTCGCGTTGTCGAGGATCTGCTTGGTGACCTGGACGGCAAGCGGTCCGTTGGGAGTGATCCGCCGTGCCAGCTCCAGCGCGGCCGCCAGTGCATGGCCCGGCGGGGCCAGTTCATTCACCAACCCGAACCGATGGGCGTCGACCGCACTCATCGGTTCGCCGGTCAACGCGAGCTGTTTCGCGATCGCCGGCGGGAGCCACCGGGGCAGGCGCAGCAGGCCGCCTGCTCCGGCAACCAGGCCACGCTTGACCTCCGGCAGGCCGAAACGCGCGTCTTCGGCGGCCACGATCAGGTCGCAGGTCAGGGCGATCTCGCAGCCGGCGGCCAGCGCCCACCCCTCGACCGCGGCGATCAACGGCTTGCGCGGCGGCCGCTGGACGATTCCGGCGATGCCCCGTCCGGGCAGCGTGACGTCCTCCCCGGCCAGGAAGGCCTTGAGGTCCATCCCCGCACAGAAGGTCCCGCCGGTTCCGGTGATGACACCGAGGGTCAGGTCCGGCCGCTCGTCGAGTTCGTCGACGGCGGCCGCGACCGCGTCGGTGACTTCCCGATTGACCGCGTTGCGAGCCTCTGGTCGGTTGATTGAGATCACGAGCACGCTGTCGGCCTGCTCGACGAGCACGCTGTCTGCCACGGGATGCTCCACTTCACGCTAGGCGGGTCACTTGAACGCGGTCGGCGCGACCGCGCTGTGGGCTTGCGGTGATCCTAATATAGGATACTCTTATCCAATCTCCGAATCTGCGGTCCCAGGGCCGCGGGTTCAACCTGTTGGCACTCTGGAGCTGCAATGCCGTCCGCCGTGATCGTTGACGTCGTCCGTACCGGTTCCGGCAAGGGAAAGCCGGGTGGCATACTGTCGCGCCGGCACCCGGCCGTGTTGCTTGCCGATACCTTGGTGGCCCTGCTGGACCGCAATGACTTCGACCCGGCACTGGTCGATGACGTCATCGCCGGATGTGTGACGCAGAGCGGCGAACAGGCCCACAACATCGGTCGCACCGCTCTGCTCGCCGCCGGACTGCCGGAGTCCGTGCCGGCCACGACGATCGACCGCCAGTGCGGGTCCGGCCAGCAGGCGTTGCACTTCGCCGCGCAGGGGATCATGGCGGGTGTCCATGACGTCGTCATCGCCTGCGGCGTCGAGTCGATGAGCCGCGTGCCGATGTTCTCGAACGCCCAGGGTCAGGACGCGAACGTGGGGCCGCTCGTCTACAGGTATCCGCAGGGCCTGGTCCCGCAGGGAATCTCGGCGGAGCTCATCGCGGCCGACTACGGGCTCGGCCGCACCACTCTGGACGAATTCGCCGCTCGGTCGCACCGGCTCGCAGCGGCTGCGGCCGACGCGGGTGCCTTCGCGAACGAGATCGTTCCCGTCCGCGATGACGACCCGGGCCGACCGGTGGTGGACAAGGACGAGACGATCCGCCCGAACACCACGGTGGAGAAGCTCGCCGAACTGCGCCCCGCGTTTCACGACGTCGGATACGCCCGGCGGTTTCCGGAAATCACCTGGAGTGTCACCGCGGGCAACTCCTCGCCGCTCACCGACGGCGCCTCCGCCGCACTGATCATGAGCGAGCGGATGGCCGCAGATCTCGGACTGCGGGCACGGGCGCGGTTCCACACGTTCTCGGCAGTCGGCAGCGACCCGCTGAGGATGCTGACCGGGCCGATCCCCGCGACCGAAAGGGTGCTGAAGCGCGGCGGGTTGTCGATAGACGACATCGACACGTTCGAGGTGAACGAGGCTTTCGCGTCGGTACCGCTGGCATGGCTGCATCACTTCGCGGCTGATCCCGATCGGCTCAACCCTCGCGGTGGCGCTATCGCCCTCGGACATCCGCTCGGCGCGTCGGGCGTCCGGATTCTCGCCACCATGCTCAATCATCTGGAGTCGACCAGCGGCCGGTATGGACTCCAGACCATGTGCGAGGGCGGCGGCATGGCCAACGCGATGATCATCGAAAAACTCTAGATGTCTCTGTCGGCAGCTACTAGATCGAAGGTGGGCACGCGGATGAGATTGACGGCTGGGGTGGCGGTTGTCACCGGAGGCGGCTCGGGCCTCGGTGAGGCGACAGTGCGGCGCTTCGTCGACGAGGGCGTCAGCGTCGTGATCGTCGACCTGCCCACCTCGCGTGGCGAGGCGTTGGCCAAGGAGCTCGGTGACCCGGTGCTGTTCGCGCCGGCCGACGTGACGAGTGAGCGTGAGGTCCGCTCGGCGCTGGACCTGGCACAGACGCGCGGGTCGATCCGCGTCGTTGTCAACTGCGCAGGAATCGGCACGCCCGGCCGGATCATCGGCAGGAACGGGCTGCTCTCGCTCGAACAGTTCCAGCGCGTGATCGACGTCAACCTGGTCGGAACCTTCAACGTGGTCCGCCTCGCCGCCGAGCGGATGATGCACAACGAGCCGGTGGACGGTGAGCGGGGCGTCATGCTGATGACCGCGTCGGTCGCCGCGTTCGAAGGGCAGATCGGTCAGATCGCATACTCGGCGAGCAAGGGTGGTGTTCACGCGATGACGATCGTGGCGGCCCGTGACCTCGCGGACAAGCAGATCCGGGTGAACACGATCGCACCGGGCATCTTCCTCACCCCGATGCTGATGTCGTTGCCGGACGACGCGCGTGCCTCGCTCGGTGCGCAGGTGCCTCATCCTGCCCGGCTCGGCGATCCCCGGGAGTATGCGGATCTGGCCTGCGCGATCGTCAGCAACCCCATGTTGAACGGCGAAACCATTCGGCTGGACGGTGCGATCCGGATGGGCCCGCGCTGACGGTCGAGCGATACGTCAGCGCGCGGCCCTATGCGGTCGGTCGCCTGTAGAACTCCGGTAGCCCGCCCTCAAAGGGGACGATCCTGATCCGGGTCAGTCTGCTGCGGGCGATCCGCCATGCGCCGTCCTCGTGGACGTAGCGGTCCTCGTAGTGGCCAAAGCCGGTGAAACCGACCGTCGGCTCGGTTCCGCGGACCTCGTAGTAGTCGGACATCGCCCACACGCCGGTGGCCTCGCCGGCTCCGAGGACGTCGATCTCGGGCAGGAATCCCTGGTGGGCGGTCCGCGCACCGTCGGACATCATCCCCACGAACTCGACGATGGCGGCCCGCCCGGCGATCTCCCGATCCCCGCCGAGCAGTACCGCCTCGCGGGCGAAGACCTCGCCGAACTCCGTCCAGTTCTTGCTGTCCATGTAGCGGAAGTAGCGGGCCTTCACCCGCTTGATCGCTTCGATGTCCGCGAGGCGCTCGCATGTCCAGCACCGCGCTTCGGGAGTCGGTGCCTGTGACGAACCCATTGACCCACGCCCGTTCTGCTACCCGACGCTGAAACAGTATACTCAACCTAGCTTAGGTCGGGTCCGCATCGTGAGGCAATCGCATCGACATGAAGCTCGGCATCTATCTCGACATGAGGAATCCCGCGCCCTGGCGGACCGCCTGGGTCGACCTCTACCGCTCGACGTTGGACCTCGTGGTCGACGCGGAGCGCCGGGGAGCGCAGGCGGTCTGGCTCACCGAGCACCATGGATTCGAGGACGGGTACCTGTCCCAGCCGCTGGCCTTCGCCGCCGCGCTCGCGACCCGGACCCGCTCGATGCGGATCGGCACCGCGGTACTGCTGGCTCCGCTGCGTCACGCGTTGCACATCGCCGAGGAGGCGGCGCTGGTCGACGTTCTGTCGGACGGCCGGCTCGAACTCGGGCTGGGGGCAGGGTACGTGCGCGCGGAGTTCGAGGCCTTCGGTGTGGACGAGGCGCGGCGGTACGAGCTCACTGAGGCGACAGTGCGCCGGGTACGCGAACTGCTGGCCGGCGCGATGACCCCGTCCCCGGTTCAGCAGAGTGTGCCGATCTGGCTCGGATACCAGGGCCCGCTCGGTGCCCGCCGCGCGGGACGACTCGGGGTCGGGTTGCTGAGTCTCGACCGGGATCTGTACCCCCACTACCTGCAGGGCCGGGCCGACGCCGGCGTCCCTGGAGCCGGCCGCGTCGGTGGGGTCGTCAACGTCCTGCTGGCCCGCGATCCGGAGCAGGCGGCCGAGCAGGTGCTGCCGCACCTGGCGTACCACCTCAACAGCTACCGGCAGGCGATCGCCGCTGGCCGTCAGACCCGCCAGCCGCGGCGCCTCGACGTCGACGAGCTACGCCGCGAGTTCCGGACCACGGGTGCGATACGCGGCTACCGGATCCTCGACGACCGCCAGGCCGTACGGGAGCTGATCGGAGCGATCGACGGCCTCCCGGTCGAGCACCTGCTCTTCTGGTGCCGGATCGGGGGAATGCCCGACACCCTCGTCGCCGAACACCTCGAGCTCCTCTTCGGCCCGGTCCGCACGGAGCTCGAACGTCGGGGGAGTGCCGAGACCACGGCCTGACCCTCGCGAACCCTACGCACCGTCAGGCCGGCCGGTCGGGGTCTGCAGCACGGCCCCGCAGCGCAGGAAATCCTCGCGGTTCGGGACTCCCCAGCTGGCGAAGACCTCCCGGCTGTCGGCGCCGGCGCTCGGGGCTCCGCGGGAGATTCTGCCGGGCGTACGCGAGAAGCGTGGCGCCACCGCGGGCTGGAGCAGTCCATCGCGGACGACGAGTGTTCCGCGGCCGGCGATCTGTGGATGGTCGGCCGCCTCGGCAAAGGACAGGACCGGCGCGACGCAGGCATCCGTCGCCGTGAAGACGCCGACCCACTCGTCTCTCGTCCGTTGCCGGAACCGGTCGGCCAGCGCGGCGCGCAGCTCCGGCCACCGCGACTGATCGTGCTGGGGCGGCGGATCGTCGAGCTCCAGCAGCCGGGTCAGCTCGGCGAAGAACGCCGGTTCGATCGCGCCGACCGCCATCCACTCGCCATCCGCGGTCTGGTAGACGTCGTAGTAGGGCGCACCCGTGTCGAGCGCGTTCACCCCGCGTTCGTCGCGCCACATCCCCGCCGCGCGCACGCCGTGCACGAACGCGGTCAGGGATGCGGTTCCGTCCATGATGGACGCGTCGATGATCTGCCCCAGACCGGACTTCTCGCGTTCCCACAACGCGGCGAGCACGCCGACGAGCAGGAACATGCTGCCGCCCGCGAAGTCGCCGAGCAGATTCAGTGGTGGCTGGGGCGGCCCGCCCGCCCGGCCGATGGCATGCAGCGCGCCGGTGACGGCAATGTAGTCGATGTCATGGCCGGCCATCTGACTCCACGGGCCGTCCTGCCCCCAACCTGTCATGCGTCCGTAGACGAGGCGTGCGTTGCGCCGCAGACAGACCTCGGGTCCGATACCCAGGCGCTCCGCCACGCCGGGTCGAAACGGCTCGAGCAGCACGTCAGCGTTGTCGACCAGGGCCAGCAGCGCTTCTGGCCCCGAAGGGTGCTTCAGGTCCACCGTCACCGATCGTCGTCCACGGCCGACGACCGGCCATGGGGGATCCTCCGGCTGGCCGGGCCGGTCGACACGCACCACGTCTGCTCCGAGGTCAGCCATCATCATCGCGCAGTAGGGCGCCGGCCCGAGCCCGGCCAGTTCCACGACCCGGACCCCCGCCAGGGGGCCGACTGCCTCGACCGTCACGTGGTCCACTCCCTGCGAGCTGTACGTCGCGCCGGCATTGTGACTCAGGGCGCACGAGCTTCCGGATCATCGGTCGAGCGCCTAGATTGAGAGTTCAGGATACCCTATTAGGGAGGGGTCAGATGCCCACCCAGGTTCCGCTCGTGGCTTACCTCGCCCTGGGCGAGCATCCCCACCTCATCGCCCATCAGTGCCGGCAATGCGGTGCTCGTTTCTTCGACCGCAGGAACGCCTGCGCATCCTGCGGCGGCTCGGCCGGTTTCGAGGATGTCGACCTGCCTGACACGGGCGTGCTGCGGACGTTCACGATCGTGTCGGTAGCAGCGCCCGGCGTACCGGTGCCCTATGTCGCGGGGCTGATCGACCTGGCAGGCACCAGCGTGCGGGCCAACGTCGTCAACGTGAAGCCGGAACCCGGCGAGCTACGCCTCGGCATGACCGTGCGGCTGACAACGTTCAGCATGGGTACCGATGTCAACGGAATCGAGGCCATCGGCTTCGGGTTCGAGCCTGTCGACGAGGGAGTCGCCTGATGGCGGAGACGGTGTGGATCCTAGGCATCCACATGACGAAGTTCGGCAAGCACCCGGACAAGGATCTGGTGGATCTGGCGTCCGAGGCTGCCCTCGGGGCGTTGGCCGACGGTGGGGTGTCCATCAACGACATCCAGGTGCTGGCGGCGGGCAACGTGACCGGTGGTCCGGCCGGAATCGGCCAGCAACTGCAGAAGCAGATCGGTCAGACGGGCATCCCGGTGTACAACGTGACCAACGCCTGCGCGACCGGGGCAACCGCGATTCGCACCGCGATCATGGCGATCAAGGCAGGTGAAGCGGATCTCGGCCTCGCGGTGGGTGTGGAGAAGTTGTCCGGTGCGGGCTTGCTCGGGGTGGCCGGCACCGCGCGCGCCGACGGCGAGCCATGGGCACCGGCGGGTCGGTTCGCGAGTGTCGCGCCGATGGACGGCTGGGTCGGCACCGAGACGATGCCGGGGGTGTTCGCGCAGATCGGGATGCAATACCTCAACGAGCACGCATACGCAGGCGTGCCGCTGGAGCTCTTCGCTCGGATCAGCGAGAAGAACCACGCGCACTCCACGCTGAATCCGCTTGCGGCGTACACGAAGCGGATGAGTCTCGAGCAGATCATGAACGACGTCATGGTCGCCTACCCGAACACTCGCCCGATGTGCTCGGCGAACTGTGACGGAGCCGCAGCCGCGGTGCTCATCTCCGATGCCGCGTTGCGGCGGCTGTCGCTGGAGCAGCGGCGGAGGGCGGTCAAGATCTCGGCGTCCGTTCTCACCAGCGATCCCTGGACCGAGTCCTGCCAGGTCCTGCCCGACGTCAGCACGTTGACGAGACAGGCCGCGACGACGGCCTATGAGGCTGCCGGTGTCGATCCTGCCGATCTCGACCTTGTCGAGCTGCACGACTGTTTCGCCACCGCCGAGCTGATCCACTACGACAACCTCAAGTTGTGCGAACCCGGCGGCGCCGTGGAGTTCTTCGAGAGCGGGGCGACCTGGCGCGACGGCCGGCAGCCGGTGAACGTGTCGGGTGGCCTTCAGTCCAAGGGTCATCCGATCGGCGCCACCGGGATCGCAAACGTCTGGGAGATCTGCCAGCACCTGCGTGCCGAAGGCGGTCAGCGGCAGATCGAGGGTGCCAAGGTCGGGCTTGCGCACGTCATCGGGCTCGGTTCGGC
Organism: Dactylosporangium sp. AC04546; assembly: GCF_022095675.1. GTDB lineage: Bacteria > Actinomycetota > Actinomycetes > Mycobacteriales > Micromonosporaceae > Dactylosporangium. The sequence goes on along the minus strand of NZ_JAHYSG010000095.1, from coordinate 13,657 downwards.
CTGCGGTGTGCACATCCTCGAGAAGGCTGCATAGCCGACCAGCACTACCCGGCCGACGAGGCTGCCGCCGTGGCGGCAGCCTCGTTTTGTCGGACGCCAGTTCAGGACATCTGGGCGGCGCTCGACGTGCTGAGTCACGTGCGGGACGCCGCGCTCCGATCGAGGACCGATCGAGCCAGCCGATCCCGATGCACCGATGGGTCACCGAGAAAGGCCTCGTCGAACTTCGCCCGCTTGAACAGGCGGTGGCAGTTGTGCTCCCACGTGTAGCCGATGCCGCCGTGGACCTGAATGGCATCGCCGGCAACCGTTGTCGCGGCATCCTTGGCGTACGAGGCCGCCACGGCGATCAGGCAACGGGGGTCGTGCCCCTCGTCGAGCGCCCTCGCCGCCCCCTCCACGGCGGCAGCCGCGCCTTGGATGAGCACGTACATGTCGGCCAGCTTGTGTTTCACTGCCTGGAAGGAACCGATCGGGCGGCCGAACTGCTCGCGGTGCCCGGCGTAGTCGACCGCCATCTCGAACGCCCGCGTAGCGGCACCGACGGCGTCGGCGGCGAGCGCGACCGCGCCACGATCCAGCGTGGCTTGCAGCGCTTCGACGCTGCGAGGCAGGCGCGCCGCGGCTTCGACCCGAACGTCGTGGAAGGCCACGTTCGTGAGTTGCCGGGTCCGGTCGACGCTCAGCAACGCGGTTGTCTCGATGCCGGCGCTGCCGCCTTCGACCAGGAAGAGATCGGGGTCCGCTTCGCCGGAGCGGCGGGCGGCGACCACCAGGAGGTCGGCGCCCACCCCGTCCAGCACGAATCCGGACTCGCCCCGTAGCAGCATTCCCTCGCCGTCGTCGATCACCCGCATGCCGAGGAGATCGGCGCCGGTCCGCCCCGAGGGACCGGTGAGCAGTGCGGCGCTCCTGAGCCGGCCGGAAGCCAGCGCCGGGAGCCAGCGTTCCTGTTGTACCCGGCTGCCCCCCACGGACAACGCGGTACACCCGAGGACGGCATTGGAGAGGAAGGGCACAGACGTGAGATGTGCGCCGAGCTCCTCGGCGACGATGATCATCTCAAGCATGCCTGCCCCGGCGCCTCCCCACCGCTCCTCGACCAGCAGGCCTGTCCAGCCGAGCGCCTCGGCCTGTCCGAGCGCGAAGGTGTCGGTGGTCTCGGAAGCCCACACCGGCTGAGGTCCGCGTGCCGCCGCTGCCTGCCGCAGCACCCCGCGTACCGACTGCCGGAACTCCTTGCGCATCTCGTCGCCGGTCGGGTCCGGTTCGGGCGGCGTCACGACTGCGGCTCCCGCGGGAGGCCGAGAACCCGCTCGCCGATGATGTTGCGCTGGATCTCGTTGCTTCCCGCCGCGATGGTCCAGTTCCACGACTTGAGATGGTCGATCATCCACTGGCCGGAGGTCCACGTCGTGGCGAACTCCCGTCGCTCGTCGAGCATTGCGGCCATTCCCCTTATCCGTAGGGCCAAGCCCGTCAGCTTCTGCAGCGTCTCGCTGTAGAACAGCTTGACAATGGAACCTTCGGGGCCTACTTCACCGGTGACCTCGACGCTGTGTGCCAACCGCCGTCCCAGCAGTCCCAACACCTCTACCTCCGCAGCACGGGCGGCGAGGTCCTGCCGTACCGACTCGTCATCGGCTGCCGTCTGACCGTGCCTCCAGGGGGTCGCGCGTGCCTGCGCGGCGATCTCGTCGAGCGCCACGGCCAGCCGGGCCTGGAGTTCCAGGATGTTGAAGACTCGTTCGGTGGACAGGGTCGTCTGGGCCATGCGCCAACCGGCGTTCTCCTCCCCGACGCGGTACGCGGCCGGCACCTCGACGTCGGTGAGGAACAGTTCGCAGAACTCCTCGGTGCCCGTCGCCTGACGGGTCGGACGCAGTTCGACCCCGGGCGAGCTGAGGTCGAGCATGAACAGGGACAGCCCTCGGTGCTTGGGCGCCGCCGGATCGGTCCGGGCCAGGAGCAGGCACCACGAGGCCTGGTCCGCGTAGCTCGACCAGACCTTCTGGCCGTTCACGACATAGGTGTCCCCGTCGCGGACGGCGCGCGTCCGCAGTGACGCCAGGTCCGATCCGGCCTCCGGCTCGGAGAAGCCCTGGCACCAGATCTCCCCGTCGAGGATGGCCGAGAGATGCCGCTGCTGCTCGGCGTTACCGTAGGCCATCAGCGTCGCAGCGATGTGGGCGAGCGAGATCTCGAGCAACCGGGGTTGGGGAAAGTCGGCTCGAACCAGCTCGTCCTGGATCACCATCTGCTGTTGAAAGGTGAAGCCGCCACCCCCGAACTCCTTCGGCCAATGAGCTGCCAGCAGGCCCGCCTGGCGGAGCAGTTTGGCCTGACGGATGTTGAAGTCCCGGAACTGCTCCTTGGTGGCCCTCTTGAGCTCCTCATGCCAGCCGGACGGCGTGTTCGCCACAAGCCACTCGCGGACCGCGAGCCGCAGCTGGTCGAGGTCCATTGACGGCACGATGCGTGCCGCAGGGGAAACCATCTCGTCAGCCTTGCCGGAGTTTGTGGCGGAGGCCTTGGGCAATGTTCATGATCGGTGTCCTCGTCCTCGGAAAGTGTGTCGGCGGATCGGATGATGACGGGACCGGCGTGGGGGCCAGGACTGCCATCCTGCCCTGATCAGCTCCTGGTGGCGGGCGCCAGTGGGTTCATCGCGAGGTGACGCGACCGGACGTGAGGCCACCGTCCACGTAGAGGATCTGACCCGTCACGTAGTCGGCCGCGTCGGAAGCCAGGTAGGCGACGGCCTCGGCGACGTCCGAGGGCTGCCCCAGCCGACCACGCGGAATGGTTCGTTCACGCTCGGCGCGGTCGCTGTCGCTGAGAATCCTGGCGGTGGCCTCGGTCAGGATGGATCCGGGAGCCACGGCGTTGACCCGGACACCCTGCGGGCCAAGCTCGACGGCCAACTGGATGGTCAGCGCCTCGATCGCGTTCTTGGTGGTCGGATAGATCCCTGTTCCGGCCGAGTGCATCCGGGCCGCTCCCGACGACAGATTGATGACTGATCCGCCGCGTCCGGCCATGCCGGGAACGAACGCCTGCACGCACCACAGGGTACCGAGCAGGTTGACGTTCACGACGTCCATGACGTCCGCATGGCTCAGCTCGAGCAGCGGCCCGAAGCGCCAGATGCCGGCGTTGTTCACCAGGATGTCGATCGGGCCGACGCGGGCGGCAAGCGCCCGGACCGCATCGCGGTCCGCCACATCGCACGCGAATCCTCGGCCACCAACGTCCTTCGCGACCTGGATGGCGCTGTCCCCGTCGATGTCGACGGCAACGATCGAGTGCCCCCGGGCCGCCAGGAGCCGTGCCGTCTCCTGCCCCAGCCCATGTCCCGCGCCAGTGACTACCGCAAGACTCATCGCGCCCACCTCTCGATCGGTCCAGCCAGGCCCTGTTGTCGCGACCATAATAAAGGGTACTCTTCAGGGAAGAAAGATCGTCCGACGTGAGGTGTGACCATGGCAGATGAACCGCAGTCCGGCGACGAGCTACTGATCGAGCGTGACGGCCACGTTGTCGTGCTCACCATCAACCGGCCTCGGCAGCTCAACGCCTTCTCCCGCTCGGTCCGCACCAGGCTGAGCGAGCTGTGGCCCGAGCTCGATGCCGATCCTGACGTGCGGGCAATCGTGGTGACCGCGGCCGGAGACCGTGCGTTCTCCTCGGGTGGGGATGTCTCGGAGCTCGACGGAGCGGAGGACTACCCCCGGTACACGGCCCGGCAGGCCGGCGTCTTCAAGCCGACGATCGTGGCCATCAACGGGCTCTGCGCATCGGCCGGCCTGCACTTCGTCGCTGACTCCGACATCGTCATCTGCAGTGAGAACGCCACGTTCTTCGACACGCACGTCCACGTGGGGCAGGTCAGTGCGCTCGAACCGATCGGTTTGGCGCGCCGCATCCCACTGGGCGAAGTCCTGCGTATGGTGACGCTGGGCAAGGCCTACCGGATCGACGCCCAGCGGGCGCTCGCCATCGGCCTGGTCAGTGAGGTCGTACCCTTCGAACGCCTGCGCGAGCGGGCGGTCGAGCTGGCGCACATCGCCGCGAGCGCCTCGCCTCAGACGGTCAAGGTATCGCTTCAGGCGATCTGGGGCAGCCTCGACATGGGTCTCGACGAGGGGCTCAAACACGGTTACCGGCTGCTGCAGGCGCATCTGGACCACCCCGACGCCACGGAGGGTCCCGCCGCCTTCATGGCCAAACGTGAGCCGCGTTGGACGGTCTGAGTGACGTCCAGGCTTGATGTCATCGCTTGAAGAGGATACTGAATAGCCGTAGATTCGTTCCGTGGAACCGGGCCGTCGAGAGCACCCCTATAACTATCGGTGATCGAGCTTTCACGGGGCGAGGAGGCCGCATGGCAAACATTGACTTCAGCGACAAGGTGGCGATCGTGACGGGCGGCGGGCGCGGCATCGGCCGGGCGTATGCCCTCCTGCTGGCGTCCCGCGGCGCTGCGGTGGTCGTCAACGACCCCGGAGTCCAGCCGAGGGGCGAAGACCCCGACGCCTCCGTCGCGGTCGAGGTGGTCAAGGAGATCGAGGCGGCTGGGGGTCGAGCCGTCGCCTCGCTCGACTCGGTGGCGACCGTCGAGGGGGGAGCCGCCATCGTGGAGACGGCGCTCAACGCGTTCGGGCGGGTCGATCTGTTGGTGCACAACGCCGGCGTGGTGGCGGCGAGTACCTTCGCCGATCAGCCGATCGAGGAGGTGCACACGACGCTGGCCGTCCATCTCCTCGGCGCCTGGCACGTCGGCCAACCGGCCTGGCGTGACATGGAGAAGCGAGGCTACGGCCGGATCGTTCTCACCACGTCGATGGCTCAGTTCGGGCACTTCCGCCAGCCCGCGTACTCCGCGGCCAAGACGGGCGTCATCGGCCTCGTGAAGAGCCTCGCCCACGAGGCCCGGCACAAGGACATCGACATCAAGGTCAACGCGGTCGCTCCGCTCGCCGGCACACGGCTGGCACGGACGGAGGACAAGGAACGTTGGGGCGAACTGATCGCTCCGGAGAACGTCGCCGCCGTCGCCGCCTATCTTCTCAGCAGCGAGTGCCCGGTCAGCGGAGAGGTCATCCACGCCGGCGGAACCCACTTCGCGCGCGGATTCCTCGCCCAGACAAGGGGATGGTCGTCGGGAGTGTCGCCGCTGACACCCGAACAGGTTCGCCGGCACTTTGATGAGGCCTTCGACCGGGACAACTACGAGATCCCGGCCGACGCCAACGACCAGATGGAGATTGTCAAGCGGACCGTGCTCGGCTAGGTCCAGTCCAGTCCAGTCCAGACCTGACAGGACCGCGTAATCCGGCAACAGAATGGCTGCGTCATGAGCTGGCACAAGGAGATCGACGGGATCCGCAAGCGGCGGGAGATGGCCAGGGGCATGGGCGGTCCCGACCGAATCGCACGGCAACATGCGATGGGGCGCCTGACCGTCAGGGAGCGGATCGACGGACTGGTCGACCCGGGCTCGTTCGTCGAGATCGGGCAGCTGGTCGGTACCGGCACCTACGAGCAGGGCGTGTTGACGTCCTTCGTGCCCGACCCGTATGTGGCCGGGCTTGCCACGATCGGTGGGCGGGACGTCGTGGTAGCCGGCGAGGACTTCACCGTGCGCGGTGGCTCCGGCAGCGGATCCGTCGGTCGCAACAAGCGCGACATGGCGTTTGCCATGGCCAAGGAGTACCGGATTCCGCTCGTGCAGTTCCTCGACGGCGCCGGGGCCAGCATTCAAACCATCGAGAGTCTCGGTCGTTCGTACGTTCCCAACAGCAAGGACTGGTCCGACCCGCTGGAGCTGTTGGGACAGGTTCCCATGATCGGCGGCATCATGGGCGCCGTCGCCGGCGGAATCGCCGCATACGCGCTGCTGACCCACTGGACCTGCATGGTGCAGGGCGCCGAACTCTTCGCGGCTGGACCGGCGATCGTCAAGCGGGCCATCGGAGCGGAGGTGACCAAGCAACAGCTGGGCGGCACGGGCGTCCACGTCCACACCAGCGGCATCGCTGACAACGAGGCGGTCGACGAACAGGACTGCTTCGACCAGATGGCCGCGTTCCTCTCCTACCTCCCGCAGAGTGTGTGGGAACTGCCCCCGTACCTGGAACCCGACGATCGCCCGGACCGGCGCGAGGAGGAGTTGCTGACGATCGTCCCGCGCGAGTCGCGGCGGGGCTACGACATGCGCCGGTTGATTGAGCTGGTCGTCGACAAAGGCTCCATCTTCGAGGTCAAACCGTACTTCGGCCGGTGCGTCATCACGGCCCTCGCCCGGATGAACGGTCACGTCGTCGGCGTCATCGCCAACGACCCGCTGGTACAGGCAGGAGCCGTCGACGCGGCCGGCGCCGACAAGACCACGCACTTCATGGAGCTGTGCGACACGTTCCGGATCCCGCTCATCCACTTCGTCGACGTTCCTGGCTTCATGGTCGGGCCCGAGGCGGAGGCTGACGGCACCCTCCGGGCCGGGATGCGCACCCTCTGGCTGGCGCACCAGATCACAGTTCCATCAGTGGCCGTGCACGTGCGTCGTTGTTACGGAATGGCGGGCGTTGCCACCAGCACGCCGGCACGTCTCGGCCTTCGATTGGGCTGGCCCTCCGGTGAGTGGGGCTCGTTGCCGATCGAGGGGGGTGTGGAGACCGCCTATCGACGGTTGATCGCCGGAGCTGCCGATCCCGACCGTGCGCGCCAGGAGATCGAGGCGCGCCTGATGCTGATGAAAAGCGTCTTCCCGATCGCGGAGGCCTTCGGGATCGAAGATCTCATCGATCCGCGCGACACCCGACCACTGCTCATCCGGTACCTCGAAGCGGCCATCCCGCGGCTGGCGCACGAGTTGGGGCCCAAACCGCGCTATGGAGTAAGACCATAGGTGAACCAGGGTTGATGTCTGCCGTCGGTGGCTTCGCGGCGCCGTGCGGAGACGTCGTCAGGCGGTGTGGCACGTCGACCCCCCGCAGCGGCCACCCGGCGTTCCAGGATCGGCGGGCAACGGCCCGGAGCGGGGGTCACCCTCGAGGATGATGGCAGCCTGCTATGCTCGGAAACCGCATCCGGAACGTCAAGATGTAGAATCGGCAATATCCTCCGGAAAGTGCAGCGACGCGATGACGAGCAAATCAGCGAAGGTTCGCGCACCATCGGCGGCCGGGACCAACCGGAGTGCAACCAAGCCGAACGCTGCTCCGGCCGGGTCGAACGGGACTCCGAACAAGAAGCTCGCCGAGCTCACGTGCGAGAAGATCGAGATGCGAATCATCGAGATGGGCTGGCCGGTCGGCGAGGTCATCGGATCCGAGGCCGACCTGGTCGCCGAGTATGGCGTGAGCCGGGCCGCGTTTCGCGAAGCGGTTCGCCTGCTCGAACATCACAACGTGGCGAATATGCGCCGGGGGCCTGGGGGTGGCCTGGTTGTCGCCGAGCCCGACCCCGACGCGATGGCCCACGCGGCCGCGGTCTACCTCCGTTATCGCAAGGTGAATGTGCCGGATCTCTTTGAGGCCCGGATCGCGCTCGAGCTTGCGGCGGCCCGCAGCGCCGCGGAGCACATCGACGAAGCCGGGATCGTCAAGCTCCGTGATGGGCTGGCGCATGAGTCCACGTTCCTGGGTGGCGAGTCGGACGCCACCATCCACGACTTCCACGTCATGGTGGCCGAGCTGAGTGGTAACCCGGCCCTGCATCTGTTCATCAATGTGTTGACGCAGTTGAGTGCGGCACGGTTCCTCGGCACCACCGCAATGTTCGACAAGAAGGCTGCTCGCAGCGCCGGCTCGGCGAAGGAAGTCGACGAGGCGCATCGAGCCCACAAGGCGATCGCTGACGCGATCATTGCCGGTGACGCGGCTCTGGCCCAGCATCGGACGTTGAAGCATCTGACTGCACTCGCTGCCGCCGCCGGCTAGTACGTTCGAAGGAGCCGAGCCACGCTCGGTGATGGTCCGTTGACGGGGTCCCCGAGCCGGTAGCCGATGCGCCGGAGCACGGGTTGCCGCCCGATGAGCGGGGACGGCGGTATGACTGGCCATCCGTTGCGCTGAGCACCAGGGTGCCCGGGGCGTCTCGCCATCCGAGGCGCCGGCTCTGTAGACCAAGATCCCCTCGGTGGCCAACCGAGCCAGCACCGGACGATGGCAATTTAGTATTCGGAAATGTCACGATCGAGGCTGTCTGCCCAGTTGACATCCGTCAGATCCATAATAGAGTAGCCGGAAATGCCCTTCCATCCGGTCTCGCGGGTTCGGCTCAGTGGAGAAGGCGAGCGGCGAACCAGTACCGCCGCTGCACGGTGCGACCGCGATGACGTGTGATCAGCCGCGCTTCGCTTCCCGGATCCGCCGATTCTCCCCGTTGCGCGGCAGCGGCCGCCCAGATGTGGTGTATGGAGAGTGACGAGATGACCAGTGGGATCGTGGATCCACCGAAGGTGGGCCGAACTGTCGCCCGCGTTTGCGACGGCGAATCCACCTTCAGGTCGGATGAGCTGGCAGCGCGCCCGTTGCCCCCGTTGCCAGGGCATTGGTGGTGTGGGTTCTGGGGCGGGGACGCGGGCACTCAGGTCTCGCCGCAGACGGGCCAGCCCGCGCCGGAAGACGTGCCTTGCGTGCCCGAGGTGGGGCACTTCAGTTTCGGGGTCTTCATTCTGGAGCCCGGCTCCGCTGATGCTGCAGAACCGGTCGAAGAGTGGCGGTCCGGTGATGTTGGGTCGACTCCGTGGTACCAGGATGCGACACCCGGGCAGCCCCGGTCACACAGGGCCGCGACGATTTCGTTTCTCGCTGTCGTGGAAGGGGAGGTGACAATGGAACTGGACAGCGGCGAGGTACGAACGCTCCGTGCCGGAGACACATTGGTGATCCTCGGTGCGCGCAAGTCGTGGTGGAACCGAAGTGACAGCCCGGCAAAAATCGCTGTTTCGGTGATCGGAGCACGGTCGGCCATTCCGGAGTGACCCTTACGGGGCCGTTTGAGCTCGGAGTACGGAGGGAGGCACTGCTGTGCGCACGACCGTCCTGGATGGACTGACCGTCTCAGCTCAGGGACTGGGCTGCATGGGCATGAGCGGGGTGTATGGCCCAACCGACTGGGACGCGTCGATCGCTACTGTTCGGCGCGCCCTCGACCTCGGCGTCACGTTTCTGGACACCGCCGATATCTACGGTGCCGGTCACAACGAGGTGTTGGTCGGCCGCGCCATCGCCGGCCGCCGTGAGGAGGTGCAACTGGCCACGAAGTTCGGTATTGACCGCTCCGCCGGCGACGACCGGCGGGTGATGCGCGGCGAGCCGGCTTATGTGTTCCGATCCTGCGAATCCTCGTTGTTGCGGCTGGGCGTAGACGTGATCGACGTGTACTACCTGCACCGGCCGCCGCAGACTACCCCCATCGAGGAAACCGTCGGTGCGATGGCCGAACTCGTGCGGCAGGGCAAGGTCCGCTTCCTGGGCCTCTCGGAAGTCGACGGGGAACAGTTGCGTCGCGCGTACTCGGTCCATCCGATCACGGTGGTGCAAAGTGAGTACTCGCTGTGGACCCGCGATGTTGAGACCGCCGCCGTGCAGGCGATGCGCGAACTGCACGTCGGCCTGGTGGCGTACTCGCCTCTGGGCCGAGGCTTCCTCACCGGTACGGTCACCGCCGACAGCTTGGGGGAGACCGACGTTCGTGGTCGCTACCCCCGCTTCGCCGGCGAGGCGGGACGGGCCAACCAGCGCATCGCCGACGTCGTCCGCACCCTCGCCGAGAGCAAGGGCATTACGGCCGCGCAGCTCGCCCTTGCCTGGGTACATGCCCAGTCCGGGCGGCTCGGAGTCCCGGTGGTACCGATCCCGGGGACCAAACGTGCCAGGTGGCTCGAGCAGAACGTTGCCGCCCTCGACGTGACGCTCGCCGCTGACGAGGTCGCGATTCTCGACCGGGTCGCCGACGAGGTCGTCGGCGCCCGGTACTGACCCGTCAGCGTGACGAACCGGGACGGGTCCGCACGCTCGCGGACCCGTCGATTCGGCAGGGCATCCGAATCCTCAACGGCGCAGCAGCTCGGCGAGCGCCGCCTGCGCGATCTTCATCGTCGCCGTGCGTGGCAGCGCGGGCACCGGGCGGATGACAACCGGCACCGCATACGGCGCGAGGTGTGAACGAACCCATGCCTGAAGCTCAGCCTGCAACGCGGCTTCCTGCTGATCCCGCTTGCCGGCGGTGAGGACGACAGCAGCACCTGGCACCTGCCCGAGCCGCTCGTCCGGCAGCGCGATGACTGCGGCATCGACCACGTCCGGGTGCTGCCGTAGCGTCGCGGCAACGGACCGCGGGTCGACCTTGAAGCCACCGCGAATGATCACGTCGTCGACGCGTCCCTCGATGAACACGAACCCGTCTGCATCGATGCGTGCGAGATCGTTCGTCCTTGTCCACTCACCCTGCTGTGCACCGGCGATCTGCGGTGCGCGGGCCAGCAGTACGCCGACTGCGCCCGGCTCGACGTCATGGCCGTTCTCGGGATCGACGATGCGGAGTTCGACTCCGGGGTGCGGGCGCCCGACACTGCCTCGCTTCGAGGTGCCCCAGGCACGCCGATCCGCCATGGTCAGCCCCGTGAGTGCGCCGGAGAACTCGGTCGCGCCGTACGACACGATGACCGGCACGCCGTACTTCTCCTCGAACGCCTCAGCGAGCTGGGGTTCGAGAGGAGCTGAACCCGACCGTACAACGCGTAGGCTTTGCAGCCACTCCTTCGGGATGTCGGTGTCGAGCACCATCTTCATGGCCGTCGGCACCAGCAACGACACCACGACGCGGTGGTCGCGCACCGCCTCGGCCCACGCCCTCGGCTCGAAGCGTCGCATCAGGCAGATCCGCCGGCCCGCCGCGGCCGTCATGGCAACGTCGAGATACGACGTGATGTTGAACAGCGGCAGGTCGATGATTGACGTGGCGTCGCGCAATCGCACCGGCGCATCGGCGCGTTCACCCTCGTGATGCCTTGTGGCGCTGTGCACCGCGTGCGCAAGCCCGTCCAGCGTCACCGAGACGCGCTTCGGTGAGCCGGTTGTCCCACTTGTCAGCATCGTCGCCGCCGTGCCGCTGGCCACCGTGTAGTGCGGCGCATGACGTCGATACTCGGTCGTGGGGACAAGCGTGCTCACGTCGCCGGCCCGGATGCCCGCCGCGCCGACGTCGCGCACGGCGTCGACCAAGCCCGGCCGCTCCCAGTCCGTCGCGAGCGCGACGAGCACGGCCGGCTTGTTGTTCCGGACGTCCTCGGCGAGGGCGGCGTCCGGCAGTAGCGGGCTGAACGTCAGGGTGGGCCGCCGTGCACGGAATGCGGCGAGCATGACGGCGACGCAGAGCGGGTCGTTGCGAAGCGCGATCCCGATGCTCTGGTCCTCGGGCACGCCTGCCTGGTCGAGCAGTGCAATCACCCCGTCGCCCAGCGCGTTGACCTCACCCCAGGTGTGCCAGCGGCCTTCGAACCACAGCGCTCGCGCGCCGGTGTCGAGGTGTGCAACCTGGTCGATGACTTTGTCCAGCTGCATGAAATCAGTATACTCCATTCCTGGCTCGGTGAAGAGAAGGAGAACCTGATGTCGGACCGATTCAAGGGCAGGCTCGTGGGAGTCGTCGAGGGCTGCACCAATCCTGAGAGTGCCGAGATGCTCGACGACGGCGAGACCTTCGTGTTCGGCAACTGCCGGCTGGGCGTCGGCTACCCGTGGTTCCGTGACGGCCAGGGCCTGGTCTACCTCGAAGGCGAGGCGTTCGTTACGCGGGCGCGCGTCACCCGGGACGGTCGGGTGACTGTTGAGGAACGCAGGTTGATCGAGGGCCTGACGACCACGCTCGGCTGTGACATCCTCCGCACCGACACCGAGGCGTTCCCCAGCGGCACCGCGTTCATCGTCGCTGACGGCAAGCCGGTCGCCCGTCCGGACGGTTCCGGGCCGGCCGAGGTCCAACCGCACGTGCTCGGCTTCGACCCGATGACCGGCGAGATCCGCGGCAGGATCCCGTTGTGGGCGGGATCGGCGATTGGCGACCGCTTTGAGCCGCTTGAGATGCCCAACGGCCTTGCCATAGACGCGGCGGGCAACTTCTACGTCACGGACTGCCCACACACCAGTCCGTCCACTGACCCGGCCGCCCCGCCTCCGGTGTCGCCCGCGGTCTACCGCATCCCGGCTGCCGCGCTGGGGCCGCTGGTTCGCGAAGAACCCGGCGCCGCTGACCAGGTGACCCGAGTGGTGATGCCCGGCTACGTCAACGGCTGTGCCGTCTCGCCCATCGACAACGTGTGCTGGGCTGTCAGTTGCTCTCCGTTGGACCCGGTGGGTGGCGGCGTGTATCGGCTCCCGATGAGCGCTTTCGAGTCGGGCGTGCAGCCGCCGCCGATGTGGCGCGATCTGGGTGAGCTGGACGGTGTGTGCGTGAGCCGACGCGGCACGGTGTTCGCGACGGCCCCGTTGAAGAACGAGATCCATGCGTTCACCGCCGATGGCGAACACGGACTCATCACGGCTGACGGGCTGCCGACGCGTATGCCGGCCGACCTCAACGTCGTCTATCCGAGCCACCTGGACGGCGAGCCAGCTCTCATGATCACCGACATCATGGTGGGCACGCCGCCGGGGGACTGCACGGTCTCGGTGGTTGCCATCCCGGGCCTCTGAGGCACCCGGATGAGGATCAGCACAACTGTCGGCTATGCCGGTGGCTTTCGCGAGGCGATCGCCTCGATCGTGGACTTCGAACGTGCCGGGTTGGATGCGGTCCGGGTCCCGGAGGCATACGGCTTCGACCGCACCGTACGCGCATCCCGATCTGGGTGGCGTCGCTCGTCACCGGGAGCGTAGCCATGACCGCCGAGTACGCCGACGGCTGGCTACCGGCGATGTTCGTCCCAGAGAAGGCGAGTGATGTGTGGGGCGACGCGCTCCGCCGCGGCCTGTCCAGGCGCCACGCGACGCTCGGGCCACTGCAGATCTCCGCCGGCGGCCTGCTGGCCCTCGGCGAGGACAGCGATGTCGCTGCAGTCCGGCAGCGGGCCCGGGCGTCGACCGCGTTGTACGTCGGCGGGATGGGCGCCAAGGCGAAGAACTTCTACAAGGACGTGCAGAGCCGGTACGGCTACGAGCGTGAGGCTGACGAGATACAGCAGCTGTACCGTGCCGGCAAGAAGGACGAGGCGGCTGCCCTGGTGCCGGACGAGTACCTGGCGCTGAGCAACCTCTGTGGACCCGTCAGCTACGTGGCAGAGCGGATAGCGGCCTTCCGCGAAGCGGGCGTGACCGACCTGCAGGTGACGCCGGTTCCACTCGGCGACCAGCGCGCGGTGGACCTCATCGAGCAGATGAAGGCGCTCGCCGCCTGAGAGCTGCCGGCCCTCGGACCGTGCTGGTTGCCCAGGCCCACAGGATCTGAAGGGTACAAGGGTGTACTCTTTCTAGACATATCCGGGCTGCTATGCTAGACAAGCCCGGTTTGACCCTAGATTGAGGCATCCTTTTTCCGGTGGACGTGGAGTGACGTGATGGTTGGCAGGCCGGCGGTGTTGCAGGGGTTTGATGCGTCGGCGGTGGTTGTGTCGGGTGGGGGGCAGCACCGGAAGCTGGCGGAGTTGACC
>NZ_JAHYSG010000094.1 GCF_022095675.1 Dactylosporangium sp. AC04546 | reverse complement strand
GCTTCCTCACCCACACCGGCCTGACCCTCGGTCCCGAACCGCCGTAACCCTGACCCTTCAACCTCTGTAGCGGCTCAAAGGAGGACGCATGCACATCTCGCCGGGCCACATTCGGAACGCGATCACGAATTCCTCGTATAAGATTCCAAAGCTGAAGGGCGGGATGTCAGCGGACGGCGTGTTGCGTAAGGCGATCAAGGTCTACCACGCTGACGGCGTTGAGGACGCTACGCACTACGTCGAGTCGGCGCTGACCAAGGAGTTCTGGCGAACGGGACGGGGCGCCCCACTCGCCAAGCACGTCCGCCAAGATCTCGACGCATACGTCCATCTCGCTGCTCCCGACCACCGAGTGGCGGCGACAGTCAGCGCGAAGCACCCCGTCCGCATGGGCGACCATACAGTCGCGGCCGACGTTGACGTCCTTCTGCACGGGGGTGGTAACTATGTGGGGAGGATGGCGATCGCGGCGAGGCAGGAGCGTCCGTACACAGTTGAGGAGTTGGCACTGATCGCGGCCGCGCCACTCCATGGACTCGTCGATGAGCTCGAGGGCGGTCTCTTCGGCGGCATCGTCGAGGCTATCGAGGTTTGGGAGCTGCGCCTCGCGAGGGCCTCCCTTGTCGCACGGCAAGATGCGGAAGCCGCCTGGCCAAAGCTGGTTGAGCGACTGCTACGAGCGGTCGCGGAATAGCCGACCGGACTTCCCACGGTGTCCATTGTGGATCTGCCCGGGCTCGACGCGAGCTCCGGTGTTTCTGGACGCCGCCCGTCCTCCTGGACATGACCCGCCGGGGTGGGCTGGAATCCGGACAAGACCGTCGCCGTTCGCCGCCGTACAGCTCGACGCCGGCATGTTCCGGTACTAGGCATGCGGCCCCATCAGGCGGGCAGTCTGCCGGTCGCGGCCGTGACGTCGGCCTCGGCCTGGCGTAGGGCGCGGGCGGCAGTCGTGACGCTCCGAGCGATTCGAGCAGCGGCCTGCGGCTCCTTGGCCGCGGCGGCCTGCAATTGCCGCAGTGCCTGCTGCAGCTGCTGGACCGCTTGCCGCTGCACGGCATTGAGGTCCTGCTCCATGCGGGCAAGTGCCTCGGGCGGCAGCGGAGTGGACGCGTTGAAGACGAAGGACTGCTCGAGCTTGCGGCGCCACGTCACGAGGCGCTCGGTCAGTTTCGGCCCGAAGCTCGGGACTGCCCCGACGCGCGCGGCGACGACGTCCAGGGCGGTGTCGATGCCGTACGAGGAGAGCATCGCCAGCCGTCCCGCTGCGATGCCCGGAATGGCGGCCGACTCGATGCGCTGGCGGGCAAGGAACTGCTCGAGCTGCGACTGCCGCCTGTTGTTCATCAGCTTGCGGGTCCTCTGTTCACGCAGGCGCGGAACCGACTCCCAGCTCGCCTTCGCCCGCTCCACCGCTGCATACGCCGCGGCGTGCATCGGGAACCGGTTCGCCTGATCGAGTTCGCCAGCAACGGCCGCGTGCTGGTCGCGCACCTGCCGATACCGCTCGGCCCACACCTTTCGTCGCGCGTTAGTTCGCTTCCACGCGACGCCGGCGACGGCCGCCCCGCCGAGCATGATCAACAGGCCGGCCGGCATCAAGGGCACCCCAGCGAGCATGAGCAGCACGCCGCACGCGTAGGCGATCCAGGCCCAGGCCGGAGGCTTCCGCGCCCGCACGGCATCGGGGCTCGCCGCCACCGGGGTGCTGCTCGCGGCCGGCCGAGCCGGGGCGGCCCTGGGGACTTCGGCGACGAGGCGCAGCAGGTGTCGATACTCCGCTTCGAACCGGCTCGTCGTCGCCGGCGCCGCGACGCCGAACAGCAGCACGCTGGTGTTTTGCTCAAACGTGCACCACGGGCAGGACGGCACCTCCCGGGCGTACTGGTGCGTGGTATTGGCCCCGCATTGGGCGAGGTTCGCGGCCATCGCGCTCAGCGCCTGTACCCAGCTGCCGGCGGTCGGCCGTGGCACCCGTCCGGCGGTCGGCGCGAACGCGGCCTCGAACAGCGCGCCGACCGCCGGAGAGAGGATCTCCATGCCCACGGTGTTGGGCGGGCGCTGCATCTCCAGCGAGGCGGCCCCGTTGCCGTAGGCGAACCGGTGCTCGGCGATCGCCCGCTCGATCGGCATCTCACCTGAACCGAGGTACCGCCCGGCATACGGGTGCCGGCCGAGCATCAGCAGTTGGAAGAGCGTGACGGCCAGGCCGAAGGCGTCGTGGTCGGGCGTTCGGACCGTTGAGCTCAGCGGCGCGCCGCGCAGCTCTGGCGGTAGGAACAGTGGAACGGCGACTGTGCAAAGTAGCGGTGACGCGCCCGGAACCGGGACCTGGAAGCTGTCGACGTCGATCAGCCGCACGGTGCCGTCGGCGAGCACCAGAATGGAGCCCGGGTTGACGTCACCGATGACCAGCCCCTGGTCGTGGACGGTGGCGAACGCCCGGGCGATGTTCGTGCTCACGTGCAGCAGGAAACGCCAGTTGGCGCTCGGAAAGTTCTGCCGGCGGCTGCTGGGCGTGTAGAGGTGGTGCACGTCCCAGCCGCCCTTGACGGCGGGCAGAAGCAGACCGCGCGGCCGCCGGTGCTCGTCCAGCACGAGACCGGACGGCCAGGCTGCGAACCGGTCGACCGCCTGGCGGTTCCACAGCGACAGGATGCTGATCTTCTGTGCCCGCTCCGCCGTCAGCGGCGCCGTGTAGACCTTGACGGCCAGCGAGTCATGGCCGGCCAGCCGGTACACGGCTCCCTCGCCGCCCTCGCCGAGCTTGTCGCCGAGCCGCAGGACTCGGCCTTGTTCGTCAATGAGTCGTGGCAAGGTCCGCCGGCTCCGTGACACGGCTCGCCAGCACGAGCGTGAGATCGTCGTCGGTGCGCGAGACAACAGGTGGCGAGCCGAGGTACGCCTCGAGCCCTGTGCTGAGCGTGTGGTCCTCGCCTTGCGCGGAGGAGCGGCGAACCGGACCGAGTATCCGGTCGAAAAACGGGTCGTGGACCCGCTGGGCGCCGTAGTCGAGCACGAGGTGCTGCAGGCCGTCGGTGAACAGCGCCACCTCGTCCTGGCCGTGCGGGAGCGAGTCGGCTTCGAGCCGCTCGAGCGCCGTAGGGTCGGTCAGGAACGAGGTGGTGTTGGCATACTCGCCGCGCTGCGGCCAGAACATCCAGGCCCATGCGCCGGTGCCCAATTCGGGCGTGACGATCGCCCCGTCGCCGATCTGCGCAAATGTCGACCAGTCCGGGGCCAGCACCGCGCAGAGCAGCGTCGCGGCCAACTGCCGCGGCGGAAGGCCCAGCCGCTCCGCCTCGGCAAGCAGCCGCCGGCGCACGACGGCGACGCAGGCCCGCAACCAATCCGTCCCGGCCGGGACCACGTCCGCGAGCCGGCGGCGGATCTCGTCGAGCAGTTCGGTGCAGATGAGCTCGGCGCCGCGCTCACCCTCCACCGCGCTGCCAGCACCGTCGGAGACGATCGCGACAAGGACCGGCCCGTAGGGCGAGGGCACGACCTCGCACCCGTACCGGTCTTGGCAAGGCAGCCCCTCACGGGTGTGACCGGTACCCGGCCTGGCCGCTGCGGCGAACCGCCATGCGGCGGCGCCCGTCATACCGTGGCCCAGCCTTGCGGCGTGGCCGGGTTGACCAGGGCGATCTCCTCGTGGGTCTGCGATCGAGAGACCGAGCCCATTGAACTCGACAACCAGGTGAACAGGCCGGCGAAGTCCAGGCCGCGCAGCCGCAGCGGCTGCCGGCTGGCAATCTGCCCGAGTACGTTCATGTCCGCCCCCTCGATGCCGACAGCGAAAAAGCTGAACGCCTTGCGCTCCTCCCCCTCGGCGACGTGAGCGGCAGCGGACCGCCAGTCGTCGGTGGGCGCGCCGTCGGTGATGAGGAAAACCCAGGGACGGTAGTACGAAATACCTTGTTCCCGATAGATCTGCTTGCGCGTCTCGACCAGCTCAAGCCCCTGGGTAATCGCCGCGCCCATTGGGGTGGCACCTCCGGCCTGCAGCACCGGAGCGGTGAAGTTCGCGGCCGTCGCGAATTCGGTCTGCAGGCGCACCGGCCCGAATGACATCACCGCCACCTCGACGCGCTTGGCCGCGAGCCCATCGCTCAGCAGCTGGGCGGCGAAGGTCTGCAGACCCGCGTTGAGTTCCTCGATCGGCTTGCCCGCCATCGATCCGGATGTGTCGAGCAATAGCAGACACGGGCAGCGTGGCTCGGGGTTATCGACGAATTCGCTCGCATCGAACGGGATCTGGTCGTAGCTCATCGGCCGGTCCTTCGTCGGGGGCGGGGCCGAGCCATGATACGCGCGGCCGCGCCGCTTGCGCCTCGGACCTTCGGGCCGACGTGCCCGCCTGGTGGGTGACCCGGCCGGCTCTTGTTGAAGGTGATGAGCGGCATCGGAACCACAGCCGATGTTGACGACGACGGGGACGGCATCTGCAAAATCCGAGAGGCGATCTGTACTCCGTTGGTGTCAGCGCTCGCCGGCGGACGTGGCCCACACGCCCATGCCGCAGCACAGCACCACCATCCCCAACGGCCGCCCACGCCGGTATCTGTTGGTCTGTTGCTCGCCCGGCCAGCCGGCCGAGCATCCGACGCGGCCGGCAACGGTCCACGCCCGGAGCGGCGGATCTCCCGGACTGGAACGGCCTGCCCACGGCTACCCTTGCCTACGTGATCCGCCACTACACCGGCTTCAGTCAGGTCGTGGCCGACGTCGACGGCCACCGCCGCATCATCGAGGCGGCCCACTACCTACGCCGCATCCCGGCCCGGCTTGTGACCGGCGGCCATGGCTGCCGGCTACGGCTGGTGCCGCCGCCGGCTGGACACCGGCCGCGTCATACGGCGCGTCGGCCAGGCCCTACCCTGCCGTCAGCGCCTCGTAGCCGACCGGGCCGCGTCAGCTGCATCCCGGTCCACTCGCTGCATCGCCGCCAGTGTTTGCTCGGCAGCCCTCTCCTCCGGCATCAGGGCGCCGACGCCGCCGCGCAACGCTATGCGCCTCGGCCGCCTCACACCGCTTGACGTGCATCACCCGGCAGGAGGCTTCGCGGCTGCACGGCGGATTGGAGGTAGCTCGCGACGAGGCTGATCTGTTGCACCATGCTGTCCACGACCGCGTCGGTTTCAACGTGTACCGGAAGATCGATCGCGACATCGACAAAGCCTTCATCACGAGCGAAGACGCGGTTGCGCTGTGCCTGGAGAGGCCCGATAGCGTGGAGGATCACGGAAGCCGATGGTTTGCCGCGGTAGCCGATTTGCAGCCAGATCGGCGTCGCACGGTCGGTGGCCCACGATTGGGCGGAAAGGCGGAGCAGGCAGGTGACGCCGGCCAGGGCAAGGTAGCGGCCCCACCAGCCATCCGCGGCTTTGGAACGCAGGGCGCTGCCGTCGCTCGCCCTCATCGACGCGACCCCGGAGTTCGCCAGGCGCTTAACGGTCCGGTCGATGAGATCGATGTACTGCAGGAGCCGCACGGCGACGGAACCGCTGAGGTCCGGCACAGTCAGCGGTACGAACGCCTGGCTGTCCATGCGCTCGCACAACCCACGCAATTGATCGAGATTCGACCGGGCTGGCGGGTCGTTCGCTGCGATAGCGGCATCGACGAGCGTCATCAGCAACGCACGCCAGCTCGTGACGGCGAGCACATGCTGCGCACCGACCAAGGCGTGACGGTACTCTCCATTTCCCTGCTCGGCCGTTGGTGACAGGCCCCCTGCCGCAGAGCGGGCCAGCACCTCGGTCCAGAGCAACTCCAGGCGCGCCGACGGAACGATGAACAAGAGCATCGCCGGCTGGTCGGCCGGTAGCCGCTGCAGGTAGCTGACGGGCTGGTGGTCGGTGAGCCCGGCCAGGAACTTCGCCTCGACGAGGAGCGGAGCGCTGCCGTCGCCGGCGATCCCAGCCAGATCCGGAATTGCACCGTCCTCACCGGTGGCCTGGGTGACATAGTGCAGTCCGGCCGGCAGATGGGCACACCGGCCCAGATAGTCCTCGAAGGCACGCGCCACCGGTATCGAGGTCTGCAGCACATACGCCAGGCCCTCGGTTGCCACGTTCTCCGGATGGACCGAAAGCCGAGTCGCGAGAAACCCAAACATCCCCGGAAGGTGTTCGTGTTCGGTCACGGGCATCACCCTACAAGTTGCGGACGTCGCTTTCGATGAGCCGGTACCGGCCGTGCGACACCCGAGCCAAGGGTGTGCCGCAAGGACTTGGCGGGCCGCCGGTGGCATCGCGCGTCATGCCCTGGATCAGTGGTCCCAGCGAACCGGGCTGTCGGCCCTGATCGATGCAGCGTACCCCGTCGATCACCTCCGACCGGCTGAACTCAGGTGACTGGGCCGAAAGTTCCCTGGCTACCCGCAGGATGAGCTGCCACGCTGGTACCGCGCTCACGGCGCCGTCCTCCGATTTGTACGGTCAGGTGCCTGCTTTCCGCCACGTCAAGATCGAGACTGCGGGTAGCACGAGCTGACCCTAGGTGCGGGCGCTGGTCGCTGGAACGGCTGAGTCGGCACGGCGGGGCGTTGTTCGGCTGCCTTGCGGCAACGCGCGGGGGCCGCCGGGCTGACAACTGCCCGATGGATTCCGCGACTCAGGCGGATGCGGCGGCGCGCTGGAACGAGACCCTGGCCTCGGGGAACGCGTCGCGCAAGGTGATCAGCGTCGGCTCGGTGGCGCGGCCCCAGATACGGCGCACGAGCCAGGTGGCGCCGTCCTGCACGATGGCGTGTTCCGTGAACCACGCCTGCACGTTGACATCCGGGTACTGTCCGGCCAGCGCCGCCTGGACCGCCTCGTCGGTGGTGTGCTCGCCGTCGAGCCGGCGAAAGCGGCCGGGCGTCACCTTCGTCGCGATCGCAGTGGCCGGCACGCCGCGCTCGATGAGGCGTTGGATCATCAGGCGTACCGCGTGGCGCTTGTTGAGATCCTCCGAGGCTTGCCCGTCGACGATGATGTGGTACCTCGTCCAGTCGCGGCTGTCGCTGCTGTGGCGCTCCTGCGTGGCCGCCTTCTGGGTGGTCCGGACCTGGTAGTCGCCGGCCTCGGGCAGCGGAATGACCTGCTGGATGTCGAGCAGAATCCGGTCGTCGATCGCGTATGGGATCAGGCGGACGCATCGCACGTCCATGCCGACGAAGCGGTTGAGCCACAGCACCGTGGTGGTCAGCTCCCGGCCGAAGTCCGCCGCCACCAGCATGATGCGGACGTCGGACGAGATGACCGGCGTCTCCTCGGTGGCGTCGAGCCACGCGAGTAGCGCCGACCGGGCGTCAGTGTCGCCGTCCGGATCCGTCCGGGCCAGGTGCGCCTCGTAGGTGGACACGACCTCCTCGAAGCCCATCGCGGCGATCATCGCCGCGTACCGCAGGGCCTGCAGTTCCATGTGCCCGCCGTCGTCGGTCCGCTTGAGCTCGATTACCACCAGGTGACCGACCTTGTCGATCGCGAGCAGATCGATGCGGCGCCGGGAGTTCTCCCAGTTGCCGAACTCTTCGGCGATGACCAGCAGATCCGTTGCCAGCACGGCGATGTCGTCGCGCAGCAGTCGTTGCAGGTCGGCACGCTCGTAGATGCCCAATACCGCGAACTGCGCCGCCTCGTGCCGGCGAAGGCCGTGCTCACCGATCTCGTACAGAGGCATGGACCCGCTCCTGGTTTCGCATGTGGACGACCGCCGGCGCGGTGGGATGCTACGGGACCGCGCTACCCGATTCGACAACTTCGCGATAGCGAGGCTATCCGTCAACCCGCCGGGGACCGTTCGACGCGCCCGGTTCACTCGCCGTGGCCTGCGTCGCTGGCCGACCACATGCGGTACAGCGCCGCGGCTGCCCGGACGTCGAGCGGGCGTTCCCAGTCGATCGCCGTGCCGGTACCGGCGATCGTTGCTCGCACGTGGGAGAAGCGGTAGCGGGCGAGCTCAGGGTCGCGGACGAGGATCGCCACCGGTCGGTGCTGTTCGCTGCCGGGAACAACGCGGACGACCTTGGCCGGGCCCCACGCGGTTGCCTGCCCGACGGGTTCCTCGCGGTCCGACGGGTTGCTTACCAGGATGACGTTGTGGCCCGGCACGACGACGCCCTCGTCGCCGTCGTTGAGCTGCCACCACTCGACCTCGGCGCGCCGCCCGTCGTTCTGAACGACGTGCTTGTACTCGGCTTCGGCAGCGGGCGACAGCGGTTCGGCGACGGGGGCGGACATCCCGACCCACAGCGGCGCTTTCCGGTCCAGGCGCGTCCCACGCCGCCGGCCGCCGGCCCGGCGCGGTGGCTTCGGCTCGCGGTACAGGGTCCGGGCGTGCTGCAGCCACGCGACATCCACCGGATCGGCCATACCGACCCACCGGTCCAGCTCGTCGCTGATCGACTGGCAGCAGTCGTGATCGTCGGTGGTGACGACGGCTTCGATGAGTTGGCTGTTGGAACGGTCGGAGATGTTGGCCGACCCGACGATCGCGGTGCGGGCGCCGTCAGCGTCCTCCAGGAGCACGACCTTCGCGTGCAGGCCGGGCAGCGACCACACGTGAGCGCCAGCCGACAGCCACGTCGCCAGCGCGTCCGGATGCGTCGACCCGGCAGCCAAGGCGTCATCGCTGCCGTCGACGACCACCGTGTCGTTGACCGACAGCGGCAGGATCACGGCGGCGTTTCGAGCAGCGTACGCAACCGCCGCTCGTCGATGCGCCGCACCCGCAGTCAGTGCGCGCAGCCGATCCCATACGTGCTCGCCGCCGATGAACGTCACTGCGTCAGTACTCCAACCCGTGTTCCATCATCGAACCCTTGAAATCCGGCACAAGGCACTGTCGTAGATGGCGACTGGCCGCGGGAGGCGCTGTTGCTTCGGCTGGGACGGGGCCCTGGACCTGCTCTCCATGACCACCCATAACCTTGCGATAGTCACGCCATGATATTTGGGATCGGGCAATCGAGTTGGCTGGATGAACTGCAGGACGCGTCGACGTGGACCGACCGTGCCCCTTGGTGGGCTGCTCTGCATAACATCGACTTGCTGGTGGCACTGACCGAACTGCAGGCATGGCTGGATCACGACCGGCCCTACGGTGGGCAGCAGAAGTCGGGCTGGGTGTCGGTCGTCGACGACCTCCAGTACGCCGGCACGTTGATCGGTCCTGCCCTCCGGGACGAGCTGGAGCCGGAGCTGGACGTGCTGTTGAGCGCTGTCTCGGTCGTCCCGGATGCTTTCGAGAAGGACCGGACGGCGGTTTCAACGGCGGCCGGTGCTGCCGCGTCGGCCGCCGTGCTCGCGGTGCGGTCGAAGATCTCCACGTCGGCGGCCGCGGCGGCCGCCTGGCGGGATCTCGCGGCGGACTGCGAAGCATCGGGCACGGAGTACGACCTGGTGGCGCACCGCCGGGATCTCTTCTGGCGCATCGTTGAGGCCGCCGGCATGAACCGACGTGAGGTCGCGTCCGCGGTCACCGGGATTGTTGCGAACCGGGCCAGGAGTGTGTTCGAGGCCCGGCGGCGTGTCGGCGACACATGTGCGGATTGGCCCGGCCCGCTCGAACAGGCGGACCTTGAGGAGAGCGATCGCCTGGCGCTCTGTGCCCGCTTCATCGCCGCGCCGCCCCGAGTGGCCCGCCATGTGGTCTGGGTCGCCTTCGACAAAGCGCGACTTCCCACGGACAGTGTTGCATTCGGTGCGGTGACCTTCTACTGGGGCGATTTGATCGACGGCTTGGTCCGGGCGGAGAGGTTCACGGACCCGAGATTGCCGGCGGAGTGGCGGGACGCCGGCTCCTGGTTCATCCCCGTCGATCTCGCGGAAGGGGCGGACGTCGTCTACGCGCGGGTCGACCTCGGCCTGGCCGCCATCCCCAATGCGCCGGACAAGGCGTTGCGGATGGCGGAAGGCGCTGTGGCGCTCGGCAAGTTCTACGGCGGAGACACCCGAAACTGGACCGCGATGCATGGCTTCCTGCACTTCCAGGACGATCGCCTGTCCGGCGTTTCGCCGTTCGTGGCGGCCTTCGAAGTGCCGGAGCGGAGTCTGAACATCGACTACACGGGTGCCGAGCTGGAGGCTCGGAGCAGGACGGTCGGCGCGCACTGGACGGCATCAGACGGTGACCTGTCGCTGCTGGTGGACGCTGTCCGTATCTGGCAGAGCGTCGCCGATCAGCAGCCGCCGGCCGCACTCGCGCAGTACGTGCAGGTGATCGAGCACGTGGCCGCCCGCGTCGACCAGTTCGCCTGGTACGACTACCTGCAGATCGTGCTGCGGAGGCGTTGGATTCGTGGCGTCATTGAGGAGGACCTCGGCAATATGCTGCTGGCGACGATCCACGTCCTGGACACGAGGTCCGGCCTTGCCCCCTCAGCGGTGAAATCGCTGCAGGCGCGGGTACTCGAACGGCGCGAGGGCGAGCAGATGGTGAACATGGTCGAAGGACTCTCGGCCCTGCCGGAGATCGGCGATGCGCTGTCGCCGTTCACCCGCACGGCAAGGCAGGTGCGGTCGCTCTTGCGCCGGCTGGCGTCTCCGGCCGCGATTGCTGACCTCGCGGACTCGATCGACGAAGGCTGGGGCCGCGCTCGGGTCCGGTTGCAACGCGTGAGGAACTGCATCGTGCACGGCGGGCCGGTCACGGCGGCCGGCGTCGGGAGCGTCCAGCCGTTCGCCAGGCAGCTGGCGGCGATGTCGATCAGCACGTGCATCGCCGGTCTGGTCGGTCCGGGCATCGTCGAAGAGCACGCCGAGCGGAAGCGGGCCGCCGAGGACTGGTTCGCGGGACTCCGTAGCGCGCCGAATCCGACCAAGGCGCTCTATCCGCCGTTACAGCTGTAGGCGCGGCCCGGTCGACAAGCCTCCTCACCCTCCGGCAGGCGTGCAGTTCCGGCATACATGGTTAGGACCACGATGCCTATGTTGTTGCTGGTCTTGCGCACTTCGTGGACTGAGTAGCCGCTGGGCTTCCGGCCACTTCAGGAAGGCGGCGAGGTCTTCGAAGGAAGAGCCGTAGGCCGGCTCGGCGGCGATCTCGGTCAGTGTGGCGCTCCCCAGTGGTGTCCGCACAGCGGAGCCTAACGACCGTGTACGACAGTTCTCGGGCGGCATGGCTTCCCAATGTCGACCGTCCGCAGTGGATTCGGCGGTGCTCAATACGTGCTCCGCTGTTCCTGGACCCCGCCCCGCGATCCTGGACGCGCCCGATGGTGCGGGACGGAAATCCGGACAAGCTAGCACGAAATAGAACCGGTAATACTCATAAAAACGGACATACCTCGTCTTGTAATCGGAAGGTTGAGGGTTCATGTCCCTGTTGGCTTCGTGAGCGCAGGTCACTACAGCGGCTCGGTTGCGCCGCTCGTAGACGGCCCGCGCAAGTAGAAACTGAGCGCTCTTGCCTGCAGACAAGAGCGCTCCGCAGGCAGCCGCCCGGACGAGCCGCACCGACTGGTCGATCTCGGCAAATTTGGCGCCGGGAGGACCACCGTCGGGCTGCACCCGATGCTCGCCGCGGTGATGGAGGCTGTCGATGGCCTCGGCGTCCTCGCCGACTGACAAACGGAGGGATCACGCGGACCGCGAAAGCACGGGACCCACCAGCAGAAATGACTCGGGTAGGGTGCAGGGGAGTTGCCACGGGGAGGTACAAACGTGCGTGTCGGCGGACGTCGAAAAGTGCTAGGCGCGACGATGATGGCGGTGGCCCTGCTGGCCATGGCGGCTTGTGGGCGCAGCGACCACGCCGCGGATGCGGAGAGTGCCGCATCCACCAGCGTTGCGCCTGAACCCATCGCCGCTCTTGAGCAGGCGGCGCCTGCGCCCTCGTCATCGCCCACGCCCACCCCTAGCGCATCGAATCGAAGCCCGTCCAAGTCGAAGCCGCCTGTTGTGCCGTCGCGCAATCCAAGCAAGGCATCCCAGGCCTTGCCCCCGGCTCCGCACCCGCCCGCGCCAGCGCCCAGTTCGCCGGCGCCGGGCGCGAGTTGTCCGAGCTACACCGGACCGAAGGCACCGATGGCCGACGTGCGCGCTGCGCTGGATGCGGCCGCAGCCAAGCAGTTCTGGCCGGTGAGCGCGCCGTCGATCAGGGTGCCGTCCAAACTGCTCTACGCCGTGGCGTGGCAGGAGAGCGGCTGGCAGTCGACGATCGTCGCGTGCGACGGCGGTATCGGGACGATGCAGATCATGCCCGCCACGGCGACTTGGATGAACACGAGATTCGAGAGCTCGTATGACGTGAACACGCTGACCGGCAACGTGATGATCGGTGGCGAGTACCTCGCCTGGCTCATCAGGTACTTCGGCGATGCGTACTACCAGGGTAGCTACGATCTCTCCGTCCCGGCGCCGGAAGGTGGCGTGTCACTGCTGGACAGCGTTGTATCGGCATATAACTACGGGCCGGGCGCGGTCGATCCGGTGAAGGGCAAGGCCGGTATCCCTAACTGGCGATACGTCAACAACGTCGAGGCGTTGATGACCAACTGTCCCTGCCTGGCGTAGAGGCCAACCCGACCAGGCGCGAGCCAGTGCGCTCGCGCCTCGGGACTTTGTGCTCTACGCGCTCGCCGCGGCCCCTGCCTAGCCTCGAATGGTGGAGATGGCCGAGTTCGAGCACCGTGTCAGGGGGATCATCGCCGATCCCGCACTCACGTACCGCCAGCGGCTGCACCGGCTCGCGGGCATCGCTGAAGAAGCGGTCGCTCCACCTGCGGTCGGTGACGCGTGCCGGGAGGCGCAGGAGAAAGGCGTCATCTGTGACCTCGCCGAAGGTCACGCACCCTACCGGCCCCGCTACGTGCTGCCCGACTACGCCGTCCTGCTCCGCAACGGCTCGTCGTTCCTGGAGCTCGCCCCGCCACGGGACCTCGACGAGGCGCTCGCCTTCCTCCTCATCGCGTACACCGCGGTGCCGTCGATCACGACCTACCCGGTGTACCTCGGCGACCTCGACAAACTGCTCACTCCCTTCGTGGAAGAGATCAGTGACGAGGAGTTGTACCGCCGGCTACGGCTCTTCTGGATCTCGCTGGACCGGATGCTCCCCGACGCGTTCGTCCACACCAACCTCGGGCCGGACGACACCCGGGTCGGGCGCACGATCCTGCGCCTGGAGCGAGAACTGCTCCAGGTCGTGCCCAACCTGACCCTCAAGGTCGACCCGGCGCGCACACCCGACGACCTGCTGCTCGACGGCGTGCAGACCGTCTTCGCCTGCGGCAAGCCGCACTTCGTGAACCACCCGATGATGGTCGGCGATCTGGGCCCGGACTACGCGGCGGTCAGCTGCTACAACTCGCTGAAGATCGGCGGCGGGTCCCACACGCTGGTGCGCCTGAATCTCGCCGAGGCGGTCCGGCACTGCCAAGGCGGGGCGCGGACGTTCCTGACGCAGACACTCCCGCTGTTCGTCGAGCTGACCGCCGAGCTGATGGAAGCGAGGATTCGGTACCTCGTCGAGACCGCCGACGTCTACTCACACGACTGGCTGGTCGCCGAGGGACTCATCTCGCTGGACCGGTTCTCGGCCATGTTCGGCATCTACGGCCTGGCCGAGGCCGTGGAGGCGCTGCTCGAACGCGAGGGCAAGCACCTGCGGTACGGCCAAGATGCTGAGGCCAACGACTTGTCGTATCGGATCACGAGCACCGTGGCGGAGTTGGTGGCCGCGCGTCCCTTGCCGTACTGCGTGGGCAACGGCGGGCGCGCGTTCCTGCACTCCCAGTCCGGCATCGACAGCGACACCGGCGTGACGGCCGGTACACGAATTCCGGTCGGCCGCGAGCCGGCGCTGTTCGAGCATCTCAACGCGGTCGCCCCGCATCACCGGCTCTTCGCCGCGGGCATCAGCGACGTCCTGCACTTCGACGACACCGCGCGGCGCAATCCGCAGGCGGTCGTCGACATCATCCGTGGTGCGTTTGTGAGCGGGATGCGCGATTTCACGTTCAATCTGGACAGCAACGACTTCATCCGGATCACCGGCTACCTGGTGCGTAAGTCCGACCTGGCCAGGGTTGAGTCCGGCGCTCGCCACGAGTCCACGTTCCTCGGTGCCGGATCGGTCGCGCAGTCACACGTCGACCGCCGCGCGCCGAAGCGGGTGATCAGCCATGAGCGCAACCCGCGGCCTGATCGCTGACGTCATCCGCTTCTCCGCCGTCGACGGCCCGGGCAACCGGTTCGTGGTGTTCCTGCAGGGCTGCGACTTCAACTGCCTGGCCTGCCACAACCCGCACACCATCCCGGCCGGGTCGCGCGCGGCGCGCTGGCGCACGGTGCCCGAGCTCGTCGCGCAGGTACGCGCGACGGCACCGTTCCTGTCCGGCGTCACCGTCTCAGGCGGAGAGGCCACCCGGCAGTCCGAGTTCCTGCGCGACTTCTTCGCCGCCCTGCACGAGAACGAGCAGCTGGCCCGATTGACCCGGTACGTCGACAGCAACGGCGATGCGCCACGCTCGGTCTGGGACACCCTGCTGCCGGTGCTGGACAAGGCGATGATCGACCTCAAGGCCCTCGACCCAGACCTGCACATCCGCCTGACCGGCCGCCCCAACGACCACGTGCTGCACTCGATCCGCCACCTCGCGGCACACGGCAAGCTGCACGAGGTACGCCTGCTGCTCATTCCCGGCGTGAACGACGACGACCGGACCCTCACGGCGACGGCGGCCTGGCTCCGCGACGTTGACGCCGGCATCCGGGTCAAGGTCATCGGCTTCCGCCAGCACGGCGTACGAGCCGCCGGCCGGCGCTGGCCAGAGGCCACACCGGAGCAGGTCGCCGGATGGGCTGACACCCTCAGCGCTGCCGGCCTGACCGGTATTGACGCGATCTGAGGTGGGCCGGGTGGATTGCCGAAAAGTCCACTTGTGACAGTGCGAGCATGATCGATAACGTGCATCCGATTCGCATCAGTGACGACGCAAGACGGGGAGTCACATGCGCCTATTGCGCACAGTCATGGCTGTACTCGGAGCAGTCGCTCTCGGTGCAGTCGCACTTCCAGGGCAGGTGGGTGCGGCTCCGGTCGCCCCGTACGACGTGTTCACCATCAACGGCAGGCACAGCCTGCTTTTCGACGGCAGCGGTCCTCAGTTCTCGATCCAACAGTCAACCAGTGACTCGGGCAGCGAGGTGGTCTTCCTCGATGCCGCCTCGGCTGAACACAACTGGAGTGCCCTGATCACCAGCCAGCCGGGGCAGAAGTTCGCACCCGGCACGTACCCGACGAATCGTGGCGTCGGCACGGACGGTAAGTATGGCCTGGACGTCTTCGGCGACGGTCAGTCGTGCGGCGAGGACGGGACGATCACCATCAAGTCGGTCAGCCGGGACAGCGCGGGCAAGATCACCTCGCTCGCGTTGTGGTACCACCAGACGGGCTGCGTCTGGGGCGAGATCCGCTGGCATTCGGCTGATGGTTACGTCGACGGGCTGCAGGACCAGACGTCACTCGGGCTCCTGTCCACGGGACTCGGTCTGCAGTCGGCGGCGCAGACGGTGACGTTCACCAGTGTCGGCAGTGGCGCGCTGAAGCCCGGTGCGCTCACGATCGAGGGCGCGGCGGCGAGTTCGTTCGGTGTCGGTGCCAACGGCTGCACCGGCAAGACGCTGGCCTACGGGCAGACCTGCTCGGTCAGCGTGTACAGCAAGCCGCAGGTGGTGGGTGACCTGCTGGCGACGCTCAAGATTGCCGACAACAGCTCCATCGGGTACCGCACGGTGCCCCTGACTTCCTACGGTCACAAGACGGCGAAGGGCAACTTCTTCCCGCTCGGCCCTACGCGGATCCTCGACACCCGCATGGGAACCGGTGCGCCGAAGGGCAAGCTCGGAGCGAAGCAGTCGCTGTCGCTGCAGGTCGCCAACGTCGCCTGGGTACCCCCGATCGGCGTCTCGGCGGTGGTGCTCAACGTGACCGTCACCAACCCGACGTCCGCGTCGTACCTCACGGCGTACCCGTCGGGATCCGCCGTGCCGACGGCGTCCAACCTCAACTTCACGGCCGGCTGGACCGGCGCCAACTCGGTGACGGTGCCGTTGGGCGCAAACGGGAAGGTCAACATCTACAACGCGGGTGGCTCGGTGGATGTCATCGCCGACGTCCTGGGCTTCTACCAAAGCGCGGACAACACCCTCAATGGTGACGGCGGGCAGTACCAGCCGCACGACACCGTGCGGCTGGCCGACACCCGCGAACCGGGATGGGGCGGGCCGCTGCCCGGCGGCTACTACCTGCCGGTGGTGGTCGACTACGACACCCTCAACCCGCACGTGCGGGCGCTCGCGGTCAACATCACCGCGGTGAGCCCGAAGTCGAGTGGGTACCTGACGGCGTGGAACGGCATGTACGACCCGCCGCTCGCGTCGACACTGAACTTCACGGCCGGTGCCGTGGTGCCGAACTTCGCCGTCGTACCGATCAGTTCCTGCACGTTGGACCCGAGCTGCTACGGGATGCCGATGATCGGCGTCTACAACGGCTCCGGGTTCGCGACGCACGTCGTGGTCGACATCGTCGGATTCTTCGACGACTCGCAGATCGGCCCGGGCATGCGCTTCCACCCGCTGACCCCGACGCGTATCGCCGACACCCGCAGTAGGCTGGGTGGGGCCGGCACGCTGGGCCCGGCCAGCACCGCCACCCTCACCGCACCGGCACCAGCGGCGGTGGACGAGACCTTTGCGCTGGTCGCCAACATCACCGGCGTCAACAACGGCGGTGGGCCGACCTACCTGACCGCGTGGGAGAGCGGCCAGCCCCGCCCGTGGGCCAGCAACCTCAACCTGGCCCCCTACGAGGTCCGGCCGAACGCGGCATTCGTGCCGCTCGGACCGGGCAACAAGTACAACGTCTACAACGGCGGATCCAACGTCGACGTCGTCGTCGACGTGGCCGGCCGGTTCGACTTCTATCCGTATCCGCTACAAGCCGGCGCGCAAGCTGACGGCGGGTCTACGGCAGACAAGGCGCCGACCGCCCGAGCGCCGTACCGCTACATCCACAGTTAGCCCCGCCACCACCGCCAGCCGGCGCACTATCGCCGGCTGGCGGTGGTGCAGGTGGTACGTCCTAGAGCTGCTTGGTCTGTGCCGGTGATTTTGCTGCCGGTGTCACCAGTGCCGGGTCTGTCGTGGAGGTGCTCCAGCCGGACGGCGTGGAGGGCGGGTACTGGTAGAAGGTGCCGACGACGTCCACGACGACGTCGCAGTAGCCGCCGGCGTTGAAGACGTTGAACTTCTTGTCCGCGCCGATCATGGTCTGTACCGCGTTGGGCACGACCGACCCGGCGGTCGGGTTGAGGTTGGACGTGCCGGGCCTTCCGCTGCCGCTCGGCCAGACCGTCAGGTACGTGGCGGTGGTCGGGAGGACGGCGGTCACGTTCGTGGCCAGCGCCCGCGTGTCGATGTTCGCGACCGAGCTGGGTGCCGTGATCGACGCTGTGGCTGCGGGTCCGAGTCGCGAGGGCCAGCCCTGCCCGCTGCGGGTGTCCGCGATCCGCGAGGGCACGACCGGCTCGAACCGCAGCCCGCCGGGCAGCGAACTGTCGTCGTAGAAGCCGACGATGTCGACGATGATGTGCGCGTTGGTGCTGCTGTAGACGCCGATCGACGGCAGCCCGGTGGCGGTGCCGCAGTCATTGCAGGGCGTTGTCGGGACCACGGCGAAGTTCGGCACTGTGGCGTTTGCCGTGTAGTTCAGCGTCGAGGTGTTGGGCAGGCCGCCTGCGTAGCCGTTCCAGGCGGTCAGGTAGCCGCCTCCGGTTGGCGCGGTGGCCGTGATGTTGACCGCGAACGCGCGAACGCGGGGGTTGATGGTGGTGTTCCACGAGGCGACGGCGTTGATGTAGTGGCCGGCCGGGACGCGGCCAGCCCCCCAGTCGCGGGTGTCGGCCAGTCGGACCGGCTGGGCCAGCGGGTGGTACTGCCCGCAGCCCGGGCAACCGGTCATGAACCGGTCATGGCCCTTCGAGTAGTAGCCGTAGACGTCAGCGATGAGGTGTGCCGGGCCGCCGGCGTTGTAGAAGTCCACCTTGCCGTTGGCGCCGACCTTCACGGTGACCGAGTTCGCCCCGGTCCAGCCCTTGACGTAGTTGAGCGAGGAGGCCGTCGGGCGGGCCACGCCGCTCGGGTAGACCGTGACGTAACCCGGGCCGGCGGCCTCGGTGACGGTCACGTTCAGCACGACCGCCGAGGCATCCGAGGGCACACCGACCTGCAGGCTCACCACACCGCCGGAACCGACCGCGCCCCTCGGCGCACCCGCGCCCGAACGGGTGTCCATGATGCGGCGGGGCGGCACCGTGTAGTAGGTGCCACGGTCATCGTTGAATCCGTTGACGGCCAGGGGGATCTGTGTCGATCCGGCGAAGCTGTCGTCGGGCAGGGAGATCAGCGCATCACCCGGCTCGCTCGCGGCCGGCCGCGCGACCGCGGTCATCGAGCAGGTCTGCCCCTTGGCCAGCGTCTTGAGGGAGCAGCCGTCGTCCGTGACCTTGAACCAGGCCGGGTTCGTGCCGGTGATCGACGCTTTGCCGAAGGTGATCGGCAGGTCGCTCGCCCCGGTCACTGTCACGGTTTTGGGCGCCGACGTGTCGTATGCCGTGACCCAGTCGAATTCGAAGTACGGCCAGTAGACCGTGGCGTCGCGCGGATCGAAACCGGTCAGCGACAGCAGTTGGACGACCCTGCCCGCGGTCGAGTCCTCGACCAGGGTCAGCAGTGCTGTCTGCGCGCCGAGCGCCGTCGCCTTCGGCGTGATGGTCAGCTTGCAGGTCTCGCCGTAGGAGAGGGTCTTGCCGGAGCAGGTGTTCGCCGAGATCTGGAATGCGCCCGGGTTCGTCCCGGACAGCGAGGCCGTGCCGAAGGTGGTCGGCTGCGTTCCGTTCACCTCGACGGTGATGTCCTTCGGCGTGCCCACCTGACCCGCCGGCTGCTGCCCCAGCTGCAACCGGTACTCCCGGCTGTCGGTGGCCTTGTAGCCGATGCTGGACTGGAAGCGGATCTCACCCTTGACCACCGAGTCGCTCAAACAGGGAAGCGAGTAGCTCGCCGCGAACGCGGTGAACTTCCCCGTCGCGTCGTCGTAATCCGCCTGGCTGACGGTCAGCGTGCCGTGTGCGGCAAATTCGCAGCCCCGCCCGTCGCCACTGACATTGAACACAGTCGCTGACGGTACCGGGCTCCAGCCGGGCCCGATCGAGTACGACTGCCCGGCGGTGAACCGGGTCCCGATCGGCGGGGACACGTTCAGGCTGTGCCAATGGCCGCTGGTGGAGCCGGACATGCTCAGCGCATAGCCGTTCGGGTCCTGCTGAAAGACTTGGAGCGTGTTGCGGGACGCCTCGTAGGAGAAGCTGCCGTCGACAGACCAGCCCTCGAGGTGCATCGTGAAGGCCGTGTACGGGGCCGCGGGCGCCTCGGCCGCCGCTTGAGCGGTACCGGGCAACACGGTGGACGAAAGCATTAGTGCGACGGCGCCGATTATCAAGCCACGAATGGTGCGCATTTTCCCCGCTTCATGGTCGATCACGCTGAACGCCGGGCAACAGCCCGGCGTTCCATCAAGATAGAGATCCACACCATCGCAGGCAAGGTACGCAGACCAGGGTCGTTACCCCAGTACCACGGCGGACACCCCGAGGAAGCCGACCACGCCGAGTGGCCATCCGCAGATCAGACCGATGCCAATCCCCCGATCCAGGTGCGGCCGGCTGAGCCAGTTGCCACCGGCGATAACGACGCCGAACATAAGCACAACCTGGAGGAGGAACTCGATCATCACGTAGAAGCCCAGCATGGTGAAAAGTCCGGACATCATCACGGACAGACCCACACCGGTGGCGACCACCTGACCGGCGAGGGCTATCCCGGCGCCGATCGCGATGCTCGCCGGCCGCACTGGGCGCGACACATGCGACAACGGCACGGTCCATTCGGACTCGAACGACCCCGGCTGAAGCGGACTTGCCGGAAGCTGGCCCGGCGGGTCCGACCCGGCAGGAAGAAGTCCGTCAGTCGCCAAGAGACCCCCTCCGTTTGCGAAACCTGAACCGGCTGTTCCCTACCTTGTACCTCACTGCGTGAGCTTGGTACACGGTCTTATGCGCGGATGTCGTGCCCCTTCAGCGGAGCTCCGGCGGCGGTTTCGTCCTGGAATGGCAAGATGCCCGGTCCGAGCGTCGGCGATGGACGCTCGGGCCGGGCATCAGGGTCATGCCGGGAGGGTTACCGCCGTGGGCGGAAGTAGTTCGCGATCATGTAGTCCGTGACCTGTGCACCGATCTTCGCGCCCTCGACGTCGGCGGTGCGGGTGTGGATGCCGCCCCAGATCCGGGCCTCGATGACCTCGTCGATGGCGCCGGTGAAGCTCGAGAAGTGCCGCGTGGTGCCAGACTGCTCGCTGTACGCGCTGAACGGGATGTCATCGCGGCCGAAGAAGTACTTCAGGGCCGACATGCTCGCCGCGGTGAAGCAGGTGTGTCCGGACGTGAAGTCCGGGTGCGGGGGAGTGACGAGCAGCGGCATCCAGGCGGTGTCGGCGTCGGTGGCCGCGTTGCCGTCGGTGTCGGCCTGCTGGATCGCGGTGACCGGCCGCCAGAACATCCAGGCTGCCTTCTCGTTGTAGCAGGCGGCCGTGGCGTCGGCCTCCGCGAGGTCGACCATCGCGAACATGCGCGCCGTCCCCAGCGCGCTGAGCCGCTGGGTCGTGGCGAGCTGGCGCTTGATCTCCCACTCGCCGAGGTGCCGGTCGTGCCACCAGATCGCGGCCTCGGTCTGGTCCTGGGTCCGGATCGTGCTGTTCGCCGCGCCGATGGCCTTGACCTCGTTGAAGTCCCGCGCGTACTGGTCGCTCGTGAGCGCCACCGGCCCCGTCGTGCGGAACATCGACACGCTGGGGATGAGGAACGGCTTGAGGTAGGCGACCCAGGCCCCGTCGTTGGCGAAGGGCGGCGGGGTGGGCCGCCACTGCCCGGGCTGGGTGCCGACCGGCCAGCTCACGTTGGCGAAGGCACCGTCGTTCTGCCGCGCGCTGATCATCGCGGCGGCGGTCTGGCTGCCCACGGTGATCCCGGACCGCTTCGCGTTGCCGGGCGAGATCGTGGCCAGCCAGTCGTCGTACTGCGTCTGGAGCCGGGCCTGCTGGGCCGGGAACAGGTAGCTGAGCACCTGGAAGGCCGCGGTGCCGACCGCCGCGTCCACCGACTCGCGCCCGTTGGTCGACGGTGCGCTGAGATACGGCTGGTACGGCTTGCCGGCGATGGCGTTGACGGCGTCGTAGACGGCGCCGTGGACCATCGCGAAGCTGCGCGCCTGGACCTGTGGCTGCTGGCCGGCCACGTCCCAGATCGCGGTCTGCGCGTTACGGTCCCAGACAATGACGGCATTGGTGGATGTGGCGGTGTCCGCTGCGTATGCGGAAGAGGTGCCGAACGCTACCGGTGACCCGGCGGCGAGGATACCGGCGACAGCTGCGCACACGAATTTGCGGCGCGTGCGTACCTGACTTGTCATCCTTGACTCCCTTTGCCGGCAACCCGACCAGCTGATTGCCGCATTGATGTAGGCATTCCTACTAAGATCAGCGGAGGCGGCCTCCAAATCGTTACGGTCCCGCGGAAATGAGCGGTTGAGCTGCACGAATGCCATCGTTACAACGCCGGCACGCAGCGTCAGCGCATCGGCGAGCGGCAAATCTCGCGGCTCCGCGTGCCGACTGCGTCACGGGAAGTCACCGCTTGATTGGACATTGACCGAGTTCCCTCAGCAGAGACAAGACCGGGACAACAAGCTGGAACCGGGACGGGGCCACCGCCAATCGCTGCTCGTGCTTCGCGGGGTGGTTGCGAGAGCGGTGGGCGGCGTGGCTCGCTGTCTTGTGGTGCCCGGTTGAGGCCGATGTGCCGGCGGTGCTGGTCAGCCTCGGTGGGTAACCAGCGCCGGCCGAGATCCAACCGCAACAATCTCGGGGGTTTGCCCGCGCTGGAAGTTGTTATAACGTCCTGCCAACCTAACAACTTGTTGGCAATGAGGGAGGCGACATGAGGGTGAGCCGATCCCGACTGCTGCGACTGCTGGCGGGCGGCGCTGCGGCTGTGCTCTTGGCAAGCGCCGCTGGTTGTGGTGACGACGCCGGCGGTGGTGGCGGCAAGCAGACCGTGACGTTCCTGACGCACTGGGCGCCCGATCAGGTCAAGATGCTCGAGGACGCCGCTGCGGTCTTCGAGAAGGCACACCCGAACGTCGACGTGCAGATCCGTGCGGTGCCGTTCGCGAACCTGCTCAGCACGCTGCGCACACAGGGCTCGTCGCCGAGTGGGCCCACGATCGCGAGCATCTACGACCTCTGGTTGCCGGAGCTGGTACGCGATGGAATCGCCGCGCCCGCGCCGGACGCCAAGGCCGCCGACCTGAAGGCGAACTGGCCGGCCAATCTCGTCGAGGACGTGACCAAGGGCGGGAAGGCGTACGGGTACCCGAACGAGGTCGACCTCTACGCGCTGAACTACAACAAGAAGATGTTCGCCGACGCGGGCATCGCCGCACCGCCGGCGACATGGGCGGAGCTCGAGGCCGACGCGGCGAAGCTGACCAAGGGCGACCAGCAGGGATTCGGTGTCATCACGAGCTGGCCGGCCGGCGTCGTGCACCCGTTCCTGTCGCTCGTCGCCTCCAACGGTGGGCAGCTGCTCAACGGGACCACCCCGCAGCTCACGGATCCCAAGGTGGCGGCGGCGGCTGACCTGTACAAGCGGCTGGTGGACGCGAAGTCCACCGTGGCGACGATGGGTCAGGCCAACGCCAACACGACAGGGCCATACCTGGACAACTTCGTCAACGGCAAGACCGGAATGATCATCATGGCGAACTGGTGGCAGGGTTCGCTCAAGCAGGCCATGGGCGACAAGTACGCCGATGTCGGCGTTGCCCCGGTGCCCGTCGGTCCGTCCGGCACGAAGTCGTCGGCCATCTCCTACTCCTGGCTCACGATGGTCAACGCGAAGGCGACCCAGGCCAAGCAGGACGCGGCGTGGGAGTTCCTGGCGTGGCTCAACGGACCCGAGTCCGGCAAGAACGGCTCCTCCGCCATGGCCGATGTGCTCATGTCGATGGGGATCCTGCCGAGCCGCAACAGCGACCTCAAGGCGCACGAGGCCGCGCTGTCCGACCCCTTCCTCAAGGTGTACGTCGAGCAGCTGCCGAACGCCACGCCGTTCCCCACCGTGCTCGGTGGTGAGCAGATGTCGCAGGCCATCCAGAAGCACGTCGAGGACGTCGTCTTCGGCAAGGCCACGCCCGCGGAGGCGATGAAGGCCGCGCAGGACGACGCGGCGGCAGCCCTCCAGAAGGCCAACCCGTGAGGTTCGAGGACCTGTGAGGAATGTGCAGCACCGGCGCCGCGGTGCACGGGGGCACCGCGGCGCCGGCACCTTGTTGCTCTCGCCGGCGCTCGTGATCACGGGTGCGTTCGTGTTCGTGCCCATCGTCTTGACCGCGTGGATCAGCCTCCACGAGTGGTCGATGTACACGCCGATGAGCGAGATGCGCTGGCTGGGGCTGGACAACTACGACGCGCTGGGGGCGAGCGGCAACTTCCGCTCGGCGCTGTGGCACACGGTCGTCTACGCGCTGATGGTTGTCGGTATCACGCTTCCGCTGGCGTTTCTCCTCGCGATGCTGCTGTACTTCCCCAGCGTCCGAGGCAGGCACATCGTTCGCGCGATCCTCTTCGCGACGTACGTGGTACCGACCATCGCGGTCGCGCTGGTGTGGGGCAACCTGTATGCGCCCGGGTACGGCCCGCTGGACCAGATGGTGATGGCCGTGGGCCTGGACTCCGTCGGCTGGATCAGCGACCCGGATGTGGCACTGTTCTCGCTCGCGCTCTTCAACGTGTGGCAGATGCTGGGCTACTACACGGTCCTGCTGATCGCCGGTCTGACCCAGGTTCCGGCCGAAGTCTTCGAGGCGGCGAGAATCGACGGTGCCGGATGGTGGCGGCAGACCGTGAGCATCATCATTCCGTTGCTCCGCCCGACCCTGGTGTTTGTCGCGATGATCGCGGTCATCAACTCGATCCAGGTGTTCGACCCGGTGTACCTGCTCACCCAGGGCGGACCCTCCGACGCCACGAACGTGCTGACCTTCGAGATCCAACGCACCGCGTTCCAGTTCGGCCTCGCCGGCCAGGCGAGCGCGATGGCGATGAGCCTGCTGCTCGTGCTGCTGGTCGTGGCGGGCACGATCCTGACGGCCAGGCGTGTGAGGGGTACACGATGAGGCGCTTGGCTCGCATCGGCGCTGTGGCCGGCCTCGCCGCCGCCGCGGTGTTCCCCCTCTTCCCGCTCTACTGGATGTTCATCTCCAGCCTGAAGTCACCCGCGGAGCTCGGCGAGATACCCCCGACGTGGTGGCCGCGGGAGCTCACCTTCGACGCCTATACCACCGTCTTCGACGTCGTCCCGTTCGGGTCGGCGATGGCGAACAGCGTGCTCATCGCCGGCGTCGGTACGCTCTCGGTGCTCGTCACCAGCATCGGCGCGGGCTACGTCTTCGCGAAGTACCGCTTCCGCGGGCGCGACGCGCTCTTCTGGGCGCTCGTGGGGACCATGTTCCTGCCGCCGATCGTGACCCTGGTTCCGCTGTACTGGATGGTCTCCTCGCTCGGGCTCGCGGACTCGTACCTCGGCGTCCTGCTGCCGTGGCTGGCCAATCCGTTCGGCATCTTCCTCATGCGGCAGTTCTGCCTGGATGTGCCCGACGAGCTGATCGACGCCGCACGCGTCGACGGGGCCGGTGAGCTGCGCATCCTGTGGACGGTCGTGGTCCCGCTGCTCAGGCCGGCCGTGGTGACGCTCGCGGTGTTCGCGTTCGTCTACTACTGGAACAGCTTCCTGTGGCCGCTGTCGGTGCTGCAGAGCGACGACAAGTTCCCCGTCGTGCTGGCCCTGTCGCAACTGCTGTCGTATGCGACCAGCGTGCGCTACCAGTCCGTGGTGATGGCGGGGGCGCTGGTGGCGAGCATTCCGACGATCGTGGTCTTCCTGCTCACCCAGCGCGTGTTCATCCAGAACATCTCGCGGACGGGGGTCAAGTGATGCCGGCCCTGGGCGTCGACGTCGGAGGCACGTCGCTGCGGGTGTGCGCGGTCGCCGGTGGGGTCCGCTCGAAGGTGCTGGCCCGGCCGGTACCGACCCGATACGAGGCGCTGCTCGACGCGATCGGCGAGCTGGCCGCCGAGCTCGGCGCGGCGACCACGGGACCGGTGGTGGTCGGTCTGCCGGGCGCCACCGGTCCGTCGGTGCCGACCTGGATCCCGGCCCTGCCCTGGCTCGACCGGCGTCCGCTCGCCGACGACCTGGCCGACCGGTTGGGTGCTACGACGGTGACGCTGGCCAACGATGCCCAACTCGGCCTGCTCGGTGAGGCGAGCGAAGGCGCGGCGCGCGGCGCGAGCAACGCTGCCCTCGTCTCGGTCGGTACCGGCATCGGCGGTGCGATCATGCTCGGCGGCCGGATCGTGCGGGGCGCGCACGGCACCGCCGGCTCCTTCGGCTGGCTGCCGTCGGCCGGATACACGCCGACACCCGACCATGGTGGCCTGGAGCTCGCGGCATCCGGCCGTGCGCTCGATCGGATGGCGGGCCCGGGACGCGCCGGGCGCGATGTGGTCGCGGCGGCGCTCGCCGGTGAGCCCACCGCCCGTGAAACCCTTGACACATGGGCGAGCGCGCTGGGTGAAGGGCTCGCCGCCCTGGCCAGCGTCCTGGATCCGGAGATCGTCGTGCTCGCCGGCGGGCTCTGCGACGCCTTCGATGTCTACGCCGAGGCCATGCTCAGCGCGCTGAGGCGTGCCGGCAGTCCTGACGCTCGCCACGTGTCGGTTGTACCGGCCGCCCTCGGCAGTCACTCTCAGGTCGTCGGGGCGTCGATCGCCGCCATGTCAGGGAAAGTGTGGTCATGATCATGAGCCATCCGCTGGACCCGTCGACCGGGGTTCCACTGCACATGCAGGTCGAGGAGGACCTGCGGCGTCGGATCGATGCTCGTGAGTGGGTTCCTGGCGAGAGAATCCCCGGCGAAGAGCACCTCGGCGAGGCGTACGGCGTCAGCCGGATCACCATGCGCCAGGCAATCGGACGCCTCGTCAGCCGCGGACTCCTGGTGCGCGAGCGTGGCCGCGGCACCTTCGTCCGGGACACCGCGCTGGTGGCGGGCGCCCGCCACGTGACGTCCTTCACGAGCGAGCTCGCCCAACTCGGCCTCGTCGCCAGCGCCAAGGTGCTCGACGCCTCGCTGGTACCGGCCGACGAACCGAACGCCCTCGCACTGTCCATCGTCGAGGGTGAACCCATGGTGCGCATCCACCGCCTGCGCAGCGCGGACGGCAAGCCGATCGGACTGCAGACCTCCTACCTCCCAGCCGCCCGCTTCCCCGGCCTGCTGGAGGTCGACCTCGGCGACAGCAGCCTGTACGAGTTGCTGCGCCGCCAATACCGCATCACCCCTGTTCACGCGGTCGAGACCTTCACCGTCGGCCTCATCAAGGGTGCCGACGCGAGGTTGCTCGACGTGGCACCCCGCACCCCGGCCTTCTTCGTCGAGCGCGTCACCCAGGACAACCTCGGCCCGTTCGAGCGTGTCACCAGCGTCATGCGCGGCGACCGGTACCAGATCCGCTTCGCGCTCCGCAGTCCGTAGATCGCACAGCACCAATCGCACAGTCACAACCGGAAGGAAACGCCACGTGTCCACCCAGCCCGCCTACACCCGCCGCATGATCGAACTGCTCGACCGGCTGGCCACGACCCAGAACGAGATCCTCGACCAGGTCGCGGTCCGCTGCGCCGACGCCGTCCAGGCCGGCGGTCTGATCCACCTCTTCGGCAGCGGCCACTCGGTGCTCCCCACCCAGGATGCGTTCCCGCGCTACGGCAGCTTCGTCGGACTCCACCCGCTGACGGACCCGCGGCTGATGTGGCACAACGTCCTCGGCCCCGGCGGCGTGCGAGAGCTGCTGTGGCTCGAGCGCACCGAGGACTACGTCGACAAGTACCTCGCGAACCAGCCGCTGAACGCGGGCGACGTGCTCGTCGTGTACAGCCACGGCGGACGCAACTCGGCCGGCATCGAAGCCGCGATGTACGCCGGGGAGCGCGGCCTCTTCACCGTCGCCGTCACGTCGTCGGAATCCCTGTCCCGGCCGGCGGAGCACTCGACCGGCAAGCGCCTCGCCGATGTCTGCGACGTCATGGTCGACACTGGGGTGCCGGTCGAGGACGCCCTGATCACGGTCGAGGGCTGGGACCGGCCAGTGGGTGGCTCCTCGACCGTGGTCGCCTCCGTCGTGAGTCACGAGATCATCACTCGGACGGCGGCGGTGCTCGGGTCGCGGGGTGTGGTGTTGCCGACGTTCGTGTCTCCCACGGTCGCGGGCGCGACGCTGGCGAGCAACAACGAGGTCTTCGCGGCGCACCGGGCGCTGCTGCACGCCGCGGAGGGACGCGCGATCCAGGAGCGGTAGCGGATGCTCCGCACGCAGGGGGCCGTTGTGTCAACCTCGACGGCCCCCGCTCTGCCCTGTCGACCAGCGAGGATGGGGGAGCGAACCCCCTTCGGCTAGACGTCGTAGTACATGGCGAACTCGTACGAGGTGGGGCGGAGCAGGACCGGGTCGATCTCGTCGCTGCGTTTCCAGGCGATCCATGTCTCGATCAGGTCCTGAGTGAAGACGCCGCCGTCGAGCAGGTACTGATGGTCAGCCTCCAGCGCGTCGAGAACCTCGGGCAGTGAGCCGGGGGTCTGCTCGACGTGGGTGAACCCGTTGGACGGCAGGTCGTAGAGGTCCTTGTCGATCGGGTCCGGCGGTTCGCTCTTGTTCTTGATGCCGTCCAGGCCGGCAAGCAGCATCGCCGAGAACGCCAGGTAGGGGTTCGCCGCCGGATCGGGCACCCGGTACTCCACGCGCTTGGCGCTCGCGTTGTCGCCGGTGACCGGGATCCGGGCGCAGGCGGAGCGGTTGCGCTGTGAGTAGACGAGGTTGACGGGCGCCTCGAACCCGGGCACCAGGCGGCGGTACGAGTTGACGGTCGGGTTGGTGAAGGCGCACAGGCTCGGGGCATGGCGGAGCAGGCCACCGATGTACCACCGCGCGGTGTCCGACAGGCCAGCGTATCCGGACTCGTCATAGAACAGTGGCCGCCCGTTCAGCCACAGGCTTTGGTGGGTGTGCATGCCGGAGCCGTTGTCGCCGAAGAGCGGCTTGGGCATGAACGTCACCGTGTGGCCGGCCGCCCAGGCGGTGTTCTTCACGATGTACTTGTACAGCTGAAGGTTGTCGGCGCAGTGCAGCAGCGGCGCGTACTGGAAGTTGATCTCTGCCTGACCGGCGGTGCCGACCTCGTGATGCGCCTTCTCCACCGTGAAACCGGCATTGGTGAGGTGGGAGACCATCGCCCCGCGCAGGTCCACGAAATGGTCGACCGGCGGCACTGGGAAGTAGCCGCTCTTGTAGGGGGTCTTGTAGCCGAGGTTGCCGCCGGGCTCCTGCCGGCCGGTGTTCCACCAGCCCTCGACCGAGTCGATGTGGTAATACGCCTCGTTCGTCGCCGAGGAGAACCGGATCGAGTCGAAGATGTAGAACTCGGCCTCCGGGCCGAAGAACGCCGCGTCGGCGATGCCGGTCGCGATCAGGTACGACTCGGCCTTTCTGGCCACATTGCGCGGGTCGCGGCTGTAGGCCTCGCCGGTGACCGGATCGTGGACGAAGCAATTCACCGCGAGCGTCCGCTCCGTCCGGAAGGGGTCGACGAACGCGCTCGAGATGTCGGGGTACAGCACCATGTCCGACTCGTGGATCTTCTGGAAGCCCCGGATCGACGAACCGTCGAAGGGAACCCCGGCGCTGAACACGCTCTCGTCGAATGCGCCGACCGGCACGTTGAAGTGCTGCATTGCGCCCAGCAGGTCGCAGAAGCGTACGTCGACGAGCTGGATGTCCTCGGCGCCGAGGTACCGCAGCATCTCCTCGGAATCGGTGAACACGGGCCCTCCCGGTGTCAGCGCACGCGGCCGAGCTGGTCGCGGCGGTCCGGACAGTCCCTTCACCTCCACAGTACAAGCGGCTGGATCTCGGACGATGGCCGTGTGCCACCTGCCGCGGGTACAGATCTACTTCACGCCACGCGACGCGGAAGCTACCTGGGTGAGGGCATCGGGTGAGAGCAAATTCGGTCCACCATCGCGAACGGCGTCGCCTGGGGAGAATCGAAGGCATGACCAACGACCTGGTGGAGTTCATCGAGGCGCGGCTTGCCGAGGACGAGTCGCTCGCCGGCATCATTTCGGCCGGCGCCTACGCGCCGCAGGTGTGGCGCGTCAAACCGGACCAGCCCGGCGGCTGGCGAGAGATCCGAGCGTTCGACGGCACCAACTTCGTGGGCACTTCACTGGCGCCCGACGCGGGTGAGTTGGTCGCCGTCGTGC
Organism: Dactylosporangium sp. AC04546; assembly: GCF_022095675.1. Lineage (GTDB taxonomy): Bacteria > Actinomycetota > Actinomycetes > Mycobacteriales > Micromonosporaceae > Dactylosporangium. The sequence goes on along the minus strand of NZ_JAHYSG010000094.1, from coordinate 18,640 downwards.
CGGGTGGTCGTGAGCAGCACGTGCACATCACCCGGCACGATCCCGCGCGGATCGTGAGGGAGGTGGCGGCCAAGCGGCGGCGGCTCGAGCGGCACAAGCCGGGCTATGCCAGCGGTCAAGTGGAGTACGGCCAGCACCATGAGGTGTACCGGCGCGAGGACGGCAAGACGATCGAGGTGCTGGTGCAGGACGACGAGCCGCGCCAGCCGAACTGGTGCCGGACCTGTGCCGAGCCCGCGCCGTGCCGGGAGCTTCGCAACGACGCGTCGGTCTGGTCCGATCACCCGGACTACCCTGAATGGGCCGTCTGAGCCGCTCGGTCGATCGCCGCCTCCACCCGGTCCGCCAGCAGCCCCACCGCGCCGACCGCCCGGCTCATCGGGTCGTCCTCGGCCCCGCCGAGCGCCCGCGCCCGCAGGTACGCGGCCTTGACCTCCGCCCACCGCGCCTCCTGCGACGGTGTCATCCGGCCGCGAAGTGAGGCCAGCTTGAGCAGGTTGGCCTCGGCGCCCGCGGTGAGCGTCTGCGCCTCGCCGATGTAGTGGTCGTCGATCGCGGCCTCCAGCTCGGCGTCGTTCATGACCGGCACGACCCGTGCGGCGAGTTTGTTCATGTTGCGGTACGAGCCCTGCAGCAGGAACGGCGGCTCGGTGCGGGACGCGTCGGACTGTGCCGCGGACGCGATGTACGCGCGGTTGTTGGCCAGGACCACCTCCTGCACCCGCTGGAGCTTGCGGAGCACCGCCAGCATCTGGTCCACCTCGACCGCCGAGTACGGGTGGGCGAGCTGGTCCGGTCGTACCGTGTCGTCGCCCCGGGCCAGGCGGACCAGCAGCTCGACGTCGCCGCGGTCGCGGGTGGACAGCGGGGCAAGGACGGGGTTCGAGGTCAGCGCGTTCTCGATGTAGCTGAGCGCGAACAGCTCCTCCTTGCCGGTCAGGACGTCGCCGAGGTTCCACACGTCGGCGCGGTTCGCCAGCATGTCCGGGATGCGGAAGCGCTGCCCGGACTCGGTGTACGGGTTGCCGGCCATGCACACCGCGAAGCGCTTGCCGCGCAGGTCGTACGTGCGGGTCCGGCCGTTCCAGACGCCCTCCATGCGGCGCTGGGCGTCGCACAGGGAGATGAACTTCTGCAGCAGCTCCGGCGAGGTGTGCTGGATGTCGTCCAGGTACAGCAGGACGTTGTTGCCCATCTCGAGCGCGAAGTTGATTTTCTCGACCTCCTGGCGGGCGGTCGCGTTCGGCGCCTCCGCGGGGTCGACCGACGTCACCAGGTGCCCGAGCGCCGGGCCGTTCACCTTGACGAACACCAGGCCCAGGCGGCTGGCGACGTACTCCATCAGCGTCGTCTTGCCGTAGCCGGGTGGCGAGATGAGCAGCAACAGGCCCATCGCATCGCCCACCGCGCCCAGCTGCCGGGCCAGGTTGTCGCCGATGAGCGGGAGGTACACCTCGTCGAGGAGCCGGTTGCGCACGAACGCGCTCATCACCTTCGGCTTGTACTCGTCGAGCCGCAGCCGCTGCCGTTCGCGGGTGGCAAGCTCGGTGCGGTGCCGCTGGTACTCGCGGAAGGCCGGGACCCGTTCGAGGCGGAACCGGCGGGTGCGGGCGAGCACCTCGTCGAGGCGCAGCTCCATCCGGCGGCCGGCGATCCTCGGATGGGTGCCGAGCAGGCCTTCGACGGTCGAGGTGAGGGCGGCGGAGGAGTCGTGGCGCGGCAGGCCGGCACCACAGAGCACGATCGCGGCCGCCTCATCCAGATCGCCGTCACCAAACCCGTCGACGGTACCGGCGAACGAGCTGAGCCACGCATGGGCGAGCTGGCGGCGCGCGGCGAGATCCCCGTCGAGGGCGCGCAGATCCTCGTTGAGCTCGCGGGTCGAACTCGCACGCCAGAAGCGATCGAGGAACGTGCGCACACCGGCGCTGGTGACGAATCCGAACGGCGCGCTGCCCAGCTCCTCGAACAGGTACTCACCGGCGGCAGCGGAGCCGGCCGCCGGCTGGAACGCGGCCACCGCCGCCTGCAGTTCGGCGCACAGCTGCCCCACCGCGTCCGAGCGGCCGAACGCGGTCCGGGCCCGGGCGAGCGACCGCGCCCGCCGGGTCCAGGCCGCCTTGGCCTCGTCGTCGGCGCCGAACGTCCAGAACAGCTGCGCCGCCGCCCGGTCCGCCGCCGGGTAGCGCAGGAGACCGGCGCCGGCGTGCAGCCGCAGCAGCGCGTCGAGAATGAGCGCCGCGTCGTGGTCGTGGACGCCCCGCTCGTACCCCTCGGCGTACCGGCTGTCGGCGACACGGCGCACAAGGTCGCGCAGGCCGCCGCCGATGAGGGCGGCCTGGTGCAGCGCGTCCAGCGTGAGGACCGGGCCGTCCGCGATGGACGCTCCCGCCGACGCGGCGTCGAGCACCAGGCAGGCGAGGTGCTCCGCGCGGTACACATCGGGCGCCTCGGACACCAGCAGCTGTCCCCAGAAGGGGCGGGCGGCGGCGATCACCGGGTCGTCGACCGGCGCGCGGTAGTCGGTCGCGGTCACGGTGAACGCGAGCTCGTCGCCGTGCGGCACGAGCGTGAGGTCGATCGCCTGGGTGTTGACGGCGAACTGATGCCGGCCGAGGCGGATGACGTCGGCCGAGCCGGCGAACAGGTCGAGCCGGTCGCGCAGCATCCGGCCGGCCTCCAGGCGGGCCGTCCTGACCCGGCCCTCCAGCTCCTCGGCGCGGACCTGGTCGCCGAGCGTGCGCAGCTCGCCGGCGACGCCGCGCAGCTTCGCGACCATCGGGTCGGCCGCGAAGTACGTGTTGACGTCGTCGGGTGAGGTCATCGTGGCGACCCGGCGCTCGATGCTGCCGAGGATCCGCGCCGCGGACTCGACCAGCCGATCGGCGCGGCGGGAGCGCTCGTCGAGCAGCGCCTGCTTGCGCGAGGAGAACGCCTCGTAGATGTCGGTGCGCTTGTCGCCGAGCTGGGCGAGGAAGTCGTCGAACTCGCCGAAGCGGGACTCGAGGTTCTCCAGCTGGAGCATCAGGCGCCCCAGCTGCTCGTCACATCGCTCGGGCGTGTCGGCGACCGCGAGCGCGCCGACGACCGCCTGGCCCAGCAGGGCGAACTCGGCGGCGAACTCGGCCCGGCCCTCCACGGCGAGCAGCTCGCGGCGGCGGGCGTCGAGGACGGCCCGGGCGCGGTTGACGCCGCCGAGGACCTCGCTGATGCGGTCCAGGATGCCGACCCGGACGGTGGCGTCGGCGATCTCGAGCGAACCGACCACCTCCGTGACGATCTGCAGCCCCTCGGCCTGCGCGGTCAGCCGCTCGCCGACCGGCGCGGCCTCGGCCACGGTACGCACCGCTTCGGCGTCGGCGACCAGGCGCTCCACGTCGGCGTGGTAGCCGGCGAAGGCGTCGTCGCGCTGCAGGAACGTCACCGCCCGCCTGGCGGCCGCGACAAGCTCCTCGTCGAGCCGCGTCTGCAGGGCGCCGATCCGGTCGGTGTCGGCGTAGCGCAGCTCGCGCAGCGGGACGAGGGAGCCCTGCGCGTGGCGGAGGTCGGCGAGGCGGCGCACCCAGGCGTCGGTGTCCACCGGCGCCTCGCCCTGGGAGCGGCGGATGAGCGACTCGATGCGCCCGGCCGCCTCGCCGAGGGCGGTGGCCGCCTGGTCGGTGAGCGCCTGCACCCGCTCGAACTCGGCCAGCACCTGCTCGGCGGTGTTGCGCAGCTCGGCGAGCGGGCTGCGCAGGTCGCCGAGGTCCGGCTCACCGAGCCAGTGGTAGTGGTCGAACGTGCGGACGCACGCGGCGATGATCGCCTCGAAGACCGCCGCCGACGCGCCCATCTCGGCGACCATGCGGGCCACCGACAGGCAGTCGGAGATGCCGCGGACCAGATCCGCGTTGCCGACCCGGTCCAGCGGCCCGGTCCCGACCGGCTGGGCCGCGGCGTACGTGTCCGACAGGTACGGCGTCTGCCACACCTGCATGGTGTGGACCCGGGTCGGCTCCTCGGACATGGCCCGGAAGACCACCAGCGTCCCGTCGTCGAACAGGGAGTAGCCGTGGCAGACGAACGGGTTCGCGACCTCCTTGCGGATGACGTTGTAGGGCAGCAGCAGCGAGCGCCCGTCGGCACGGGCGTGGAAGACGTAGAGGACGTCCTCGCCGTTGCTCGACCGGATGACGCGCTCGAACTCGAGGTCGGCCACGTCGGTGTCGAACGTCCGCGCGACGCCGGTGGCCAGGTAGTAACCGCCCGGGAAGATCAGGCCCTGGTCCTCCGGCAGCCGCTGGCAGCCCTGGCCGATCCCGTCGAGCCGGACGACCGCCCGCGTCCTGATGTTGAAGACCAGATACCTGAAGACCGTTTCCTTGTACGGCCGGATGCGCAGCAGGACGAGCGGACCGATCCGCGCGTAGCTGACATCGGCGTCGGCCAGGCTCTGCAGCGGCTCGTCGACCGGCTCGTGGTAGATGCCCTCGCCCGTCTCGGTGTTGTTCTCGACCTTGACGGTGAGGTCACCGCCGACGGTCTCGACGAACACCACGTCCTCGATGGAGATGTGCGGGTGCCGGCCGGGGACGTGGTGCTCCCGGCCGACCGGGGTCCACTCGAAGTCGTGCGACGGCAGGAACACATGGTCGCGTTCGCCGCGGTTGTCCACGTAGGACACTTCGCCGGCGGTGTCGACGGTCCAGCGCAGCACCTTGATGTCGTCGGTGCGAGGACCGGTCTGGAAGACGGCGAGGAGTTTCCCGTCGAGTCGCCGCAGCTGCAGCAGCCGGGTGTCGCGGTAGTACCGGTACACCTCGCCGAAGTCGCGCAGCAGCTGCGGGTCGCGCAGCAGGCCGGGCAGCTCGTCCGGGGACGGTGCGTCGAACCGGAACGCGTCGCCGTCGCGGCTGAACCGGTGCAGCGAGAACACGTCGTCGACGGTCGTCTCCGGCTTGAGGCCGATGAAGACGTTGTACCCGAACAGCATCAGGCCGCCGACGGACACGATGTCGCGGGGGACGCAGTTGTGCTCCGTGCGGATGCGCTCGGTGCCGAGCAGCCGCAGCTCGGTGCCGCCGAACACCTCGGTCCGCCGCACGTTGAGGGCCTCGGCCCGGCGGGTCAGCTCGGCCGCCTGCGCGGCGAGCCGATCGCGCAGCACCTCGTACGTGCCGGCGTCCAGGCTCGCCGCGGCGGGCTCCATCGTGTCGACGGTCACTGCTTGGCCGCGGCCAGGGCCGCGACGGGCCGCTCGGCGATGCCGAGCTGGCGGGCCGCGTCCAGCAGCTCACGCAGCTTGTCCCGGTCGGGGCCGCCACGCTGGATCTGCTGGACCAGGAAGGCCGACAGCGTCAGGTTGGACACGTCGGCGGTGCTCATCGAACCGAGCAGCCGCCCGAGGTCGCCGGCCAGGTCGCCGTGGCCGTTGAGGTAGGAGGCGCCGACGCTCTGCACGACGTCGGAGTGCTGGACGAAGCCGTCGACACTCTTGCCGAGACTGATCGAGCCGAGCAGCTTGTCGAAGAAGACGCTGTCGCCACCGACGATGTCGATGTTCGCCTTCTCCAGGCCGGCGGCCAGGACGATCGCCTGCTGCTCGGCGACCTGCCGGTGCACGTCGATGCCGGCGAGGCGGATCTCCTTCTCCATCTCCAGACGCAGGCGGTACTCCTCGTGGGCGCGGGTCGCCTCGTCCATCGCGGCGAGCGCGGCGGCCTTCTCGGTGAGACCCTCGGCCTCGCCCTTGAGCTTGTCGCGCAGCGCGTCGGCGTACACGTCGGCCTTCTGCCGCTCGACGGTGACCTCGGCGAGGCCCGCCTTCTCGATCGCCTCCGCGGTCGCGACCGCCTTCTCCCGCTCGACGGCCGCCTCGGCCCGGCCGACCTTCTCGATCGCCTCGGCGTTGCGCTCGCGGACCTGCACGTCGGCGAGGCCGGTCGCGGCCGCCTCGGCCTGCACACCCTCGGCCAGGCGGATCTTGGCGCGGGCCTCCAGCTCAGCGGTCTGCTGCCGGGCCTCGGCGAGCACCAGCTCCTCGCGGGCCTTGAACTTCGCGGCCTGCTCGGCCGCCTCGGCCGCCTTGATGCCCTTGACCAGGTTCTCCTGCGCCTCCGCCTCCGCCTGGATGACGACGGCCTGGCGGGTGCGCTCGGCCTCCTCGACGACGCGGAGGCGCTTGATCTGCTCCTCCTGCTCGGCGACGGTGCGCTCGACCGCGATCCGCTCCCGGACGACCTCGGCGATGGCCCGCTTCTCGGCCTCGACCTCCTTGTCCTTGGCGATCGTGCTCAGCTCGGTGTCCCGCTGGCGGGCGATGACCTCGAGCATGCGGTCCTTCTCGATGCGCTCCGACTCGATCGCGATGACCCGCTCGCGGTTCTTCTCGGCGACCGCGATCTCCCGGCGCTTGTTCTCGTGCTGGACGCCGACCTGCTCGTCGGTGCGGATCTCGGCGGTCGACGACTTGAGCCGCTCCTCGGCGCGGACCCGGGCGGTCTCCGCCTCCTCGCGCGCCCGCAGGGTGGCGACCTCCCGCTCCTGCTTGATCTCCGCCTCGGTCTGACGGCGCTCCAGCTCCAGAACCGCCTCGCGGGCGTCGACGTCCTGGCGCTTGATCTCCTTCTCCTCGTTGCGCCGGAACTCGTTGGTCCGCACGTGCTCGATCGCGGTCAGCTCGGTGATCTTCCGGATGCCCTGCGCGTCGAGGATGTTGGCGTTGTCGAGGTGGCTCAGCGGCGTCTGCTCGAGGAAGTCGATCGCGGCGTCCTCAAGGCTGTACCCGTTGAGATCGGTGCCGATCACCCGGACGATCTGGTCGCGGAACTCGTCGCGCTTGGTGTACAGGTCGACGAAGTCCAGCTGCTTGCCCACGGTCTTGAGCGCCTCGGAGAACTTCGCGTTGAACAGCTCCTGCAGGGTCTCCTGGTCGCTGGCCCGGACCGTGCCGATCGCCTGGGCGACCTTGATGACGTCCTCGACGGTCTTGTTGACCCGCACGAAGAACGTGATCCGGATGTCGGCGCGAATGTTGTCGCGGCAGATCAGCCCTTCCCGGCCGGTCCGCTCGATCTCGATCGTCTTCACCGAGATGTCCATGACCTCGGCCTTGTGCAGGACCGGCAGGACGACGGCGCCGGTGAACGTGACGTCGACTTTGCGGACCTTCGAGATGATCAGCGCCTTGCCCTGCTCGATCTTGCGGAACAGGCGGCTCACGGCGAACAGCACACCGATCGCGATGAGCACGGCCACGCCGATCACGACGAGGAAGCCAGTGGTGATGACGGTCATGAAAGCTCCCTCAGTCCGGGGGTGGGAACGATCCAGAAGAACTCGCCGTCCTGGTCGTATTCGTAGATCACCGCCGTGCTGCCCGCGGTGAAGGTGTCGGTGCCGGTTTGGCGGACCTGCACGATCGCGCTGGAGCCGTCGGCGGCGGTGACCTCGGCCTGGCCGAACGTCTCGGTGACGGTGCCGGTGCGGACCACGCACGTGCGCCCTACGAACGCGGTGCGGGAGTCTCCGGTCGTGGCCGGGAAGAGCCGCCCCAGCGGTACCACGAGCACCCGGGTCACCAGCCACGCGACGACGAGCGCGACCACCAGCACGGCCAACCGCAGCAGCGCGCCGTCGGTGACGGTCGAGCCGGCCAGGCTGACGAACCAGGCGACCAGCACGAGCACCGACAGCCCTACCGTGGCCGGTACGCCGCCCAGGCCGAGGCTGCCCAGGAAGCCGCCGAAGTCGGCGTCCTCTGTGTCGGCGCCGCCGAACAGGACGATCAGCCAGTATGCGATGACGAGGACGAGGAGGAAGGTGAACAGGACGGTGGGGAATTCGAGGGTTGCATTCAGAAATTCACCCATAAGCCTGTTCTATCCCCCCTTCTTGTTACGCCTATGGTGACATGCGTCGTCAAGACCCACTTGTCCGCGGCCGACTGTCCACAGTGGATGACAACTGCGTTCAGCCGCTGATGGGCCCGGCCGCGCCGTCCTGAGCGCGGCTCACGAAATGGAACAAAGAATCCAGACAACCCGCCACGAAACAGCATTCGCCGGGGCGCGGTGCGGACGTGTGGGTCGAGTGTGTGGGCGTTGTGGGTGGGGCGGGACGGCATCGGTCAGGAGGCTGGACGCACCAGATCCGTCCAGCCACGAGGAGCCATCGTGACCGCCCTGACCCGCGCCGACCAGCGACCCGACGTCCACGAGATGGTGGTCGTCCACCGCGCCTTCCGGCGAGAGTTCGGCGCCGCCGCCGACCATGTACGTCGCACACCCGCGGGCGACACCCGCCGCGCGAAGATCGTCGCGAGCCACCTGCGCCTCTGTACTGCCGGCCTCGAGATGCACCACACCGGCGAGGACATCGTGCTCTGGCCGCTGCTGCTCGAGCGGTCCGCGCCGTCGACCGGGCTCGTCGAGACGATGCAGGCGCAGCACCACAGCATCGACGGGCACGTCGAGGCCATCACCCCCGCGCTCGCCACCTGGGAGGCCGCCCCGACCGAAGCCGCCGGCGAGCATCTCGCGATCCTCTGTGAGCGGTTCACGGCAGCCCTGCTCGAGCACCTCGATCTGGAGGAGCGCGAGGTACTGCCGCTGGCCTCGCGCCACGTCACCGCCGCCGAGTGGAACCAGATGGGACAGCACGGCAAGGATGCGATGACCCCCAGCCAGCTGCCGATCATGTTCGGCCTGGTGCTCCAGGACGCCGACGACGAGGAGCGTGCCCGCATGCTCGGCAACCTCCCGCTGCCGATCCGGTTCCTGCTGAAGACCGTCGGCGCATGGCAGTTCAGGCGCTACGTCCGCCGCCTGCGCGCGTCGTGACCACCGCGGCACGGGCCTGAATCTCGGAATCGCTCGCGGCGCGCCCGGCGTCCCACTCGCGGATGAACTCCAGTTCCCCGAGGGCGGCTCGGGTGGCGTCGAGCCCGCGGTCGGAGAGCGCCCGCGATACCGGGAAGGTGGGGTCGACGGCGTCGGCCGCCGAAATCGAGGCGCCCGCCCCGAAGATCCAGGCCGCGGACACCGGGTCGCCCACCCGTTGCGCAAGGCTCGCCAGGGCGGGCAGCGCATATCCGAGGGTCCAGCTCATCCGGACGGCGAGCGACAGGGCCACCGCCTCACCGAGCAGCGTGGCGGTCGCCGGCTCGTCGCCGAGCAGTTCAGTGAGCGTCGCGTGCACGTTGAGCGCGGTGGCCAGGGTGAAGGCGTTGCCGACCTGGCGGGCCGCACGCACCGCCTCCGGCAGGATCAGCCCGGCCGCCGCGAGATCGTTCGCGACGAGGGCGAGCTGGCCCTGCGCGAGCCGGGTGTGCACGGCCACCCAACGACGACCGGCAGCCTCCGCCTGCACCAGCGCACGGGCCAGCAGCGAATCGGCGTCGTCGAGGGCACCCGCGAAGACCGCCGCCTGGCCGGCCAAGGTCAGGACCTCGCACGTCACGGCCGGCTCGGCCACCCGACCGGCCAACGCCACCGCGACGCCGGCGTCGCTGCGCATCGAGACGTGGTCGCCGGCCAGCAACTGCAGCCCGAGCCGGCCGGCCAGGGCGCGGCAGCGTGCGACGTCCGAGGCCCCGGGTCCGATCCGCTCCAGCCACGCGAGGCCCTCGCGGGCGTGACCGCGCAGCGCGAGGTAGAGCCAGATGCTCCCGGCGAGCTCGGCGGCATCCCCGTCCCGATCGAGCTCGAGCAAACGGAGGTAGGCCGAGCGCAGGTTGGCGTGGTCGGCGTCGAGCCGGTCGAGCACGGCCACGAGGTCCGGCCCCTCGAGCAGCGCCGCGGACGCCGTGGCCCGCGCGTGGAAGTACGCCGCGTGCCGGTCGGCGGTCGCGGTGGCCAGCCCCGACGCATGAAGCCGCCGCATCGCGTACTGCCGCACCGGCTCCAGCAGCCGGAAGCGTGGCTGCCGGTCGGGCGACGGCACCCGAAGCACCAGCGACTGGTCGACGAGCGCACCGAGGGCGGGCAGCACATCGGCGCCCTCTGCGGTGACGGCCTCGATCGAGTCGAGGGAGAACCCGCCGCTGACGACCGCCAGACGCTCGAAGAGGGCGATCTCCTCGGGTTCGAGGAGATCCATGCTCCACTCGAGCACCGCGGCCATCGTGCGGTGCCGCTCGGGCAGGTCGCGCAGGCCCGCGCCGAGGCCCGGCTGCTCCAACCGGGTCAGGAGGGCCCACGGGGAGAGCAGCCGCAGGCCGGGCGCCGCGAGCTCGACCGCGAGGGGGAGCCCGTCGAGCCGCCGGACGATCGCGGCCAGCGCGGGAGCGTCGGCGTCGGTGACGACCGTGGGGGACCCGGCGGCCGCGGCCCGGTCGAGGAGCAGGGCGACGGCGGGCGATGAGGCCACCGCGTCCACGTCGTCGGCGGCGGGTGTGGTGAGCGGCCCCAGCACGAACTCGTGCTCGGCGCGTACCCGCAGTGGCGCACGACTGGTCGCCACCACGACGAGATCAGGGCAGCGCGCCACGAGGCCGGCGAGCACCGGCGCCGCCTTGGTCAGCTGCTCCAGGTTGTCGAGCACCAGCAGCATCCGCAGTCCGACCAGGTGGGGGACGAGTGCGTCGAGGGGCTCGACGCCGACCGCGTCGGGCAGCCCGAGCGCCGCGGCGATCCTCGGCACGACAAGTTTCGGCTCCCGCACCGCCGAGAGGTCGACGCCGTGAGCGCCGCCGGGGAAGTCCGGCGCCGCGAGGTGCAGCACCTCCATCGCGAGCCGTGTCTTGCCCACCCCGCCGGGCCCGGTGATCGTCACGAGGCGGCACGTACCCGAGCCGACGAGGGCCAGCAGCTCGGCGAGCTCGCCGTCGCGGCCGATGAGCGGCGTCATCGGGCCCGCCGGGGCGTAGCGGGCACCGCCGGGCGCCGGCAACGGGACGGGGGATGCGGTGACCCGGGTGGCTGAAGGCGAGGACGAGGGGACCGCAGGTGGGGTTGACCCGACCCGCGGCCGACTGGGGACGGCGGCGACGAGGGCCGCCCGGTCGTCGTCGCCGAGGGCGAGTGCGTCGGCGAGGGCGCGCACAGTGTGCGGGTAGGGCCGGCGCCGTTCGCCGCGCTCCAGGGCACCGATCGCCTTCGCCGTGAGGCCCGCCCGCTCGGCGAGCTCCTCCTGGGTCAGCGACCGCGACTCGCGCAGACGGCGCAGGACGACGGCGAAGTCACCGGATGCCGCTACCGCCTCCACAGGTCAGATGCTAGGCGACGCGAGACGCGACCGGCTGTGGCGCCGGTGTGGACCTGCTGTGGGTGGGATGGCGCCCGGCGCGGCCCGAGGCTGGGAACCGACGGCATCCCGCCTTCACGACGAGAGGACAGGCCATGACCACCGCACCGACCCGAGGATCGACCACCCCCGACGACACCACCAGTGGCCGCCAGCTGAGCGCGCGGACGGCGCCGTACGGCCGGCACATGTCGAACGTGCTCATCGCCGCCTTCACCCTGTCGGCGGGGCATACCGTCTACGCGAGGGTGGAGGGCATCGAGGACCCGACATTCACCGTGACCACCCCGCTCGCGTGGGCGTTCTACCTCGTGGGGTTCGGGTCGGCGGTGCTGGCCAGGCGGGCCGGGCGCGTGGCGCAGCTGTCGGTGCTCGCCTACCTCGCGGCGCTGTTGTGCATCTCCGTCTTCTACTACCCGACGACGTTCGGGCCGCAGCAGCAGACGACGTTCGGCTGGTTCGAGAACGACGTCTACGTCGGGCTCCTCGTCACGGCGACGTACCTCGGGGTACAGCGACTGCGGCGCACGACGCTCACACCGCAGTGACGTCGGACGGCGACGGGCGAAGCTGAAGGGTTACCGGTTGCCCGGTCCTGGTGTCTGGCAGCGCGGTCCGGGCCGCCTGCAGGGCCTGTTTCCCTGATCGCCGTCCCTGCCGTGGTTTGCCGGCGGGATGCCGTTGCCCTCGAGGTCCCCGCCCGGTCTCGACCGGGAGGGCAGCTGGACCTTTTCCGTCTTGTTCAGGGCCGCGTTCATGAACTTGCGCCAGACCGGCGCCGCCATGGTCGCGCCGAACAGGCGTTGGCCGTTGTTGTTGACCAGCTTCTGTTCGTCCTTCTTGTTGCCGATCCACACGGCGGCGGCCAGTCCGGGTGTCTTGGTCTTGTCCCGGCCGGGTGGTGTGAAGCCGACCATCCAGGTGTGCGCGTTGTCCGACGTGTCGCGCAACTGCCAGGTGCCGGTCTTGCCGGCCGCCGGCCGGCCGTTCATGTCGGAGGCGGTCGCCGCGGCGACCTTGCTCATCGCGTACGTGACGTTGTCGGCCATCGCGTCGGTGAACCCGGGGATCTGCTTGGGGTTGACGGTCTCCCCGTAGACACGCTGACCCTTCTTCTGCACCTCCTGCACGAAGTGGACCGACGCCGCCTTGCCCCGGGCGGCGAACGTCGCCATGCCGTTGGCATGGTCGAGAACGGTCACCGGGAACTGGCCGATGCCGAGTTCTGTGCTGAAACCGAACTCTGACGGGTTTTTGGTGGCCAGGTCCAGCCGGCCATTTTCCGGGTGCCACATGGAGCGAATCCCCGCCGCACGGGCCACCTCGAGCACCTTGGGCCAGCCGACCTCCTCCGCCAACGCGAAGTACGGCGTGTTGAGCGACTTCTCGGTCGCCTCCAGCAGCGTGCACCACGTCTGGCAGTCGGCCGAGCCGCCGTCGTTGTTCTTCACCGGGCCCGGCTTCTGGCCGGTGATCCGGTGGCTGCGCGGGAAGTCCTTCGGGCTCGTGCCGTCCCAGTGGGAGTCGATGGAGTACCCCTGGATGAGCCCCGCGGCCAGCGTGTAGACCTTGAACGAGGAGGCCGGGGGGTGCGCACCGAAATCGACCGGCTTGCCGTCCGACAGCACCGGGTCGGCGTACCAGGCGGCGTAGTCGCTCCCGTCGCCCTGCGATCCGCCGTAGTAGGCACGGACCCGGCCGGTGCCCGGCTCGACGGCCACCAACGCGCCCTGAAGATTCGGCGGCTGGCCGAACAGCGGTGAGTCAGCCGTGGCGCCGCTGGCGTACTTCAGTGCGGCGTCCTGCATCGGTTTGGCCACCGTGGTGTAGATCTGCAGGCCGCCGTTGCGGATCTCGTCGGACGAGAACCTGGGCCGCCCGTCAGGCCCGGTGATCCTGGAAAGCTCGTCCATCACGTGGTGGACGATCAGCCCCTCGGGCTTGTCCAGGCCCCACTGGGCACGCAGCCGAGCGTCCACGACGGGGTCGACCTTGATCACGTTTTCCGGGTACTTGAGGTCGTCGGCCGCCTGCTGGGTCAGGTAGCCGAGTTGGACCATGTTGGGCTTGATGTAGTTGTGGAACCGCTCCTTGGCCGTGTCGGGGTTCCGGGTCGGGTCGTACGGGCTGCCCTTCTTCGGGTCGGAGCCTTCCGGATCCTTGATCATGCCGGCGAGCACCATTCCCTCGGCGACCGTCAGGCTGCTGACCGGCTTGCCGAAGTACGCCTGCGCGGCCGCCTCGATCCCGTACGCATGCCGGCCGAAATAGACCGCGTTCAGGTACAGCTCAAGGATTTTGTCCTTGTCGTATTCCTCATTCAGCTTGGTCGCGATCACCGCCTCGCGCACCTTCCGCGCATACGAGATGCCCTTGAGGTCGGCGAGTTTGCGGGCATACTGCTGACTGATCGTCGAGGCGCCCTGCCGCTCACCGCCGGTGAAGTTGTTCCATGCGGCACGGACGATGCTGCTGTAGTCGACGCCGTCATTGCTGTAGAAGGTCATGTCCTCGGTGGCCACGACCGCTTGCTGTACGTGTTTGGGGACCTTGTCGAGGGTGACCACGGTCCGGTTCTCTTCGCCGATCCTCGCCATAGGGGTCTGGTGATCGGCATAGAAGATCGTCGTCGACTCGTACATCTGGAGGTCCGGCGGCAGGTCGACCGAGTCGAAGTAGTAGGTGCCGGCCACCAGCCCGATGCCCATCAGCATCAGCACGGTGGCGGTGGAGGCGATGATGACGTTGCGCCGGCGCCACCGCTTCGGTCGCCCGCTCGCCTGCGGACTGTCGGCCGCGCCGGCATCGCCGCGGCCGGTCAAGCGGCCGATCAGGCCGCCGAACATCCCGGCGGGGCGCCGATGCCGCCCTGGTGGGTTGTCGCGACCGCCGTGACCGAGGCTGCCGTATCCGCTCCCGTCGGACGCCCCCGCGACCTGCGTATCGCTGTCCGGTGGGTCGGTCGGGTCGCCGTAGTTCATTCGCCTCACCTCGTCAGGCGGGCCTGTGTCGTTCTGCGACCACGACAACGGCCAACCAGGGCAAAGGGGAGCTGTGGGTTACTCCGCCGCCTCTCGGCTGACCGCCACGGCTACCACACACTCCCACCTTGTTCGGACATCATCCGATATCAGAAGGGGCGTGCATGTCAACGGCCGCGTTACAACGCTCCGATTTCCGCACTGGGTGTAGCACGGCGCCGACGGAACGTACGGGGCGCGACCGGCCGGGGGTGACATGGCGAAATACGTCACACCATTTTCGAGTAACGTAATTACTGGTCAACTCGCTTGGAAGAACACCGCTCAATCAGGAACTGACGTCGATCGGCCGGATGTTGTTGTTGAGCCGGAAACGGTTCTCAGGGTCGAAGTCGCGCTTGATCTGGGCAAGCCGATCCAGATTGTCGCCGAACGCCGACGTGCCGCCCGCGCTGTCCAGGTCGGCGCTGAAGTTGAGGTAGGCGCCGCCCGCCGAGGGCAGGTCGTTGACCTCGTTGAACGCGTCCCGCACCCACCGTACGTTGGCCTCGGTGTCGGCGGCGTCGATCCAGTTGCCGTCAATGCTCACGATGTAGGCCGCACTCCGATCGCCGAAGGCGGTGTCGTGGATCCCTAGGCGCTGCACGGCGCCGCCCATCTGCGGCACGTGGACCAGGGTGCTGGGGTGCGGTCGATCGAGTCCTCGGCGGAGCACAACGTCGAGCACGTCGTCGCCGAGCTCGCGCACGTTCACCGACTTCCAGTAGCTGAGCGACTGCCCCTTGGGAAACATCCAGTCCAAGAGCCGCTGGACCTCCCGGAACGGCTTTGGCCCGCTCAGGTCGGCGAGCGGAGTGCCGAATTCGCTGATCGGTCTGAGAATCCTCGCGCCCTCGTCCGGCAGGCCCGCGTACACGGCCCCGGTGATGAAGACGTCCCGGTCGTGTACCTCCGGCGGCAGCAGCGGCGTGGCAGGCATCGACCAGAACATCGCACGGCTGGTGACCTCGTCCGGCAGGCCCTCCGTCCAGGCCCGCCAGGCTGGAAGGATCTCCTCCGCGTCGGACGCCGCGTACATCGCCGCCCCGTACATGACGATGGGTCCGACCGGGTGGGCACGGAACTCGAAGGCGGTGACGACGCCGAAGTTGCCGCCGCCGCCACGCAGTGCCCAGAAGAGCTCCGGGTGCTCGGTCTCGCTGGCCCGAAGGAGCGTCCCGTCGGCCGTGACGATCTCGGCGGCGACGAGGTTGTCGCAGGTGAGGCCGTACTTGCGGTGGAGCCACCCGAGTCCGCCGCCGAGTGTCAGACCGGCGACGCCCGTCGTCGACACGACGCCGCCCGGCACGGCCAGGCCGAAGACCTGGGCCTCTCGGTCGACGTCTCCCCAGGTCGCGCCTCCCTGGACGCGGACGAGCCGCTCGGCGGGGTTCACCCAGACACCCCGCATCGCCGAGAGGTCGATCATCATGGCTTCGTCGTAGGTGCAATGGCCCGCGATCCCGTGACCACCGCCTCGCACGGCGACCAGCAGATCGCGTTCGCGAGCGAGGTTCACCGCGTCGATCACGTCAGCCGCTCCCGAACATCGGGCGATGAGTCCGGGGTGCCGGTCGAACATGGCGTTGTGCACGACGCGACTCTCGTCGTATCCGGGATCATCCGGCGTGATGAGCGGACCGTGGAAGGCCGCGCGAAGTGCGTCGATCCGCTCGTCGGTGACCGCCGTTTCGCCACCGTCGAGCCTGCGGAGCCTCACTGTCATCGCTGGGCCCTCCAGCCGGTCGAGTCCCGAAGCCTGGCTGCCAACATCACCCGCAATCCGGGCCTTAAACCCATGCCGGACGACCGGCCGCCGCGAACGACCGTCAACCCTACAACGACCCCTGGTTGCCGCACACAGGTCTTCTCGTCACCACCGCAGCGTGTTCTCATCCCGGGAGGCGGCGATCCCGCCTGTTACATCGGTCTGTGGAAGGTGAACGATGCGCAGAAGATCAACGCTACGGCTTGCGGTCATGACCGCCGCCCTGGCGACCGTCGTGGCGGCGGGTGGTGGCTCCAGCGTGGCCGGCGCGGCGGGTACCGTGCATGCCTCCGCGGGCGCCGCGGCGTGTGACCCGGGTGCCGGTGGGACCGGCGGTGCGCGGATGAGCGAGGGCGCCACCGCCCAGGAGCCGGAGCTGTACTCGAAGAACGAAGCGAACGCCTACGGCGTGATCAAGGATTCGCCGCGTCTGCCCAACGGCAGCGTCACCGTGCCCACGGTCTTTCACATGATCTCCGATCACCCGTTCAGCGCGGCCGAGACGGCCCGGTGGAACACGCTGATCGCGGCACAGATGGCGGTGCTCAACGATTCGCACGCGGGCCGTACGGCTGCGGACGCGTCCGACACGCCGTTCCGGTTCTCGCTCACCAGCACGACCTGGACGGTGAACAGCGACTGGTACACCGTCGTGCCGGGCAAGAACGAGCGGGACATGAAGCGGGCGCTGTACACCGGCGACGCCCGCACCCTCAACGTGTACGCGGCCAACATCGGCGGCGGGCTGCTCGGCTGGGCGTACTTCCCGAAGGGGTACAACAACGGCCGCGACTACATCGACGGCGTGGTCATGCTCGACGAGTCGATGCCCGGCGGGACGGCCGGCAAGTACGCCGAGGGCGACACCCTGACGCACGAGGTCGGCCACTGGCTGATGCTCGAGCACACCTTCGCGCACGGTTGCGCCGCGTCCGGCGACTTCGTGGCCGACACCCCGCGCGAGGCCATCCCTCAGTTCAACTGCCCGGTTGGCGCGGACACCTGCGGCGCTCCGGGGCTGGACCCGATCCACAACTTCATGGACTACTCGCAGGACTCCTGCATGAACATGTTCACCGCCGGGCAGGCCGAGCGGATGAGCGATGCCTGGGTGGCATTCCGCGCCGGTGGCGGGAAGTAGCCAGGGGTCGAGGTCGGCAGCAGCCCGCAGCGCACGACCCGGTGCGCTGCGGGCTGCGTCACGTCCGCCACATGTGAGCCGGGGTGAGGTATCCGGGTGATTGTGCTGAGATTCCCAAAGCTTACAGGTGTTGCGTCGAATTGCTCGTCGAAATTCGGTTAGGTTCGACCGCAGACCACCGTTTCCGACGCCACCCGGGGTGCCACATGGACCAGCAGGCGAACGCCACTGCCGCGATGAACCTGCAGAAGTCCGCCACTGAGCAAACCGCATCCAGCAGTTCGCGATCCTCATCGCCCGCTGCGTGCCGTGACCTGATCGCTACGGCCGCGTCGATGACGGCCGCACTGCTCGATGCCGACTCGACGCAGCTGCTGCGGTTCGAGGCGTCCGGCGGTACCACCATGATCGCCCAGCATCACGGCTCCCGGACCGTGCTGGGGCCGCGCCTCCCGGCCAGCAGCGGCCTCGCCGAGCTCGTGCTGTGCAGAGGCCGGCCGACCCGCCTGGACAGCTCCGCCGCCAGCCATCGCCAGCTCACGGAACCGACGCGCCGGGCGGGCCGCATCGTATCGATCGGTGCGCCGATCACGATCGACGACCGCGTGTGGGGCGCACTGGTTGTTCACTGGTCCGAACGCACGCCACCACTCGGCACCGAAGGCCGTCTGGTCGAAGTCACCGACCTCGTCGCCGCCGCGGTCGTCAACGCCGAGAGCCGGATGCGGCTCAACGCGTCGCGGGCCCGCATCGTCCGTGCCGCCGACGACGTGCGCCGCGGGTTCGAACGCGACCTGCACGACGGCGTCCAGCAACGTCTCGTCTCGCTCGGCCTCGAACTGCGCACCCTGGAAGGGCTGATAGGTGACGATCACAGCGGGCTCAAGCCGCGGATCGGACGGACCATCGAGGGCTTGACGCGTGCCTACGAGGATCTGCAGGCGATCTCCCGTCGCCTGCACCCGGCCATCCTCGCGCAGCGCGGCCTCCCGGCCGCGCTCAAGACGCTCGCCCGCCGCAGCCCCATACCGGTCACCATCAACGTTCGATCCGAACGCCGGTTCTGCGGCGGCGTCGAGACAGCCGCCTACCACGCCGTGTCCGAGGCGCTCACCCTCGTGGCCGAGCATGCACAAGCCTCCGCCGTCACCGTGGACGTCGACGTCACCCCCGCCACCGCGACCGCACGCGAAATGCTCGAGCTGTCGATCCACGAGGACGGCACCGGCGGCGATGACGCGGCCCTCGACTCGGGAGTCGTCGGCCTCGTGGGCCTCGTCGACCGGGTCGAGGCCCTCGGCGGACGACTACGGCTGGCAGGCCCGGCGCCCGGCAGAACGTCGCTGCTGGTCACGCTGCCGGCCGACGGGTCAGCCGTTCCCACCGGTCGCGGAAGCGTGGAGCGCTGAGCGTTCAGGCCCTAGGCCGTGTTTCGTAAGGGCGTCGATGTTGCGGCGTGGCGGTGATCGATAACTGAAGAGGTCTCCG
>NZ_JAHYSG010000093.1 GCF_022095675.1 Dactylosporangium sp. AC04546 | reverse complement strand
ATTCGGGCCCAAACCATTCGAACCCAGCCCATTCGAACCCAACGCCTTGGAACCCAGCGGTGCCGAACTCCCCGGCGGCGAACTCCCTGGCGGCGAACTCCCCGGTGCCCCGCCCGTTCGGTCCCCGCCCCGTGCCGGTCCGTGCTCCGCCGCCTCGCCGTCCTCGGCCCCGCGCCGGGCGCCCCCGAGCGCCGGCGGGCCGAGCGCATCACCACCGAGGCCGGACGTTCCCAGACCACCGGATGTCGCGGCGGCGGCTGCGCCGAATCCGGATGTGCCCAGTCCGGACGTGCCGAGGCCGGACGTTCCCAGTCCGGCCGATCCGAATGCTGTTGTGCCAGGCCCTGGTGGGGCCGGCCTGCCGGTTACCGGCGCACGCCGGCCCGGCGGAGCCGCGCTGCTCGGGCTCAACGCCTCCGCTCCCGGCCCGGACCCGTTGGCGGCGGCCGGGGCGGCCGGCGCGTGCAGCCCGTTGGGCGTCGCCGGCGACGGTCCGTGGGGCCGGGACGGCGTGGGCTGGGCAAATCCGGTGGCGGGCGGGAGCGGTGCCGGCGAGAATCCTGTCGCCGGAAAACTTGATGACTCCGTGGGGTTGCCGTCCGGCGCCTGTGGGTCCACCATGAACTCGCTGTGGGCCGTGGAGGGGCCAGCATCCAAGGGCGCGCCGGACTGGTGCAGACCGGGCTCCATGCGGCACCTCCTCACCGACGGGCCAACGCGGGCCTCAGTTTGGGTAGGTTCCAGCCTAGTTTGCTCTGCCGTATCCGATCGGCCATTTGAGTATGTGCGAACGCCCGATATGCCTACCCGTCCAGATCGAACTGAACCGCCGCGGCGGCCTCGGCGCGGGCCAGGAACGGGCGCCAGCGACCGGCTCCGGTGGCCGGTGACGCCCAGCCGACATCGGCCTTGACCAGGCGCGTTTCCGGGCGCTCGAGCCAGGCGAGGATGCGCTCGGTCTCCTCGGGCGAGGCGCGGGGCGTCGGGCCCAGGCCGGGCCGCACGGTCTCGGCTGTGGCGAGCACCACATCCAGCGTCGGCTGTGGATGCACCCTCGGGGGTGACACACCCGCGGCGGCGAGCCGGCCGTGTCGCACCACGGCGAGTTCCCATCCGCCGGACGCGGCCGGGCGGGCGGCGATGAGCTCGGGTAACGCCGTCAGGGAGGCCAGCCGCTGCATGCGAACCGCCGTGCGCAGGAACGCCACCAGCCGGGCGCGGATCGTGGCCGCGTCCTCGAACCGCTCGGCGGCGGCCAGCACCTCGATGCGGGCGAGCAGGCCGCGCACGACCGGGCCGGGGTCGCCGACGGTCGCGGTGCGAAACGGTGCGGCGGCCGCCGACTCGTAGTCGTCGGCCGAGATGCGGTGCTCGCACGGTGCCGGGCAGCGGCCCAGCTCGGCGAGCGCGCACGCGGGCGTGGTCGTGCGCAGCGAGAGCTTGTGGGTGCACTGGCGGATGGGCAGCGCGTCATACACCCCCGCGGCGGCCAGCTCGGCGCCCCGCCGGGAGGGGAACGGCCCCAGGTAGGCCGCGCCGTCGTCCTGGAGCTCGCGGACGATGGACAGGCGGGGATAGGCCTCACGCGTGAGCTTGAGCCACAGGACGCGCTCGGGAAACTTCGAGCGGCGGTTGTACGGCGGTTTGTGCGTCGCGATCAGCCGCAGCTCCCGCACCTCGGCCTCCAGCGAGTGCGCGCACGGGATCGCCTCCACCCGCTCCGCCGCGTTGAGCATCTCGTCGATGCGGGCGCGCTTCTCGGCGGCGGTGAAGTAGCTGCGGACCCGTGTGGCGATCGAGGAGCTGGTCCCGATATACAGCGGGCGGTCCTTGTGCCCGCGGAACACGTAGACGCCGGGCTTGTCGGGCAGCCCGTCGGCGAGGTGCTTCTTGCGCCGCTGGGCCGGGCTGACGGCCTTCACGAACTCCAGGACGTCGCCGACGGTGTGCACCTTGAGGCTGCCCAGCCGGGCGAACAGGCCGTGCAGCACGTCGACCGTGGCCCGGGCGTCGTCGAGGGCGCGGTGGACCGGCTGGGTGGCCGCGCGGAAGTGCCGGGCCAGCGTCGAGAGCTTGTGGTTGGGCACCTCGTCGGCGATGAGGGCCCGCCGGGCGATGGCGGCGGTGTCGAGCACGAGCGGCCTGGGCCAGGCGTAGCCGTGCTTGGCGCAGGCGGCCTTGAGGAAGCCGACGTCGTAGGGCGCGTTGTGGGCCACCCAGACCGCGCCGGCGGCGAACTCCAGGAACGCGGGCAGGACCGTGTCGATCTTCGGCGCCTCCAGGAGCATCATCTCGGTGATGCCGGTGAGCACTGTGATGAACGCGGGCAGCTGCTCCTCGGGGTTGACCAGCGTGCCGAACTCGCCCAGGACCTCGCCGCCGCGGACCTTCACCGCACCGATCTCGGTGATGCCGCCGCCGTCCGGTGCGCCGCCCGTCGTCTCCAGGTCGACCACGACGAAGGTGCTCGAGAACAGCGTCGCGGCGCGCGGATCGTCGAACAGGGCATCGAGCGTTTCCTGGTGGTAGTCGGGCACGGCCGCACACTACGCACAGGGTCTGACAAAAATTCCTCAGTGGGACGGGAAGCGCAGCTCGAACCGCACGTCCGGCGAGCCGACGATGGCCGACGTCGAGACCACCGAGGCGCCGTGGGCTCGCAGGATGTTCGCGACGGCCCGTGGCACGGGCTCCTCGGCCGGACGATGACCGGCGAGGTCGGCCTGCCACTCCGGCGGGATCGAGCCGCCGGCGTGGGCGATCTCGATCGTCGGGGACGGCGTGCCGAGCACCCGCACCGCGACCCGGCCGCCCGCGGGCGCCAGCTTCAGCGCGGTGAAGACGACATAGTCCAGCGCCCGCGACAGCTCCGCGGGATCCGCCTGTACCGCGGCATCGTCCTTCAGCGCCAGCGTGATCGCGACGTTGCGGGCGTCGGCGATGCCGCGCAGCTCCCGGATGCGCGCCTCGGTCAGGTAGGCCAGGTCGACCGTGCGCCCGTCGGGGATGCCGTCGAGCTCGTCGGTCACGGCCAGGCGGCGCAGCTCCAGCGCCTCGGTGACCTGGTGTGCGAGGGCCCGCAGGGCGCGCGTCTGGTCGAGGTTGAGCCGGTGCGGGGAGTGGTCGACGACGCACAGCGTGCCGAGCGCGGCGCCCGTGCTGGTCAGCAGCGGGGCCCCGGCGTAGAAGCGGATGCCGTCGTCGGCCCGCACGAACGGGTTGTCGGCGAACCGCGCGTCGGCGGTCGCGTCGGGCACGACCATGAGGTCGCGACCCATGATCGCGTGGGCGCAGAAGGCCACCTCGCGGGGCGTCTCTGAGCCGGCGATGTCGCCGAACTTGGCCTTGAACCACTGTCGCTCGGTGTCGACCAGCGTCACCAGCGAGATCGGTGCGCCGCAGATCTCGCCGGCGATCCGGACGATGTCGTCGAAATCGGTCTCGGGTGGCGTGTCCAGGACGGCCATCGCATGCAGGGCGCTGATGCGCTCCGTTTCGTTGTGAGGCACCGGAACGGCCATTTCTCCGCCTCCCCCGCCGGTCACTCGATAGGGCTAAACCAGGATATGTCAGCTTTTAGCCGTTCGAGGGAAGGCGGCCGTCTCGGACTCCATCCAGGGCGAATCTGGTCGACAATGCGACACTGGACTGATGTCCGTGCACGACGCCCCCGACGACCTCACCACCGAGGCCGCGGCGACGTCTGCGCAGCCCGCGGATGATCAGCTCGAACCGGTCCTTCCCGAGACCGTCCGCCAGCGCGTGATCGCGCTCGCCGCCGGGGCGATCACCGGGGTACCGCTGGATGAGCTCCCGATGCCGTTGCGACGGGTGGCGAAGTTCGCCCCCAACCGCCGGGCCCGCCTCGGTGGGCCGGTCATCGCGATGCAGCTCGCCGGCGACCCGCTCCTGCGGCAGCGGCTCGCCACCCGCGTGGTCAACGACGCCGGCGACCTGGGCGCCTCGATCCTGGAGGGGGTGGCGCCGGCCGCCGCCGACCCGGTCGAGGTCGCCGCGCTGGCCTACCTCGCCCGCCCCGACGGCTGGCGGTCCCTGATCGCCGACGCCACGGAGTCGGTCCGGGCGGATGCCGAGAACGCCGTGGCGGCCGACCGGATCCGCGACGTCGAGCACCGGCTCGCCCGGGCCGAGCACGACCGGGCGGTGGCCCGCGTCGAGGCCGACAAGCTGCGCGACGAGCTCGCCCGGCTCCGCGACGAGGCGGCGGGGCTGCGCGAGGAGGTCCGCTCGCTCGGCAAGACGCTGCGCGAGACCCAGGCCCGCGAGCGCAAGGCCACCGACATGCTGTCGGCCGAGAAGGGCCGGGCCACCCGGACCACCGCCGACCACGACGCCGAGCTGCGCCGCCTGCGCGCCAAGCTGGCCGAGGCCGAGACGGCGGCGGGCGCCCAGCGGCAGAGCGCCAAGGACGCCCGCGCGGTCGACGACGCCCGCCTCTGGCTGCTGCTGGAGACGATCGGCCAGGCGGCCGTCGGCCTGCGCCGCGAGCTGGCCCTGGACCCGACCGACAAGCTCCCGGCCGACTTCGTGGCCGACGCCTCGGCCGACCGCCCGGAGAACGGCACCGGGGCCGCGGCCCGCGCGCTCGACGCCGACGACCCGGCCCGCCTCGACCAGCTCCTCGGCCTGCCGAAGGCGCACCTGATCGTCGACGGCTACAACGTGACCAAGAAGGGGTACGCCGAGATCTCGCTGGAGCAGCAGCGCAACCGGCTCATCACGGGGGTCGGTGGGCTGGCCGCGCAGACCCGGGCCGAGGTCACGGTCGTCTTCGACGGCGCCGAGCGGGTGCACGGGCTGCCTCCGGCCCCGCGCGGGGTGCGCGTGCTCTTCTCCCGCAAGGGCGAGACCGCCGACGAGCTGATCCGGCGCCTGGTCCGGGCCGAGCCGGCGGGCCGGCCGATCGTGGTGATCTCCTCCGACAAGGAGGTCGCCGACGGGGTGCGCCGTCACGGGGCGTACCCGCTGGCGTCCGACACCCTCCTGCGCCGCCTGTCGCGCTCCTGACCTGCGGATATCCGTTTTTGTCGTACCCCACCTCTACCGTGTGTGTTGCCCCGACATACGGAGGAGGAGCGATGCTCGTCGACTGCGACAGCTGCTCGGTCCGCGGCAACGCCTGCAGCGGATGCGTGGTGACCCTGCTGCTCGACACCCCACCGGCGATCCACCAGCTCGGCGCGGCCGAGGTCCGGGCCATCGAGGTGTTCGAGCTGGCCGGCTTCGAGGTCACCGTGCTGGAGCCCACCCACGTGGAGTCCGGCGCCGGTGACGCACCGCGGCGGCCCCGCCGCCGGCGCGCCGCATAAGCTGACGCGATGACTTCTCGGCAGTGGGCCGCGGCCACCCTGGTCCTGCTCGTCGTCGCCGTGGCCGTGGTCGCGCTGCTGCGCGTGCCGATGACGGCGCCGCCCGCGCCGCGCGCCGACCAGCTCGACGCGCTCGCGACGCTGCCGGCCGACGCGGTCGCGAAGGGGCGGGAGTTCCGCGGCGCGCTGCGTCCTTCCATGTATCTCTCGATGGCGCTCGGCCTGGTCGTCGCCCTGCTGCTCGGCCTCACGCCGGCCGGCGCGTGGATCGTCGAGCAGGCCGGCCGCCCGTTCAACGGCCACTGGCTGGGCCGGGCACTGCTCGGCGGCCTGGCCGTGGTCTTCGTCGGCGAGGTGGTCGCCCTGCCGATCGCCGCCTGGCGCCAGTCCATCCTGCGGCGCTACGGGCTGTCCACGCAGGACTGGGGAGCGTGGACCGTCGACGTCCTGAAGGGCTATGCGGTCGGCGCCGTCATCGGCGCCATCGTGCTCGTCGGCTTCTTCACCGTCACCCACTTCGCCCCACGCTGGTGGTGGGCCTGGGCCGCGGCCGGCGCGGCCGCCCTCACCGTCCTGCTCACGTTCGTGTTCCCGGTGCTCGTGGAGCCGATCTTCAACAAGTTCACCCCGATGCCGGAGGGCGAGCAGCGCACCCGGCTCATGGCGATGGCCGAGCGTGACGGCGTGCCCGTCCGTGACGTGCTCATCGCCGACGCCTCCCGCCGGACGCGGGCGGTCAACGCCTACGTGTCCGGGTTCGGCCCGACCCGCCGGATCGTCGTGTACGACACGCTGCTCAAGGAGGCACCACCGGCCGAGGTCGAGTCGGTCGTCGCCCACGA
This sequence comes from Dactylosporangium sp. AC04546, assembly GCF_022095675.1. GTDB lineage: Bacteria > Actinomycetota > Actinomycetes > Mycobacteriales > Micromonosporaceae > Dactylosporangium. The sequence continues at coordinate 42,217 of NZ_JAHYSG010000093.1, read as the reverse complement.
GCTCGGCCACGCCAAGGACAACGACGTGTTCACCGGCACGCTGCTGGGCGCGCTGGGCGCCGCGGCGGCGGTCTGCGCGCTGTATCTGCTGGGCTCCTGGACCGGCCTCTTACGCCTGGCCCGGGTCGACTCCATCGCCGAGCCGCGGGCCGTGGCGCTGCTGCTCGCGGTGGCCGCGGTGGCCGGGCTGTTCGCGGGCCCGCTGCAGTCGTTCGTGTCGCGGCGCGTGGAGGCCCGCGCCGACCAGCACGCGCTGGAGCTGACCGGCGACCCGGCGGGCTTCGAGGCCATGCAGTCCCGGCTGTCCCAGGTCAACCTGGGCGACCCCGACCCCAACCCGGTCGAGCAGTTCCTGTTCGGCTCCCACCCGACCACGGTCGAGCGGATGGCGGCGGCCCGCGCCTACGCCCGCGGCGCCCGATGACCCAGCCGCACCCCGTCGGGGTGGCGGGTGGGTGGGGACGTCGCGCGGCGGTGCCCGGTGGAGGTCGCGTGCCCTGGGACCTGGCGTGCGGTGAGCTTGCCCGGGAGAGACTCTGGACGCGGCGGACGATGGGGCGCTCTGAGCTATGAGGACCTTGCTCGTCACGAACGACTTTCCGCCCCGGCCCGGGGGGATCCAGCAGTTCGTGTACAACCTTGCCGTGCGGCAGCCGCGCGGTGAGGTCGTTGTCTATTCCTCCACCTGGAAAGGGGCGGAGAAGTTCGACGCCGAGCAGCCCTTCGAGGTCGTGCGGGACCGGACCGGGATGTTGCTGCCCACCGCCCGCGTGGCGCGGCGGGCGGCCGAGCTGGCCCGGGCGCACGACTGCGACACCGTGATGTTCGGGGCGGCGGCGCCGCTCGGGTTGCTGGCCGGCGGGCTGCGGCGGCGGGCCGGGATCCGGCGGGTCGTGGCGCTCACGCACGGGCACGAAGTCGGGTGGGCGGCGCTGCCCGGCGCCCGTGGCCTGCTGCGGCGCATCGGGCGGGGGGCCGACGTCGTGACGTACCTGGGGGAGTACACCCGGGTGCGGCTGGCTCGGGTGCTGGACGGGCTCACCACCCTTGAGCGGCTGGCGCCCGGTGTCGACGTCGACGCCTACTCGCCGCGCGTGGACGGGAGCGTGGTGCGGGCTCGGTACGGGCTCACCGATGTCCCCGTGATCGTCTGTGTGTCGCGGCTGGTGCCGCGCAAGGGGCAGGACGTGCTCATCCGGGCGCTCAAGCGGGTGCACCGGACGGTGCCCGAGGCCACGCTGCTGATCGTCAGCGGGGGGCCCGACCGGGCGCGGCTCGAGCGGATCGTGCGGGATGCGGGGCTGGAGCGGTATGTGGTGTTCACCGGCTCCGTGTCGTGGGCCGAGCTCCCCGCGCACTACGCGGCCGGGGACGTCTTCGCCATGCCCTGCCGGACCCGGCGGCGGGGGCTCGACGTCGAAGGGCTCGGGATCGTCTACCTCGAGGCCTCGGCCACCGGGCTGCCCGTCGTCGCCGGGGACTCCGGCGGGGCGCCCGATGCGGTGCGTGAGGGGGAGACGGGGTTCGTCGTCGACGGGCGCGACCTCCACGCCGTCGCCGAACGGCTCATCAATCTGCTCACCGACCCGTTCCTGGCCTCGCGCATGGGCGCGGCCGGCCGGGCCTGGGTCGAGTCGGAGTGGCGCTGGGAAACGCAGGCCGAACGGCTTCGTGCCCTGCTCGCCGGCTGACGCGCGGCGGGCGGGAAAGCGCGGCAGGGCAGTGCCGGCCGGGCCCGTCGAGGACGCCGCCGGAATGGGACGGTCAAGCCGCCAGGTAGCGGCGGGCGCGGTTTCGGGATGACGGGCAGTGGCCGGGCCGGCCATGACGCAATGCGGCCGCCCGCCCTGGGGGAAAAGCCATTCCTGGGAAATCTGGCGATCAGCGTAGATCAATGCGAAATGACGATCGCGCCGTGGGGGCCACGGCGCGATCAGGCTGAGCGGAAACGAACGGGGGCTAGAACTTCGGAGCGTCCGGGGCCTCCAGGAGGCCCAGGCGGAGCGCGGTCATCAGGGCCTGGGCGCGGTTGGCGGCGCCCAGCTTCTCGTACAGCTTCGAGATGTGGGTCTTCGCCGTCGACTCGGAGACGAACAGCTGCTTGGCGATGCCGGCCACGCTCATGCCGTCGGCCAGCAGGCGCAGGACCTGGCCCTCGCGCGGGGACAGCTGCGGGCCGCTCGGGGCCAGCCGGCGCTTCATCGCCTCGGCCAGGTCGGCCGCGGTGAACGCGCTCGGGGCCGAGGCCGCGTGGCGGGCCGCGGCCACCACCTCGTCGGCGGGGGCCGTCTTCGGCACGAACGCGGAGGCGCCGGCCTCCAGGGCCCCGAAGAGCTGGTCGTCCCCGGCATACATGGTCAGGACCACGATGCCCATGTTGCTGCTGGTCTTGCGCAGGGCGCGGGTCGCCTCCAGGCCGCTGCCGTCGGGCAGGCGGAGGTCCATGATCACGACGTCGGGCTGCAGGGCGCCGGCCTGGCGGATCGCCTCGGCCGCCGTGGCGGCCTCGCCGACGACCTCGAACTGGCGGTCGCGCTCGAACGCGTGGCGCAGTCCTCGGCGGATCAGATCGTGGTCGTCGACGAGCAGCACTTTGGTGCGAGTCGTCGGCGTCGCGGTAGTCGACATTCCCGGTGCTCTCTCCCTCTGGGTGCCTTCACGCTACCGCGCACGCGGTGCGGTTCCGAGCACAACCGCCACTGTGGTCCCATTCGGCACGCGCGGCGTGATCTCCAACCGGCCCCGGATACGTTCCGCCCTCTCGGCCATGATCGCAAGACCATAGCGCCCATCCGGGCGGTTTTCGCCGATGCCGCTGCCGTCGTCGGAGATTTCTACCTGTGCGAACGGTGGATCGACCGCGCACGTTACCCAAAGATTCTCCGCACCGGCGTGTTTCCGCGCGTTGGTGATGGCTTCCTGGGCGATGCGCAGCAGTTCTGCCTCAACCGCGGCGGGCAGTCGGGCCGTGCTTTCGTCGAGTGAAAGGTGGACGCGCAGGCCCGCCGAGGCCCCCACCGTACGCGCGTAGTCGGCGATCGCGGCCGTCAATCCCCCGTAGCGGTCGACCTCGCTGCGCAGCTCGAACAGCGAGAGCCGCAGCTCGGTGATCACGCGGGTGACCTCGGCCCGCAGGACCCGCAGCTCCTCCTCGGTGGCGGACGCGTCGGGCAGGGCGGCGAGGGCGTTGTCGATGCCGTAGCCGACCATGACCAGCTCCTGGGCCACGCCGTCGTGGATCTCCCGGGCCAGCCGCTGCCGCTCCTCGGTCGTGGCCAGCGAGCGGACCTCGTCGAAGAGCAGCGCCGCCTCCAGCCGCAGCGCGGCCGGGCCGGTGATCGCGGTGACGCGGGAGACGAGCGCCGGCGGGTACGCCCCGGAGGAGTCGCTCTCCAGCACGATGAGCCCGATCGTGCGCACGCCGGCGACCAGCGGCACGACCAGGGACGAGATGTTCCGGCCGCCGGTCACCGACCGGGCCTGCGAGCGGCCGGAGGTCACCGGCTGCTGGCCCGCCCAGGCGTCGGCGACCGCGCTCTCGGTGTCGAGTGCGGTCTCCCAGTCGAACCGCTCGACGCCGGCCTGGGCCAGCACGACCAGCCGGCCGCCGCCGCTGCTGGACAGCACCGCCCCGCGCACCGCCGGCACCGCGGCCCGCACCTCGTCGAGCAGGTGCTCGGCCAGGCCGCCCGGGTCGAGCGTGGCGCCGGGCAGCTGCCGGGCGACGCTGCGCAGCTGGGTCAGCAGGCGGGTCGCCTCCGCGTAGGGCTGGGGCGCGTCGTCGGGCCGCCGGGCCAGCAGCACCCGCTGGAAGATGCCGGTCTGGAAGGCGCCGATCCCGGCGATGAGCAGCCACTGGACGGCCGGCACCAGGTAGGAGCGCTCGTCGAGCACGCCCTCCACGGCCCCGCCGATGGTGAGCAGGGCCGCCGCCGCGCCCAGGAACTGCCAGGCGATCCGCCGGCCGTCCGCGAACGCGGCCCCGATGATCGGCACCGGGAGGTACACCAGGATCGATCCCGCGTCACCGTGCAGCGTCGACGCCGCGAACGCGGTGATCAGCACCTCGGCCATCCGCCCGAGCTGCGCGACCCGGTGGCCGGGCGGCGCCACCGTGGCGATCGCCGCGGCCGCGGACAGCAGGGCGAGCCAGAGCAGCTCAGCGGCCCGCACCTCGTCGATCAGCAGCAGCGTCGCGGCCAGCGCGAGCATCAGGACGCGGACGGCGATCACGGCGCTTCGCGGGCGCTCGCCCAGCACCGGCACGTCGGTCAAGAGCGATCCCTTTCGTGTGGGGGGCACGAGGGTCAGCGTTCGTAGATGGCGGTGATGTCGCCCGCGTACTCCTTCATGACGACATTCCGCTTCACCTTCAACGAGGGAGTGAGCTCGCCGGTCGCTTCCGTGAAGTCGCGGGGCAGGATCCGGAAGACCTTGATCGCCTCCGCCTTCGACACCGCCTGGTTGGCCTCGTCGACCGCCTTCTGGACCTCGGCCCGCAGCTCGGCGTCGTCGACCAGGTCGGCGGCGGTCGCCGTCTCGGGCTTGCCGTTGGCCTTCAGCCAGGCCGGCAGGGCGTCGGGGTCGATGGTGACCAGCGCGGCGATGAACGGCTGCCGGTCGCCGATGACCATGCACTGGCTGACCAGCGCGTGGGCGCGGACCCGGTCCTCCAGGACGGCGGGGGCGACGTTCTTGCCGCCCGCGGTCACGATGATCTCCTTCTTCCGGCCGGTGATGCGCAGGTAGCCGTCGTCGTCGAGCTCGCCCAGGTCGCCGGTGTGGAACCAGCCGGCGTCGTCGATCGCCTCGCTGGTCGCGGCGGGGTTGTTCCAGTACCCCTTGAAGACGATGTCGCCCTGGACCAGGATCTCGCCGTCGTCGTCGATGCGGATCGTGACGCCCGGCAGCGGCCGGCCGACGGTGCCGATGCGCTCGCCCGTGTCCCGGTTGGCGTTGGTCGCCGGGGAGGTCTCGGTCAGCCCATACCCCTCGTAGATCGTCACGCCGATGCCGCGGAAGAAGTGGGCGAGCCGCTCGCCGAGCGGGGCGCCGCCGGAGATCGCACGCTCGCACCGCCCGCCGAGCGCGGCCCGCAGCTTGCTGTAGACGAGCCGGTCGAACAGCGAGTGCTGGAGCTTCAGGGCCAGGCCGGGCCTGCCCTCGGCCTGGCTGTAGGCGATCGCCACCCGCTCGGCCCGGTCGAAGATCGCGCCCTTGCCGTCGGCGTGCGCGCGCTGCTTGGCGGTGTTGTAGACCTTCTCGAACACGCGCGGCACCGACAGGACAAATGTCGGCTGGAAGCTCTTGAGCACGTCGGCGAGGTTCTTGGTGTCGGCGGTGTGGCCCATGGTGGCCCGGGCCTGCACCACGCCGATCTGGATGAGCCGCGCGAAGGAGTGCGCCAGCGGGAGGAACAGCAGCGTGCGGGCGCCCTCGTTGAACAGCGACCGGAGCTCCGGGACCGCGTTGACGATGTCGCTGAGCATGTTGCGGTGGGTGATCATGCAGCCTTTGGGGCGTCCAGTGGTCCCACTGGTGTAGATGATCGTCGCGAGATCGTCCGCCTTCGTGGCGGTGCGGCGCCGGTCGACGTCCTCGCGGGGGACCGCCGCCCCGTCCGCGCCCAGCTCGTCGATCGCGCCCCGGGCGCCGTCGATCTGCCACACGTGGGCGAGCCCCGGCGCCCGGTCGCGGGCCTGGCTCACCGTGTCGCGGTGCGCGTCGGACTCGACGAAGCAGGCGACCGCGCCCGAGTCCTCCAGGATCCAGGCGACCTGCTCGGCGCTGGACGTCTCGTAGATCGGCACGGTGACCGCGCCGCAGGCCCAGATCGCGTAGTCGATCAAGGTCCACTCGTAGCGGGTCTTACTCATCAGGGCCACCCGCTCGCCCGGCTCGATGCCGGCCGCCAGCAGGCCGCGGGCCAGGGTGACCACCTGGTCGAGGAACTCGGCGCAGGTGACGTCCTGCCACACGGCGCCGATCCGGCGCTGGAACTGCACCGCGTCGGGCGCCGCTGCCGCGTTGTCCCAGACCGGGTCGGTCAGCGTGGCAGTCTCGGCGACGATCACCGCGGCGGGAACGGAGAACTCGCGCACGTCCGGCTCCTCATTTCACATCTGTGTAGCCCGTACAGGAAACCTACCTGAGCCCCGTCCCACCACGTCGATGGGCGGCGAGCCGACGCTCCGTCAATACGCGGGCAGAGGTAGCCTGCCACGCATGGCCGACACTTCGACGCAGTCGATCGTCATTGACGCGCCCCCGGAGCGGGTCGCCGCGGTCATCGCCGACTTCGCGCACTACCCGGAATGGGTGGGTGCGGTGAAGTCGATCGAGGTGGTCGAGGAGTACGAGGACGGGTATGCGAGCCAGGTGCGCTTCGTGCTCGACTCCGGCCCCGTCACCGACGAGTACACCCTGCGGTACGAGTACGCCGAGGATCTCAGTCGCATCGAGTGGAGCCTGGTGGCACCCTCGAAGATGCAGAAGCAGCAGAACGGCTCGTACGACATCGGGGCCAACCCCGACGGCACCTCGACCGTCACCTACTCGCTCGCCGTCGAGCTGGCGATCGGGATGCTCGGCATGTTCAAGCGCAAGGCCGAGAAGATGATCATGGATACGGCACTCAAGGAGCTCAAGCGCCGCGTCGAGGCCGACACATGAGCCGGGACCCGCGCGAGGAGGCCGAGCGGCTGGTGGCGACCGTGCTGGCCGCGCTGTCCATGGCCGCCAACAGCACCGCCGGCTTCGCGACCGGCTCCGCCGAGTGCTGTGTCTGCCCGGTCTGCAAGGCGATCGCCGCCGCCCGCGACCCCGACCCGGACTTCGCCGAGCGCCTCGCGACCGGCGTCGGGGACATCGCGGTCGGGCTGGCCGGCGTCCTGCGCTCTTTCGGGTCGCGTCAGGGCTCCAGTGGTACCGCCAAACCCGAAAGCTCCGACGAAGACGACGACGATGACGTCTGGCGATCGGCCACCTCGGAAAGCTGAGCGAGAGGAAACACCCACAGTGGGGCTGACCATCGGCGTCGACATCGGCGGAACCAAGGTGCTCGGCGGTGTCGTCGACTCGGCCGGCGACGTGCTCGCGCAGACGCGGCGGGACACGCCGGCCCAGGACCCGGGCCAGACCGCGGACCGGATCATCGAGGTGATCAAGGAGCTGTCCGCCATGCATCCGATCGACGCGGTCGGCATCGGCGCGGCCGGCTGGATCGACGCGACCCGCTCGACCGTGCAGTTCGCGCCCAACCTGGCCTGGCGCAACGAGCCGCTGCGGGACCGGATCACCGCCGCCGTCGGGTTCCCGGTGGTCGTGGAGAACGACGGCAACGCGGCGGCGTGGGCCGAGTTCCGGTTCGGCGCCGCGCACGACGCCGACGACTCGATGGTGCTGATCACGGTCGGCACCGGCATCGGCGGCGGCATCATCATCGGCGGCAACCTGATCCGCGGCGCCAACGGCATCGCCGGCGAGCTGGGCCACACGATGATGGTCCCCGGCGGCCACCCGTGCGGCTGCGGCCGGCACGGCTGCCTGGAGCAGTACACCAGCGGCCGCGCCCTGGTCCGCTTCGCCCGGGCCGACGCCCGCGAGCGCCCGGAGGCCGCCGAGCAGCTGCTCGCGCTGGCCGGCGGCGAGGTCGACCGGATCGACGGCCCGGCGATCACCCAGGCCGCCCGCAGCGGCGACCCGGTCGCGATCGCCGCGTTCGAGCAGGTCGGCCGCTGGCTGGGGGTCGCCTTCGCCGACCTCGTGCAGCTCTTCGACCCGCAGGTCATCGTGGTCGGCGGCGGCGTGATCGAGGCTGGCGACCTGCTGATGAAGCCGGCCCGGGCCAGCTACGAGGAGCAGCTGGCCCAGCGCGGCCGGCTGCCCGTCGCCGAGGTCCGCCCGGCGCTCATGGGCAACCTGGCGGGGGTCGTCGGAGCGGCGGACCTGGCCCGGGTGTGACGCGATGACCAAGCTCCGGGTGCTCTCCTACAACGTCCACAGCCTGAAGGACGACCGCCGGTCGCTGGCCGCGGTGGTCCGCGAGGTCGCGCCCGACGTGGCGATCCTCCAGGAGGCGCCGCGCCGGTTCCGGTGGCGGCAGAAGTCGGCCGACCTGGCCCGCGACTTCGAGCTGGTGGTCGGCGGGGGAGGGCTCCCGGCGCTGGGCAACCTCATCCTCACCAACCTGCGCGTCCGGGCGGTCGAGAGCTGGGACATCAGGTACCCGCTGACCCCCGGACGCCACATGCGCGGCGCGGCGTTCGTCCGCTGCCGCGTCGGCCGCTCGACGTTCGTGGCGGTCGGCTCCCACCTGTCGACGGACGCCACGGAGCGCCCGTCCCAGGCGGAGCTGCTCAAGCAGCACATGAACGAGGTCCCCGAGCCCCTGCTGTTCGGCGGCGACCTGAACGAGAACTCCGGCGGCGCCGCCTGGCGCATGATCGCCGACGGCCTGACCGACGCCGCGGGCGCCGACGAACGCCACACGTTCCCCTGCGGGGGCCCGCGGGAGCGCCTGGACGCGGTCTTCGCCGACCCGAGGATGACGGTGCTGCAGTACGACGTGGTGGACACCCCGGAGGCCCGCGCCGCGAGCGACCACTTCCCGGTCGTGGTCGACCTCGAGTTCGACTAGCCCTCGATCTCGTCCGCCCAGGCGAGCATCCGCCGCGTGATGGCCTCACCCTGCTCGTCGGTGAGGCCGTAGACGCGGTACGCCAGCTCGTCGAACCGGTCGATCGACCGGAGTGCTTGAGCGAAGTACGGCGCGTTGAACCCGGCGTGGTGCTCGCCGCCCAACCGGAGCAGGTCCTCCGGGGTGTACCGCCCGTCGGTCAGTGCTCCGTGGACGTCGATGAAATCGCGGAACGCGGCCCGGTTGAACAGGGCGTTCACCTTGTTCGCGACGGCGTCGTCGGGATGGAGCACGGGACCGATCGCGAGCGCGACCGGGTTCTTCGCGCGCCAGTCCGCGCCGAGTTCGAGTTTGGTGGTCTCGCCGGTCGCCGGGTCGCCGACGGCGAACCGGGCGAAGGTCTCGAACCGCAGCGTGAGCTCGCAGGTCAGGCCGTCGCTGGTCAGCGCCTCCGTGACCGCCTTACCGCCTTCGGGAAGTGCTTGGCCGAGGCCATGGTGGTGAAGAGGTCGACGTCCTCGGAGGTCCGGCTCACGAAGCCGTGCACCTGCATGGCGTAGCCGCCGGCCAGGCAGAACCCGTAGGAGTCGATCGCTCGCAGCGCCACCCGGATCATTCGGGAGTGCAGCGGCAGCATCGCTAGTGGCCTGCCACGCGCAGCTCGGGGAAGCGCGATTCCCACAGTTCGCGGACGAACCGCGGAAGCCACAGCCGGTGCCAGACGGCGCGCAGCGTCGGCCCGTCGAGATAGCGGCGCTGATCGGCCGGGGTCGTCGATTCCCGGATCACGATCTCGTACATGACGCCGAGATGTTTGGGGTTGTCGAGGTCGTAGACGCGCTGCTCGGACCAGTCGAGATGGTTCGGCAGGCAGACGACGCCGTGGGTGGGGCCCCGCAGCTCGTCCAGGGTGTCGGGGAGGGTCCAGGGGCGGCGCTGTTCGTACGACAGGCGGCTCACGCCTCACATTATGGCCCTATGGTCGGGACTGGACAAACCCCCGGGGATCGGACGAGTATCTGCGCGCAGGAATCGGCGGAGAGCGGAGACGGGCGCGGTGGGTTCGGACGGGCGATTCGACGACTTTGCATCTGAGCTTGCCGGGAACGCGACGCACTGGCGGGACGGGCAGCCCGTCTACGACCGCGGGGACACCGTCTGTGTCATCGGGGCCGGTGGGACCGGGCTGACGGCGATCAAGAACCTGCGCGAGGCCGGGTTCGGGGTCGACTGCTACGAGCGTGAGACCGGCGTCGGCGGGGCCTGGAACTGGCGGCACGACCGCAGCCCGGTCTACAGCAGCACCCACCTCATCTCGTCCAAGCCGTTCACCCAGTTCCCCGACTTCCCGATGCCCGACGACTGGCCCGACTACCCGCACCACTCCCAGCTGCTCGCCTACTTCGAGCGCTACGCCGACCACTTCTCGCTGCGGGACCACATCTGGTTCGGCACCGAGGTCGCCCGGGTCGAGCCGGCCGAGGACGCGCACGGCGGGCCGCCGCGGTGGGACGTGACCGTGAAGGGCTCGCGCGGGGGAGCGCCGCGGACCATGCGCTACGCCGCCGTGGTCGCCGCCAACGGGCACAACTGGGCGCCGAAGATGCCCGAGTACGAGGGGCTGGCCGACTTCCGCGGCAAGGTGATCCACGCCAGCCAGTACAAGGACGCCTCCCAGCTACGCGGGAAGAAGGTCCTCGTCGTGGGGGCGGGCAACACCGGCTGCGACATCGCGGTCGAGGCGGCCCAGCAGGCGGCGAAGTGCTGGCACTCGACCCGGCGGGGGTACTGGTACGCGCCGAAGTTCGCCCTCGGCAAGCCGGCCGACCAGGTCAACGACCGGATCCTGGCGATGCGGCTGCCGTTCAAGCTGCGGCAGTGGCTGCTGCACCGCACGATCAAGATGACGGTCGGCGACCTCACCCGCTTCGGGCTGCCCCGGCCCGAGCACGGCATCCTGGAGATGCACCCGCTGGTCAACAGCCAGCTGCCGTACTACCTGGGCCACGGCGGCATCGCGCCGGTGCCCGACGTCAAGGAGTTCGGCCACAGCGACGTGACGCTGGCCGACGGCACCGTGATCGAGCCCGACCTGGTGGTGTTCGCGACCGGGTACCTGCCGCGCTTCGAGTTCCTCGCCCCGGAGCTGCTGTCCACCGACGGCGCCGGGCGGCCCCGGCTGGCCCTGCAGATGCTCTCGCGCACCCATCCCACGCTGGCCGTCGCCGGGCTGCTGCAGCCCGACTCGGCGCTGTTCACGCTGTCGCACTGGCAGACGGTGTTCATCGCGCAGTGGCTGCGGGTGCTCGACGCCTCGCCCGACAAGGCCCAGGCCCTCTACGCGCGGCTGCGGCAGGACGGCGACCGGCGGTACACCCAGGGCAGGGTCACCGAGTCGACGCGGCACTGGTTCGAGGTCAGCCACTTCGTGTACCTGCGCGAGCTGGAGAAGTCCCTGCACGAGCTGGAGGCGGTCCGTTGACCACGCGGGTGATGCGCTCCGACGAGTGGGCCGACCCACCGGCCACGGTCAAGCGCGAGGTGCTGGACGCGGCGCCGGACGGTGCCGAGCACGGGCCGCCCGTGCTGTTCGTCCCCGGCTACGGGCACGGTGCCTGGGCCTTCGCCCAGCACTGGCTGGAGCACACCGCCTCGCGCGGCTTCCCGGGGTACACCATGAGCCTCCGCGGCCACGGCGGAAGCGGCGCCGACCCGCAGGCGCGCCTGCGCGACTACGTCCACGACGTCACCCAGGTCGCCGCGGGGCTGCCCAAGCAGGCGGTGCTCGTCGGGCACGGCGCTGGGGCACTGGTCGTGGCCATGGCCATGGCCCGCTACCCGGTGCGCGCCGGGGTGCTCGTCTCGCCCGTCTTCGGCGGCCTCGGCACGGCGTTCGGCATGCTGCGGCGCAACCCGGGCGGCACGCTGCCCGGCCTGTTCGGCGGGCGGGTGTCGCTGTCGGCCTCCCAGCTGTTCAGCCGGGGGCTGCAGAGCAGCGTCGCCCAGGGGTACGCCCGGCGGCTGCAGCGGGTGCCGTCCGGCGCCCAGCGCCAGCTGATCCGCCGCCACCAGCCGGAGGCGCCGGTCGGCGACCCGCCGGTGCTCGTGGTCGGCAGCCCAGACGACAAGATCGTGGCCGGGTCGGCGCTGGAGTGGGCGGCCCGCCGCTACGGCGGCTCGCCGCTGCTGTTCCCGGGCATGGGGCACGACCTCATGCTGGACGCGCGCTGGCAGGAGCCGATCGACGCGATCCTCGACTGGCTGGAGAAGGCACGTTAGCTAGACGCGGGCGCCGTTGTCCGGGTCGTCGTCCTCCTCGTCGCCCGGGCGCAGGCGGAGGATCAGCGTGACGAACCCGGCCAGCACGGCTGCGAACCCGAGGAAGAGCGTGGTCTGCGCGCCGAGCGGCAGCAGGTCCGGCCAGAAGAGCAGGACCAGGCCGGCGACCAGGCCCAGGACGGCGAGCACCGTCGCCGGCGCGAAGCGGGGCAGCGGCGGCGGTGGCGGCGGCGTGTACCCCTCGTCCTCCTCGTCGGGCAGGTCGGCGCCGAACGTGTCGAGGCTGTCGAGCAGCGAGCGGTCGACGGACTCCGACGGCCGGCGCAGCGAGGAGCGCGGGGCCGGCTCGTTGTCCATGTCGGCGACCGCCGGGGTGGACGAGTCGAGGTCCTCGGCGGCGGGCCAGGGGGCGCTGGTGGGATCGACGGTGGTGTGGAAGCCCGCGATGATGCTGGCGAACGTCTCGTCGTCGGACTTGCGGCTCGTCTTCGCCTCCTGCTGCTCCGGGCCGCCCGTGGCCGGCTGGGCCGCCTCGGCCGGGGGGATGTGCTGCTCCGGCACGGAGGTCAGTTGGGTGAGGTAGTCCCGTGCCGTGGCGAGGTGGTCCCGATCAGCGTAGAGCCGGTCGGTCGGGCGCGCGGGCAGCGTCGTGGTGCGCGTCACCGGGTGCAGATCGGTGGCAGGCTGGAGATATGCGGCAATGCCGCCCGCGGCCAGCACGTCGAGGAGATGCTCCCCGACTCGGGGATCGACGTCCCCGACCACCGCGTACTCCTGCGCCACCAGGCCGTTGTCACGCCGGCCGCGCCGCGCCCCACCCCCTGCCACAACTCGCCCCTCCCCGCGGTGATCAACGCGGCGGCCGGGTGCGCCGCGAAACTCCCGCTGCTCGAAATCCTGACATGCCCGGGCCCGCTTCCGGGAGTGCGTTGTGGTGCGCCGTACTGCTTCGTACGCTCATTGCGACGGTCATCACCGATTGTCGCGCGATCTTGAAAGGTTGGCCGTGCTCTACTGGCTCCTGAAGTACATCGTCCTCGGGCCTGTGTTGAAGCTCGTCTTCCGCCCGAAGGTGGAAGGCTTGGAGCACGTCCCGGCCGAGGGGCCGGTGATCATCGCCAGCAACCACCTCTCCTTCGCCGACTCGATATTCATGCCGCTCAGCGTCCGGCGCCGGGTGACGTTCCCGGCCAAAGCGGAGTACTTCACCGGAAAAGGCCTGAAGGGCTGGCTGACCAAGCTCTTCTTCGCCGGCACCGGCCAGGTCCCGATCGACCGCTCCGGCGGCAAGGCGGCGCGGGCCGCCCTGGAGGTCGGGCTCGGGATCCTGCGGGCGGGCGGGATCTTCGGCATCTACCCGGAGGGGACCCGTTCGCCCGACGGGCGGCTCTACCGGGGCAAGACGGGAGTGGCCCGGCTCGCGCTGGAGTCGGGGGCTCCGGTGGTACCGGTGGCGATGATGAACATGGACAAGGTCCAACCGATCGGGCAGCGGCTGCCGAACCTCAAGCGGGTGCACATCCGGTTTGGTACTGCCCTCGATTTTTCGCGCTATGCGGGAATGTCGGGGGACCGGTTCATCGAGCGGGCCGTGACCGACGAGATCATGTACGAGCTCATGGTCCTGTCCGGCCGCGAGTACATCGACATGTACGCCCAGAAGGTCAAGAACGCGGCCGCCAAAGAGCCGGTGGCGGCCTAGCCCTCCGGCTGGACGGGCGGGAGGCCGGCCAGCTGGAGCAGGCGCGGGGCCCGGGCCTGGCCGGCGAAGGCGACCAGCTCGGCGCGCCACGGCTCCAGGCGCTCGTCGTCACCGATCCGGACCAGCGCATGCACCGCCCAGGTCAGCGACAGCGCCCGGGCGGAGGCGTTGGGAATCTCGGCGTAGAGCTCGGCCGCGGCCAGGTGCATGTCGGCCGCCCGGGCGTGGTCGTCGTCGACGAACGCGATCGCGCCGGTGATCGTGCGCAGCGCCGCCTCGACCCACGGCGTGCGGTGCGGCACGTCGGCCAGCATGTCGCGGACCGCGATCATCGCCACCCGGCCGGAGAGCACGGCGGCGTGGGCGGTCGCGTCGATCCACTCGCCGCTGGCGATCGCGCGCACCTCGCGCCACGTCTTGGCCAGCTCGACGATGAGCGCCTCGGCCTCCCGGGAGCGGCCCTGCAGGGCCCGGGACAGTGCGCCGTGGCCCAGGACGGTCCACTGGAGGCGGTAGAAGCCGCTGCGCCGGCCGGCGGCGAGCAGCTCCTCGATGCCGTCGTCGACCGGCTCCGGGTCGAGCGACGACAGGATGTTCATCCAGGCGTGCGCGCCGACGATCTGCAGGTCCCACTCGGAGCCGGACTCGGCGCTCGCGGCCTCGGCGGCCTTGATGAGGGCCGGCCAGTCGCCGGTGAAGTAGGCGCTCTGGGCGACGTCGGAGTAGCCGGTGGTGAGCGTGCGGCTGCCGGGGACGGCGTTGCGGCTGTCCTCCAGCAGGGCCTGCGAGGCCGTCCAGTCGCCGTCCTCGCGCAGCGCCCAGGAGACGTTGCGCAGCGCGCGGTGCTCGGACTGCAGCCGCTGCTCGCGGCAGACCTCCAGGGCGGACTGCAGCTCGACCAGCCCGGCCCGGTCGCCGGCCTGGAACAGCGCCGTGCCGATCGTGATGCGGGCGCTCGTGGCCACCTCGACCAGGCCCAGCCGGTCGGCGATCTCGGCGGCCGCGCTGGCCGCGGCGACGGCGGGCTCGACCTCGAAGTTCAGCATGTGCAGGCGGCCCAGCTCGGCGTACGCGTCGGCCTTGGCCGGGTCGTCGGGCAGCTCGTCAAAGAGCTCGACCGCCCGGTCGAGGCAGGACAGCGCGTCGAGGCGGTCGGCGCGCAGCCAGGCCGCCTGGCCGCGCGCGGTCCACGCCCGGGCCGCGCCGGCCTGGTCGCCCGCGGCGTACAGCCGTTCGGCCAGGCTCACCAGCTGCTCGGCGCCGCCGGTACCGAGGAAGCCCTCCGGATCGGCGTAGAAGCGGATCTCGGTGGCCAGCTGCTCGATGCGCAGCCGCTCCAGCGGGTCGGTCTCGTCGTCGCACAGCGCCAGGGCCTTGCCGGCGTAGGCGCCGGCGGCGTCGAGGGCGTGCAGCGCGTAGGTGCGCCGGGCGGCGCGGTGCAGGGCCTCGCGGGCGGGCACGCTGTAGCGCGCGGCGTCCAGCCCCAGCGAGCGCGCGATCTCGTACGCCGTGTAGCGGTGGTTGGCGACCACCTCGGCGAGGTCGGTGTCCCGGTCGGTGGCCACGCCGTCGAGCCACTCGGCGGTGAGCTCGTGCCGGGCGACCCGCTCGGTGCGGGGGAGCCGCTGGTAGCAGACGTCACGGACCAGGACGTGGCCGAAGCGGTACTCGGTCTGGCCGGCCATCGTCGAGGCGGCCTGCTCGTGGATGAGGTCGCGCTGCTCCAGCCGGCGCAGTGAGCGCTCGATGCCGTCGGACGGGCGGCTCATGGCGGCGCCGACCGCGCCCGGCCAGAAGTTCATGCCGACGACCGCGGCGGCCTGCAGCACGGCCCGGTCGGCCGCGTCGAGCAGGTCGACCCGGTTGGCGATGACGGCGTGGACGCTGTCGGGCATCGGCAGCGCCCGGTCGAGCGCATCGGTGGCCCGGAGGTTGCCCTGCTCGGCGAGCATGCGGGTGTACTCCAGGGCATAGAGCGGGTTGCCGTCCGCGAGCTCGACCAGTGAGTTGAGCGACGGGGACGGGAAGGCCGCCTGCCCGAGCAGGTGGGCGTACATGGTCGCGATCTCGGAGTCGCGCAGCGGCGGCAGCGTGATCGTGACCGACCCGGCCACCGCCCCGGCCCAGCTCGGGTTGCGCTCCAGGAACTCCGGGCGCGCCGTGCACAGCAGCAGCAGCGGGACATCGCGCACCGAGGCGCCGAGGCGTTCGACGAAGCGGATCATCGACTCGTCGGCCCAGTGCAGATCCTCGAAGACCAGGACGGTCGGGCGGTGCGCGGCGAGCGCCACGACGAAGCGCCGCCACGCCGACTCGGTCTCGTCGGGGGCGAGCTTCGGCCCAGCCAGGCCGACCAGCGGGCTGAGCGCCTCGGCGAGCCGCTCGGCCTCCGAGGGCCCGACGATCGTGGCCAGGGTCGTGTCGAGCCGCTCGCGGGTCGTCTCGGCGCTGTCGGTGTCGAGGATGCCGCTCTGGCCCTTGACGATGTCGGCCAGCGCCGCATACGTCACGTTCTCCCCGAACGGCGGGCAGCGGCCGGTGCGCCAGGCCACGGGCGTGTCGAACAGCCGCTCGGCGTGCAGGAACAGCTCGTGGACCAGCCGGCTCTTGCCGATGCCGGCGTGGCCGACCACGGTGACCAGCTGCGGGGTGCGCTCGCGCAGGCCCCGGTACAGCGCGTTGACCAGCAGGCTGAGCTCGTGCTGGCGGTTGACCAGCGGCGTCGAGCCGGCCTCACGGTCGGGATGGTTGCGCCGCAGCGGCGCGAGGGCCAGCCACACCTCGGTCGGCGTGGAGCGGCCGCGCAGCGTGGCCGGCGGCTGGGCCTCGTAGCGGATCGAGGACTTGGTCAGCCCGTACGTCGTGCCGCAGACCAGCACGCCACCCGGCGGGGCGAGCGACTGCAGGCGGGAGGCGGTGTTGACCACGTCGCCGGCGACGATCGCCTGGCCGCCGTCGCGGGCCGCGGCCACGTCGACCAGCGCCTCGCCGGTGGCGACGCCGACCCGGAAGCGCAGCGCGCGCTCGCCGTCGGCGGTGCTCGCGTAGCGGGTCAGGACGCGCTGGAGCTCCAGGCCGGCGCGCACGCAGCGCACGGCGTCGGTCTCGGTGGCGACCGGCGCGCCGAACAGCGCCATGACCGCGTCGCCGATGTACTTCTCGACCACCCCGCCGTACTGCCCGATGACCTCGCGGGCCGTCGAGAAGAAGCCCTGCTGGAGCTCGCGGACCAGCTCCGGGTCGGCGCGCTCGACATACGGCGTGAAGTCGATCAGGTCGACGAACAGCACGCTGATGCGCCGCCGGTCCTCGCTGCGCGGGGCCGGGATCGGGACCGTCGCGCGGCCGATCGGGCGCTCGGCCCGGGCCGCCGCGGTGCGCCCGACCGGCGTGCCGCAGCCGGTGCAGAAGGCGGCGTCCTGGCTCAGGGCGCGGCCGCAGTTGGCGCAGGCCGGCGTCAGCTCGGCGCCGCAACCGCCGCAGAACCGGTCGCCCTCGCCCGCCTGACGGCCGCAGCGTGCGCACTGACTGGAAATCGCCGACACTCCCGAACTCGCTGAGAGACCCATCCTCACACGGCGGCGACGCACCGACCAGGTGTACGGACAGGGATCGCGTGAATGCGGAGCGTTCAACACATTCACGTGACGGCGGATCGTCGGTGTCCCTCATCGAGGGCTTTCGGTGCGCACGCGGAATTTTCGGACGGACGGCCGGGTCGGGCCCGTCCGTCCGTCTGTCCGTCCGTGGCTGAACGGGTTACCGCTCGGTCATCCCCGCCCGGCGGCGCAGCGCGCTCAGGTCGGTGACCACGATCCGCCGGCCCTCGGTGCGCAGCCAGCCGCGGCTGGCGAACGACCCGATCGCCTGGTTGACGCTCTGCCGCGAGCCGCCGGCCATCTCGGCGAGCTGGCTCTGGTTGAGCTCGATGGTGACCATCGGTGCGTTGGTCTCGCCGGCCAGCCGGACCAGCGTCTTGGCGACCCGTCCCGGCAGGTCGAGGAAGACGTGGTCGGCGTTCTGCTCGGTGAGGCGCCGGATCAGCCCGCCGAGCGAGCGCATGACGGCGTCGAGGATCCGCGGGTTGGCGTGGACCAGCTCGATGAAGGCGTGCCGGGACAGCGCGAGCGCCTGGCAGTCCTCGATCGCCTCGGCGGAGGCGGACCGGGCCGCGCCGTCGAGCAGGGACACCTCGCCCAGCGTGTCGGGCGGCCGCACGACGGAAAGGACCGCGCGTTCGCCGGTCGGGGCGGTCCGGAACACCATCACGGCACCGCGCTTGAGCACGATGAGTGACTCGCCCGGATCGTTTTCGACGAACAGCAGCTGGCCTTTGCGGTATGTCCGAGGCACCGCCGCCTGGATGACCCGTTGCCGAACATCGGGGTCCAGACCACTGAACATGTCCACGCCGGTCAGTGCGTCGCCGGGATCTGGCAGCCGACCCTCCACGGTCAAACCCCTCCCGGTTCAGCGTTGATCGGTCTCATGATCATTCCTTGGTGATCACAAGCACGGTAATGAACTTCTACCAGATCATGACGTGCCTGTCGGAGTCTGTACATCCCCCGCATCGGCTCACCGACAGCCCGCGCATGACAACGGAGGCAGGCTAGTGCCACCACGCAAACCGCTGGGGGGCGGGGGGCATGGAGAGGGGTGCGGCCGGGCCGCGGGTGGTGCGAGCACCCGCGGCCCGGCCGCCGGGTTTTGTGGTTTTCGCCCTCCTGCGCCGTCTCCGGCGGATAATCCGCTGTGTGGCTCCCCCGCCCGGCCAGGTACAGACGGCACTGCGCAGAAGTTGGCAGTGCAATCCGGGCGTGTGTGTGGCGTCGGGTGATTCGGCCTGGGAAGTCCTGATTGACGGTGACGAATTCATCGCGGAATGGGTCCCGGCCCGCCGACGCGCCGTTTTCGAGGCCGGCCTGTGCGTCGCCGAGCGGGTCGACACCGCCGGCATCGGGGCCGGCCGCCCGGTCCGCGCCGCCGACGGGGCGCTGTCGGTCACGTCGGGTGACGGGGTGCTGGCGCTCCTGCGGCGGGTCCCCGGCCGGCCGCTGCGCGCCGACGACCCGCTCGACCAGCAGTGGTGGGGCGACACGCTCGGCGCCGCGCACCGGGTGCTGCGCCAGTACATGCCTGCGCAGCTCGCCCGGTTCGACGTCGCTTCGCTGCCGGTCGGCAGCGACCACCTGGCCCTGGAGCCGTGGCTGGGGCCGGCGCTGCGGGAGTCGGCGGCGGCCGTGCGGCGGATCATGGTCACCGACCAGTTGACGTACGGCGTCCTGCACGGCTCGCCGTCCGCCGCCGCCTTCCGACTGGACCCCTCGACGGGGAAGGTCGGCCTGGTGGGCTGGACGGCGGCCGCGATCGGTCCGCTCCTGCACGATCTCGCGGCGGCGGTCCTGTCCGCCGGCGGCCCGTCCCAGGCCGGGGACCTGGTGGACGGGTACGCGCACGCGTCGCCGGTGCCGCGGGACGAGTGCGAGGCGATCCTCCCGGAGCTGCTGGCCCTGCGGGCGGCGCTGCGGGCGTCGGCGGTGGCGGCGTCGATCCACCGGGACGGGGGCACGCCGCGCGATCACGCGGAGCTGACCCGTCTGGCCGCGGTGTACGCGTCGGTGGCCTGACGCGCCGACCCGCGCGCCGGGCCGCCGGGGGAGACCCGGGTGGATCTCGGAGCGAGGGCCGGGCAGGATGGGTGTGGTGGCGGCGTATCGGTACTTCTACGACTGTGAGTTCATCGAGGACGGGCGGCTGATCGACCTGGTGTCGATCGGGGTCGTCGACGAGCGCGGTCGGGAGTACTACGCCGTGTCCACCCAGTTCGACGAGTCGCGGGCCGGGGCCTGGGTGCGCAAGCACGTGCTCGACAAGCTTCCCTCGCCCGCCGACAAGGTGTGGCGCTCCCGTGACCGGATCCGTGAGGAGCTGCTCGAGTTCCTCACCGAGCCGCTGCGCAGCGGCGAGGCCGGCGAGCTGGAGCTGTGGGCCTGGTACGCGGCCTACGACCACGTCGCCCTCGCGCAGCTCTGGGGGTCGATGCCGGCCCTGCCGCGGGAGATCCCCCGGTTCACGAAGGATCTCCGGCAGCTCTGGGACGACGCCGGGCGGCCGGCCCTGCCGGTCGTCGAGGGGCGGCACGACGCCCTGGTCGACGCCCGGCACAACCTGGCCCGCTGGAGGGTCATGCGGCCCGAGTGAGCCGCACCACGAGGTACAACGGGAGCCCGATCGGCGACAGCAGGATCGTCAGCACCATGATCGGCGCCATCAGGAGCGGGTGCAGGCGGCGCTCGCGGCTGTCCAGGTACATCCAGCGGCCCACCAGCAGGTCCCACGCCAGCACCTGCGCCCACACCGCGGCGATCACGCGGTCGTCCGTGAAGAGCGTGCGGACGCCGGCCAGGTCCGGGTTCAGCATCTCCTGGGCGAAGTCGCCGAACGCCGGCCCGATCGCCAGGGCCCACACCACCAGCGCCGGGATCGTGATGAGCGGCGAGGCGGCGATCCGCTGCGACCACCGCCAGGTCGGGGCGACGATCATGAGCGCCCAGAACGGTACGACCGCCGGAAACGCCAGCTGAAAGAGCAGGTCTGCCATCAGGCCACCCCGGCCGGCACGCGGTCGTCGGCGACGACGGCCGGGGCCCGGACCGCCCGCAGGGTGCCGAGCAGCGCGAACGCCACCAGGACGCCGAACGCCCCCAGCGTCAGGCCGTCGGGGTGTGCGATCGACTGCCCGCGCAGGGCCTGCCAGGTGATGAGGACGGTCAGGCCGGCGTACGCCGTGCCGGCCACCGTGATCAGGCGGGCTCGGACCCGGTCGGCGCGCAGCCGCGCGAAGCGCCGCGACAGCAGCACCAGGCCGAACGCGAGCAGCGGTAGTGCCTGCAGCGCGTGCATCCCGATGAAGTGCCCGGCGCGCAGGTCGCCGCCGGTCGTCGACCAGTTGACCAGCGGGATCCCGGCCCCGCCGTCCGCCACGCCGACCGCGTGCGCGCCGATGATGTCCGAGTCGCTGTCGAGCTGGGCCTTCGTCGGCATCGTCATGAGGAAGCCGACGCCCATCCCGGCCAGGCCGACGAGCAGCCCGAACCGCACGGCGAGCGCGGCCGGCCGGTCCGGCAGGCGCTCGATGAGCAGCAGGACGGCCAGGAACGCCGTCGACAGCCAGGCGATCGCGATCGTCGCGCCCATCACGCTGTACAGCGTGGCGTCGAGCGGTGTCTGGTTGTTGAAGTGACTCTGGTGGCCGCGGCCGGCCTGGCCCACGATGATCACCATCTCGACGAGCATCGTGCCGGCGATGACGGCGCCGATCCACCAGCCGAGGCGCCGGCGCCGGTCGAGGAGCGAGACGAGCCAGGCGATGGTGACGGAGTAGATCGCGATGGAGACGGCGAACTTGAACGGCTTGAGCCAGACCGGGACGCCCAGGAGCGTCCGGTCGTCGAGGGCGATGCCGGCCGCGGTGCCGATGGCGAGCGCGGCCATCAGTACGGCGACGACGATCAACGGGCGGTGGAGCTGAGCGACTCGCATCGAAGCCTCCCCGAATGGATAGCGGTGCTGTCCGCTATTGGGAAGCTACACTATCCATGTCAAGGTCGGAAGGAGTTCCATGCGCATCGCCGAACTGAGTCAGAAGACCGGCGTCCCGGTCCCCACGATCAAGTACTACCTGCGTGAGGGCCTTCTTCCGCCCGGCGAGCTGACGAGCCCGAACCAGGCCCGGTATGACGACCGTCACGTCCAGCGGCTCCGGCTCGTGCGGGTCCTGCTCGACATCGGGCGGCTGCCGATCGCCACGATCCGTGATCTCCTGCTCGCCTTGGACCAGCCGGACCCGGATGTCCACAACGTGCTCGGTGAGGCACTCCCGTCGATCGTCAGCGCCCGCGCGACGAACGAGCCGGGCGTCATCGAGGCGGCCCGCGTGCGCATCGACGAGCTCGCCGCGCGCCGGGGCTGGATGGTCGGCCAGAAGGCCCAGGCGCGCCAGGCGGCGGCCGAGGTCCTGGCCGCGTTCGAGCAGGTCGGGGCGGACGTGGCCGACCTGCTGGAGCAGTACGCCGACGTCGCCGAGCGCATCGCCGTGCACGACCTCCAGTTCGTCGGGCGGGCCCCGGACGCCGAGGGAAAGCTCCACGCGGCGGTCGTCGGGTCGATCCTGGGCGACTCGCTGCTGGCCGCGCTGCGCCGGATGGCACAGGAGCACGAGTCGGCGAAGATGTTCGGAATCCGCGGGGATGACTGCTGAGCGTTCAGGCGAAGCGACTACAGTGCGCTGTGAATCGGCAGCGTCGCCATTGAGCGGGTATCTCCGGCTCGGCCCCACCCGACCGCGGGCCGGGCGCAACCAGGAAGGCAAGATCAAGCATGCGTATCGGCGTACTGACCGGGGGCGGCGACTGCCCCGGCCTCAACGCGGTCATCCGTGCCGTGGTCCGCAAGGGGATCTCCACCTACGGCCACGAGTTCGTGGGCTTCCGTGACGGTTGGCGTGGTCCTCTCGAGGGCATCACCCGCGAGCTGGGCATCGCCCAGGTGCGCGGCATCCTGCCGCGGGGCGGCACGATCCTGGGCTCGTCCCGCACCAACCCCTTCAAGATCGACGGCGGCGTCGAGAAGATCAAGTCCAACCTGACCGACCTGGGCATCGACGCGCTCGTCGCGATCGGCGGCGAGGACACGCTGGGCGTCGCGGCCAAGCTGACCGACCTGGGCGTCAACGTCGTCGGCGTGCCGAAGACGATCGACAACGACCTCGGCGCGACCGACTACACGTTCGGCTTCGACACCGCCGTGAACATCGCGATGGAGGCGATCGACCGGCTGCACACCACCGCCGAGTCGCACCACCGCACGCTGGTCGTCGAGGTCATGGGCCGCCACGCGGGCTGGATCGCCCTGCACGCCGGCCTGGCCGGTGGCGCCAACGTGATCCTCCTGCCGGAGCGGCAGTTCGACGTCGACCAGGTCGCCGGCTACGTCGAGAAGCGCTTCCAGACGCAGTACTCGCCGATCGTCGTCGTCGCCGAGGGCGCCCAGCCGCTCGACGGCCAGATGGTGCTGCACAACCAGGAGCTCGACGCCTTCGGTCACGTCCGCCTCGGCGGCATCGGCCAGTGGCTCGCCGAGCAGCTGGAGGCGAAGACCGGCAAGGAGGCGCGCACGGTCGTGCTGGGCCACATCCAGCGCGGCGGCACGCCGACCGCCTTCGACCGGGTCCTGGCCACCCGCTTCGGCCTGCACGCGATCGACGCGGTCCACGAGGGCGACTTCGGCAAGATGGTGGCGCTGCAGAGCACCGACATCGTCCGGGTGCCGCTCGCCGAGGCCACCCGTGAGCTGAAGACCGTCCCGGTCGAGCGCTACACCGAGGCCGAGGTCTTCTTCGGCTCCTGAGCGTCGTCCGTCGCGGGCCGGGCACTCGTCCCGGCCCGCGCTGCCGTATTCATCTGAAGGAGTCGACGTGCACGTCATCGCGGTGCTCGGGGCCGGCAAGCTCGGCGAGGTGCTGCTGTCCGGGCTGCTGCGGGCCGGGTGGGCGGCGGACCGGCTGATCGCCACCGCGCGGCGCCCGGAGCGCGCCCGTGAGCTGGCCGAGCGGTACGGGATCCGGGTCGTCGACAACGAGACCGCGCTCACCGAGGCCGACGTGCTCACCGTCGCGGTCAAGCCGCAGGACGCGGGCGCGCTGCTGGCCGAGATCGGGCCCAAGGTACCGGCGGGCAAGCTCGTCGTCTCCCTGTGCGCCGGCCTGCCGACGCAGTTCTTCGCCAAGCACCTGCCGGAGGGCACCCCGGTCGTGCGGGTCATGACCAACACGCCCGCGCTCGTCGACGAGGCCATGACGGCGATCTCGGCCGGCTCGCACGCCACCGCCGAGCACCTCGCGCAGACCGAGGAGATGTTCCGCCCGCTCGGCCGGACGATCCGCGTCCCCGAGTCGCAGCAGGACGCGGTCACCGCGCTGTCCGGGTCCGGCCCGGCCTACTTCTACTTCCTCGTCGAGGCGATGACCGACGCCGGCATCCTGCTCGGCCTGCCCCGCCAGGTCGCCCACGACCTCATCGTGCAGTCGGCGATCGGCTCCGCCATCATGCTGCGCGAGTCGGGCGAGCACCCGGTGAAGCTGCGCGAGGCGGTGACCTCGCCGGCCGGCACGACGATCAACGCGATCCGCGAGCTGGAGAACCACGGCGTCCGCGCCGCTTTCCTGGCCGCGCTCGAGGCGGCCCGTGACCGCGCGAGGGAGATCGCCCAGCAGGGCTAGTATCCGGGGCCGTGGCATTCGTCTGTGCGTGTTGCGGCACCGATCTCGGCGACGTGCCGAGCGTGTGGGCGTTCTCCGCGCCCGACTACTGGGAAGCTCCGGAGGCCGGGGACGAGTCGTTCCTGGAGGAGGAGCTCTGTTGCATCGACGCTCCTGAGCTGGAGGAGCGGCACTTCTTCATCCGCGGCCTGATCGAGATCCCGGTCGACGGGTTCTCCGACCACCTCACCTACAACGTCTGGGTCAGCCTCAGCCCGGCCAACTTCGCGCGGGCCATCGAGCGGTGGGACGACCCGGAGCGCGCCACCGAGCAGCCGTACTTCGGCTGGCTGTCGAACAACATCCCGGGGTACCCCGACACCCTGCAGCTGAAGACCCGGGTGCATACTCGGGAGCCGGGGCGCCGCCCGTTCGTTGAGCTGGAGCCGACCGACCACCCGCTCGCCGTCGAGCAGCGCGACGGCATCGCGCCGCACCGCCTCGTCGAGGTGGCGAAGGTCTGCGGCGGCTGAGCCGCGTTCATTCAGACATTCACCGCTGTTGTGCGGCTCGCGAGTGATCTACCGTCATCACTACCAGTCACGACATGGATACCGCGCCCGGCCTTCCCCCACCCTCTCCCCCCAAGGGTGCACCGGGAGCGCGGCGCAAGGCCCGCCGTCGGCCGCAGAGGTGGCCGGCGGCGGCTTTGTGAAGGTGTACCTCCGGCGTGTACGGAGCCGCACCCCGGCCTCGGCGAACGGCTGATGCATGATAGCGGGGTGCGATTCGAAACCAGCCGTGCACTGGACGCCATCGAGCGGCGACTCAGCGTCGACCCGCTGGTCGCGGGCGGCGTCATCGACCTGGTCGAAGCGGCCCGCAGCGTCGACCTCGACGGTGGCCGGCCGGCCGCCCTGCTGCGCCTCGGGCTCTTCGTCGACGCGCTGAGCCGCCAGCTCGGGGACGGCGGCGTCGGGCTCTACGCGGTCGCCGAGCGCGGCGCGATGTCCGACACCGACTTCACCTCCAACGAGCGGATGGTCCTGCGCCGCTGGTCCGACGACGGCCTCATCGAGATGCTGCCGCCCGGCGCCCGGCCGGGTGCCCGCGTGCGGGAGGTCGCCGCGCTCACCGGCCTGCCGGTCGTCAGCCGGGCGCCGCTGCAGGGACACCCCGGCCCCGTGTACATCACGACCGGCACGACCAGCATGGAGCTGAAGCTCGCGCCGACGACCGGGTCGACGCCCCGCCCGCACCCGGTGCTCGCCCGCTACTGGCGGTGCCCGTCCGGCGACTGCCCCGTGTTCGGCCGGCCCCCGGCCCCCGGCACCGGCCAGGCGCCGCCGGCCCTGCCCAGCGGCGCGCCGATCTGCCCGCGGCACGGCGAGCGGCTCATCGACTCCGGTGCCCGCCCGCCGGCGGTGCCGATGGTGGTGCGGATCGACGGCACCGTGCGCACCCGGTTCGTGGTCACCGCGGCCCGCCCGGTCATCGTCGGCCGCGCGCCCGAGGAGGGCGTGACGATCGGCAAGTGGCTCGACGACGAGGGCGCCCGCCGGGTCAGCCGCAACCACATCCGCCTGGAGCTGCGCGACGGCATGGTCCTGGTGACCGACGTCAGCACCAACGGCGCCGCGGTGCTGGCCCGCACGGCCCCCACGATGGCGCCGCGGGAGATCGAGCTCAGCCGCCACGAGCCCAAGGCGATGGGGGAGTGGGACGAGGTCGAGCTGTACCCCGAGGTCACGGTCGGCCGCGCCGACCGCCCGCCGGCCGACGTCGCCAGGGGCGGCGCCCCCAACTCGGTCATGGCTGACGCCCCGACGATGGCGATCCGGCTTCCCCCGAAGTGACGTAAATCCGTTGCCGCCGATGCGAACGGCGGGCTACCGTTCGCATCGTGATCGTGACGACCGCCCTTCTGGAGCTCGGCCTGCCGGCCGGCTCGGCGGTCGCGTGGGCGTCTTCAGCGTCAGCCGCGGCGCTAGAGGCCGGCCTCCGAAGCTGACCCTCCTCCCGCAGCTGTCCTGCGGAACCGACGGAGGAGGGTGAGCCGGCCGAGCCGGACGCCCTTGCGTTCCCGATTCCAGGCTCGGCCCAGGGTTCTGCACACCCGACCACAAATCCACTGTGGAGTGTCAGATGGCCAAGCAGACGTACACGCGGACCAAACCGCATCTCAACATCGGCACGATGGGTCACGTCGACCACGGCAAGACGACCCTGACCGCCGCCATCACCAAGGTGCTCGCCGAGCGCTACCCGTCGGTCAACCAGTACACCTCGTTCGAGGGGATCGACCGGGCGCCCGAGGAGCAGCTGCGCGGCATCACCATCAACATCGCCCACGTCGAGTACGAGACGGCCACGCGCCACTACGCGCACGTCGACATGCCCGGCCACGCCGACTACGTGAAGAACATGATCACGGGCGCGGCCCAGGTCGACGGCGCGATCCTGGTGGTCAGCGCGGTCGACGGCGTCATGCCCCAGACGCGCGAGCACGTCCTGCTCGCGCGGCGGATCGGCGTGCCGCATCTCGTCGTGGCGATGAACAAGGCCGACGCCGTCGACGACGGCGAGCTGCTCGACCTCGTGGAGCTCGAGATCCGGGAGCTGCTCAGCGAGTACGGCTTCCCGGGTGACGAGGTTCCCGTCGTGCGGGTGTCGGCGCTGCACGCGCTCGCGGGCGACCCGGAGTGGACGGCGCGGATCGCCGACCTGCTCGACGCCGTGGACACGTACGTGCCGCTGCCGGAGCGGGTGCTGGCCGAGCCGTTCCTGATGCCTATCGAGAACGTGCTCACCATCACCGGCCGGGGCACCGTCGTCACCGGCGCCGTCGAGCGCGGCACGCTCGTGCTGAACACGCCGGTCGAGGTCGTCGGGCTGGGCCCCACCCAGCCGACCGTCGTCACCGGCCTGGAGATGTTCGGCAAGCAGCTCGGCCGGGCCGAGGCGGGCGACAACGCGGCGCTGCTGCTGCGTGGCGTCCGCCGCGGGGAGGTGCAGCGCGGCCAGGTGGTCGCCCTGCCCGGCACGGTCGCGCCGCACCGGCGCTTCCGGGCCCACGTCTACGCGCTGACCACGAAGGAGGGCGGCCGGCACACGCCGTTCTTCGCGAACTACCGGCCGCAGTTCTTCTTCCGCACGACGGACGTGACGGGGTCGGTGGACCTGGGCGAGACGACGATGGTGATGCCGGGTGACACCGTCGACCTCGTCGTCGAGCTCGGCAAGCCGATCGCGATGGACGTCGGGCTCGGCTTCGCGATCCGCGAGGGCAGCCACACGGTCGGCGCCGGCACGGTGACGGAACTGCTCGACTAAGGGCCTGCTGCATCAATCGGGTGGCCGGTTGATGCAGTAGTCCGGGCTGTGCGTCTCGTCGTTCCGGCGTACTGGCTCGCAGGGGCGGGCCGCGGCCGGGGTTGTCGAGGGCATCGCTCCGGTGGTTCGCCGAGCACGCCGCCGCCGGCTGCGCCGGCCGGTGCTGCGCTGCGGCCGCCACGCACCGTCACCACGAAGGGGATGGTGCGGACGGGGGTGTCCGGTTGACTCGGTCAGGGCTCCTTGCAGCCCGTGGCTGATGGATGCCACGCCGTACGCGGCGAGCGTGGAGCGGGTAGCGGTCCAGTCGATCCTGGCCGAGCCGGGCACACCCGGCTCGGCCAGGGCGGTGTGGGCGCCGAGGAGGGCGGCGACGAGGTCGCGGTCGCCGATGAGTCCGCAGTGCGCGCATGAGTGCGGGCCTCGCCATCGGCGGCAATTGCGGCCCGCAGCTGGCGGTAGGTGGCGGAGGTCCGGTCGTGCCGGTAGGCCTGCACGGGCGCCCCGGCCACGGTGGCGATCCGCGGGCCGCGAGGCACCGGGACCTGCACTGGGGGCAGGCCGGCGGCCAGACGGCGATCGGCCCGGCGTTGTTGCCCGTCCGAGAGCCGGTATTGGCCCGGGTTGCTGGCCCGGCGCGATCGTTGCAAGGCTCGGCTGCGCCGCTGCCGCAACCGTTCCGCAGTCAGCCGCTCCACGTCCTCGCCGGTCGCGGCGATGCGGGTGACCCGTAACGCATCCCCAGCGTCGGCGGCAGGGACGGAGACGATCGCAAGGTTGGACACATTGACGTCCACGCCGCCCCGCCGGGACAGTGCGGCTGCTCGCTCGCGTCGCCGTCCGGCTGCGTCGGGGAACAGATGGTGCTCCAGCGCCTGCCACACCACGTCAGCGCCGTGCATCGCCAACGCCTTGGTCAGGTAACGGCGCAGGTGCGCCGCCCGGTCCAGATGCCGGTACGCGGCCTGCTCCAACCCGGCCCTGGTCAATCCGAGCCGGTCCCGTGCCACGGCTGGATCGACCGCAGTCCGGAGTTGACGCGCGGTCGCGAACGCGGTCAGCCTCGCGCGAGCGTCGCGTTGCACCGCCCGGCGGACCGCGAACGCGGTCGCGAACACGCGCTCCACGTGCCGCCGTAAGGCCGGATCGTGCACGTCCAGCGGCAGCCGCAGGACTGAAACCGGGCCGTCCCATCGCCACACCGGCGCCTGACCCGGTCCGCGTCGACGCGCAGTCGGGTCATCGGCGTTGGTCATGACCGCCATCTTATGCCCATAGGGCCGCTACAGTGATGACGCCCTTCCAATTTTCTTGAAGAGTCGGCCCCAACCGCCAAGACGCGCCTCGACGCAGGCGTCATCCTGCCTGCACTGGGCAGGATGACGCCCATGTCGAACACCCTGAGCCGGCCCCCCAACGGTGACGACCACGTGCAGGGGGTGGGCGGTGCGCCGATCGTCCTGGTGGAGTACGGCGACTACGCCGATGCGGCCACGGGCCGCGCGTTCGAGGTCGTCGAGCGGTTGCAGCTCCAGCTCGGTGACCGGTTGCGGTTCGCCTTCCGGCACTTCCCGCTGGTCGACGCCCACCCGCGGGCGATGCCGGCCGCGCTGCTGGCCGAGGCGGCCGCCGACGCGGGCACGTTCTGGAGCATGCACGCGCTGCTGCTGGCCCACCAGGACCGCCTGGAGGACGACGACCTCCAGCGGTACGCGCAGCAGTTCGGGCTGCCGGACACCGGCGGCAACCGGGCGCACTACCAGCGGATCGACCGCGACCTGGCCAGCGGCCGGGCCAGCGGGGTGGACGGGACGCCGGCGTTCTTCGTCAACGGGATGCGGCAGGACCCCGAGACGCTCGCGGTGACCCTCGGCAAGGTGAGAAACGGGTGAACCCTTCCGATTGCCCAATTGGTTACGGGTCGACGTCTCTAGGATCTTTGAGAAGAAACACAGGCAATTTTGAGCCTAAGGAAGGTTGCTCCTAAGGCGCGCAGGGCAACCTGTAGGGGATGCGGAACCGGTACGTAGACCTCCTGCGAGCCGTCGCGATCATCCGGGTGGTCACGTACCACACGCTCGGGTTCGCGTGGCTGACCGTGGCCTTCCCGGCAATGGGCCTGATGTTCGCGCTCGGCGGGTCGCTGATGGCCGCCTCGCTCGACCGGTCGGGCGTCCGCTCACTCGGCCGGCGGATGCGCCGGATACTGCCGCCGTTCTGGGTCCTCGGCACGTTCGCCGTGGTGACCATGTCACTCGTGGGTGGCCTGGAGCACACCTGGCGCATCGTGCTGTGGTTCCTGCCGTTCGACGATCCGCCCGCCAACGAGTGGGGCGCGCCGATGTTCGGCCAGATCTGGTACATCCGCTCGTACCTCTGGTTCATCCTGCTCTCGCCCGTGCTGCTGTGGGTGTTCCGCAAGTGGCCGATCCCGTCGCTGCTGGTGCCGTTCACGGTGCTGGTCGTGATGTGGGAGACCGGCCACGGCAGCGGCGGCATCGTGCGGGACTTCTTCATGTACGCGCCGGCCTGGATGCTCGGCTTCGCCCACCACGACGGCACCCTGCAGAAGATCTCCAAGAAGGTGCTCTGGCCGGCGTGCGCCGTCGTCGGTGGCATCGGTCTCACCATCCTCTACAGCCACCCCGGCCCCCGCGGCTTCGACCTCAACGACCAGCCGGTTGCCGACATGCTGTGGTCGACCGCGTTCCTGCTGGTGCTGCTCAACGCCGCGCCCAAGATGATGTCGCTCGGCGCGGCCGAGCCGGTCACCGAGGCGGTCAACCGCCGCGCGCTGACCATCTATCTGTGGCACGAGGCCGCCATCATCACGGTGCGGGACGTGGCGCTCGTGCTCGGCGTGTCGCTGCTCGGCGCATGGGGCGGGTTCATCCAGCTGAGCACGGTGTTCCTGCTGGTCGCGGCTGTGGTGCTGACCATCGGCTGGGTCGAGGACCTGGCCGCGCGGCGCAGGCCGCAGATCATCCCGGTGCCCGGCCGGAGCCGCTCGCGGGTGCTGGAGGATCGCCCCGCACCGGTGCCCGCCTAGCCGATTCGGTCAGAACGCAAGCCGACACGCCGACACTGGTCTTTGCTGGAGATTGCTGGAACCAGCTACCGTGCCGTTCGTGTCCGAATCGAATTCGGCCGCGATAGAGGCCCTCGAACGGCGGATCGACCGGCTGCGCGGCGAGCTGCGGCGGGCCGCCACGGCCGGCGACCGGACACACGCCCGTGCCCTGCGGGCGGAGCTGCGCCGCGCGGAGCACGCCTGGGACGACGCCCTCGCCGACCTGGAGGACCGCTCCACGCCGGCGCCGGCGGCCGACCGCAAGGCGCCACCCATGCTGTCCATCCGCGAGCAGGTGCACCACGCGCTCACCCTGCTCGGCGTCCCGTCCGCGCCGAAGCTGATCATCGCGGTCCATGACGCGTTCTTCCCCGGCGAGCTCGTCGCGGCCCGGCTCACCAGCCTGCGCCGCGACGAGGAGCGCTCCTTCAAGGTCGCCCCGTTCGGCCGGCCGTACTACCTGTGCCCGGCCCTGACCGCCGACCTCCTCGCCCCGGCCCGTGGCCTGCTGGCCATCTCCACCTGGCCCCTGGAGGTCCGGGTGGTCGGGCCGCTCAGCGCCCGCGTCGACTTCCTCACCGGCGCGATCCGCATCGCCCAGCGGGTGGCCCAGCTGCCGCCCGACGCCCACGACGCCCGCCGCCTGCTGTGGCGCTTCGCGGCGAGCATCCCGGGGGCGGCCGGCGAGGTGGACCCGGGCACCGTGGCCGACCAGGCCCAGGCCGAACTCGACGTGCACCTCGATGCCGACGCCGCGGACCGCGCCGCGGCGGCCGGCCGGGCGCGCGATCGGCTCGACGGCGCCGAGGCGCTCTTCGGCGCCCGGTTGCACAAACTGCGCAGCAGGACCGCGAACTGATGCACGCCTTCCCCGAAATGAGACGCCCATGGACGCACTGGTCGACCGGCTGGACCGCATCCGCGGCACCGTGGCGCCGCGCAACCACAACGCGCGGACGATCGCGGCCCTCACCAGCAACCCGGGCTGCGGCCGCCGGGGGCTGATGGACGCCGCCGGGGTCAACAAGGGCGCCGTGGCCGGGCACCTCGGGTTCCCGGCCGGCTTCGGCCAGTCCCGGTTCGCGATCGCCCGCGGCAACGCGTTCGAGGCGCAGGTCAAGGCCGACGGCGCCGCCGAGCTGCTGCAGCTGCTGCGCGAGCGGCTCGGCCTGGCGATCCCCGAGGTGGCCTACGACGACCTGTCCAACGTCGGCGGCAACGCCAGCCGCGAGGTGCGCTACGCGCGGACGAAGAGCCTGCTGGCCCGGGCCGCGGGGGAGCGCGACGACGCCGGCACGCTGTTCGACCACCCGATGCTGCGCCTCGACATCGCCGGCTACTACGCCTACCTCGAGCCCGACCTCATCGCGTTCCGGGTCGGCGGCCGGTTCCACGTCGTCGAGATCAAGTCGTTCGCCGTCATCGACGGCCAGGCCGACGCCGGCAAGACCGCCGCGGCGGCCCGCCAGTCGGCGGTCTACGTGATGGCGATGCGCGAGCTGCTCGGCGAGCTGGGCTACCCGCCGGAGACGGTGTCGCACGACGTGGTGCTGGTCTGCCCGGAGAACTTCGCCAACCGGCCCACCGCCACCCTCGTCGACGTGCGGAAGCAGCTGTCGGTACTGCAGCGGCAGCTGTCCCGGCTCACCCGGCTCGACGAGATCATCGACGCGCTGCCGTCCGGCCTGTCGTTCGACCTCGCCTACGACGCCGACCACCTGCCGACCCGCCCGGCCGACGAGCTGCAGAAGGCGGTCAGCGCGATCGACGCGCGGTACAGCCCGGACTGCCTCGGCACCTGCGAGATGGCCTTCTTCTGCCGGGACGAGTCGGCGGGCTCGACCGCGGCGCTGGGCCGCACCGTCCGCGACGACCTCGGCGGGGTGGAGAGCATCGGCACCGTGCTCGGGCTGGCGCGGGGCACGCTCACACCCGGCGCCGGCCAGGAGGAGATCGCCGGCCTGCTCCGGTTCGCGCACCGCCTGCGCACCGAGTGCATCGAAGGGATCGCGTGAGCATCCTCACCGCGCTCGCCCGGGCGGAGGCGGCCGAGTCCGGGCGGGCCCAGCCGCTCACCACCGTGCGGCACACGCACGTCGCCGACCGGCCGTTCGTGCTCGTGCCGCTCACCCTGGCCGGCGAGGCCGCCGCGCCGCTGGCCGCGCTGGCCGGCACCGACCCGGCCGCGCCCCGGCTGCTGGTCGTGGCGAACCCGCGCGACCGCACGCAGCGCTTCGAGTTCGTCGCCCAGCTGGCCCGGGTGATCCTGTCCTACGTGGACAGCTGCGCGCGTAGCGTCGACCCCGGGCAGACGACGAGGGTGCGCTACGCCGACGCGCCCCAGGTGCTCGTGCCCAACCGCGGCGGGGTCGAGTTCGTGCGGCTGCTCGGCCGCTCCACGCGGTTCCGCCGCCCGTTCGGCCCGTACCCGGTGCACCGCACCGTGCCCCTCCTCGGCCAGTGGCTGACGTTCCTGCGCGAACGGGCCGACCACCCCGGCTCGGCGATGCTGCTGGCGATGACCGAGGTGCTCGGCGCGCACTGGGCCACCGGCCAGAGCGGCCTGGAGGACGCCAACCTCGCCGCGCTGCTCGCCTGGATCGACCCGCCGGCCGGCCTCGACGGCCCGTCGGCCGCCGCCCTGGCCGAGGACCCGCTGCGCTCGCCGCCGGCCGGGCCGAGCACCGACCCGACCTTCGACAACGAGATCCTGGCCCCGGCGCTCGCCACGGTCTCCCGGGCCGGCGACGACCACGCCCGCGACCGGGCCGTCGCCGCGCTGGAGGCCGCGCTGGCCGACCAGCTGCGGCCGACCTGGGACCTCATGTGGCGGGCGGTCGGCCTGCTGCGCCGGCGGCCGGCGGGCGCGTCGGTCGAGGCGCGCTGGGGCGTCGACCGCGACGTCTTCACGATGTACCACATGTCGCTCGCCGAAGGCACGGCCCTGCCCCAGCCGCGGCGGGACAGCGCGGTCGCCGCCGCCGGAAGGCTCGACCGGCTGGAGCGGGAGCAGGCGCGCTACGACGCCCAGCGCGCCCTCGACGACCCGCTGGTGATGGCCGAGTTCCGGCTGTCCGGCGAGGCGTTCACCGGCACCGTCGTCGCCGCCTCGCCGAACCGGGTCGACACGTCCGGCAAGAAGGCGGCCCTGCGCCCGCACATCACCGTGCAGACCGACGACCCGGTGCGCCTGGAGCCGGGCGCGCAGCTGGTCTCCCCGGCCCGGCTGGCCCAGCAGGCGGTGGTCGTCTCGGTGTCGTCGGTCGACGTGGTGCTGGAGCTCAGCAAGGGCATGGGCCGGTCGGTGAAGAACCCGGCGCCCGGTTCGGTGCCGGAGGTGGGGGAGCGGGTCACGTACGGCCCGGTGACCGACGCCTACCAGCCGCCGGGAAAGTTCCCGACCCGCGAGGACACGCCCTGGACGCACGGCGGCCCGCCGCCGGAGATCCAGCCGTCCGACCTCGACGCCCAGGAGGACTGGTCGTGACCAACGTCATCGACGAGATCCTGCGCGACTTCGGGTCGGCCGCCGGGCGGGGCGTGGTCGTGGACTCGCCGCCGGGCGCGGGGAAGTCGACGCTCGTCGTCCGGGCCGCCCGCACGATGGCCGAGTCCGGCGAGCGGCTGATGGTCGTCGCGCAGACCAACGAGCAGGTCGACGACCTCATCGACCGGCTGGCCTCGGCCGCGCCGCAGCTCGAGATCGGCCGGCTCTCGGCGTCGACGTACGTGCCGGCCCAGCGGGTCGTGAAGCACGGCTCGGTCAAGATCAGCGGGGCGGTCTCCGACGTGCAGCACAGCGCGGTCGTCATCGGCACCGCCGCCAAGTGGGCGACCGTCACCGACGGCACGTGGGAGCGCGCGATCGTCGACGAGGCGTACCAGATGCGCTCCGACATGCTGCTGCGGGTCGCCGGGCGGTTCTCGCGCGGGCTGTTCGTCGGCGACCCCGGCCAGCTCGACCCGTTCTCGGTCGTGGGCGGCGAGCGCTGGGCCGGGCTGTCGTGGGACCCGATGCAGAGCGCTGTCGCGGTACTGCTGCGGCACAATCCGGACCTGCCCGTCCATCGCCTGCCGGTGTCCTGGCGGCTGCCCCCGTCGGCCGCCGAGCTGGTCTCGGACGCGTTCTACCCGTTCACGCCGTTCCGCGCCGGTACCGCCGAGCAGGACCGCCGGCTGGAGTTCTCCACCCGGGCCATCGGCGGCGACCAGGGCCTCGACGCCACCCTGGAGACCGCGCGGCGGACCGGCTGGGCCCTGCACGAGCTGCCGGCCCGGCACACCGTGCGCACCGACCGGGAGGCCGTCGCCGCGATCGCCGGCCTGGTCGCCCGGCTGCTCCAGCGCGGCCCGGTGGCCTACTCCGAGCACGCGCCGGAGGGCCGCCCGGTGACCGCCGACCGGGTCGCCGTCGGCGCCGCCCACCGCGACCAGGTCGCCGCGATCCGCCAGGCGCTCGCCGACACGGTCGGCGCGGACGTCACCGTCGACACGGCCAACCGGCTGCAGGGCCGCGAGTACGACGTCACGGTCGTGCTGCACCCGCTCTCCGGCCGCCGCGACGCCGGCGCGTTCCACCTGGAGGCCGGCCGGCTGTGCGTGCTCGCGTCCCGGCACCGCCACGCGTGCGTCGTGGTGGCCCGGGCGGGGATCGCCGAGCTGCTCGACAACCATCCCTCGGCCGAGCCGGTGCACCTCAACGTGCCGGTCCGCTTCCCCGACGGCTGGGAGGCCAACCAGGCGGTGCTGGCCCACCTGACCAGGCCCTAGGGTCGTCGACGGCGCGCCGGGGCGCATGCTGAGGGTTCGCGCGGTAACACTCACCACATGCGACCTCTCATCATCGTCGACGGCGCGAATGTGGTCGGGTCGGTGCCCGACGGCTGGTGGCGGGACCGGGCCGGCGCGGCCGAGCGACTGCGCGACGCCCTCGCGTCATCCACGCTTCCAGGGGACGTCACGCTGGTCGTGGAGGGGGCCGCCCGCGGTGTCGCCGCGGTGCCCGGGGTGGCCGTGGAAGCGGCGCCCCAATCCGGCGACGACCACATTGTTGCGCTGGTCGGCGACAATGTCGTTCATCGTCCCGTCACCGTCGTGACATCGGACCGGGGACTCCGGCGGCGGGTCGAGGAGTTGGGGGCGAGTATTCTCAGCCCGGGCCGCCTGCGGACCATGATCCCATATGGTGGACGGCACGACTCTATCTAGTGAGTAGGATTTGCCGTCTACGTATGCGCATGTAGCCACGGGTGTAAAGAAAGTGTCAACGGGCGGTGTCCCACGATGTGGGAGATTGTTGACCCGCTTCGACGACCAGGCAAAGCTGGATGGGTACCGGTCTCGTGAATTGCCGGTGAATAGCCCGCGAAAACGTCAGACTAATTGGTGCCGATCTATTATGTGCGGCACGTTACACGTCTGTCGCGTCGAGTGACGATGCTGGTAAGGTCGGTGCCATGTGCCCTGAGGTGCTGCTAGACCCCATGTGGGTATCCCGCCGAGAGCACCATTTCGACGGCCTTTGTCGAGTGACGATCCGCTGAATCGGGTGCATTCCAAAGGTCATCGAGAGGAAAGCGAAATGCCTGTATCGGTTGTCGGCGCGCCCGAGGCCGCCCAGTCCGTGGTCACCATCACCGTCCACATCACCCTCACCGGCGACGAGCTCCCACCGGAGGCGTCACGGCTGCTCAACGACCTCGAAGCGCTGGCGGCCACCCAGGCCACCCAGCAGATCCAGCGCAGCGCCCCCTTGCAGCGCACCGCGGCGGCGACCGCGCCGGCCCGCAACCTGCGGTTGGTCGAGCCGTCCGCGGCGTCCGACGACTCGAAGGTGAAGCGGATCGGCCGGGCGACGCCCGACGCGCCCTCGCTGTACCTGTGCACCGGCTCCCGGCTGGTCCTGCAGGACGGCACGCCGGTGCCGCTGACCCGCCGCGAGTACGACCTGTTCCTCTTCCTCTGCGAGCACCCGCGCCGCGTGTTCAGCCGCGCCCAGCTGCTGCGCCAGGTGTGGGGCTACGACATGGTCGGCACTGAGCGCACCGTCGACGTCCACGTGCGGCGCCTGCGGGTCAAGCTCGGCGACGCCGCAAGGATCATCGCCACAGTGCGCGGCGTCGGCTATCGTCTCGACGATGACGCCGCCGTCCAGGTCGTCGTTCGCGAGGACTGACACCCTCGCGCTCGCCGCGGGCATCCTGCTGCTGGTCGACCTGTTACGGGTCTGGCTGCCGTCGATCATCACGATCTTCGGCCAGGCGGCATCGACCCCGGCCGAGCTGATGGGCGCGTTCGCGTTCGCGTGGTTCGCCGCGCCGTTCGCGCTCGTCCGGTTCGCCCGCCGGCTGGCGTTCGTCGCCGCCGCCGGGCTCGCGGCGGCCCGGTTCGCGCTGGTCTTCGTGCACGGCGGGCAGCCGCAGCTGTACGTCGCCTCCGCAGGCCTGTTCTGCGGCCTCGTCTGGCTCGCGGCCACGGCCGCGCGGGGCGGCCCGGCGATCCCGGGCGTGCCGCTCGGCCTGGCCGCGGCGGCGCTCCAGCACGCCGCGCTGGACACGGTCGACCTGTCCTGGCGGGCATGGTGGTGGGCCGCCCCGGTGGTGCTCATCGAGGCGTCGATATTGCTCTGGTACTCCTGGAGACCCGCGCCCGACCCCTCCCGCGGCGGCGGCTGGCTCCTCGTCGGCCCGGCGATGCTGCTGACCGGCATGTTCGTCCTTTCCCCGCCGGTCGTCGCCATGGGCCTGGGCGGCCTGCACGACCGCGTCGTCGGCCAGCCGCCGCCGGTCGTCCCGCAGCTCGTGTTCGGCGCGGCCGTCCTCGCCTTCCTGATCCCGTCGCTCGGCCCGCCACGCCCCCGCTCGGCCTTCGACCGCTGGATCCGGGTGGGCCTGCTGCTGCTCGGGGTGCTCCTCGCGGCGGCACCGGAGCCGGCGACCACGTCCTGGGTCGCCGGCGCCGTCGTGCCGGTCCTCGTCGCTGCCCTGCTGGGCTCGGCGCTGGCCGCCGCCCGCCGTCCCGAGGCACGCCCGTCGGGCTACCGGGCACTGACCGGCATGCTGATCTTCGCGGTGGGCGCGATCGGGTACTACGCGGCGTTCGACATCGGCTACCCCAACGCCTGGGTCCCGCTCGCCGTCGCCCTGGTACCGGCCTGGTCCCAGGTCCGCGCCCCGGCCCAGCTCCCGGCGCCTTCGGCGTCCTCGGCGTCTTCGGCTGA
Organism: Dactylosporangium sp. AC04546; assembly: GCF_022095675.1. Classification (GTDB taxonomy): domain Bacteria; phylum Actinomycetota; class Actinomycetes; order Mycobacteriales; family Micromonosporaceae; genus Dactylosporangium. The sequence continues at coordinate 4,715 of NZ_JAHYSG010000093.1, read as the reverse complement.
GGCGCCGCCGTTGGGCACCTACCTGATCGCCGGTATCGCCTGCCTGCTCGTGCCCCTCGCCGGCGTGACGCCGCGCCCGGCGGTGTCCCCTGTGGACGAGGCACGCGGCCTGCGGCTGGTGGCGTACAACATCCGCATGGGCTTCGGCCTCGACGGCACCTTCCGCCCGGACGCCGCGGCCGAGGCGATCGCCGAGCAGCACCCGGACGTCGTGGTCCTGTCCGAGGTGGACCGCGCCTGGCTGCTCAACGGCGGCCACGACGACCTCCAGGCCCTGTCGCGCCGCCTCGGCCTGCGCTACTTCTTCGCCCCGGCCGCCGACCAGTACTGGGGCGACGCGCTTCTCACCAACCTCCCCGTGGTCCGCTCGGAGTCGGTCCGCCTTTCCCGCGTGGGCGCTCCCACGGGCGCCCAGGCCCTGGGCGTGGTGGTCGAGTTCGGCAACCGCGAGATCGCCGTGGTGTCGACCCACATCCAGCCCCCACCGGACGCCGAGCCGCTGGTCCAGGTGGGCGAGATCGCGGCGTTCGCCACCCGCTTCGCCGCCGGCAGCCCGGCCGTGATCGCCGGCGACCTGAACATCGAACCGGGCGGCCCGTCGCTGCGCGCGTTCGCGGACGCGGGCTGGGCGGACGGCTTCGCCGCGGACCGCCCGGTCCGCACGTTCCCGGCCGACGTTCCGGTCAAGGAGATCGACCACATGCTGCTCAACGGTCTGACCGCATCGGCTGTGGCCGTGGGCACGGCGGTGACGTCGGACCACGCCTTGATCGCCGCGACACTGACCTAAGCCCGCGCCGCCTCGGGCCGTCCGCGCCGTTCCCAGCTCCCGAGGTCGGCCTGTGGGCCCGTGGCCGACGTGCTCGCGGTCCGTCGTTCTGTTTGACGTTGGTCGACGGCGTTGCCAGTCCCAACAGTGCGTTCCTCGCCACTTATATCCGAAATGCCGCCTATTTCGGGCGCGAACCCGGCCCGGTCGCCGCGAAACAGGGGCTCCGCGATTCGGGCGCGGCGAGATTGGGCATTCACCACCGTAGAGAGAAAGGGGCAGCGATGAGCGTGACGCATGCGAACGGCAGTCCGACCGACACCCGAACCGAGCTGCGCGACGCAGCCGATGGGTGGGCCGCCACCGCCAAGGAACGCTCGGCCGAGCTGGTCGAGCAGACCAAGGCCACGGCGCGGCGCCGACCCGTCACGCTGGCCACTGCCGCCGCCGGCCTCGCCACTGTTGTGGCGGCGGTCGTGACGGTCGTACGCCGTCGTCGGGCCCACCCGACGCCGCGTCAGCGAGCCGTCAACGCGTGGCGGAGGACCAGCGAGAGCGTGAGGAAGCGAGTCAAGCGGTAACCTCCTCTCGAAAGGGTGCCCCCGTGCTGCCGCGCGGGGGCACCTTCACGTGCGGGGCATCCGGTACGCCGCGAGCTGCGTCGCCTGCACGACCACCCGGTCGGCGGCGTCCCAGATCTCGCAGACCTGGTCGACCAGGCTGTCGGAGAGCATGCGGGCGCGCTGCCGGACGCGCAGCGGGCCCGGGGCCGGCACGCCCCGCACGTACGCCGTGAGCTCCAGCGTCGGCACCCAGCCCGTGGTGCCCAGGGAGAACGTCGCCGGCGGGAACGCGTCGGCGGCGTAGAGCAGCGAGATCGGGTCCCAGTGCTCGCCGTCGGGCAGGCCCAGCCAGCCCCGCAGGTCGCCCGGGTGGTCGCCGACGCCCTCCCAGTCGATCCGCTGGTCGACGAGGTCGAGCATGTTGACGGTCACCTCGGAGCCCGGCGGCTGCACCGGCGTGCGGTACAGCTCCTGCATCGGCGAGACGTCCGGCGGCGGGCCCTCCACCCAGCGTTGGCCGGGCTGGCCGTCGGTCAGGTGGCCGATGGTGAACAGTGCCTCGACGCAGGTGCGGTCCTTCTGCGTGAGGCGGGTCCGCACCTGGCTGGCGGTGCGGCCCTCGCGCAGCCGCTCGACCGTCACCGCGGCCGGGCCGACGTCGGGCGGGGAGAGGTAGACCGCGCTGGCCGAGAGCGGGTCGGGGTGCTGCTCGGAGACAGCGGCGCGGGCCAGGACGGCCAGCAGGTAGCCACCGTGCGGGCGCCCGCTCACGGTCCACTGTGGATCCAGGTCGACCTCGCCGTCGCGAATCGTCGTGGCCTCGGCGAATCCAGCCACACCGGCCTCCTTCTGGTTTGATGGCGGTATGGCGCGCACGCGGCTCTACCGCAACGGTGAGCTGGAAGCGGAGGACTTCCCGCTCGACGATATATCGGAGTACCTCCGTGACGCCGACGCGGTGGTCTGGCTGGACCTCACCGACCCGGGGCAGGCCGACTACGACCGCGTGCAGGAGGAGTTCGGGCTGCACCAGCTCGCGATCGAGGACGCGTCATCGCCGCACGAGCGGCCCAAGCTCATGCACTACGCCCAGCATCTGTACTGCAACGCGTACGCGATCGACTTCGACGACGAGTCCGGCGGGCTGGGCGTCCACGAGGTCTCGGCGTTCCTGACCAAGCAGGCGCTCATCACCGCGCACGCCGCCGACTTCGACATGGCCGCCGTGGTGAAGCGCTGGGACGAGACGGCGGAGCTGGCCGGCAGCGGCGTCCCCTGGCTGGTGCACGGACTGCTCGACGTCATCGTCGACGGGCAGTACGACGCGGTGCAGGCGCTCGACGAGGCCCTCGAGTCGCTGGAGGACCGGCTGTTCGAGGAGACCCCGCAGGCCATCCGGCAGGTGCAGCAGCGCAGCTTCCGGCTCCGCAAGAGCCTGGGCCGGATGCGCAAGGTCGCCCTGCCGATGCGCGAGCTGGTCAACGGCCTCATGCGGGCCCGCGAGGGTGTCGTCGACGACGAGATGATGCCGTACTTCCACGACCTCTACGACCACGTGCTGCGTGTGACGGAGTTCACCGAGTCCCTGCGCGACTTCGTCGCGACCATCCTGGAGTCCAACCTGGCTGTGCAGGGCAACCGGATGAACAACATCATGAAGAAGGTCACCAGCTGGGCCGCCATCATCGCGGTGCCCACGGCTGTTACGGGTTACTACGGGCAGAATCTGCCTTTCCCGGGGTACGAGCAGCACGCGGGGTTCGTCATATCGGCGGTGTTGATCGTGATCTTGTCCGTTGGACTGTATGTCGCCTTCAGACGCAAGGATTGGCTATGACTGAACACTTCGACGTCGTCGTCCTCGGCGCGGGCCCGGGCGGGTACACCGCCGCCGTACGCGCCGCCCAGCTCGGCCTGCGCACCGCCATCGTCGAGGAGAAGTACTGGGGCGGGGTCTGCCTCAACGTCGGCTGTATCCCGTCGAAGGCGCTGCTGCGCAACGCGGAGCTGGCGCACATCTTCACCGCCGAGGCCAAGACGTTCGGCATCCAGGGTGAGGTCACGTTCGACTACGGCGCCGCGTTCCAGCGCAGCCGCAAGGTGGCCGACGGCCGGGTCAAGGGCGTCCACTACCTGATGAAGAAGAACGAGATCAAGCAGTACAGCGAGCGCGGCACGTTCCTGGACGACCACACGCTGCGGGTCGGCGACGAGACGATCACGTTCGCCAACTGCATCATCGCCACCGGGGCGACCACCCGCCTGCTTCCCGGCACCACGCTGTCCGACCGGGTGGTGACGTACGAGGAGCAGATCATGACCGAGGACCTGCCGTCCTCGATCATCATCGCGGGCGCCGGCGCGATCGGCGTCGAGTTTGCGTACGTGCTGCACAACTACGGCGTGAAGGTCACCGTCGTCGAGTTCCTCGACCGGGTGGTGCCGCTGGAGGACGAGGAGGTGTCCGCCGAGCTGGCCAAGCGGTACAAGCGCCTCGGCATCACCGTGCTGACCTCGACCCGGGTCGAGTCGGTCGCCGAAAACGGCTCCGGCGTGCAGGTCACGGTCTCCTCCGGCGGCAAGCAGCAGGTGCTGGAGGCGGACAAGCTCCTCCAGGCGATCGGCTTCCAGCCCCGCGTGGAGGGCTACGGGCTGGAGAAGACCGGCGTGGCGCTCACCGACCGGGGCGCGATCGCGGTCGACGGCCGGCTGCGCACGAACGTGCCGCACATCTACGCGATCGGTGACGTGACGGCGAAGCTGATGCTCGCGCACGCCGCCGAGTCGATGGGCATCATCGCGGCCGAGACCATCGCCGGGGCCGAGACGATGGAGCTGGACTACGTGATGATCCCGCGGGCGACGTACTGCCAGCCGCAGATCGCCAGCTTCGGGTACACCGAGGCGCAGGCGCGCGAGAAGGGCTACGACGTCAAGGTCGCCAAGTTCCCGTTCACGGCCAACGGCAAGGCGCACGGACTGGGCGACACGACCGGGTTCGTCAAGCTGATCAGCGACCAGAAGTACGGCGAGCTGCTCGGCGGCCACCTGATCGGGCCCGAGGTCACCGAGCTGCTGCCGGAGCTGACCCTGGCCCAGCAGTGGGACCTGACGGTCCACGAGGTGGCCCGCAACGTCCACGCCCACCCGACCCTCGGCGAGGCGGTCAAGGAGGCGGTCCACGGCCTCAGCGGTCACATGATCAACATGTGACGCAACCGCCCGCGCTACCCGCGCCGCGCCCCCGCTTCGCCCGCGCTTCGCCCGCACTGCGGCGATCTTGGAGTTGTGGTCCCTGCTTTATGCGGCTATGTCCGACATTTCCGGGACCACAACTCCAAGATCGCCGCAGTGCGGGCGAAGCGCGGGCGAAGCGGGGGCGC
>NZ_JAHYSG010000092.1 GCF_022095675.1 Dactylosporangium sp. AC04546 | reverse complement strand
GTCCATGGGCGGCGGGCCCATCCGGTCGGGCGGGCCCATCGGGGGCGGGCCCATGCGGTCGACCGGCGGCGGACCCATGCGCTCGGGCATCCGCTCCGGCATGGGCCCGGGGCCCATGCGCATCTCGTTGCGCGAGTCGAGGGCGCGGCCGAAGCCGCCGCCCCGCTCCTCCAACTCGGCCAGCTGGCGCTCGACGCGGTCGAGGTGCAGGTCGACCTGCCACTCGTCATAACCACCGAAGCGCACACGGAAGACCACGTCGTGGACCTCCTGAGCGCTCACCGGCGCGCCCATAGGGTCACCGGAGAGCGTTGCTTCCACCCGGTCGAGGAACGAGTCGACCTCGTCGACCTTGTATCCCCGACGCATCGCACGGCGCCGGAACCGCTGACCCTGACTCACTGTGTCTCCTCGTTCGCTCGCCGTGCTAGCAAGCCGTCTTCGCGCTCTCCCACCTTGCCACCTGATGAGGCGGCAAGCTGCCCGCAGGCTCCGTCAATCTCCCGACCCCGGGTGTCACGAACGGTAGTCGCGACACCGGCAGCCCGGAGGCGTCGGACGAACTCGCGCTCGACCGGCTTAGGGCTAGCGTCCCACTTGCTGCCCGGAGTCGGATTGAGCGGGATGAGATTGACATGCGCGAGACGGCCGGACAAGAGCCGACCGAGCAAATCCGCCCGCCAAGGATGGTCGTTCACATCCCGGATCATTGCGTACTCAATGGACACGCGCCGACCGGTGCGAGCCGCATAGTCAAACGCGGCATCCAGCACTTCGGCGACCTTCCAACGTTGGTTGACCGGCACGAGCGTGTCGCGCAGATCATCATCGGGTGCGTGCAGCGACAGCGCAAGCGTCACCGACAGCCCCTCCTCCGTCAACCGGCGGATCCCCGGGACCAGCCCGACGGTGGACACCGTGATGTGCCGCTGCGACAGCCCCAGCCCCTCCGGCGCAGGCTCGGTCAGGCGGCGGACGGCAGCGATGACCCGGTTGTAGTTGGCGAGCGGCTCGCCCATGCCCATGAACACGACCCGCGACAGGCGGTCGGGGCAGCCCGGCAGCGCGCCGCGGGCGGCCTGGCCGGCGAACCACACGACCTGGTCCACGATCTCCGCGGTCGACAGGTTGCGGGTCAGGCCGGCCTGGCCGGTCGCGCAGAACGGGCACGCCATCCCGCACCCCGCCTGACTCGACACGCATACCGTCACGCGATCTGGATATCCCATCAGGACGCTCTCAACGAGAGAGCCGTCGTGAAGGCGCCACAAGGTCTTCCGAGTGGTGCCGTTGTCGGTCGCCAGTTCGCTCACCGGGTGTAACAACTGGGGCATCAGCGCGTCGGTGATCGCGGCGCGGCTGCGGGCCGGAAGATCGGTCATCTCGGCGGGGTCGCGGATGAGGCGGCCGAAGTAGTGCGCCGACACCTGCCCGGCCCGGAACGCCTGCTCACCGAGCTCGGCGACGGCCGCGCGGCGCCCGGCAAGATCGAGGTCGGCCAGGTGGCGCGGAGGCAACGACGCTCGTCGGCCGTCACGGGTCGTGCCGGTCGCTTCGGAGGAGAAGTTCAGTACGGGAAGTTGTGTCATGGCGTTTCCCAGTGTCCCATGCCGAGGCGCCTGATCTACAAGGCCGCTCGCGAGAGCGTCACGCTCAGCTACCAGGGAGGGACGAGAAACGCCAGAACGGCGTACGCGGTCGGCAGGGCCAGCAGCACCGAGTCGAGGCGGTCCATGAGCCCGCCGTGCCCGGGCAGCAGGTTGCTCATGTCCTTCACGCCGAGATCCCGCTTGATCAGCGACTCGCCGAGGTCGCCGAGGACGGAGGCGATCGACACGGCGACGCCGAAGACCGCGCCGTGCCACCAGACGGCGTCGTCGAGCAGCAACGGCAGGGCGACCGCGCTGCCGGCGCCGGTCCAGACGATCGAGCCGGCGAAGCCCTCCCACGACTTGGCCGGGCTCACCGACGGGGCCATCGGGTGCTTGCCGAGGAACACGCCGGTGACGTAGCCGCCGGTGTCGGACAGCACCACGGCGAGAACCGTCACCAGCACCCGGACGCTGCCGTCCTCGGCCGGATAGGCCAGGAGCGCGGCGAAGGATCCGAGGAACGGGACGTATACGGCGATCAACGCGCCGGCGGTGACGTCGCGCTGATAGTGCGCCGGCCCGGCGCCGAAGCGCCACAGGAAGATCGCGAGCAGTGTGGCGAGCAGCCCGACCGGCAGCTCGGCGGCGCCGCCGAACCAGGCGAGGCACACCATGAGCGGGCCGCCGAGCAGCAGCGGCACCAGGGGCGGCCGGGCCTTCTGCACGCTGACCGCGCGCACCATCTCCCAGCTGCCGACGAGCACCGCCGCGATGACCAGCCCGAGGAAGAGCCACTTGTCGAACATGAACAGCGAGACGACGACGAGCGCGCCGAGGCCGGCGCCGACGCCGATCGCGGCAGGCAGGTTCCGGCCCGCGCGACTCTTGCGCTTCGGCTCGCCCGGCGCGGGCGTCTTTCCGTTCGCTGACACGGCAGCCGGTACCACCTCTTGTGCAAGGCTCGCAGACAACTCGGGCGCGGCAACGTCCTGCCGCGCCCGGGTCGACGGGTCTCCGGGGAGCCGGTGTGCTCGGTCGAGGTGGGCCATCAGACCTCGAGAAGCTCGGCTTCCTTGTGCTTGAGCAGCTCGTCGACCTGAACGACGAACCGGTGGGTCAGGTCGTCGAGCTCCTTCTCGGCGCGGCGCCCCTCGTCCTCACCCGCCTCGCCGTCCTTGACGATGCGGTCGAGCTCCTCTTTGGCCTTGCGCCGGACGTTGCGGATCGCGACCCGCGAATCCTCGGCCTTGTGCCGGGCCACCTTGATCATCTCGCGGCGGCGCTCCTCGGTCATCTGCGGCAGCAGGATGCGGATCTGAGTGCCCTCGTTGTTGGGGTTCACACCCAGGTCCGAGTCGCGGATGGCGCGCTCCATGGCGCCGATCTGCGAGGTGTCGTACGGCTTGATGATCGCCATGCGCGGCTCGGGGATCCCGATCGAGGACATCTGCGGCAGCGGGGTTGGCGTGCCGTAGTAGTCGACCATCACCTTGCCGAACATCGCCGGGGTGGCGCGGCCGGTACGGATGACCGCGAACTCCTCCTTGGCGTGCTCGATCGCGCGCTCCATCTTCTCTTCGGCCTCGAAGAGTGTCTCTTCGATCACGTGGTCTTTCCTCCTCGGTCCGGGATGGGCTCGGCGGTGATGAGCGTGCCGATCCTCTCACCACTCAACGCGCGAGCGACGTTGTCCTCCCCCTCCGCGCCGAAGACCAGCATCGGCAGCGCGTTCTCCTGGCAGAGGCTGAACGCCGTCTGGTCGACGACCCGCAGGCCCTGCAGCAGCGCCTCCGCGAAGGTCAGGCTGTCGAGCTTCCGCGCGGTCGGGTCGGTGCGCGGGTCGGCGGTGTACACGCCGTCGACGCCGTTCTTGCTCATCAACACCATGTGGGCGTGGATCTCCAGCGCCCGCTGGGCGGCGACCGTGTCGGTCGAGAAGTAGGGCATGCCGGCGCCCGCGCCGAAGATGACCACGCGGCCCTTCTCCAGGTGCCGGATCGCGCGCCGGGGGATGTACGGCTCGGCGACCTGCGCCATGCTGATCGCACTCTGCACGCGCGTGTCGATGCCTTCCTTCTCCAGGAAGTCCTGCAGCGCCAGGCAGTTCATGACGGTGCCCAGCATGCCCATGTAGTCGGCGCGGGACCGGTCCATGCCGGCGCGGGAGAGCTCGGCGCCGCGGAAGAAGTTGCCGCCGCCGACGACCACGGCGACCTGCACGCCGCGGCGGGAGACCGTCGCGATCTGGCGGGCCATGTGCCGCACGACGTTCGGATCGACACCGACGGCACCGCCGCCGAACACCTCGCCGGAGAGCTTGAGCACGACGCGCCGCGCCCCGATCGGGGTGGGCGCCAGTGCCTGTCGTGTCGCTTCCATGGCGGTGTTCGTCATCTATGGCACCTTTCGAGCGGTCGGACTCTGGTTGGTATGTACGACGAGGGGGTCGCGGCCTCCACATGTGGACACCGTGACCCCCTCTGCGCGATCGCTACCGTTCTCGGCTGCGCCGGATCAGGCCTGGCCGACCTCGAAGCGCACGAACCGCGTCACCTCGATACCGGCCTCGGCCAGCACCTGCTTGACGGTCTTCTTGTTGTCGCCGACCGAGGGCTGCTCGATGAGGACGAAGTCCTTGTAGAACGAGTTGACCCGGCCCTCCACGATCTTCGGCAGGGCAGCCGCCGGCTTGCCCTCCTCGCGAGCGGTCTCCTCGGCGATGCGGCGCTCCGACTCGACGACGTCGGCGGGCACCTCCTCGCGGGTGAGGTACTTCGGGCGCATCGCGGCGATCTGCATCGCCACGCCACGGGCGTCGGCGATGGCAGCCTCGTCGGTCTTGCCGTTGAACTCGACCGCGACGCCGACCTGCGGCGGGAGGTCGGGGCTCTTGCGGTGCATGTAGATGGCGACCGGCTCGCCGAGGACCGCGATGCGGTTCACGACGATCTTCTCGCCGATCCGGGCCGACTCGGCCTGGATCAGGTCGGCGACGGTGCTGTCGCCGAGCTTCGAGGCGAGCAGGGCGTCGACGTCGGCCGGCTTGGTCGCGTCGACGTGCTCCGCCAGCCTCTGACCGAGCTCGACGAACGCCTCGTTCTTGGCGACGAAGTCGGTCTCGCAGTTGATCTCGACCAGACCCGAGCCGGCGTGCGCGACAAGGCCGTTGGCCGTCGTGCGGCCGGCGCGCTTGCCGACGTCCTTGGCACCCTTGATGCGCAGCAGCTCGACAGCCTTGTCGAAGTCGCCCTCGGCCTCTTCGAGCGCCTTCTTACAGTCCATCATGCCGGAGCCGGTGAGTTCGCGGAGTCGCTTGACGTCCGCGGCGGTGTAGTTGGACATGACTCTCTCTCGCTCTTCGGGGTTACGCCTGGGTGGTGTCTTCGGCGGGGGCGGCGTCGGCGGGCTTGGCACCCTCGAGCAGCTCACGCTCCCACTCAGCGAGCGGCTCGTCACCGGCCACAACGCCCGGCTCGGGCTTCTGGTCGGCGCGGGTGGCCCGTCCGGACCGGGCGATGAGGCCGTCGGCGACCGCGTCGGCGACCACGCGGGTCAGCAGCGCGGCGGAGCGGATGGCGTCGTCGTTACCGGGGATCGGGAAGTCGACCTCGTCCGGGTCGCAGTTGGTGTCGAGCACGGCGATGACCGGGATGCCCAGCTTGCGGGCCTCGTCAACCGCGATGTGCTCCTTCTTGGTGTCGATGACCCAGATCGCCGACGGGAGCTTCTGCATGTCGCGGAGACCGCCGAGCGTGCGGCTCAGCTTGGTCTGCTCGCGGGACAGCTGCAGGGTCTCCTTCTTGGTGTAGCCCTGCGCGGTGCCGGTGAGGTCGAGCGACTCCAGCTCCTTCATGCGCTGCAGCCGCTTGTAGACGGTCTGGAAGTTGGTGAGCATGCCGCCCAGCCAGCGGTGGTTCACGTAGGGCTGGCCGACACGCGTCGCCTGCTCGGCGATGGCCTCCTGCGCCTGCTTCTTCGTGCCCACGAACAGCACCGAGCCACCCTCGGCGACGGTGTTGCGGATGTAGTCGTAGGCCTTCTCGATGTAGTCGAGGGTCTGGCGCAGGTCGATGATGTAGATGCCGTTGCGCTCGGTGAAGATGAAGCGCTTCATCTTCGGGTTCCAGCGGCGAGTCTGGTGCCCGAAGTGCACGCCGCTCTCAAGCAGCTGGCGCATGGTCACAGCCATGTTGGTGGATCCCTTCGATCCTGGTTGTCACGGCGGGCCGGTCGGACCGCCGTCCTGGCGCCCGGTCGTCGGCCGTTCTCACCCGAGTGCATGCTGACTGCTGATCTCGGGACCAGGGCGGCCGCCGCCCTTGATCGCCCGGCGCGAAGAAGCGCGGCGGGCTGTGGGAGGGCGCGCGAGGTCGACCGCGCGTGCGCGGTCGCCGGTGGAAAGTGTACGCGTAGCCGGGGGGAGAGCTCGAATCCCCCCGGCCACGACCGGTTCGGGTGGTTTTGCGGCGTTGGTCAGGCGCTGGGTCAGGCGTCGGTCAGGCGTCGGTCACGCGCTGGTCAGGCGGCCAGGCCGGCCGCGACGAACAGCAGCAGGGCCACCGGCAGATACGCCAGCGGCGTCCGCGCCCACGCCCGCGCCCCTGGCGCCGAGCCCGCCGCGCCGCCGATCAGCCCGTAGAGCCCCATGGCGAACATCGGCATCCCGACCATCATGAAGATGCCGGCGAGCGTCCCGCCGGCCTCGATCCGGTCGGCGGTCACCGCCGTCAGGAACAGCCGCAGCACCGGCAGCTCGAACAGCACGGTCAGCACCACCAGCACGACGGCCAGCCCCGGCCGCTTGCCGCGGTACACCGAGCCACCCGGCTCGGCACCGGGCGGCGGGACCGTGGCGGTCAGCGCCGTCGGCGCGGCGAAGGCGTTGGTGCCCTCGGCGCCGGGCGGCGGCCCCGCGTACCCGCCGTGGCCGCCGTGGCCACCCGGCGCGGGCGGCGGCACGGTCGGCAGCGTGAGCGGCGGCCCCGACATCGGCGACGCCGACTGCGGCGGCCCCGACATCGGCGGGCCGGGCAGCGGCGCCGTCGTCGGCACCGGCTCGGGCGCGGCCGGCGCCCCGGAGGTCGGCCGCTGCAGCGTGCTGCGGTCGATCGCCTCCGAGCGGCGCGACCGGCTCACCGACTCGAGCGGCATCTCGGCGGAGTCGTTGCCGTACGGGTCGCGGTTCAACGGGCCCGGGAACTGCCCGCTCGGGCTGTCGCCATACGCCGGCTCGTACCCCCGGCCGGTCTGGCGCGGCTCGGGCACCCGATAGCCGTCGCGTTCCTCGGCGTACCGGGTCGGCACGTAGCCGCGGTCCCGCTCATCGCCGTATCCCCGGTCGTCCCCGTATCCTCGTTCGTCACGGGGCGATTCGTCCCGGACACGGTCGTCATATCCCCGATCATCCGGATACCAGCGGGGTTCGGCATCCGGATCCGGGAAACTGCGGCGTCCATCCACGGTCCGTCACGGTAGGCCTTTAGCATGATCACCGCCACCCGGCGCAGGTCCGGCGTGGCGGGCCCCATACTCGGGGGGTGACTGATCCCCTCGTCGCCCGCATGCGCCCCTTCGGCACCACCATCTTCGCCGAGATGTCGGCGCTCGCCGTGCGCACCGGCTCGGTCAACCTCGGCCAGGGCTTCCCCGACACCGACGGACCGGCCGCGATGCTCGACGCGGCCGCGGCGGCGATCCACGGCGGCCGCAACCAGTACCCGCCGGGCCCCGGCGTCCCGGAGCTGCGCGCCGCGGTCTCCGCGCACCAGAAGGCCTTCTGGGGACTCGACTACGACCCCGACGGCGAGATCCTGGTGACGGCCGGCGCGACCGAGGCCATCGCCGCCAGCATCCTGGCGCTGTGCGAGGCCGGCGACGAAGTCGTCTGCTTCGAGCCCTACTACGACTCCTACGCGGCCTCGATCGCCCTCGCCGGCGCGGTCCGGCGGCCGGTGACGCTGCGGGCCCACGACGGGCGCTACACCTTCGACCCGGCCGAGCTGCGCGCCGCCTTCGGCCCGCGCACCCGCCTGGTGCTGCTCAACTCGCCGCACAACCCCACCGGCAAGGTCTTCACCGCCGACGAGCTGGCGCAGGTCGCCGCCCTGTGCACCGAGTTCGACGCCTACGCCGTCACCGACGAGGTCTACCAGCACCTGGTCTTCACCGACGCCGCCGCGCCGCACGTGCCCCTGGCCGGACTGCCGGGCATGCGCGAGCGCACCGTGCAGATCTCCTCCGCCGGCAAGACCTTCTCGTGCACCGGCTGGAAGATCGGATGGGCCTGCGGCCCCCGCCCGCTCGTGTCGGCGGTGACGCGGGTCAAGCAGTTCCTGACCTACGTCAACGCCGGCCCGCTGCAGCCGGCGATCGCGGTGGCGCTGGACTCGCCGCCGTCCTACTACGAGCAGTTCCGCGACGACCTCCAGCGCAAGCGCGACCGCCTGTGCCAGGGCCTTTCCGAGGCGGGCTTCGCGGTGCTGCGCCCGGAGGGCACGTACTTCGTCACCGCCGACATCACCCCGCTCGGCGGCACCGACGGCGTCGAGTTCTGCCTCGCGCTGCCGGAGCGCTGCGGCGTCGTCGCCGTGCCCACCCAGGTCTTCTACGACGACGTGTCCGCGGGCCGCCGGCTCGTGCGCTTCGCCTTCTGCAAGCGTGACGAGGTGCTCGACGAGGCCGTCGCCCGCCTGCAACGGCTCTGAGCCGCGCATCTCAGCCCTCCTCCGGCGGCCGAGGCACGTCGGGCCCGGTCGCCAGCCGGTAGCCGGCGTCGCCCCGGACCACGAACCCCAGCTCCTCCAGCAGCGGCAGGTTGCGCCGCGCCTCGCGGCCGCTGACCCCGGCCACGGCGGCGACCTCCTCGGCCGTGCGCGGGCGGCGCGGCGGCACCGCGTCGAGGATCCGGGCCTGCAACGGATCGAGCACGTCCTCCGGCCGCCCCGCGCCCTGGATCGGGTCGGCCAGCTCCCCCACCGCCCCGACCTCCTCGATGATCTCCTCGACCCGGGTCACCGGCACCGTGCCCGGCACCCGCAGCTCCACGTGGCAGCCGATCGACATCGCCGACGTGATCGGCCCGGGCACGACCATCGCCGAGCGCCGCAGCAGCCGCGCATACGCCAGCGTGTTTCGCGCCCCGCTGCGCGACCCGGCCTCGACCACGACCGTGCCGCGCGTCGCCGCCGCGATGACCCGGTTGCGGGTCAGGAACCGCGTCTTGTGCGGGTTGGTGCCCGGCGGCCACTCGGTGAGCAGCAGCCCCTCCTCCGCGATCCGCTCCAGCACGGTGGCGTTGGCGGCCGGGTAGTTGCGGTCGATCCCGCACGCCAGCACCGCGACGGTGAGCCCACCCGCCGCCAGCGTGCCGCGGTGGGCGGTGACGTCGACCCCGAGCGCGCCGCCGGAGACGACCGTCCAGCCGCGCTGGGCCAGCCCGTACGCGAACTCGGAGGCGACGAACTCGCCATACGAGGTCATGGACCGCGCGCCGACCACCGACACCGACCGCTCCAGCACGTCGACGAGCCGCCCGGCGCCCCGGATCCACAACGCGAGCGGAGGATCCGTGTCCCGCCGCAGCATGTTGCCCTCGCGGCTGGCCGACACGAGGTCGTCGAGCGCCGCCGGCCACTCGTCGTCGGCCGCGGTGACGATCCGGGCGCCGAGCCGGTCGGCCCGCTCGGTCATCCCCTCCACGATCCGGGCGACAACGTCCGGCGCGCCGGTCAGCCCGGCCGACGCCAGCCGCGCGCGGACCGCCCCGGCGAGGTAGTCGGTGACCCCGACGCCCCGCAGCACACAGTCGAGCGCGACGGGCGCCCCCTCGGCCCGGACCAGCAGCCCCAGCTCCCGGCTCCCGGGCTCGACCAGCACCCCGAGCGCCATCCGAGCCTCGCGCTCGTCGCTCATCGACTGCTCCGCGACCGCATCTGCAGGGCCTCGGCCACGTCGCCCGCGTCGGGAGCCGCGCGGCCGTCGAGGTCGGCCATGGTCCAGGCGACGCGCACGCAACGCTCGAACCCGCGGGCCGACATGCGACCCCGGTCCACGGCCTGGACGAGTGGGCGGAGGACCGGCCGTGGCAGTCGCATCCGGTGCTGGCGGACGACGTGGCCGGGCGCCTCGGCGTTGGCCTTGGCCCATGGTTTCCACCGCTCGGCGGCGATGCCCCTGGCCTCCGCCACCCGCTTGGCAACGACCTCCGAGGGCTCGACCACCTCCGTGTCGACGAGGGCGGCCGAGCGGACGGGGTCGAGGTCGACCTGCAGGTCGACCCGGTCCATCAACGGACCGGACAGCCGGCCCAGGTAGCGCCGGCGCACCACCGAGGGGCACTGGCACAGGTGCGGCAGCCGGGCGCACGGGCACGGGTTCGCCGCCATCACCAGCTGCATCCGGGCGGGATAGACCGTCTCCCCCGACGCTCGCCGCAGCCGAATCCGCCCCTCCTCCAGGGGCTGCCGGAGCGCGTCCAACGCACCCGGCTGGAACTCCGCGCACTCGTCCAGGAACAGCACGCCGTTGTGGGCCAGGCTGATGGCGCCCGGCCGGGCCAGGCCCGAGCCGCCGCCCACCAGGGCGGCCACCGACGCCGTGTGGTGCGGCGACTGCAGCGGCGGCCGGCGGATCAGGCCGCTGCCCGGCGGCAGCGTGCCCGCCACCGAGTGCAGCGCCGTCGCCTCGATCGCCTCCTCGTCGCCCAGCGGCGGCAGGATGCCCGGCAGGCGGTGGGCGAGCATCGTCTTGCCGGCGCCCGGCGGGCCGAACATCGCCACGTGGTGGCGGCCCGCCGCGGCCAGCTCGATGACCCGCCGGCCGCGCTCCTGGCCGAGGACGTCGGCGAGATCCAGCGGCGGCGGCTCCGGCACGGACGTGCCGGGGGCCGGGTCGAGCAGGTGCTCGGTGCCGTGGAGATAGCCGATGATGCGGCCCAGGCTGTCGGCGGCCCGCACCTCCACGCCCGGCACCAGGCGCGCCTCGGCGACGTTGGCCAGCGGGACCACGGCGGCGCCGACGCCCGCGCGGCTGGCCGCCAGCACCGCCGGCAGGACGCCGCGGACCGGGCGGACGGTGCCGTCGAGGCCGAGCTCGCCGAGGACCACGGCGTCGGCGAGCCGGCCGATGGGCAGGCCGGCGCCGGCGGCCAGGACGGCCAGCGCCATCGCTGCGTCGAAGCCCGAGCCGTGCTTGCGGAGGTGGGCCGGCAGCAGGTTGACCGTGATGCGCTGCTGCGGCCACGACCCGCCCGAGTTGTGGACGGCGGCGCGGATGCGGTCGCGGGCCTCGCTCAGCGCCGCGTCCGGCAGGCCGGACACGACCAGGCTGGGCAGGCCGGGGGCGACGTCGGCCTCCACGACGATCACCTCGCCGACGACGCCGGACAGCGCCACCGACCGCACCTGTGCGTAGCCCATCAGAAGGCCCCGCGCAGGTGCTGAACGGCGATCGGGCGGCGCAGCAGGATGCTGACGACGTCGAAGCGGACGTTGCGGTAGGTCGCGTCGTTGGCGGCCAGCCACTGCAGGGCCAGCCGGCGCAGGCGGCGCGCCTTGCTGGGCACGACCGCCTCGGCCGGCCCTCCGTAGCGGACGCTGCGGCGGGTCTTGACCTCCACGAAGACGACGTCGGCGCCGTCCCGGGCGATGAGGTCGAGCTCCCCGCGAGGCGAGCCGGCGGGCGGCAGCCAGTTGCGGTCGAGGATCACGAGGCCCTGGGACACGAGATAGCGACCGGCAAGGCGCTCCCCGTAACCCGCGACGAGCTGGTTGTGGTGGGTCATGGCCGGGGACTTTGCCAAAAACCGGCCCGGCGCGATGGCGGGCGAAGATCAAACTGTGGATAACGGGTCGCTTGTGGACAACGACCTCCGCCAGTACTGGTGCACAAGGTCGTGCCCGTAGGCCGGCGCCCGCTCGGAGCTGGCCAGCTCGAACCCCGCCCGCTGGTAGATGCGGCGGGCGTCGGCGAGCACGTCGTGGGTGAACAGCACGATGTCGCGGTAGCCGGCCCGGGTGGCGAACCGCAGGCACTCGTCGACGAGCCGGGTGCCGACGCCGAGGCCGCGGGCCTTCCGGTCGACGAACAGCAGCCGCAGCTTCGCGGTCGTCTCGGTGTCGCGCACGCAGAAGATCGAGCCGACCGGCTCCCCGTCGACCTCGGCGATCCAGGCGTGCTCGCGGCGCGGGTCGTGCCCGGCGGCGTAGTCGGCGACGATGCGGGCCACCATCGCCTCGAAGGTCTCGTCCCAGCCGTACTCACCGGCGTAGAGCACGCCGTGGCGCTGCACCACCCAGCCGAGGTCACCGGGGCCGACCGGCCGCAGCACCACCGCCGGGGCCGAGGGCGTCGGGTCCCCGAGGATCGCCTCTATGGCGGCCATCGCCCCCACCAGCCGCCGCTGGTCCACGTCGCTCACCGAGGCGAGCAGCGAGGCGGCCTGCTCGTCCGAGCGCCGGCTCAGGTCGGCGGCCATCGAGCGGCCGGCGTCCAGCAGGCTGATCCGCTGGCGGCGGGCGTCGACCGTCGAGCGCTCCCGCAGAGCGAGGCCGTCGGCCTCGAAGCGGCCGAGGATCCGGCTGAGGTAGCCGGCATCCATGTCGAGCCGCTGCCGCAGCTCGGCGACGTCGACGCCCTCCGGCGTCTGGGCGAGCTCGAAGAGCACGCGGCTCTCCGACAGCGAGTACGGCGAGTCGAGCAGCCCGGCCCGCAGCGCGCCGATCATGTTGGTGTAGAAGCGGCTGAACCTCCGCACGGCCGCCACTGCCTCGGTCGTCATACTTGACATCGTCAAGCAATCGGTTGACAAAGTCAACGAACACGAACGACGTGGCGTCGAAATCGCCCGGAAACGCACGTTCGCAAGGCTCGTCCCATGAGACTCATCGTGGAGCTCCCCGACCGTCCCGGCTCCCTCGGCCAGGTGACGACCCTGCTCGGTCGCCTTGGCGTCGACATCCATGAGCTGCGGGTGCTCAGCCGCGACGGCGCCGTGGCGACCGACGAGTTCACCGTCAGCGTTCCCGGGCCCGTGATCGAACGGTCGCTGCCCACGCTGCTGGAGGAGATCCCCGGAGTCAGAGCGGCCGCTATCGTGGACGCATGATGGCGGAGGCGGTCGATGCGTTCGCCCGGCACCTCGCCGCCGAGCGCAACCGGTCCGCCCACACCGTGCGCGCCTACGTCGGCGACATCACCGACCTGCTCCGGCACGCCGCCGAGGGCGGTGCCGAAGGCCCGCAGGACCTCACCCTCGCCGTCCTGCGCGGCTGGCTGGCCCGCCGCCGGGCCGCCGGGGATGCCCGCACCAGCCTGGCGCGGCACGCGGCCGCCGCCCGCACCTTCACCGCCTGGGCCCACCGCGAGGGCCTCATCCCGACCGACCCCGGCCAGCGCCTGGCCAGCCCGAAGGCCCACCGCGACCTGCCCACGGTGCTGCGCCAGGACCAGGCCGCGACGCTCGTGACCGGGCCGGCGGGCCGCGCCGACGCCGTCGGCCTGCGCGACCGCCTCGTGCTGGAGCTGCTCTACGCCACCGGCGTCCGGGTCAGCGAGCTGTGCGGGCTCGACCTGGCCGACGTCGACCGGATGCGGCGGGTCGTGCGGGTGGTCGGCAAGGGCGACAAGGAGCGGTCCGTGCCGTACGGGCTGCCGGCCGACCAGGCCCTCACCGCCTGGCTGCGGCACGGCCGGCCGGCGCTGGCCATTTCCGCCAGCGGCAACGCGCTGCTGCTGGGCGCGCGGGGCGGCCGGCTGCAGGCGACCGCGGCGCGGCGGATCGTCGACGGCTACGCCCGGGCGGCCGGGCTGCCGCACACCTCGCCGCACGACCTGCGGCACTCGGCCGCGACGCATCTGCTGGAGGGCGGGGCCGATCTGCGCTCCGTGCAGGAGTTGCTCGGACACGCCTCGCTGTCGAGCACGCAGATCTACACTCATGTGTCGATCGAGCGATTGCGTGCCGCATATGAACAAGCCCACCCGCGTGCCTGACCCGATCCCGGGCGCGCGGCTGCTCTTCTCCAACGACGCGACCGTCGCCCAGCTCAACCACGGCTCCTTCGGCATGGTGCCGATCACGGTCCAGCGGGCCCAGCAGCGCTTCCGCGACGAGATGGAGGCCAACCCGCACCGGTTCTTCAGCGTCGGGCTGGAGGAGCGCGTCGCGCACGTCCGCCGGCACCTGGCGGCGTTCGTGGGCGCCGACCCGGAGGGCACGGCGCTGGTCGACAACGCCACCACCGGGACCTCGATCGTGCTGTCGAGCATTCCCTTCGGTACCGGCGAGGAGATCATCACCACCGACCACGGATATGGCGCCGTGGACCTGGCGGTCGACGAGACCTGCCGGCGGACCGGCGCCGTCCACCGGGTGGCGCAGGTCCCGATGGACGCCGAAGACACGACGGTGACGGCCGCCGTGCTGGGCGCGATCACGCCGCGGACCCGGCTGGTGATCGTCGACCGGGTCACCGCCGCGACGGCGCGGTTGTTCCCGGCCCGCCGGATCGTCGAGGCGGTGCGTGCGGCGGCCGGTGACCGCATCGCCGTCCACGTCGACGCGGCGCACGGCCCGGGGATCGTCGACGACCCGGTCAGCGAGCTCGGCGCCGACTTCTGGGTCGGCAACCTGCACAAGTGGGCCTACGCACCCCGGGGCACGGCGCTGCTCAGCGTCGCGCCGGCCTGGCGGGCCCGCATCCGGCCGCTGGTGCTGTCGTGGTCGACCGAGGCGGGCTTCCCGGCCAACCTGGAGTGGGTCGGCGCCCACGACTACACCCCGTGGCTCGCCGCGCCCACCGGCCTGTTCGTGCTGCGGTCGCTGGGCGTGGACGCCGTGCGGCGGCACAACGCGGCCCTCGCCGAGCACGGGCAGCACGTCGTCGCCGCCGCGATCGGCGCCGAGGTGCCGGCGCCGACCGGGCTGCCGATGACACTGGTGCCGCTGCCGCCGGGCGTCGCCGCCGACCTGACCTCGGCCGTCACCCTCCGGCGGCGGATCTCGGACGAGCTCGGCGCCGAAGTCGCGCTCGCCGCCTGGCACGGCCGGGGTTACCTGCGGCTGTCGGCCCAGGTCTACAACCGCGTGGAGGACTTCCAGCGGCTCGCCGAGGGGCTGCCGAAGCTGCTGCGGTGATGGGGAGCAGTCGCACCCGGCCGCGGCCCAGCAGGCTCAGCGGGTCAAGGTACGTGTCGCCGTCCCGCAGGCCCCAGTGCAGGCAGACGTTGGGGCAATGACCGGCCCGCAGCAGGCCGATCGGCGTCCCGGCCGCCACCGTGAACCCGGCCTTGACCAGTGGCTCGACGGGCTCATAGGTGGTGCGCAGACCGCCCGGATGGGCGATGACGACGACGCCCCGACCGGCCACGGGCCCGGCGAACGTCACGACCCCGAGCCCGGCACTGACCACTTGGGCGCCGTCGACTCCCGCGAGGTCGACACCCCGGTGGCCGGGCGCATACGGAGAGGGCGGCGCCTCGAACGGGCGGACTACGTCCAAGGGCAGCGGGGCACGGAACAGCGTGAGGGCGAGCAGCAGAGCGAGCACCCCGGAAGGGTCCCGCAGACAGGACGGCCGCCGTCGCCCCGATCCTCAAGATCTGTGGACAACGACGGCCTTGTGGACAACTACGAGCCGAACCCGTTGTCGGGGAGCGAGATGTCCGGCTTCTCGAGCTCCTCGACGTTGACGTCCTTGAAGGTCATCACCCGCACGTTCTTCACGAAGCGGGCCGGACGGTACATGTCCCAGACCCAGGCGTCGTGCATCTCGACCTCGAAGTAGACCTCGCCGTCGGAGTTGCGCACGTGCAGGTCGACCTGGTTGGCCAGGTAGAACCGGCGCTCGGTCTCCACCACGTAGGAGAACTGGCGGACGATGTCGCGGTACTCCCGGTAGAGCTGGAGCTCCATCTCGGTTTCGTACTTCTCGAGATCTTCGGCGCTCATCGCGGTCCGCCTTCCATAGCCACATTGTCGCCCACTTGCGCCGGCACCCGTGCGGGCGCGCCGGGCGCCACGCCGACGTTACCGCGCCTTTGGCCCGGGCGCCCTACCGCCGCCACGTTCGCATATGAGAAACGGTGCTCGGCGCACGGCCCGTGCGCCGAGAGCGCGGCCTGGTGATCCGGGGTCGAGTAGCCCTTGTGCTCGTCGAAGCCGTACTCCGGGTGGGTCTTGTGCAGGTCCTGCATGATCCGGTCCCGGGTGACCTTCGCCACGACGCTTGCGGCGGCGACGCAGGCAGCGACCTGGTCACCCTTCCACACCGCCAGCCCGGGCACGCCCAGCCCGTCGACCCGGAAGCCGTCGGTGAGCACGTAGTCGGGGCGGATCGACAGCCCGGCGAACGCCCGCCGCATGCCGGCCAGGTTGCACACGTGCAGGCCGCGACGGTCGATGTCGGCCGGCGGGATGATGACCACCGACCAGGCCTCGGCCCGCCGCACGACCTCCTCGTAGATCCGGTCGCGGGCGGCGGCGGTCAGCAGCTTGGAGTCGTTGAGCTCCTCGATCTCGCCCCGGCGGCCCTGTGGCAGCACGACCGCGGCGACCACGAGCGGCCCGGCGCACGCGCCACGGCCGGCCTCGTCGGCCCCGGCGACCCGGTCGAAGCCGCGCCGCTGCAGCGCCCGCTCCAGGGCCCACAGGCCCGCGGCGCGGTGCACGACGGTGCGTGGGGGCGCCAGCACGTCACCCCACCTCCCGCAGGAGCGCGACGAGGTCCTCGGGGTAGTACCGCTCCGACGTCTCCCGCAGCTCGTCGGCCGACCACCACCGGCCGACGTCGATGCAGCCGAGCTCGTACTCCCCCAGGTGGGTCAGGTCGACCTCGAATTCCAGCGTACGCACGACGAAGAACGACTGCTCCTGCGTGTACCACTGCCCGTCGAACGGGAAGCGGACCACGTCGGTGCGGACCGGCCCGGTGAGGTCGGCCGGCCCGACGCGCAGCCCTGTCTCCTCGTAGACCTCCCGCACGGCGGCGTCGAGAAGCGTCTCCCCGTCCTCCAGCCCGCCGCCCACGGTGAACCAGTAGCGGTGGTCGGGACGGGCCGGATCCCAGCCGTGCAACAGCAGGACCCGTCCGGCCGGATCGATCAGGAGCACCCGGGCCGCCCTGCGATCGATGACCCCAGCGCCGTCCGTCATACCGACGAGACTACGACGTGGTCACCTCGCGGCGGGACTGGGCACCTTCTCGAAGGTGTCGGGGACGCTGAGCCATTTGGCTCTGGAGAACGGCCAGAAGACCACGAACGCGCGGCCGATCACGTCGTCCTCGGAGATGGTGGCCTGGACCGGATCCTTGTTCATCCTGATGAAGTTGTACCGCGAGTCGCCCGATCGCGACCGATGGTCCCCCATCACCCACAGCCGCCCCTTGGGCACCGTGACGTCGAACTGCTCCTCGCTCGGCAGGTCCTGCAGCCCGTCCTCGTTGGTGTAGATGTACGTCTCGTCGAGGGGCGTGCCGTTGACCGTGATCCGCTGCTTGTCGTCGCAGCACACGATGTGGTCGCCGCCGACCCCGATCACCCGCTTGATGAAGTCCACTTCCGACGGGTCGTTGCGCCAGGAGTTCGGCGCCT
Organism: Dactylosporangium sp. AC04546; assembly: GCF_022095675.1. Taxonomy (GTDB): domain Bacteria; phylum Actinomycetota; class Actinomycetes; order Mycobacteriales; family Micromonosporaceae; genus Dactylosporangium. The sequence continues at coordinate 31,284 of NZ_JAHYSG010000092.1, read as the reverse complement.
CGAACACGATGACCTCACCGCGGTGCGGCGAGCGGAAGTCGTAGACCAGCTTGTTGACGAGCACCCGGTCCTTGATCAGGAGGGTGTTCTCCATCGACTCGGAGGGAATGAAGAAGGTCTGGAGAACGAAGGCCCGCACCACGACGGCGACGATGATCGCCACGCCCAGCAACACTGGCAACTCGCGCCAGAAACTGCCGCGCTTCTTGGTCTGCTCGTCAATCACGCCCTGAAGGGTACGTGCTCGTCACCATCGGCGACGCCTCAACCGCTGCTGACGCGCCGAACGGGTCGAAACCATGGCAGAAGCCGCCAAGGGGGCGACGAAGAAGTCCGGCGTCAATGGAATCTGCGGCGCGCGGGTGATCCGCGGGCCGGGCGCCGCCGGCGCCGCCGCGTTCTTCGGCACGTTCTTGAACGTCTCCGGTACCGAGAGCCAGCCCCACCGGCTGCTCGGCCACAGGATGACGAACGCCCGCCCGATCACGTTGTCGATCGGCACCTGGCCCTGGCAGCGGGAGTCCTGCGACACCCCGCGGTGGTCGCCCATCACGAACATCTGCCCCGGCTCGACCTTCACCGGGTCGAAGCGGCGGGCGGTGCACTGCCGCGGGTTGGGGGTGGCGTCGAGCGGCGAGTCCTCGTAGACGTACGACGACTCGTCGAGCGGATACCCGTTGACCGTCACCCGGCCCTGCACGTCACAGCAGGCGACGGTGTCACCGGGCAGGCCGATGACCCGCTTGATGAAGTCCTTCTCGCCCGGCTGGGAGAACCCGACCAGGTCGCCGACCGTGCGGCCGAGCTCGGCGAAGAAGCCCGCGTCCTTGTCGATCTGGTTCTCCGGCGCCCAGTTGGGCGGTCCCTCGAAGACCACGATCTCGCCCCGCTGGGGCTCCCGGACGTCGTACAGCACCTTGTTGACCAGGACGCGGTCGCCGACGAGGAGGGTCTCCTCCATCGAGCCGGACGGGATGAAGAACGCCTGCACCAGGAAGGTGCGGATGAGCACCGCGAGGCAGAACGCCACGATCAGCAGCAGCGGCAGCTCCTGCCAGAGCGGCATGTTCTTGCGCTTCTTGCGCACCTTGCTGCGCCACGACTGGGACGAGCTGTCGTCGTCGTCGTAGTCGTCGCGCGCCGCCGGGCGCCGGCGGTCGAAGCTGCGCTCGTAGCGGTCGTCGTAAGGCGAGCGCTGGTCCTCGAAGGCCCGGTCGCGCACCATCGGCGGCTCGTCATACCGCTCCTGGTCCCAGCGACCCCGGCCGCCGCCATACGGCTCGTCGTAGGCCCGGCCCGCGTTCCAGCCACCCTGCGGCTCGTCGTGACGGTCGTCGCGCTGCGGCTCGGTGCCGTAGCCGTCGCGGTTCCAACTGCCGTCATACGAGCGCTGGTCCACGTTCTCGGGCCGGCCCGTGGCTGCCCAGTAGTCGTGTCCCGGGTAACTCACGCCGCCGAAACCGAACTGCCCACGCTGCTCGCCCTCCTGGTCGAGGGGGCGTTGACGTGGGGGTGAGTCATCGCCGCGATCGTCGTAACCATCGCGGCCGTAGGGGTCGCTTGCCATCGGCGTCAGCCTAAAGGCACAAGACCGCTTTGGGGAGACCAGTCCCTCGCGGCCGAAAAGGCCGTTCCGAGACATGGCTCAGGGAGGGTGCGCTTGGCGCCCCTCCCTGGTGGCATTGTGGCGAACCGCAGGGTCAGCTGCTGACCTTGGTCTCGCGCTTCTCCTTGATCTTCGCCTTCTTGCCGCGAAGGTCACGGAGGTAGTAGAGCTTGGCGCGGCGCACGTCACCGCGGGTCACGACCTCGATCCGGTCGACGGCCGGGCTGTTCACCGGGTAGGTGCGCTCGACGCCGACGCCGAAGCTCACCTTGCGGACCGAGAAAGTCTCCCGCAGGCCGGCGCCCTGGCGACGGATCACCACGCCCTGGAAGATCTGGACCCGGGACCGGTTGCCCTCGACGACGCGGGCGTGCACCTTGACGGTGTCACCGGCGCGGAAGCTGGGGATATCGGTCCGCTGCGACTGTGCGTCCAGCGCGTCCAGCGTGTTCATCGCGGCTGTTCCTCGTCACTTCAAGGCACGCCCGACTGGGGGACGCGCATAGGTTTTGTGGGGCGAATGCCCGTGGCAACCTCACCACTTTGCCACATCGACACCCGGAACCTGAAATCAGGTCCCTTGATCACCGGGCTCGAGGGCCGCGAGCAGGTCGGGCCGGCGCTCGGCGGTGCGCAGCAGTGCCTGCTCACGGCGCCAGCGGGCGATCTTGCCGTGGTCGCCCGACCGGAGGATCTCCGGGACGTCGAGACCGCGCCACGTCGGGGGTTTGGTGTACATCGGCGCCTCCAGGACGCCGGCGGCGTGCGACTCGTCCACCAGTGAGTCGGCGTTGCCCAGCACCCCGGGCAGCAGCCGGGTGACCGCCTCCAGGACGACCAGCACGGCGACCTCGCCACCGAAGAGCACGTAGTCGCCGAGGGAGAGCTCGGTCACCCGCATGCGCGTGCTCGCGTGGTCGATGACGCGCTGGTCGATTCCCTCGTACCGCCCGCAGGCGAACAGCAGGTGCGGGTCCTCGGCCAGGGCGCGGGCGGTGGCCTGCGTGAACGGGGTTCCGGCCGGACTGGGCACGACGAGGTGGGTGTCGGGGCCGGCCAGCTCGTCGAGGGCCTGGCCCCACGGCTCGGGGCGCATGACCATGCCGGGGCCGCCGCCGTAGGGCGAGTCGTCAACCGTGCGGTGCACGTCGTGCGTCCAGCGGCGCAGGTCATGGACGTCGACCTTCAACGTGCCCGCCGCCCGCGCCTTGCCGATGAGCGACAGCTCCAGCGGCGCGAGGTAGTCGGGGAAGATCGTGACGACGTCGACCCTCATAGGTCGAAGAGGCCTTCCGGCGGTGTGACGACGATCCGCCCGCCGGGCACGTCGACCTCGGGGACGATCTCGCGGACGAACGGGACCAGCCCGGTGCGCCCGTCGGTGAGCCGCACGACGAGCAGGTCGTGGGCGGGCGCGTGGTCGATGCGCAGCAGCTCGCCGATGCGCTCGCCGTCGGGCCGGACGATCGCGAGGCCGATCAGCTCGTGATCGTTGAACTCGTCGGGGTCGTCACTGGGCGGGATCGTGTCGCTGTCGACGCACAGCAGCACACCCCGCATGTCCTCGGCGAGGTTGCGGTCGTAGATGCCGTCGAAGACGATCAGCAGCCGCCCCTGGTGCGGCCGGACGGTCTCGACCGTCAGCGTCGCCGGCGGCCGCCAGGCCCCGGCCGGGACGGTCTGCAGACGGCGAACCGCCGTCGAGTCGGTCGTGAGGACCGACCCGACGGCGAAACGTTCAGCCGGAGCATCCGTGCGGACGTCGACCACGACTTCACCGTGGACGCCGTGCGCGCGGATCACCTGACCGACGACGAGGAGCATGCGGTCAGTACGCGTCGACGATCTCGACGCGCACGCCGCGGCCGCCGATCGAGGTGATGACCTGCCGCAGCGCCTTGGCGGTGCGCCCACCGCGCCCGATCACCGTGCCGAGGTCCTCCGGGTTGACCCGGACCTCGAGACGCTGACCGCGACGGGAGTCGACCATGCGGACGCGGACATCGTCGGGATTGTCGACGATGCCCTTGACCAGGTGCTCCAGCGCGGGGCGCAGCACGTCAGGCCTCCGCGCCGGCGCCGGCACCGGACTGCTCCTCAGCCTGCGCGGCCTCGGCGGCAGGCGCCTCGGCCTCGGCCTTCTTCTTGGGCTCGGCGGCCTTCTTGGCCTTCGGCGCGTCCGCCACACCGGCGGCGGCCTGGGCCTCGGCCTCGTAGGTCGCGCGACGGTCGGGCGCCGCGGCGCGCACCTTCAGCGGCTCGGCCGGCGCGGGCAGGCCCTTGAACCGCTGCCAGTCACCGGTCTTGCTGAGGATCGCCAGCACCGGCTCGCTCGGCTGCGCGCCGACCGACAGCCAGTGCTGGATGCGCTCGGAGTTGACCTCGATGCGCGAGGGCTCCTCCTTCGGGTGGTAAAGCCCGACGAACTCGATCGCCCGGCCGTCGCGCTTGGTGCGCGAGTCGGCGACGACGATGCGGTACTGCGGGTTGCGGATCTTGCCCATCCGCAGGAGCCGGATCTTGACGGCCACTTGGTTGCTCGCTCCTGGATCTGTTGGAAGCCGAGCGACCGCCCGGACGTCGTGGGGATGACGCGGTCGGCTGCTCTATTGGACTGGCGCGACGCCGGGTTAGAGGGCTCGGACGCACACCGGATACCAGCAGACTATTGTGCCAGACCCGCTACCGAGCGCAAAAACCAGGGCTCACTGCAGCGGGCGGCGGTCCCAGCCGGGTGTCAGGCCCGGAATGTCCCACTCGGCCGGCGGGCGGAAGTCGGTCCACGTGCCGTCGAACGGGAACATCCCCGCCTCGATCTCCTTGATGACCCGCTCGCCCTCCGCACGTACCGCCGCCTCGTCACGCACCCAGTAGTGCTCCGGGATCGCGAGGCGCTCCAGGAACTCCTCCTCGTCCTTCCAGTTCCAGGTCCGGTCGGGGGCGACCTGCACGTCGAGGTCCTCGTCGGTGACGTCGACCCCGGCCGCACCGCCCTCGTCGCTCCAGCGGACCGCGGGGCGCTCCAGGTTGACGTACCACCCGGTGAATCGCCCGTCGTCGTCGCGGAACCACCACACCGAGTGAGCCGGATCACCCGGCCGGTGCAGCTTCAGCACGCCCGGCCCGTTCCAGGTGCCGTGCCGGAGGGTCGGGGCGCCGAGCTTGACGTACTCGGCGAACGGCATCGACCGCATCCCGCGCCCGTCCGCCGACACCTCGTTGACGACGGGCGTGCCCCGGGCGACCCACACCAGCAGCCCGCGCTCGTCGTCGGAGACGACCCGGGCCGGGCGCACCCAGCCGAGCCGCCCGCGGCGCACGTTGCGGTGCATGATCACCTGTCCGGGCGTGAAGACGACGCTCAACCGCGCTCCCTCGGTCGGTCCCAGCCCTTGGTGACGGGCTCAGGGATGGTCCAGTCGGCCGGCGGCCGGAAGTCGGTCCACGTGCCGTCGAACGGCCAGGCACCCGTTTCGATCGCGGGGACGATCGCGCGGCCCTGGGCCCAGACGGCGTCGGGATCGTCCACCCAGTAGGCGTCGGGGAAGGCGAGGCGCTCCTCGAGCTCGTCCTCGTCCTTCCAGCCCCAGCGGCGGTCGCGGTACACCCAGATGTCAAGGTCTTGATCTGTGAGGTCGATGCCGGCGAGCTCACCGTCGTCCCAGGTCACCGACGGTTCTTCGAGGTTGACGTACCACGCGAGGAAGGCGAGCGAGCGGTCGAAGAGCCACCAGACGGAGTAGGCGGCGTCGCGGGGGTGGTACTTGAGGCAGTTCGGCCCGCGGTACGCATCCTGGATGATCTTCTTCGGGGTCTCGATCCAGTCGGCGAAGGGCATGTCGCGCGGCCCGGCGCCGTCGACGGTGACCTCGCGGATGAGCGGGCTGCCGGTCGCGAGCCAGAGGCGCGTGCCCTGCTCGTCGTCGGACACGACCCGGGTCATGGGCGCCCAGACCAGTGTGTCGCGGGCGAAATGCCGGTGCAGAACCGGTCTTCCGGGACGCAGCGGCACGCTCGTGAGTCTAGACGACCACCCTGCCGCGCAGCACGATGCGCTGCGGCCGTAGCAGGGTGGTCAGGTCGCTGCGCGGGTCCTCGGCATACACGACCAGGTCGGCCAGCCCGCCCTCGACCAGGCCGGGGAAGCCGAGCCACTCCCGGGCACCCCAGGAGCCGGCGCGCAGGACCGCCTCGGCGGGCAGGCCGGCCTCGCGGTGCAGCAGGAGCATCTCCCGCGCGGCCATCCCGTGGTCGATGCCGCCGCCCGCGTCGCTGCCGACGTAGATCGGCACGCCGGCCTCGTGGGCCGCGCGGACGACCGCCGGGAAGCGGTCGCGGAGTGCGATCATGTGGCGGGCGTACCCCGGGAACTTCTCCTCCGCCTGAGCCGCGATGCCGCCGAACGTGGCGATGTTGATCATTGTCGGCACCAGCGCGGTGCCTCGCGCCGCCATCTCGGCGACGTCGTCCTCGGACAGCCCGGTGCCGTGCTCGACCGAGTCGACCCCGGCCCGCACCAGGGCGGCCACGGACTCCTCGGCGAACGTGTGGACCGCGACCCGCGCGCCGGCGGCATGTGCGGCCGCGACGGCACCCGCCATCGCCTGCACGTCCCACGCCGGGGCGAGGTCGCCGACCCCGCGGTCGATCCAGTCGCCGACCAGCTTCACCCAGCCGTTCCCGGCGGCGGCCTGCCTGGCCACCTCGGCATTCAGGCCGGCCTCGCCCACTTCGACGCCGATGTCCTTCAGGTACCGCTTGGGCGGCGCGACATGCCGCCCCGCCCGCGCCAGCCGGGGCACGTCGGGGTCGTCGTCGAGCTGCGCATACGGGATCGGGGAGCCGGCGTCGCGGATCGCGAGCACGCCCGCGTCGCGGTCGACGACGGCGAGCGACCGGGCCTGGTCCACGCCGTCGGACGGCCGACCGCCGGGGGCGATGCCCAGGTGGCAGTGGGCGTCGACGAGGCCGGGCAGGACGAACCCGCCGTCGGCCACGGTCAGCGCGCCTCTGACCGGCTCGAAGGTCACCCGGTCGCCGACCAGCCAGATGTCGCGCCGCTCCCCGTCCGGCAGGATGATCCCGCGGACGTGGAGGGGCTCAGCTGTCCTTGTCACGCTTCTGGAGCTTCGAGAAGTCCAGCTTCGGCAGCTTGAAGCCCGGCGGCAGGCCGGCCGCGTTGGGGTCCATCTGCGCCGGGTCGAGGCCGGGCGGGAGCTGCGGCATCGCGGGCATGCCGCCGCCGAGGCGGGGCTGGCGGCTGTTGCTGCCCTTGGTGCCCTTGCGCTTGTTCTTGGGCGACTTGGTCGCCTTGCGCCTGCCGCCGGGCAGGCCCATCATGCCGCCCATCTGCTTCATCATCTTCTGCGCGTCGGCGAAGCGGCTGAGCAGCTGGTTGACGTCGGTGACGCTGGTGCCCGAGCCGTTGGCGATGCGCACCCGGCGCGACGCGTTGAGGATCTTCGGGTTGACCCGTTCGTTCGGCGTCATCGAGCGGATGATCGCGACGACCCGGTCGAAGTGCTTGTCGTCGAGCTCGGCCAGCTGGTCCTTCATCTGCCCCATGCCGGGCATCATGGCCAGCACGTTGGCGATCGGGCCCATCCGGCGCACCGCTTGGAGCTGCTCCAGGAAGTCCTCGAGCGTGAACTGCTCGCCGCCCATGAGCTTGGCGGCCATCCGCTCTTTCTCATCGTCGGCGAACGCCTGCTCGGCCTGCTCGATGAGGGTGAGCATGTCGCCCATGCCGAGGATCCGCGAGGCCATCCGGTCGGGGTGGAAGACGTCGAAGTCCTCCAGCTTCTCGCCGGTGGACGCGAACATGATCGGCTGGCCGGTCACGTGCCGCACGGACAGCGCCGCACCACCGCGGGCGTCACCGTCGAGCTTCGACAGCACCACACCCGAGATGCCGACGCCGTCACGGAAGGCCTCGGCGGTCGTGACCGCGTCCTGACCGACCATGGCGTCGATGACGAACAGCACCTCGTCGGGGTCGACCGCGTCGCGGATGTTCGCGGCCTGCTGCATCATCTCGGCGTCGATGCCCAGCCGGCCGGCGGTGTCGACGATGACGATGTCGCGCATCTGCCGCCGTGCGTGCTCGATCGACTCGCGGGCGACGGCCACCGGGTCGCCGACGCCGTTGCCCGGCTCCGGCGCATACACCTCGACGCCCGCCCGGCCGCCCAGCACCTGCAGCTGGTTGACCGCGTTGGGCCGCTGGAGGTCGGCTGCGACGAGCAGCGGCTGGTGGCCCTGCCCCTTGAGCCAGCGGGCGAGCTTCCCGGCGAGGGTCGTCTTGCCGGACCCCTGGAGGCCGGCGAGCATGATGACGGTGGGCGGGTTCTTGGCAAACTGCAGCCGCCGCGCCTCCCCACCGAGCGTGGCGACGAGCTCCTCGTGGACGATCTTGATGACCTGCTGCGCCGGGTTGAGCGCCTGCGACACCTCGGCACCGCGGGCGCGCTCCTTCAGCCGGGCGATGAACGCCTTGACGACCGGCAGCGCGACGTCGGCCTCGAGCAGCGCGAGCCGAATCTCACGCGCGGTGGCGTCCACGTCGGCGTCGGTGAGCCGGCCCTTGCTCCGCAGCTTCGAGAAGATGCCGGAGAGCCGGTCACTGAGGGTGTCAAACACGACGATCCGTCCTCGGGTGTAGGAGTCCCTTGAAGGGTACGCGACGGTGCAGATTCCTTCGCGCCACGCACTTCGACGCGCTCTATCTCGATACGGAAGATCAACAACCCGCTTGGCTCGCGTCTCGCTCCATGATCAAGGGAAGGATTTGGCTGCTATGGCAGCCAGAAGTTTCCCTTGATCATGGAGCGAGACGCAGATCAAGGGCTCGGACGCCGACCGTCGCTGGGGTCGAGCCAGCAACCGACCGAAACCGCACCACGCCCGCCCAGGTCGGTCGGTCGACCGACCGAAACCGCACGATGCCCGACAGGCTCGCTCGGCCGGTCGAAACCGCACCGTCCGCCCCGCTCGGTCGGTCGGTCGACCGACCGAATGAGCAGGGGGCAATCGGTCGGCCGACCGACCGAAACCACGGCGCCGGCCACCACCGCAGCACGAGCTCTCCCGAGCCCCTTCCGAGCGCTTCGCCCGCCCGGCCGCCCGGCCGCCCGCCTGGCCGTCGACTGAAGCCGACCACGCCCACTCCAGTCGGTCAGTCGACCGACCGAATGAGCAGGGGGCAATCGGTCGGCCGACCGACCGAAACCACGGCGCCGGCCACCACCGCACCCAGACCTCTCCCGAGCCCCTCCCGAGCGCCTCGCCCGCCCGGCCGGCCCGTCGGCTGAAGCCGCACCACACCCACCTCAAGTCGGTCAGTCGACCGACCGAATGAGCGCCGGACAATCAGTCGGTCGACCGACCGAACCTCCGAGCACCAGCGGCGACCACCACCCCGCAGGGGCCCCACACAGTTCACCCACTCGGTCGGTCGATCGACCGAGATTGGCGTGCGCGGCGGCCGACACGCGGAGCGCAGACGGTGGTCGATCAACGCTCGTCCCGCGAGATCAACACGAGCATCGACAAACGTAGTTCCGAGAGCGGAGCGAGCCGACCGAACTCAGGACGTTTTCGCCGCCTGAAGGACCGCCGCCTCGATGCGGCCGCGAGCATCCGCGTCCCACGACCCGGCCAGGTAGAACGCATCCACGACAGCGCCGCCCAGGGTAGAGATGCGCGCCGAGCGTACGTCCGCGCCCACGTCCTCCAACGCGCTCGCCACCCGGAACAGCAGCCCCGGCGTGTCCGTAGCGCGGAGCTCGAACACCGTAGCGTCCGTAGCGGCCGACGGCGGCTGCCACACGACCCGCGGCGGGGCCGAAGCGCTGCGGCGGGAGGAGCGGTCACGGGCGGCCAGGCGTTCGGCCAGCGGGAGGTCGCCGGTCACCGCGCGGCGAAGATCAGAGACGATCGCCTCGCGGTCGAGCTCGCCCCCGTAGCGAGGCTGGACGGCGCAGACCATCCGGGCCACGCCGTCGACCGTGACGGTGTCGGCCGTGACGACGTCCAGGCGGTGCAGGGACAGGCACCCGGCCACAGACGCCAGGAGGCCCCGGCGGTCGGTCGCGGTCACCGACACCGAGTCCTCATCCAGGTGTACTGCTGGCAGCCCGGCCGGCACCGGAAGGGCCGCGGCGGGTGAAGGGGGCGGGTCGACCACGCCGGTGTCGAGCGCGCGGTCGACGTGGCGGACCAGCTCGGCGATCAGGCGCCCCTTCCAGTCCGACCACGCGGCCGGGCCGGTCGCGGCGGCGTCGGCGCGGGCCAGGGCGTGCAGCAGGCCGAGCGTGGAGGCGTCGCCGACGGCGGTGGCGACCGTGGTGATCGTCTGGGGGTCGGACAGGTCGCGGCGGGTGGCCGTGTCGGGCAGCAGCAGGTGCAGGCGGACGACCTTCTCGACCTGGGCCACCTCGGCCGGCGGCAGGCCCAGGCGGGCGGCGATCGCGGCCGCGATCGGGGCGCCGACGACACTGTGGTCGCCGGGCAGGCCCTTGCCGATGTCGTGCAGCAGGCCGCAGAGCACGAGCAGGTCGGGGCGGTCGACGTCGCGCGCCAGGGCGGCCGCATGGAGGGCGGTCTCGACCAGGTGGCGGTCGACGGTGAACAGGTGCACGGGGTTGTGCTGGGGCAGGCTGCGCACGCGGGCCCACTCGGGCAGCCAGTTGACGACCAGGCCGTAGCGGTCGCAGGCCTCCCAGACCTCGATCATGGACGGGCCGCTGCCGAGGAGCGTGAGGAGGGCGTCGCGGGCCGGGGCCGGCCAGGGCTGGGGCATCGGGCCGGCGAAGCCGCCGAGCCACTCGAGGGTGGCGTGCGAGATCGGCAGCTCGGCCCGGGCGGCGGTCGCGGCGACCCGCAGCGGGAGGGCCGGGTCGGGGCGCGGGGTGACGGCGGCGCGGGCCAGGACGACCTCGCCGTTCTGCTCGACGACGTCGCGCGCGAGCGGGCGGCGTGAAGCGGTGCCGCGCGGGGCGGCCCAGCGCTCGACGGCCCGCCAGGCGTCGTCGCTGGCGTACGCGATGGTGCGCGCGGACTCGGCGATGCGCCGCAGCACCTCGTCCCGGTCGCCCAGGTCGAGCAGCTCGGCGACCTCGTCGCGGTCCTGGGCCAGGAGGCGGTCGACGCGGCGGCCGCGCACGGCGTGCAGGGCGTCGCGGACGTCGAGCAGGGTCAGGTGCGCGCCCCGGACGGCCGGTCGCGGACCGTCGGCGACGCCGGCGAACCCGATGCCGCGCAGGACGCCGAAGTCGCGCAGGCCACCACGGGATTCTTTGACGTCGCCCTCGAGAAGGAACGCCAGCTCGCCGTGGGCCTTCCAGCGGTCGTGGGTGAGCTGGCGCAGGAGCGGCAGGGCCGAACGGGCCTGGGCCCGCCACTGGGCCACGGCGTCAGCGTGCAGCTGGGCGAGCAGAGCGGCGTCTCCGGCCACGAGCCGGGCGTCGAGCAGCCCCAGGGCGACCTTCAGGTCCTCGCGGGCGACCGACAGCGCCTCCTGCGGGGTGCGAGTCGAGTGGTCCAGGGCGAACTTCGCGTCCCACACCTGGTACCAGATGCGCGCCCCGAGGTCACCGGCGGCCGAGGAGGGCCCGGTGTGCAGCAGGACCAGGTCCAGGTCGCTGCGCGGGGCGCACTCGCGCCGCCCCAGGCCGCCGACCGCGACCAGGGCCAGGCCGTCGGTGGTGCCGCCCGCCTCGGCGTACACCTTGGCGAGCCAGCCGTCGAGCACGGCGGAGCGCTCGGCTCGCGCGGCGGCGCCCGCCCCGGTGGAAAGGACCGGAGCGGGCGCCGACGGTTGCGTCATGCTGTTCAGCGTAGAGATCGCAGCGGCTTACAGGGCGTCGAGCCCGCGCTCGCCGGTGCGGACCCGGACCACCTCGTCGACCGAGGTGACCCAGACCTTGCCATCACCGATCTTGCCGGTGCGGGCGGCGGTCACGATGGCGTCCACGACCTTCTCGAAGTCGAGCTCGTCGGTGACGATCTCGACCCGGATCTTCGGGACGAACTCCACCGTGTACTCCGCACCGCGGTAGACCTCGGTGTGGCCCTTCTGACGGCCGTAGCCCTGAACCTCGCTCACGGTCAGGCCGGCCACGCCCAGGGCGTGGAGTGCCTCTTTCACCGCGTCGAGCTGGTACGGCTTGATGACCGCGGTCACCAGCTTCATGCCCATTCCCTCCGACATCCCTCGACGCTATCCGGCTACCTTTTCGGACGCCGGGGCTTCCGCCGCCGACGCTGCTGCTGCCTTGCTCGTTCCCACTCCCGCGAGGGCGAACGCGCCGCCGCTGCTGCCGCTCGCCGGGGTCAGGTCGTAGCCGCTCTCGGCGTGCTCGGCGATGTCGATGCCCTCGACCTCGGCCTCGGCGCTCACCCGGAAGCCAAGCGTCTTCTCGATGATGAAGGCGAGGATGAAGGCCACGGCGAACGAGTAGACCGTCACGATAGCGCTGGCACCGGCCTGCGCGCCCAGCTGGGCCGCGCCGCCGCCGTTGAACAGACCGGCCTTCGCGCCCAGGGCGCCGGTGATGGCCGAGTTCAGGTCGGGGTTGGCGAAGAAGCCGAGCCAGAGGGAGCCGATCCAGCCACCGACGAAGTGGACGCCGACCACGTCGAGCGAGTCGTCGAAGCCGAAGCGGTACTTCAGGCTGACAGCCAGGGCGCAGACGATGCCGGCGACGAGGCCGAGCAGGACGGCCGCCCACGAGTCGATGAAGCCACACGCGGGGGTGATCGCGACCAGGCCGGCGATCGCACCGGAGGACGCGCCGACGAGGGTCGGCTTCCGGTCGCGGATCCACTCGACGATGACCCAGCCGAGCACCGCGGCGGCGGTCGCGACCTGCGTGTTCACGAAGGCCAGGCCGGTGACGCCGTCGACGGTGAGCTCAGAGCCCGCGTTGAAGCCGAACCAGCCGAACCACAGCAGGCCGGCGCCGATGGCGACGAACGGCACGTTGTGCGGCTTCATGCTCTCCCGCGGCCAGCCGATGCGCTTGCCGAGGACCAGGGCCACGCCGAGTGCTGCCGCACCGGCGTTGATGTGGACCGCGGTACCACCGGCGAAGTCGAGCGGGTGGAGCTTCTGGGTGATCCAGCCGCCTCCCCACACGTTGTGGGCGACCGGGAAGTAGACCAGCGTGGCCCAGCCGAACGCGAAGAGCAGCCAGCCGCCGAACTTCGCGCGGTCGGAGATCGCGCCGCTGATCAGGGCGACCGTGATGACGGCGAACGTCATCTGGAACACCATGAAGACATAGGTGGGGATACCGATGCCGCTGGGGCTTTCGGCGGTGGCGCCCCAGAACTGGTCGATGTAGGTCTTGGAGCCGAAGTACTGTCCCAGGTCACCGAACAACCCGCCCGCGGAGTCCGCGCCGAAGGCGGCGCTGAATCCGTAGAACAACCACAGGATGCTGACGAGCCCGATCGTCGAGAAGCTCATCATCATCATGTTGAGGACGCCCTTGGAGCGGTTCAGGCCACCGTAGAACAGTGCCAGACCGGGCGTCATGAGCAGCACGAGCGCGGTCGATACCAGCAACCATGCGGTGTTGCCGGTATCGATGGTCGCTTCAGGCACGCTGGCCTCCTAGTAGTCGAGATCCTCCCTCCCGACCTTCGGAGCAGCATCGCCCTTCAGCCGGTTGCGCGAGAGCTTTCAGGTCCCACGTTTCGCGCACCGGCGCTGCGCGGTTTCTACCGCGTCACGTCATGTTTCCAGCGTGTGAAGAAACGCTCACGGTCTATCGAAGTGCGTACTCCAGCGTGTGCCGCTCATAGTCGATGAGGCGCAGGTCGCGCACCGGACGACGGAGATGTCCCTTGTGCACGATCCGCACGAATGCGGGGTCTCCGGCGGCCGCCATACGGCGGATGCCTTCGATATGGTCGACGATCCGCTTGCGGATCACCCGCACCAGGCGGTGCCGGTCGCGCGGGGTGAGGCCATAGGCGTCGGCGAACATCCGCAGCCGCCGCGGCCGGTTGGGCCGCTTCCAGCCGAGCGTGTAGGAGTCGCGGTCGGAGAACAGCGGCACCCAGGTCCACGCCGCGTAGGCCACGTCGTAGATCCGCGCGCCGGGCGAGGCCAGGTCGAAGTCGATCAGCGACAGCGTGCCGTCGGGGCGCCAGATGACGTTGTGCGGCGCCGCGTCGTGGTGACAGATGACCTCGGTGTCCGGCGGCGGCGGGCCGAAGGAGCGCCAGACCGCGTTGGGCGACGGGCGGAACCCGGCCTGGGCGTCGTGGAACATCCGCAGCATGGTGGCCACGGTGACCATCGCCTCGTCGGTCACCCAGTGCGGTGCGAGCGGATACTCGCCGCACTCGCCTTCGAGATACGAGAGGACCTCACGGCCCCGCTCGTCGATGCCGAAGGCCCGCGGCGCGCCGGTGAACCCGACATACTCCAGGTGGCGCAGCAAGGCGTGCACAGCGGGCGTCCAAGGGCCCGCGTTGCGGCGCACCGTGTCGCCCGAGCGCACCACGACGGAGGTATTCCCGCCGTGGAGCGGGATCTCCTGCTGCGTCACGTGATCGTCCTTCGTCACCAGAGCTGAGTGGAACCGGTCCGGGGACCTACGGTCCCAAGGTACCGTCCGAGGTTACGCGTCGGTGCCAACGAGCGCGTCGACGAACTGTCGGGCATCGAACGGAGCGAGGTCGTCGGGCCCCTCCCCCAGCCCCACGAGCTTCACCGGAATGCCCAGTTTGCGCTGTACCGCGATGACGATGCCACCCTTCGCGGTGCCGTCCAGCTTGGTCAGCACCACGCCGGTGACGTCCACCACCTCGGTGAACACCCGGGCCTGCTCCAGGCCGTTCTGGCCGGTGGTGGCGTCGAGGATGAGCAGCGTCTCGTCGACCGGCCCGTGCTTCTCGATCACCCGCTTGACCTTGCCCAGCTCGTCCATGAGCCCGACCTTGTTCTGCAGCCGCCCGGCGGTGTCGATGAGCACCGTGTCCACACCCGCGTCAATACCCCGTTTGACCGCGTCGAACGCCACCGAGGCCGGATCCGCCCCTTCGGGTCCCCGGACGACGTCGGCGCCCACCCGGCCGGCCCAGGTGGCGAGCTGCTCGGAGGCCGCGGCGCGGAAGGTGTCGGCCGCACCCAGCACGACCGTGTGGCCGTCGGCCACGAGCACCCGGGCGATCTTGCCGCAGGTGGTGGTCTTGCCGGCGCCGTTGACCCCGACGACGAGCAGCACCGCCGGGCGCCCGTCCCGCGGCGTGGCGGCGAGGCTGCGGTCCATCTCCGGCTCGAGCGCGGTGACCAGCTCGTCGGCGAGCATCGCGCGCAGCTCGGTGGCGGTGGCGGTGCCGTGGACGCGGGCCCGCTCGCGGAGCTTGCCGACGATCTCGGTGGTGGCGGCGACGCCGACGTCGGCGCCGATGAGGGTCTCCTCGACCTCGTCCCAGGTGTCGTCGTCGAGCCTGTCGCGGGACAGCAGGGCGAGCAGGCCCTTGCCGAAGACGTTCTGGGAGCGGGAGAGGCGGGCCCGCAGCCGCACCAGGCGACCGGCGGTGGGTTCGGGCTTCTCGATGACCGGCGGAGGTGCTTCGACCACCGGCGGCGGGGCCTCGACCACCGGCGGGGCCGAGACGACAGGGGGCGCCGAGACGACGGGAGGCGTCTCGACAGCAGGCGGCGCCGAAACCACAGGCGGCGCCGACACCACAGGCGGAGCCTTCTTCTCCTCAGTGGGAGGCAGCGTCGGAGGCTTCCGATAGCGGGGCGCGATGAGCGCGAGCGTGGCCCCGATCACGACGACGAGCAGCACCAGGCCGAAGACGATGTACGACTCCATGGCAGGAATCCTCCCAGACGCCGGGGAAAGCGGCTTGCGGTGGCGCCGAGACGGTCCGGGCAGGATCATTCGTAGGCACCCCGCGACCACCCGGGAGGTCCCCGAACCATGCCCGAAGCCGATCTCGACGCCGACAAGGGCGTCCTCGTCCTAGGCCCTGTCCTCCGGCGCGTCGAGGGTGACCAGGCGACGATCTGGGTGGAGACCGCCCACCCCGCGACCGTCGAGGTCGACGCCGCGCCCGCAGGCGGGGCCGCCCGGACGTTCTCGGTCCACGGCCACCACTACGCCCTCGTCGTGGTCTCCGGCCTGCCGGCGGACGCCGTCACGCGGTACACCGTGAAGATCGACGGCGTCGAGGTCTGGCCCCGGCCCGACGACCCCGCGCCGCCCCCGGTCATCCGGACCCGACCCACGGGCGCGCCCGTGCGGCTCGTGTTCGGCTCCTGCCGGGAGGCGAGCCCGCTGAGCGTCACGCGCTATCCCCCGGACGCGCTGGACGCCTACTCGGGGCGGCTCATCGAGTCGATCCGCTCGGCGGCCCCCACCGAGTGGCCCGACCTGCTCGTCCTGCTCGGCGACCAGGTCTACGCCGACGAGACCCCGGAGAAGATCCAGCGCTGGCTGAAGAACCGGCGGGCCGCCCGGCGCGCCGACGCGCCTTCGACCCAGGTCGTGGACTTCCACGAGTACACGAAACTCTACCTCGACTCGTGGACCGATCCCGAGATCCGCTGGCTGCTGTCGACGGTGCCGAGCGTGATGATCTTCGACGACCACGAGATCATCGACGACTGGAACACCTCGCAGCGCTGGCGCGAGCAGATGGACCAGCTCAGCTGGTGGCCGCAGCGCATCCAGGCCGGACTGGCGTCGTACTGGGTGTACCAGCACCTGGGGAACCTGGCCCCGAGCGCCCTGGCGGAGTGCCCGATCTACGCGGCTGTCGTGTCGGCCGGCGACGCGACCGGGATCCTCGACGAGTTCGGCTCCCGGGCCGACCGCGACCGCGCCTCGTACCGCTGGAGCTACACCGTCGACATCGACCGCACCCGCCTGGTGATGGTCGACAACCGGGCCGCCCGCGAGCTGGAGCAAGGCAAGCGGGCGATGCTGCTGGACAGCGAGTGGGCATGGTTCGCCAAGCAGCTGCCTGGCGACTACGACCACCTGCTGATCGGCTCCTCGCTGCCGTGGCTGCTGCCGCCGGCCATCCACCACCTGGAGTCGATGACCGAGAAGCTGGCCGAGTCGCCGCGCGGCTGGGTCGGCCGCCTCGGCGAGAAGCTCCGCCAGGCCGTCGACCTGGAGCACTGGGCCGCCTTCGGCCGCTCGTTCGACGCCCTCACGGCCCTGCTGGGCCAGATCGGCGCCGGCCAGGGCGGTGTGGCGCCACCCCCGGCGACGATCAGCGTGCTCTCGGGTGACGTTCACCACTCCTACGCGGCGAAGGCCCGCCTGGGCCCGGAGGTGGTGACGCCGGTGTACCAGTTGACCTGCTCGCCGGTCCACAACGACATGCCCAAGCTGATCCGCCCGGCGATGAAGTTCGGCTGGAACCCGCCCGCGGCCCGCCTGATGCGCTCGGTGGCGCGCATGTTCGGCGTCCGCAAGCCGGTCGTGCGCTGGAAGAAGCTCGCGGGCCCGCACTTCGGCAACGCGGTGGGCCTGCTGGTGCTCCAGGGGAGATCGGCACACGTCAACTTCCAGGGCACCCGGCCGGACAAGACGCTGGGCGAGGTGGCCGTGCTCAAGCTGGACTGACGGGCGGCACGGTGTCGGGTGGCCCGTCCAGGTCGGGCCAGGACCAGAGGGTTGCGACGCGGGCCCGCCCGCTGAGGTAGGCGACGGCGGGCTCCCGGATGGGCGCGAACCACATGGTCCCGAGCCGCTGGAGGGCCTCGCCGAGGGCCACCCACTCGCCGCCGCCTCCGTGCGGCCCGACCCCGGTGACCTCGAAGCCGATCATCTCGTACCGCTGGCCGCCCGCCGTGTACCTCGCGACCCACACCAGCCGCTCGGCGACGACGTCCGCGTAGCCGGCCTCGGCGGCGACCCGGCGCAGCAGCGGCTCCCCGTCGCCGACGGCACCCCCGGGCAGCGCCCAGTCGTCGCCGTCCCGGACGAGCAGCACGTCTCTGCCGCGCCGGACCACCGCCCCGACCGCGACCCGCACCTGCGCCACGCGTCCAACGATAGGCCCGTGGGCGCGGAGACGTTGGTCGATCCACCCAAGGTAGATCGACCAACGTCTGAACCACCTCAGCTCGCGTAGGCCTCCAGCTCGAAGATGCGCGCCGCCGTGTCCGAGTCACTGGTCGGGGTGATCACGTTCAGGCGGAGATATCGGGCCTGGCGGGGCGTGAACGTGTGCGTCGTCACGTCCGCGGTGTTGCCGCGTACGGACGCCACCGTGGTCCACGTGTTGCCGTCCGTGGACGTCTGCAGGTCGAAGTCGCGCGTGTTCCACGACGGCTTCTCACCACCCGCACCCGAGTGGCGCAGCACCACCCGGCCGACCGACTGGGACGACTGGAGGTCGACCCGCAGCCACTTGTTGCTGCCCAGCGCGCACCACTTGTCGGAGAGGCCGCCGGTCCAGCTGCCGTTGACCGCCTTCGCCGGGGCCTCCGCGGCCGCGCACTGGTTCGAGGCCGTGGCCGGCTTGTTCAGCGCCAGGTTCGGCGCCGGGGTCGTCTCGGGCACGAACAGCTTGATGTCCGTCACGGACGCGCTGCCCTCGTAGACGTTCGTGTACAGATCGCCGATCACGAACCAGTCCGGGTACGACGAGCCGGCCGGCCACTGGTTCGGCCACGACGCGCTGCCGAAGTCGTCGTTCTGGGTGAGCGTGCCGTTGAACTGGCCGTTGTACTCCGACGCCTGGGTGTTGTAGTGCCAGATCGGCACGCCGTTGACCACGAACGGGCGGTGGAAGCGCAGGGTCTTCACGCCGACACGGGCGAAGTTGCCGCTCGCCTCCAGCGTGTAGCCGGTCGCGTCGCGCTCGATCGCGAACGTGTAGAACTCGTTCGGCATCAGCTCGGGCTGGAGCTCGGCCGCGCTGGACAGCTGGTTCTCGGCCGCGCCGCCGGAGCAGCTGGTCATGAACCACTGCGAGTTGCCGGGCAGGCCGCCCGGGCCCGGGTTCCAGTTCGGCATCCCGCTGATCCACATGTTGACGGTGTTGAAGTTGCCGTCGCGGTAGTTGTAGTAGGTGTTGGTGTTCGAGTTGCACACCCGCCCGCCGGTGCCGCTGCCGACCCGGTCCGGGTGCTGCGCGAACTGGTCCATCAGCACCTTGCGGTGGTAGTGCCAGAAGTGGTTGTTGCGCGGCGCCGGGTTCGCGAAGTCCACGATCGACAGGAAGTGGAAGCCGTTGTACCCGTACGGCCCGGCCCGGACGTCCTGCCACTCGCAGTAGGGGACGGAGGCGTCGCCGCTCCAGCCGGGGCTGTTGGAGCCCTCACCCCACGGATGCTGGGTCTTGCAGCCCGTCGGCGAGTAGCCGTTGATCTTGCCGTCGTAGTTGATCGTGCCGTTGCGCTTGCCGCCGAAGTTCAGCGTCTTGAGCTTGTACTCCACGCGGTACTGGTCGGGCAGCCGATTGGTCGGCCGGAAGATCGCGCCGCCGGTGCTCTCGGGCACGTTCATCACGGCCGCGTTGGCGCCGCCGACGGCCTGGGTCGTGATCGACGGCGGCGACTCGATGACGCCGTCCTTGTTGAAGTCGCGGGCCGACAGCGACGCCGTCAGCCAGCCGTTCTGGCCGAGCGTGAACTCCTTGCGGTAGGTGTAGAAGGAGTTCAGCTGGGTCGTCCAGGCGGGGCCGTAGTCGTTGCGGTACCACTGGCCGGGGTCGTCGGTGATGGTGTCGAACGGGTTGGCGTAGGTGTCGCGCACCCACGCCGTGTTGTTGCTGTTGATCGGTGTGCTGAAGTTCTCGGAGTACAGCAGCCGCCACGAGACGGCGGCCGCGGACGGGGCGGCGGGAAGCGCGACGAGCGAGCCGGCCAAGAGCAGCGGCGCCAGCAGGGCGTGCGGTTTCACAAGGCCTCCTCAGGTGTTGAGGTACTGCGCGGCGTTGTCCTTGGTGATCTGCGGCGACGGGACGACGGTGTCCTTCTCGACCTTGGCGCCGCCGAGCACCTCGACGGTGCGGTCGAGGGCGAGCTTGCCGATGACGTTCGGGCTGTTCAGGCCGGTCACCACGTAGTTGGTGCCGTCGAGGATGGCCTTGAGCGCCTCGGCCTGGCCGTCGACGCCGGCCAGCACGATCTGGTTCGCCTTGCCGGCGGAGGCGATCGCCCGCTGGGCGCCCAGGCACATCGCGTCGTTCTCGCAGAAGACGGCGACCAGGTCCGAGTGCTTGGCGAGCAGCCCCTCCATGACGGTCAGGCCGCCGTCGGAGCCCCAGTTGCCGAAGTCGGGCGCCTCGACCAGCGTGAACTTCGAGTTGCCGGACAGCACCGACTTGAGGCCGTTGGTGCGGGCCAGGCCGATCGAGTTGTCGGCCGGGCCGCCCTTGATGATCGCGACCTTGCCGCCGGCGGTGAGCTTCTTGGTCAGGAACTCGCCGTCCTGCTTGCCGATGGCCTCGTTGTCGGGGCCGATCCAGCTGGTGTACTCGCCGACGGCGAACTTGCGGTCGACGAGGATCACCGGCTTGCCGGCCGCCTTGATCGCGTTGAGCGCGGCCGGCGCCGACTCCAGCGGGCCGCCGGAGATGATGATCGCGTCGACGTTCTTGCTCAGCAGGTCCTCGACGTTGGCGGCGAGCTTGGCGGCGTCGCCCCCGGCGTCGTTGCTGATGATCTTCACGTTGCCCTTGGTCTTGGCCTGCGCAGCGATCGCGGCGTCCATGCCGCTGAAGTACGGGCCGCTGAGCAGGAAGTTCGCGACCCCCACGGTGTAGGAGCCGGACTTGTCGGCCGGGTCGTCGGAGCAACCGGTCAGAGCCAGCCCGAGCACCAGCAGGCCCGCCCATAACTTCTTCATGTGCCGCCCTTTCATCGAGCAGAGCGCGGCCGCCGCGTGCGCTGCACGAGGATGACCGCGACGATGATCAGTCCCTTGAGCACCTGCTGCCAGAAACTCTGTACGCCGTACAGGTTGAGCAGGTTGTTGATCAGGACCAGGACGAGCACCCCGCCGAAGGCGCCCTTCGCCGAACCCCGGCCGCCGGACAGGCTTGCGCCACCGATGACGCAGGCCGCGATCGCGTCGAGCTCGAAGGCCACCCCGACGCTCGGTTGTGCGATGCCGACCCGGCTGGTCAGGATGACCCCGGCCAGGCCGGCACAGAAGCCGCTGATCGTGTACGCCAGCACCAGGTGCCGGCGTACGCCGATGCCGGCCAGCCGGACCGTCTCCGCGTTGCCGCCGATGGCGACGATGGAGCGCCCCGCGGGCGTCCGGGCCAGGAACACGCCCCCGACGCCGAAGACGGCCAGCATGACGAGCGTGATCAGCGGGATCGGCCCGGCCATCGCCGAGCCGAGCCAGAGGAACCCCGGATCCGCCGGGGAGATCGGCACCTCGGAGTAGACGAACGCGAGCCCGCGGATGGTCGTCAGGGCCGCCAGCGTCACCACGAAGGGCGCCAGCTCGAAGCGGGCCACGAGCAGGCCGTTGAGCGAGCCGAACGCGACACCGCTCGCGATCCCGACCGCCATCGCCAGCGGGATCGGCAGGTCGGCCGCGAGCCCGGCGGTGACGATGCCGGCGAACGCGACCACCGAGCCCACCGACAGGTCGATGCCGCCGGTGAGGATGACCACGAGCATGCCGAACGCGAGCAGCCCGATGGTCACCATCTGCTTGAGCAGGTTGGTGAGGTTGGTCTGGGTCAGGAAGCTGTCCGACGTGGTCGCGGCGACCGCAACGAGCGCCACGACGAGCACCGCGAACGCGAGCTCGGCCGTGACGTCCCGGCCCCGCACCCGCACCGCCAACGTGGTCATGCGTCCTCCGCTTCGCTCCGGCCGCATGCCTTCCGAACCGGCCCCATGATGACCGGCCTCCTCCGCTTCGCTCCGGAACCGGTCATGCCGCGATCGCCCTCTCCAGCACCTGGTCCTCGGTCGTGCCCTCCGACGGCAGCTCGCCGGTGATCCGGCCCTGGTTCATGACCAGGACCCGGTCGGTGGCGCCGAGCACCTCGGTGAGGTCGGAGGAGATGAGCAGGACGGCGAGCCCCTCGCGGGCCAGGCCGTCGACCATCCGGTAGATCTCCACGCGGGTCGCCATGTCGACGCCGCGGGTCGGCTCGTCGAGGATGAGCACCTTCGGCTCGACGAGCAGCCACTTGGCCAGGACGGCCTTCTGCTGGTTGCCGCCGCTGAGCCGGACGACCGGCATCGCGGCGCAGCCGGGCGGCCGGATGTCCAGCCGCTCGATCATGGTCGCCACGTCGCGGCGCTGGCGGGCCTGGTCGATCCACGCGCCGTGCCAGGTGGTGAGGCCGATGTTGTCCCGCACGGTCAGGCCGAGCACGAGCCCGCTGCCGGCGCGGTCCTCGGTGACCATGGCGACCCCGTGCCTGATCGCGTCGGCCGGGCTCCCGTAGGCGCCGCTGCCGCAGGACGGCCGGGACGCGCCGAACACGCATGCGGCCAGCTCGCTGCGGCCCGACCCGACCAGGCCGAACAGCCCGACGATCTCGCCGGCCCGCAGCTCGAACGAGACGCCGGTGAACTCGCCGGGCCGGCTCAGGTCCTCGATCCGCAGCCGGACGTCGCCCGGCGCCGGCCGGCGCGGCGGGTAGATCCGCTCGGGCCGGCGGCCGGCCATCAGCCGGATCAGCTCGGGCTCGGACGTGCGGGCCGGCGTGGTGGTCTCGACGACCTGCCCGTCCTTGAGCACCACGATGTCGGTGGCCAGGTCGAGCACCTCGGCCAGCCGGTGCGACACGTACACCACCAGCACGCCCCGTTGCCGCAGCTCCCGCACGAGTGCGTACAGGGCGTCGAGGTCGCTGCCCGCCAGTACCGCCGAAGGCTCGTCGAGGATGAGGACCCTGGGCTCGTCGGCCAGCGCCTTCGCGATCTCGACCATCTGCTGGCGGGCCACGGGCAGCCGGCCTGCGAGTTCGCGCGGGTCGATCATCCCGAAGCCGGCCCGGTCCAGCAGTTCCTGTGCGCGACGGTGGGCCGCCGTCCAGTCGATCATGTTGTACCGCTGGGGAAACCGCCCGAGCAGCAGGTTCTCGGTCACGCTGAGCTGCGGGACGAGCGACAGCTCCTGGTACACCGTGCGGATCCCGAGCGCGTGCGCATGATGCGGTGACGAGAGGTCGGCCGGCACACCGTCGACGAGGACCTCGCCCCCGTCCGCCCGCACCGCGCCGGACAGGATGCGGATCAGCGTCGACTTGCCGGCACCGTTGGCCCCGACAAGCGCGAGCACCGACCCGGCGGCGGCCGCCAGGCTCACGCCGTGCAGCACCTCGACCCCGCCGTACCGCTTCCGGACATCCCGGAGTCGCAGCGTCACCGGAACGCGTCCATCACGACGACCGTCTTCTGGCGGGTGAAGTCGAGGACGGTGTCGTGGATGCCCTCGCGGTATCCCCCGGTGTCCTTGGTCCCGCCGAACGGCAGGTTCTCGGCGCGCAGGGCGGTCGAGCCGTTGACGATCACGCCGCCCACGTCGAGGCGCCGCGCGATGCTCAGCGCCCGCGAGACGTCCCGGGTGAACACGGCGGCCTGCAGGCCGTACGGCGACGCGTTGGCCAGCGCGACCGCCTCCTCCGGGTCGTCGAACCGCGCGACCGGGGCGACCGGGCCGAAGATCTCCTCGGCGAAGGCGGGGCTGTCGGCCGGCACGTCGACGAGCACGGCCGGGTCGACGAAGGCACCGCTGGCGCCGCCTCCGGTGAGCAGGCGGGCGCCGTCGTGCACCAGCGCCCGCACAGCCTGCTCGACGCGCTCGGCGGCATCCGCGGTGATCAGTGGCCCGACATCGGTCGGCTCCAACAGCTGGTCGCCGACGGTGAGCTTCGCCGCCTCGGCGACGAGGGCGTCCACGAAGGCGTCGTGGACCGGCCGCTGGACGTACACCCGCTTCACCGCGCAGCAGATCTGCCCGTTGCCGCGGGCCAGCCGGCCCAGGACGACGGCCCGCGCCGCCTCCTCGACGTCGGCGTCGGCGCAGACGATGAGCGCGTCGTTGCCGCCGAGCTCGAGGTACACCTTCTTCAGGCCGGCCTCCCGCGCGACGGCTCTTCCGGCGGCGGTACTGCCGGTGAGGCTGATCGCGGCGATCCCCGCGCTTCCGGCGAGCTGACGGGACACGGCCGCGTCACCGACGACGATCTGGTGCGCGTGCGGCGGCGCCCCGGCCTGCTCGACGAGCTGGGCCACCCGCAGGACCGCGAGCGGGCACTTCGCCGGCGGCTGCACCACGACGGCGTTGCCGGCGGCCAGGGCGGCGGCCGCCTTGTGGGCGTAGAGCTCGACGGGATAGTTGAACGGCACGAGGGCGGCGACGACGCCGAGCGGCTCGCGCAGGGTCACGGCGAGGTGGCGCTCCAGCCCCGGTACCGCGTCGAGCGGGATCTGGCGGCCCAGGAGCCGGGTCGCCTCCCCCGCGTAGCCGCGGAAGATGCGCACGGCGGCCTGCACCTCGCCGCGGGTCTGCGTGATCGGCTTGCCGTTCTCGGCCGCCAGGAGCCGGGCCAGGCTCTCCTGCTCGGCCTCGACCAGGTCGGCGACCCGGCGCAGCAGCGCCTCGCGCTCATGGGCCGCCAGCGCGGCCATCGCGCGCTGGCCCTCCTGGGCGGCGTCGACGATCGCGGCGACCTGGGTGGCGTCGTGCGCGGAAACCTCGCCCAGGACTTCCCCGGTCCCGGGATTGCGCACGGTGACAACGGGCATGCGGCTGCCCCTCCTCGATGCTCTCGACGATCCGGTGCGGGCGCGTCCTGCTGCCGGGCAGGACAGGTCCGCCGGCGCCGACCGGCGAGATGTTGCATCGAGGGTTGCCTTTGTAAAAATACCTGCCGAACCAGTGAAGTCAAGCGCCCGGCATACGATCAAGCGCATGAGCTTCTACGACATCGAGATCGCAGACCTTCAGGGCAAGCCGCTCGACCTTGGGCAGTTCCGCGGGCGCCCGGTGCTGGTCGTCAACGTCGCGTCGCGGTGCGGGCTGACCCCGCAGTACGCGGAGCTGGAAGAACTGCAGCGGACCTACGAGGACCGCGGCTTCTCCGTGCTGGGCGTGCCGTGCAACCAGTTCGCCGGGCAGGAGCCGGGCACGGCCGAGGAGATCGCCGAGTTCTGCAGCACGACCTACGGCATCACGTTCCCGATGACCGAGAAGGTCGAGGTCAACGGCGATGGCCGGCACCCGCTCTACGACGTGCTGACCCCGGTCGCCGACGCCGAGGGCCACACCGGGGACATCCGCTGGAACTTCGAGAAGTTCCTGGTGGGCAAGGACGGCGCGGTGGCGGCCCGCTTCGGCCCGCGCACCCAGCCGAAGGCCGACGAGATCGTCTCGTCGATCGAGGGCGCGCTCTAGATCCCGAGCGCGCGGCGCGGGTAGGTCAGGTCGTCACCGTCGGCGTACCGGTAGGCGGTGAGGCCGGCCACCCGCGCACCGCGGATCATCCGGTCGGTGTCGTCGACCAGCAGGCACCGGGCCGGCGGAGTGTTGATCAGGGCGCACGCCGCCGCGAAGTACTCCTTGGTCGGCTTGTGGATGCCGATCTCCGACGAGTTGGCCACCGCGTCGAACTCGCCGGCGAGGTTGAACGTGGACAGCACGTTGCCGAGGTCGTCGGTCGCGTTCGTGGCCAGGCACACCGGCAGGCCGGCGGCCCGCACGTCGCGCACGAACGCGAGCACCTCGGGGCGGATGTGGCCGGGGTAGACGACCCACTCCTTCATCAGGGCGGCCGCCTGGTCGGGGCCGCCGACCCGGTCCTGCAGCGCCTCGGCCACGGCCTGCAGCCACTGCTCGCGCGTGATCAGGCCGGTGATCGCCGGCAGCAGCCGGTCCCACTCCAGGGCGGTGTTGAGCACCGTGCCGGGCTCCAGCCCGTACCGCTGCTCGATCACCGCGTTCACGGACGTGTCGAATGTGCGCAGCACCCCGTCGAAGTCGATCAACAGTGCGGTCGGCTTCTCTACCACGTCAGGCCGCTTCTTCCGTTCGGAGTCGCTGGGAGATGACCTCGGTGACGCCGGAGCGCATCGTCACGCCGTAGAGCGCGTCGGCGACCTCCATCGTCCGCTTCTGGTGCGTGATGATGATCAGCTGGCTGCGCTCGCGCAGCTGCTCGAACAGCGTGATGAGCCGGCCGAGGTTGACGTCGTCGAGCGCCGCCTCCACCTCGTCCATGATGTAGAACGGGCTGGGTCGGGCCCGGAAGATGGCGCAGAGCAGCGCGACCGCGGTGAGCGAGCGCTCGCCGCCGGACAGCAGCGACAGCCGCTTGATCTTCTTGCCCGGCGGGCGGGCCTCGACCTCGATGCCCGTGGTGAGCATGTCGTCGGGGTCGGTGAGCACCAGCCGGCCCTCGCCGCCCGGGAAGAGCACCGAGAAGACCTGCTCGAACTCGCGGGCCGTGTCGTGGTACGCGCTGGTGAAGACCTCGAGGATCCGGTCGTCGACATCCTTGACCACGGTGAGCAGGTCGCGCCGGGTCGCCTTGAGGTCCTCGAGCTGGTCGGAGAGGAACTTGTAGCGCTCCTCCATCGCCGCGAACTCCTCCAGGGCCAGCGGGTTGACCTTGCCGAGGAGGTTGAGCTCGCGCTCGGCCTTGGCGGCCCGCTTCTCCTGCGTGGCCCGGTCGAACGGCACCGGCACGGGCGCCGGCCGACCGTCGGCCTCGGCCGCGGCGATGTCGGGGGCGGTCGGCGGCACCTCGACGTCCGGCCCGTACTCGGCGACGAGCGTGTCGGCGTCGAGGCCGAACTCCTCGGCCGAGCGGGCCTCCAGCTGCTCGATGCGCAGCCGCTGCTCGGCCCGGGCGACCTCGTCGCGGTGGACGGCGCTGGTGAGCCGCTCCAGCTCGGCGGTGAACTGCTTGGCCCGGCCGCGGACCTCGGTCAGCTCGGACTCGCGCTCGGCGCGGGTCTCGGCGAGCATGTCGCGGGTCTCGGCGGCCTCGGCGATCGAGGACGCGAGCTGCTCCAGCGCGATCGCCGCCCCGGACATCACGGTCTCGGCGACCTTGGCGCCGCGGGCCCGGGTGGCCTTGCGCGCCGCCGCCCGCTCGCGGGCCTGCCGCTCGGCCGCGGCCTGGCGCAGCAGCGCGTCGGCCCGCCCGGCCAGGGCGCCGACCCGCTCCTCCGCGGTGCGCACGGCGAGGCGGACCTCCATCTCGTGCTGGCGCGCGCCCGGCACCTGCTCGGCGAGATCGTCGCGCTCCATCGTCGACGGGTCCTCGTCGATCGGCGTCTCCTCGGCCGCGGCGAGGCGCTCCTCCAACTCGGCCAGGCTGGTCAGGCCGGACTCGCGGGCGGACTCGGCCTTGCCCTTGGCGGCCGCGTGCCGCTCGACCTCGGCCTTGGCCGACTTGGCGGCGGCGCCGAACTCGGCGAGGCGGCGGGCCGCCGCGTTGCGCTGGCTGTCGGCCTCCTTTTTGGCGGCGGCGGCCTCGGCGACCTGCTCCTTGGCTACCCCGGCGGCGTTGCGGGCCAGCGCGAGCAGCTCGCGGGCCTCGGCGACGCGCCGCTCGGCGTCGACCTTCTTCTGGCGGGCCTCCTCGACGGCGGCCTGGACCTCGATGAAGCTGTGCTGCTTGCCGGAGCCGCCAGCCGCCGCGTAGGCGCCGAGCACGTCGCCCTCGGGGGTCACGGCCCGCAGGCCCGGCGCATACGACACGATCCGCTTCGCGACGGCCAGGTCGGGGGCGAACACCACGTCGCCGAGCGCCCGCTCCAACGCCGGGCGCAGCTCATCGGGGGCGCGGACCAGGTCGATCGCCCAGTGGGCGCCCGGTGGGAGCGGCACCCGCTCGACCGCCGGCGCGTCCAGCATCGGCGCCGAGGCGATGAGCAGCGCGGCCCGGCCGGCGTCGTCGTGCTTGAGCAGCTCGACCGAGGCGACGGCCGCGTCGACGCCGGACACCGCCACCGCGTCGGCGAGCGCGCCCAGCGCCGCGGCCAGCGCGGCCTCGTGGCCGGCCTCGACCGACAGCAGGGCGGCGACGCTGCCCAGCATGCCCGGCACGCGATCGGAGCTGGCCAGCAGCGTGCCGGCGCCGTCCTTGCGGCGCAGGCCCATCGCCAGGGCCTCCTCGCGCGCCTTCCACTGGGCGACGTCCTTCTCGGCCGCCCGCTCGGCGTCGCTGTGGGTGCGGACCTCGCCGTTGATCGTCTCGAGCTCGCGGGTGGCCTCCTGGTGGCGCAGCTCCAGGTCTGCGTTGTCCCGGTCGGCGACGGACGCGCCCGCGCTGGCCTCCTCGTACAGGCCCTGGGCGTGATCGGCGCGGGTCTCGGCCTCGGCGAGCTGGACCGCGAGCCGCTCGATCTCGTCGGCGGCGGCGGTCGCACGGCTGCGGGCCGACTCGACCTGGCCGGTCAGCTTGGCCAGGCCCTCGCGACGGTCGGCGATGGCCTTGTGGGCCGCGACGATGGCCTTCTCGGCGAACGCGAGCCGGCGCTCCAGGTCCTGCCGGCGCTCGACCGCCTCGGCCAGGCGCTCCTGGCTGGCCTCCAGCGCGGCGCGGAGCTCCTCCTCCTGCTCGCGGACCTTCTCCGCCTCGGCGGTGAGCTGGTCGGGGTCGCGGCCGGGACGCTCCTCGACGGGCGCGGCGGACAGGTTGCGGTAGCGCTCCCCCGCAAGCTGGTGGAGCGAGCGGTACCGCTCCTGGAGGTTCGACAGCTGATACCAGGTGTCCTGGGCCTCGGCGAGGACCGGCGCGTCGGCCGCGTGCTCGGCCTCCAGCGCGGTGAGCCGCTCGTTGACCGCCTCGACCTCGGCCTCGACCTCCTCACGCCGGGCGCGCAGGGCGGTCTCGTCGGCGATCTCCTTGTCGAGCGTCGTGCGCAGCGTGGCCAGGTCGTCGGCGAGCAGCCGGAGCCGGGCGTCGCGCAGGTCGGCCTGGATGCCGGCGGCGCGGCGGGCCACCTCGGCCTGCCGGCCCAGCGGCTTGAGCTGGCGGCGCAGCTCGGTGGTGAGGTCACCGAGGCGGTTGAGGTTGACCTGCATCGCCTCGAGCTTGCGGATGGCCTTCTCTTTGCGCTTGCGGTGCTTGAGGACGCCGGCGGCCTCCTCGATGAACGAGCGGCGGTCCTCCGGCCGGGCATGCAGCACGCCGTCGAGCCGGCCCTGGCCGACGATCACGTGCATCTCGCGGCCGATGCCGGAGTCGGAGAGCAGCTCCTGGATGTCGAGCAGGCGGCACTGGTTGCCGTTGATCTCGTACTCACTCTCGCCGGAGCGGAACATCCGGCGGGTGATCGAGACCTCGGTGTAGTCGATCGGCAACGCACCGTCGGCGTTGTCGATCGTGAGGGTGACCTCGGCGCGTCCCAGCGGGGCCCGGCCCGCGGTCCCGGCGAAGATGACGTCCTCCATCTTGCCGCCGCGCAGGGCCTTGGCGCCCTGCTCGCCGAGCACCCAGGAGATGGCGTCGACCACGTTGGACTTGCCCGAGCCGTTCGGCCCGACGACGCAGGTGATGCCCGGTTCGAGCCTCAGCGTGGTCGCTGAGGCGAAGGACTTGAAGCCCTTGACCGTCAGGCTCTTGAGGTGCACGGATCTCCACTGGTCGACGTCTCTTATCCGGCAGGGTACCGCCGGGAGAGTACCCAACCCGGCAGCGCCGCACACCATAATGCGCGTGTCGTGGGCACACCGGCCACTCGGGCCACTCGCGCAACCAACCGGACGTCCGTGTCGTTACCACCACCGAACATGACTGCGCGCCGAGACCCCTGGGATGTCGGCGCGCGGGTTTGCTGTTCAGTTTTACGTGCGGGTCGTGCTCGCCCCGAAAGGTCAGGCCATTGCCGGCTCGACGAGACGGGACAGCTGCTCCGCCTCCGAAGCCGCCGCGGCAAGCCGGTCGTTTTCGGCGCGCAACCGGACAACCTCGAATTCGAGGGCCCGAACCTTGGCACGCAGTTGGGTGACCTCGTCGACAAGGCGCCGATCGGGCGCGCTGCCTACGTGGCCGAAGAGGGCCTTAGCCATATCGTCTCCTTGTTAAGCGCAGCCGGTCGACTCCGGCAAACGCGCGCCCAGCACCCGCGACCGAAGCACAAGGGCATAAATGGGCGCGACTGGCGACCCCTCTATGTTCCGCCGGGGCCGCGAGTTAGTCAAGCCGACCGGCACGCCAAACGTCCTGGCCAGGGTGTTCTCACTCACCCGGGTGCGTGATCCGCACCGCCGCGCCGATCGTGGCAGTGTGCCACCGGTTGCCCCGCAGCGCCACTGCAAAGTAGCGTCTTCCCCGGAAATTCTTCCTTCTCCGCCAGTTCAGCAGACCCGGGAGACACACGCGATGGTGCCGCGGTTGGTGGACCGGCTGGGCCCGGTCGGCATAGCCGCGGCGGTCACCGCCGTGCTCATCCTGTCCGGGCTGGGTTTCCTGATCGTTCCGGCGCTGACCGACGCCGGCCCCGCTTCCGGGCACAACGCGGCACCCGCTCCCTCACTGCCCGCCGAGTCCTCTGTGGCGCCGCCGCCGTCCTCGGCCGCCCCCAGTTCGGCCGCGCCCACGTCCGCCGCCCCCACCCTCGTGTCCGCCAACTTCAACAACTCCTACGAGGACCGCGTCGTCCAGCTGGTCAACAACGAGCGGCGCAAGGAGAAGTGCGAGCCGGTGCGGATGGACGCCAAGCTGCGCACCGCGGCCCGGGCGCACAGTGCCGACATGGCAACCGGTGACTTCACCGGCACCAAGGGCAGCGACGGCAGCGAGCCGGCCGACCGCGCGCAGCGGGCCGGGTTCAGCGGCTTCGAGCAGGAGCTGGTCGCCAAGGGCGGCGACGCGGGCGACGTGGTCAAGCGCTGGCTGCGTGACGACGGCGACCGGGATGTCCTGGTCGACTGCGACATCACATCGATCGGTGTCGGCGCCGCGATGCGCGGCCGCACGGCCTACTGGACCGTGGACACCGGGCGTGCTTGAGGGGGCCCAGCATCGTTAGTCCGGTCGTGGACCGGGTTCCGACGCTCCTGCCACTGCGGGCGCATCCGCTCGCCCGGCCACACGCATGGGAGATCATCGCGGGACACGGTCCGGCGTTCAGCGTCGTCGTCGACGTCGCCCACGGACCCGGCAGCGGCCGGGATCCGCTGTGGACCGCGGCCATGAGCCGGTTGGACGCGGCGGGTGTGCGGCTGCTCGGCTACGTCGACCTGGACTACGGCACGCGCCCGATCGCCGAGATCCGCGCCGACGTCTACCGCTGGGCCGGCTACCCGGTCCGCGGGATCTTCCTCGACCACACCCCCGTCAGCCCGTACACGATCGGCCCGGTCGCCGTCACCGCCCAGGCCGCCAACCGCGCCGGCCTGCCGGAGGTCGTGCTGAACCCGGGCGAGCCGCCGGACGAGGCCTACCGCGACCTGGGCCTGCCGGTGTGCGTGTTCGACGGCAACTGGCGCGACTACCGCCGGTGGTCGTGCGACGGCGCCCGCCCCGGCGACGGCCACCTGGTCCACGCGGTGCCGCCGTGGGAGCTCGACCAGGCGGCGCAGCTGCAGGTGGAACGGGGCGCGGGCTTCGGCCTGGTGACCGACCTGGGCGCCCCGGACCCGTACGCGGACCTGCCGGCCTGGTGCGGCCTGAGCCCGTCACTGGGCGAGCTGAGCCGGCCGACCCCGGCTCCGCGCCGACCCCGCCCGTACCGCCACCTCCACGCCGTCCCGTCC
>NZ_JAHYSG010000091.1 GCF_022095675.1 Dactylosporangium sp. AC04546 | reverse complement strand
CGGGTCGGGCTGGCCCGCGCGGTACACCGCCCGCACTCTCGGCCATCCGTATCTCGACCGCTGGCGCGGGCGCGAGGCCGAGCTGGCCGCGGATCCCGGTGTGCCGGCGCAGTACGCGCACGACGTGGCCCGCGGCGCGGTGCCGGCCCTGCCGCGGTGGGCCGGCGAGGCGGCCGGGCTGGTCACCGACGTGCCCTCCGCGGCCGACCTCGTCCCGGCGCTGGCCGCACAGGCCGAGGCGGCCCTGGCCCGCGTTGTAGATCGTTGATGTTATTGAAAAGACGTATGTTGATATGACCATGCGGTGGGTGGTCCTCTGGAGCTCTCGTGCACCTCCACATCCAAGGAGGCTTGATGAGCCGCACCACCCGGAGGCTCTCCATTCCACTCGCCCTCGTCCTGGCCGGCGCCCTCCTGGTCGCCCCCGGCGCGGCGAGTGCCGATCCCGCCGAGACCGCCGCCCCGTACGTCGTGAGCGACGTGCGCACGCTGGACGAGCGCAACCGCATCGCCGCCACCGGCGCGTCGCTCGACGGCGTCGAGCACGGCGTCGCCGACATCACCGCGACGCCGTCCGAGGTGGCGCTGCTGCGCCAGCAGGGCTTCACCGTCACCCGCGCCCTGCGCGCCGCGACCCCGCCCGGCCCGCCGACGATCCTCGACTTCCCGTCGGCCGACTCGCTGTACCACAACTACAGCGAGATGACCGCCGAGCTCAACCAGGCGGTGGCCGACCACCCGGCGATCCTGCGCAAGACCAGCCTCGGCACGTCGTACGAGGGCCGTGACATCCCGGTCATCAAGATCTCCGACAACGTCGCGACCGACGAGAACGAGCCCGAGGTGCTCTACACGGCGCATCAGCACGCCCGTGAGCACCTCACCGTCGAGATGGCGCTGTACCTCATCCGCCAGCTCACCGACGGCTACGGCACCGACGCGCGGATCACCAGCGTCGTCAACTCGCGCGAGATCTGGATCGTGCCGGACATGAACCCCGACGGCGGCGAGTACGACATCGCCACGGGTTCCTACCGCTCGTGGCGCAAGAACCGCCAGCCGAACGCCGGCAGCAGCAACGTCGGCACCGACCTCAACCGCAACTGGGGCTACAACTGGGGCTGCTGCGGCGGCTCGTCGGGCACCACCAGCTCCGAGACCTACCGCGGCCCGTCGGCGTTCTCCGCGCCGGAGACCCAGCGGGTGCGCGACTTCGTGCTGGGCCGCCGCGTCGGCGGGGTGCAGCAGATCAAGACGCACATCGACTTCCACACGTACGGCAGGCTCGTGCTCTGGCCGTTCGGCTACACGACCGCCAACACCGCGCCCGGCCTGGACGCCGACCAGGAGGCGACGTTCCGCACGCTCGGCGTCCAGATGGCGGCCACCAACGGCTACACGCCCGAGCAGGCGAGCGACCTGTACATCACCGACGGTTCGATCGACGACTGGTTGTGGGGCAACCAGGGCATCTGGTCCTACACCTTCGAGATGTACCCCGGCTCGTCGGGCGGCGGCGGCTTCTACCCGCCGGACGAGGTGATCGCCGCGCAGACCGCGCTCAACCGCGAGGCCAGCCTCCAGATCGCCGAGTACGCCGACTGCCCGTACCGGGTCATCGGCAAGGAGGCGCAGTACTGCGGGGTCGCCGGCACGACCGTCTGGTCCGACACCTTCGAGACCGGCCTGGGCTGGGTGACGAACCCGAACGGCACCGACACCGCCACGAGCGGCGCGTGGGAGCGCGGCGACCCGGAGGCGACCGACTCGAGCGGCGCCAAGCAGCTGGGCACCACGGCCGGCGGCACGAACGACCTGGTGACCGGGCGGCTGGCCGGCGCCAGCGCCGGCGAGAACGACGTCGACGGCGGCACGACCAGCGTGCGGTCGCCGAGCATCACCCTGCCGGCGAGCGGGACGCTGACCCTGTCGTACTCCTGGTACCTCGGCCACGGCAGCAACGCGTCCTCGGCCGACTTCCTGCGCGTCAGCATCGTGACGTCCGGTGGTACGACAGTCCTGTCCACGGTGGCCGGCGCGGCGAGCAACCGCAACGCCGCCTGGGCGACGGCGAGCGCCAACCTCACCCCGTACGCGGGCCAGAGCGTCCAGATCCTGATCGAGGCGGCCGACGCCTCGACCGCGAGCCTGGTCGAGGCCGGCGTCGACAACGTCACCATCGTCCAGTCGTAGGAAGGCCCCAAACCGGACACACCTAGGCGTGCGGAGCCCTGGATCGCGGGTCCAGGGCTCCGTCCGCGGGTTCCCCCGGCGGCTCGTCGAGCGGGAGCTCGGCCCGCACGCGGGTGCCGTGCCCGGGCGGGCTGTCGACCGTCAGCCTGCCGCCGAGCGCCTCGACGCGATCGGTCAGACCGATCAGGCCGGTGCCGCGGCGCAGGTTCGCCCCGCCGGCGCCGTCGTCGCGGACCCACAGGTGCAGCGCCCCGCCCTGGACGCGGGCGCCGACCTCGACGGTGCCGGCGTGCGCGTACTTGGCGGCGTTCGTCAGCGCCTCCGCCACCACGTAGTACGCCGCGATCTCGACCGGTTCGGGCAGCCGCTCGTCCAGGTGGACGTCGACCACCACCGGCAGGCCGGAGCGGCGGGCCAGCGTGCGCAGCGCCGGGCGCAGGCCGCCGCCGGTCAGCGTGGCCGGGTGCACGCCGCGGGTGAGCTCGCGCATGTCGTCGGAGGTCTCGCGCAGCCCGTCCGCGATCGTGGCCAGGTGCCGGCGCAGCTGCGGCAGCTCGTCCGGCACGGTCGCCTCGGCCCGGCGGACCTCCAGCCCGAGCGAGACGAGCCGCTGCTGGACGCCGTCGTGCAGGTCGCGTTCGAGCCGGCGGCGGGCCAGGTCGCCGGCGAGCACCAGGCGGGTCCGCGACGCGACGAGGGCGGCGCTCTCGGCGAGGGTGAGCGCCTGGCGGACGACCAGCAGCAGGATGACGACGGCGGCGCCGACGATCTCGACGCGGTCCATCGACATGCCCCGGACGAACTGCCAGATGAGCAGCAGCCCGGCCGCGGCGACCGGGATGTACGGCAGCAGCAGATGGCCCCAGCGCACCTGCCGGCGCACCGGCGCCACCGGCGTGTCCCGGGTCGGGGTGAGCGCGGCGACGGCGACGAGTGCGTGCCCGGCGATGAACCCGGCGTCGGCCGGCGGCGGGACGTCGTTTGCGCCCGACGACACCAGGTAGGCGAAGAAGCTGTCGGAGAACGCCAGGCAGAACAGCCCGCCGCCGAGGAGGACCAGCTGGGACCGGTTCGCCGCCGGCGCCGCCGCCGCGACGAGCAGGATGACGATGACGGCCAGCACCAGGTCGGTGATGGGGTACGCGATCGCGACGGTGTACGCGAGCGGGCTGGCGGCGCCGGCGCGCACCACCGACCCGAGCGCGGTGCTCCAGGTGAGCACGAACAGCGCGCCGACGACGACGAGCCCGTCGAGGACGATGACCGCCAGCCCCGACCGGCGGCGCAGCCCGCCCGGCACGGGGCGGTCGGCGGCCAGGACGATGATCGCCGCGAGGGCCAGGAACGGCAGGGTGAGGTAGCCGGCGTCGGCCGGTGACGGCGACGGCAGTCCGATGCCACGGAACAGCCGGTACCACGACCACACCACCTGCCCGATCATCCAGCCGCAGGTGGCGGCGCCCATCCAGAGCCGCCACCAGCGCTGTGCGCCGGAGTTGCGCCCGGCGGTGCTCCAGCAGGCGAAGGTCGCGGCGAACGCCGCGGCAAGCTGCCCCACGTCGTCGAGCAGCGCCGACCACCACGGGCTCAGCCACCCGGAGCTGGCAAGACCGACGACGGCGGCGACCGCGACGGCGGCGATCGTGAGCGGCGAGAAGCGTGCAAGGCGAGAAATCGGGTGCATCCTGACCGAAGGTGATCAGCGCGACATGTCGGTCACGGTACCGCACCGTCACGGGGTCCTGCCCGGGCCGCGGCGCCGGGATCACCCGTGGCTCACCCGGCCCCGCTCACCCGGCCCCGCCCACCCGGTCCGGCGGACGGCGGCCGCCGCCGGGCGCCTGGCCGCCCCCGTTCTGCCGGTCGCGCGGTACGGCCGCGACCGGGCGCAGGCCGACGGGTACGTCGCCCGCGCCGGCCAGGAGCTCGGCGGCCGGCCTCAGGCGGTGCGGCGGGCCCGCAGCCCGAGGGCGACGGCGACCAGGCCGAGGACCACGGCCGCGTAGCCGCCGACGATGCCGTTGCCCGTGCCCGGGCCGCCGTCGGCGGTGACGATGATCAGGACGCCGACGACCACGCCGACCGCGCCCGCGGCCAGGGCGACCGTGCCGTTGCGGCGCCGGTTGCGGCGGGCCAGGGCGCCCGCGACCGTGCCGGCCAGGGCGACCAGGGCGCCGGCGGTCGCCACGACCCGGTCGAGGGTGAGGGAGTACGCGCCGACCGGGTCGGCGGCGAGCAGATCGATGAAGGACATGACCCCATGCTGTTCGCCGGCCCGGCGCGGCGCGTCGTGCCGATGCGGACTCTTCGCGCTGCCGCGGCCGCGGGCGCCTACTGCGGGCGCAGCAGGCGCCGCTCGTCCCCGCGCACGAGTCGCCGTGGCGGGCGGGCGGCTATCGTGCCGCCATGGGGGACTGGCTGATCGCGATCGGGGTGGCGGCGATCCTCGTCGTGGCGGGGCTCTCGGCCGAGGGGCCCGCCGTCGGGTACGTGCTGCTCGCGGCGGGCGGGCTGGTGCTGGCCGCGCGCCGCAGGGCGCCCGTCGCCGTCCTCGTCGTCACCGGGGCGTGTGCGGTCGGCTACCAGGCGGCCGGGTTCGACGTGTTCGCCGTGGCGTACCTCGTCGCCGTGTACGGCGCGGTCCGGGCCGGGCACCGGGTCACCACGATCGTGGCGAGCGTGGTGATGCTGGCCGCGCTGCCGGTCGCGGCGATGGTCTCGGGCCTGCCGGCCGGGGAGGCCTTCGCCCGGGCCCGGGGCGTCCTGGAGATCGCCTGGCTGCTCGCCGCCGGCGCGGCGGGGGAGGCGCTGCGGCAGGCGGAGCGCCGGGCCGACGAGGCCGAGCGCACCCGCGAGGAGAGCGCGCGGCGGCGGGCCGGCGAGGAGCGGCTGCACATCGCGCGCGAGCTGCACGACACGCTGACCCACCAGATCTCCGTGATCAAGGTGCAGGCGGAGGCAGCGGTACACCTGGCGCAGAAACGCGGCGACGACGTGCCCGACGCCCTGCTGGCCATCCGCGACGCCGGGCGGGAGGCGGCCCGCGAGCTGCGGGCGACCCTGGAGGCGCTGCGCGACGACGACGGCGCCCCGCCCTGCGGGATCGACCAGGTGCAGGAGCTGGCCCGACGGGCCGGCGCGAGCCTGACCGTCGAGGGCCCGCCGGCGGACGTGCCGGTGGCCGTGGACCGCACCGCGTACCGCATCGTGCAGGAGTCGCTGACCAACGTCGCCCGGCACGCGCGGGCGGCCAGCGCCGCGGTCCTCATCGAGTTCCGCCCCGGCGCCGTGGTCGTGCAGGTCGACGACGACGGCGTCGGCGGCGAGCCGGTCCCCGGCGTGGGCCTGCTCGGCATGCGTGAGCGGGTGACGGCACTCGGCGGCCGCCTGCGGGCGGGCCCGCGCGACGAGGGCGGCTTCCGCGTCCGCGCGGAGCTTCCGGTCGACGGTACCGCGTGATCCGCGTGCTGCTGGTCGACGACCAGCCGCTCATCCGCAGCGGGTTCCGGGCGCTGCTGGACGCCGAGGACGACATCGAGGTGGTCGCCGAGGCGGGCGACGGCGCCGCGGGCGTGGCCCTGGCCCGCGAGCACCGCCCCGACATCGCCCTGGTCGACGTCCAGATGCCGGGCGTGGACGGCATCGAGGCGACCCGCCGCATCGCGGGCGACCCGGCCCTGGCCGCGGTCCACGTGGTGATCCTGACGAACTACGGCCTGGACGAGTACGTCTTCCACGCGCTGCGGGCGGGCGCGGCGGGCTTCCTGGTCAAGGACATCCTCCCGGAGGACTTCCTGCACGCGATCCGTGTCGCCGCGCGGGGTGACGCGCTGCTGGCCCCGTCGATCACCCGCAAGCTGATCGACCGGTACGTGACGGGCCCGCTGCCGTCGAACGAGGCGGCCCTGACCCGCCTGACCAACCGCGAGCGGGAGGCCGTGGCCCTGGCCGCCCAGGGCCTGTCGAACGACGAGATCGCCGCCCGGATGGTGATCAGCCCGGTGACGGCCAAGACTCACCTGAACCGCGCGATGACCAAGCTGCACGCCCGCGACCGCGCCCAGCTGGTGGTCATCGCCTACGAGTCCGGCCTGGTCCGCCCCTGACGATATTGGTGTGCCGCGAGGCGGGTGGGGCTGCGATCGTGTCCGGGTGACCGCCATCCGCTCCGTGGTCCTGGTGGGGCTGTTCTCCGCGAAGGACCGCGACCACCAGGCGCGGCTCGACGCCCTGGACGCGCGGGTGACGGCGCTCGGCGGACGGGTGGTAGAGCGCTTCGTCCAGCGCAGGGGCGTCTCGGACGGCGGCGTGCGGCTCATGACCGCCCCGCTGTCGCGGCGGTTCCTCATCGGCCCGGGGAAGCTCGAGGCGCTCGCGACGAGCTGTTCGAGCCGGAACGTCGACGCGGTCGTGTTCGCCAACGAGCTGAGCGACTACCAGCGTCGCTGGCTGTCGGCGCGGCTCGGACGCCCGGTGCTCACCGCCGCCGACCTCGACCGGTCGGTGGGAAGCCTGATCCTGCCGGCAGGAGCTCAGCCCCGCGCGGACCGGGGCCGCGGCACCCGCCGTCGTCCCCGTCGCCGATAGCCGCCACGAACGACCCGTCGCCCCCTCGCCTTCGCCGGTAGCGCAGCGGAGACCGGTCGTGAGGTTTGGTGGTCTGGCCAAGGCGCAGCAACACAGCCCCACTATTTGCATCAAATCAGTTTGATGTAGTCTGCCCGTGTGACCGCGCCCGCCGTTCTCACCGCGGCCGCCCATCCGTTGCGGTGGCGGCTGCTCGGCGAGCTCGCCCGGGGCGATCTCGCCGTGCACGAGATGACGGCGCTCGTGGGGCAGCCGCAGAACCTGGTCTCGTACCACCTGCGGAAGCTGCGCGACGCCGGCCTCGTCACCGCGCGGCGCAGCAGTGCCGACGGGCGCGACACCTACTACGCGCTCGACCTGGGGCGCTGCGCCGAGCTTTTCGCCGGGGCCGGCGCGTCCCTGCATCCGGGGCTGCGGCTGCAGCCGCCGCACGCGCCCCGCCACGTCAGCGGGCGGGTGTTGTTCCTGTGCACCGGCAACAGCGCGCGGTCGCAGATGGCGGAGGGGCTGCTGCGGCACGGCACCGGCGGTACCGTCGAGGCCCACAGCGCCGGCAGCCGGCCCAAGCCGGTCCATCCGCAGGCCGTGGCCACCATGGCGGCGCGGGGCATCGACCTCGCCGGTGCGCGGTCCAAGCATCTCGACGAGTTCGCCGGGCGCCGCTTCGACCGTGTCATCACCCTGTGCGACCGGGTCAAGGAGGTCTGCCCGGAGTTTCCCGGCCACCCCCGGCCGGTCCACTGGAGCATTCCCGAGCCGGTCGAGCCCGCCGAGTTCGCCCGTGTGGCGGACGAGCTGGCCGGCCGGATCGCCTTCCTGCTGTACACCTTCGTCTCGGAGGGAGCGTCATGACCGACTCGACCGTGCACGTGCGCTATCTGGTGGACGACGTCCAGGCCGCGATCGACTTCTACGCCACGCATCTCGGGTTCACGCCGGGGACGGTGTTCCTGCCGGCGTTCGCCGACGTCCGGCGGGGCAACCTGCGGCTGCTGCTGTCCGGGCCGGCCAGCTCGGCGGGGCGGCCCATGCCCGACGGGCGGCGGCCCGGGCCGGGCGGCTGGAACCGCATCCACCTCATCGTCGAGGACATCGACGCCGAGGTGGGCCGGCTGCGGGCGGCGGGTGTCGGCTTCCGCAGCGACGTCGTCACCGGGCCCGGCGGGCGGCAGATCGTGCTGGACGACCCCGCCGGCAACCCCGTCGAGCTCTTCCAGCCGGCCGGCGGCTGATGGAGCGGCCGTCACTGGGCACCGTCCTGCGGGAGTGGGGGCGGATCGGGTGCGTCGGGTTCGGCGGGCCGCCCGCGCACATCGCGCTGCTGCGCAAGCTGTGCGTCGAGGACCGCCAGTGGCTCGACGCGCAGGAGTTCGAGGACGCGATCGCCGCGTGCAACCTGCTGCCCGGGCCCGCCTCCACCCAGCTGGCGATCTTCTGCGCGTGGCGGGTGCGGGGCCGGGTCGGCGCCCTGGTCGGCGGCGCGGCGTTCATCGTGCCCGGGCTGGTCGTCATCCTGGCCCTCGCCGCGCTGTTCCTGGAGGGCGACCCGCCCGCGTGGGTCAAGGCCGCCGGGGCCGGCGCGGGCGCGGCCGTCGCCGCGGTGGCGGTGCAGGCGGGCACGAGCCTCATGCCCGCCGGCTGGAGACGCGCACCCGTCAAGCTCCGGTGGGTGGTGTACCTCGGGCTCGGCGCGGTGGCGGCCGCGACCGTCGGGCCGTGGCTGGTCCTGCTGCTGGTGGCCTGCGGCATCGCCGAGATCGTGGCGCAGCGCGTGCCCGCGCCGGGCCGCCGGCCGGTGCCCGCGCTGCCGGTGCTGGCCGCGGCCGGCCTCGGCGGCGGCGTGCTCCTGCCGCTCGCGTGGGTCGCGCTGAAGGTCGGCGCCCTCTCGTACGGCGGCGGCTTCGTGATCATCCCGATCATGCAGGCCGACGCGGTCGACAACCATCACTGGATGACCGGCGCGCAGTTCCTCAACGCCGTCGCCCTGGGGCAGGTCACGCCCGGCCCGGTCGTGCACACCGTGGCCGTGGTCGGGTTCGCGGCGGCCGGCCTGGGCGGCGGCGTGCTCGCCTCGGCGATCGCGTTCGGCCCGTCGTTCGCGTTCGTCCTGCTCGGCGCGCACCGCTTCGACCGGCTCCGCGCGGCCCCGAGCGTCCGGGCGTTCCTCGACGGCGCCGCCCCGGCCGCGATCGGCGCCATTCTCGGCTCGGCGGTACCCCTGGCGCTGGAGCTGGGCACGCCGTGGCAGTACGCGGTCCTCGCCGTCACGGCCGTGCTCACCCTGGCCCTGCGCCGCGGCCCGGTGCTGACCCTGCTGAGCGCGGCCGCGGCCGGCGTGGTGATCGTCCTCTCGGGCGGCCCGCTGCCGCACTGAGGACGCCCGCGGTGTCGGTCCGCCCATGCTCGCGGGGGCGCACGGTGAGGCAGGAAGAGAGCGGTCCTGCCTCACCGTCGGCCTTGACCGCGTGTGTGGCCGGCTTGCCTCCCCGCGGCGGCGGCTTGACCCAGGCTAATTCCTCAGCGATCATTGAGTCAATGAAAGTGGATCTTTCCCCGCTGTACGTGCGCGCCCGGGTGCACGCCGCGCTCGGGGACCCGGCCCGCCTGGCCATCGTCGACACCCTCGTCGTGGGTGACGCCTCGCCGGGCGAGGTCGGCCAGCAGCTGGGCCTGCCGACCAACCTCGTCGCCCACCACGTGAAGGTCCTGCAGGACGCGGGCCTGGTCACCCGGGCCCGGTCGGAGGGCGACCGGCGCCGCACGTACCTGCGGCTGGTGCCCGAGGTCCTCGCCTCGCTCGCGCCGCCCGCCGTCGACCTCGCCGAGCGGGTCGTGTTCGTGTGCACCCACAACTCGGCCCGCTCGCAGCTGGCCGCCGCGCTGTGGCGGCACCGCGCCGGCGACGCGGCCTCGGCCGGGACGCACCCCGCCGCGCGGGTGCACCCTCGGGCGGTGAAGGTCGCGCACCGCCACGGCCTGACCCTCGACCCGGACCGGACCGCACACGTCGCCGACGTCGTCCACGACGGCGACCTGGTCATCGCGGTCTGCGACAGCGCGCACGAGGACCTCGCCGCCCCCGACGCGCCGGTCCGTCCGCGGCTGCACTGGTCGGTGCCCGATCCCGCCCGCCTCGACACCGATGCCGCGTTCGAGGCCGCCTACGCCGACCTCGCCGAGCGGATCACCCGCCTGACCCCGGCCCGCTCGGCCTAGGACAAGGACCCCCGAACCGCTGGGCCGCGGCGTGGCGCACAGCGGTGGGCCGGCCCCGCGTCCCCACCGACGTGCCGCTCGTCGGCGCCACCCTGGAGGCGCTCCTGCTCGGCCACGCCATCGTCCAGTACGTCGCCCAACGCCGCGGCGCCCCGATCCCACACCCGTGGCCCGTCCCGCTACCGGTCGGCTGGTCCGGGCAGCTGGGGGAGCGGAAGCCGCTCGACTATGTGCCGGTACAGCCAACCGTGGTACTCGTCGACGCCGCCTTGGACGAAGAGGCCGGCAGGTTGCGGCACCGGGCCGCATTCGTTCGCGTGCGCGCAGACCTGTCGCCGTACGACGCGAGCAGGGCCTCCGGGTTTTGAACTCCACGACAGGCGTCGCCCACTATGTTGGCTGAATGCTTTACCTTCTGTTGCCATCGCTCGAAATGAAATGGAACAACCTTCCCGAGTCATTGGTCGAGGAAGTCGTCAACGAACATGACGTCGACCTTGGACGCCTGTCGTGGGAAGCCAGCGAACATGCTGGAGACGACGGCACGGTGCGGCTTGCCGTTCGCCGGGGGATTCCGTGCAGTACCGGCATCGTCCTGCTGGGAAGCGACATGTCCAGGCTCGATCATCCGAACGAGATTCGACACACCCACTCGGAGGCCGCCGAGGCTCAGACGCGAATCGCCGGCACCCAGGAGATCATGAAGCCGGTGTTCCCCGGTCCGCGGCCGCCGACTCGGGAACGCGACGCACGCATCGACGGGCAGAGCCGGCAAGACCTTGGCGATGCGGAGGCCGACGCGGAGGCGCTTCTCGCCAGTGAGCCATC
The DNA here is from genome assembly GCF_022095675.1 of Dactylosporangium sp. AC04546. GTDB lineage: Bacteria > Actinomycetota > Actinomycetes > Mycobacteriales > Micromonosporaceae > Dactylosporangium. Next base: position 37,940 of record NZ_JAHYSG010000091.1, on the reverse strand, counting down.
GGAGGCGCTGTTAAGCCACTGGGCCAAGCTGGAGGGACCGGCGCCGTCCGCCTAAATTAGGAGACGCGATCACGCCAGTGGCTGGCTGCCGATGGTGGCTGGTCTGGTGTCTGGACCACGGCGGGTCGGAGTGCCGTTGTTCGGAGCGGTTGCTGTCGCCGTTGCTGTCGTCCGGCGGGAGTCCCGACCTCGGGTCAGACCGCGATGATCGTGTCGTCCGACTGCCGGAAGCTGTCGTTGTCCCGTCAGTCAATGGTGCCCTCGGTGCTATAACGTTCTCCGTCATCACCAATGAGGTTGGCGCCCAGGTCCGCCGCGATGGTGACCAGACCCGGCAGGTGGTCCGTGTACACACCGGTAACGACTACCTCTCCGTTGCGCCACGACAGAGAAGAGCGCTCTTCGTTCCCGGATGGCCAGTCGTAGATCGGCTCTCGGCCGACGTCCGCCCACTCAACCCAGCCCTCTGCGACCATGTCGGGATGCCGGCCTGCGTAGCTGTTCCACTCGTCCCGGCCAATGGGGCGAGCCTCAGCGTCAAGCCAGTCTTCCGCACGGGTGATATGTAGGTCGTAACCCACTTGACCGCTCCTTGGCTGCGATCTTGAACTGGCGCTCACAAGGTACCGCCTGCACCCGCTAATTACTTTGACCTGAAAAAGTGGATGTGAGTGCGGCTGCCCTCGGCTGGGTCCGTGGGCGGCCGGCCGCCGGGGGCCGTGCTGGGGTTCGTGCCGTTTGGGCTGCTGCCAGGCGGGTGATTTTGGTGAGGTTGTGGGCGAAGATGCCGTGTCCGTACCAGATTCGGGTGCCGGTCAGGGTGGTCAGCCGGGTGCGGTTCCAGCCGTAGCGGTGTTTGAGGTGGCTGATGCGGCCTTCGCAGCCGGTGCGCCATTTGACGAGTTTCCGGAACGCCGGTCGTTGTTCGTGCTGGCGGCGGGTGGCGCTGGTGGTGCCCTTGCGGGGAATTGCGACGGTGTGAACGCCCAGGTCGTGTAGCCGTGTCTCGATGGCGGCTTCGCCGTAGCCGCGGTCGGCGGCGACGGCCTGTGGGATGCGGCCGGTGCGTTGGTGGATGCGGCGGATCGCCGGTTCCAGTTGCGGGGCGTCGGCCGGGTTGCCGATCTCGACGGTGTGGTCCAGGACGATGCCTGGGACGATGCCGTCGGTGTTGTCGACGACTTGGGCTTTGTAGCCGAACTCGACTGGCCGGTCGATGCGGCCCTTGCGGATCGGTCTGGCCTGCGGGTCGTGGAGGCTGACCAGGCGGGTGGCCGAGTCGGGTTTGCCGCCGTCCAGCCGCGTGCGGGTCTGGGTGACCGCCTCTGGGCTGCCCGCGTGAGGAGCGTGTCGAGCTCGTTGACCGCCCGGTGCAGCCGGCCCCGGGCCCGTCCGGCGGTGCGTGGCAGTGACCGGCGGGCGTTGCGCAGCACCGTGGCGGCTTCAGTGGTGGCCTGGTCGAGCAGACCGGCCAGCTCGCCGGTGATCCGCGTAACGGTGCGGTGGGCCTCCTCGCGGGCTGCCGCGCCGCGCAGGTGCAGGCTCAGGGCGATCGCGCGGACCCGCCGGGCGGCGGCGCGACTACGGTCGCGGAACCTCGTGCGGGGTGCCGCGCCCACGGTTTTGATCCGCGACACCAGCCGGCCGATCTTCACCACTGCCCTCGCGGGGAGCCCGGAGTCGGTCGGGTACTGCACGTTCGCCGACACCACGGTGGTGTCGGCGCGAACTTTTCCCGTCTTCACCACCCTGGCCGCGACCGCCGTGTGGAGGAGTTCCTCGTTGAGCTCGGCTACCGCCTGTTCCCCGCACCGGGTCGTGATCTTCATCAGCGTCGTCGGGTGCGGCACCCGCCCGTCGATGTCGATCCGGCAGACCGCCGCCACGAGATCGAGTCCGACACCTCAGCACACAGCGACTCGTAGCCGAGCTGGTAGCGGTGCTTGAGGAACATCAACCGCAGATACGTCTCCATCGGCACGCTCGGCCGGCCCATCCGGGCCGAGAAGAGCCGAGAAGAACGGCACGAACGGGACGAAGATCCGCTCATCATCCAGCCACGCATCGACCCGCTCCAGCTCCACCGGCAGCCGCAGGCACACCTCCGGCAGCACCGACTCCCACAACGACGGCTGCACGTTCCGCGTCCGCAGCATGACCGCAATCCCTTGTGCAGCAACAAATCCCTGTCACCGCCGATTGTCCTGGCGGGGACGCGTCCGGCACAGCCGGACACGCCGACAACCATCAATCTACTTTTTCAGGTCGAAGTAATTAGACCGCCCAACGTACCCGGCGGGGACCGGGTCGCGGTCGCGCCACGCAGGCGGTGTTGGTGTCGCGCGGGTCTGCGCGGCGCGCTGCTGGCCGCCAAGGTTTGCCGGCTCCACATGATGACCATCAGTGATCAGCAGGTCGCGTCGACAGGATCAGGTACAACGACGGCGGTAGGCGTCCACTGTGGATGTACCGCGTAGGTCTCAGCGAAAGCCAACCCGTCGGTTGACGCCCGCCGCGGAACTTTGCGAGATCATTCCGGCCGAACCGATTCAGATGGAGGTACGGCATGAGGATGCGCCGGTTCGTCGCCACCCTGAGCGCGGCGGTAGCCACGACGTTCGGTGCGGTGGTTGTTGCCCCGGCACCGGCCCAGGCGGCAACCAGCTGGAGCCTGAGCGGCACCGCCGGGGACGCCTACGGTGTCTGGGCGTACGGCACCTGGTGGTGGTCCGGTGGGCGCCTGTACCTGCAGGTGAACGTCAAGGACACCGCCGCCGACGGCTACGGGGCGCGCGTGGGCATCATCGCGTACTACAACGACGGCGGCACGCGGGGTGAGGTCGTGCACAACAGTGGCGGGTCGGGCACGACCGTCACCCGGCAGTTCAACTTCGCCGGCAACGTCACCAAGATCACAGGCGGCGAGTGCGCCGTGAACATCGGAAGCGCCTGTGTCGGCCCGAGCGGCCGGATCTACTGACGCGAACCGTCCGACGACAACGGTAGGCGTCATCCCCTCGCGGGAAATTGGTTCACCTTGACGCTCCGTCACCGTGGATGGAGGGTCGACGGCGCTGTGGTTCAGGAAGAGGCGGCATGAAGGTACGTCGATTCCTCGCCGGCTGTGCGGCGGGTATCGTCGCCTTGGTCGGTGGCGCCCTGCTGGCACCGGCGCCCGCGCACGCCGTGGGCAGCTACGCTGAGTGGCACCTCAGCGGACCTTGAGGGCGCATGGGTGCACGGCTCCACCTGGTGGAGCGGCGGCCGTCTCTACGTCACGGTCTCGGTCAAGGACACGATCGCAAACGGCACCAACGCGGGCGCGTACCTGTTCGCCGACTACAACGACGGCGGCACCCGCGAGGAATGGCTGTGGAACGACGGCGGCGCGGGCACGACCAGAACCGCGACCTACAGCTTCGCCGGCAACATCAAGTACCTCCACGCCGCGGAGTGCACCTGGGGCTCATGCAGGTACATGAGGATGTTCCGAATCCACTAGTCGAACGCTGTTTCAGCACGTAGAGAACTGGTTGAACTACGGAAACGTAGTTCAACCGCCTCTCGTAGCGCGTCCACTGTGGATTTGATGCGTTCCGAAGTCTCACGGCTCAAAGGTCCGGTAGGCGGCTCGCTCGCGGGCGCTTCGGCCCAGCGGGCCGGTGGGGTCCGGCCGTGCGCGCAGGTCACCGGTCCTCCATGAACGCGGCATGGCGGTCGAGCAGGATCGGCATCGCTGTGTGGGCCCACCATCGCAGGTGGACCGCGCCGGCCGACAGGCCGTGGCCCGGGTCGAACTCTGGCACGTGGACCCGGTCCGGGTCGTAGCCGGCGAGCTCGACGGGAAGGGCGGCGCGGGGTGACTGCCACTGCCGATTTCGACTACACGTCGCTGACCTGCGCGCTCGACGGATGCGGTGAGGAGCTGCTGCTTTACGTACCGGACGGCCTACTCACTGTCGGCCGGCGACCTCACCGACCCGCACGTGCCCGCCCTGTCCGACGCTCACAGCGAGACGTGGCAGGCAGAGTGCCTCGCCGGGCACCGACCGGCGAAGATCAGTTCTTTCGCGTCAGCCGACATCGTCATCACCTCGATGTCGGAACTGCTTCCCGTAGGCGGGGAGTAACGAAACAGTTCTCCTTGGGTATCCGCTACGGAGAACCCAAGTTGTGACCTACGCCGGTCTGCTCAGCGATGACCTTCGCCGCGCGATTCGTTTCGACCAGGTCGACGGCGGAGATGCGCTGCTCGCACAGGCGCCAGAATGCATCATGAATCTGGCGGTGAACGTGTCGTCGGTATTGAGCCTTTTCCATCGTGACGTTGCTGGTCGCGGACTGCACGCCGCTACCGACTCCTACCGCCCCACGCAACCCCGCGCCCGCGCGGGCGCAACGACACTCATCCGATCGAGGTCCGCTAGGTTGGTCGATCAAGGTTGCTGGCGAAGGGGAACTGGTGACGATGACATCGTTCGACGATCACGAGCGGTTGCGGTGGGCGGGACGCGCAGCGGCGTATCAACGCAGTTTCGCAGCGCTGTGTGCCTATCCCTCAGAGGCCTTGCTGGATGCGGCCGGTGTCGAGGCCGGCCATCGGATGCTGGATGCTGGCACCGGCCCCGGAACCGTCGCCGCGCTGGCATGCGCACGTGGCGCTGCCGTCGTGGCTGTCGATGCTGAACCGAGCATGGTGGATGTGGCACGCCTACGGGTTCCCGAAGCCGAGGTGCACCAAGCGACGCTGCCGGACCTGCCGTTCGCCGACGGTGGCTTCGACGCAGCCGTGGCCAACTTTGTGATCAACCATGTCGGAGACCCTGCGGCCGCAGTCGCCGAACTTCGCCGCGTCGTGCGTCCCGGCGGGCGGATTGCCGTGACGGTCTGGCCCTACCCTCAGCCGCCCCTGCAACAACTCTGGGGCGAGATCTTCGATGCCTCCGGCGCCCAACGCCCGGCCGCTATGCCCAGACTGGACGCCGACAAGGACTTTCCCCGCAACCCTGCGGGCCTCTCGGCTCTGCTATCCAACGTCGGACTTTCCGATGTGCATTGCCGCACGATCACCTGGACGCATCGTACTGATCCAGAGGACTGGTGGAGCGGACCGGCCAACGGCATCGGCGCCCTGGGTCTGCTGATGGAACACCAGCCACCGGACATGATCGCTCGCATTCGGCATGAGTATGAGCGGCTCACCGCCGCCTACCGTAGCGATGACGGGCTACTCGCGTTGCCGACCGCTGCTCTGCTGGCATCCACTGCCGTGTGCTGACGGCTCGCACTCATGCAGATGCGGTCACTTCTCACCCAACATCGAACTCTTCATCGAGGGTAATGATTAGCTTCCACGTGGTGCAGCACGAGGATGGCTTGCACGATGGCGGTAGCGCGCCGTGGGCAGCAACGTAGCTTGGCCAGTACCTTCCAAGTCTTGAGAGTGGCGATGGCGCGTTCGCCGAGGGCTCGGATTCGGGCGTGAGTACGGTTGACCGTCTTCTGACGTCGTGACAGCCGTGGCCGGTGGCGGTGTCGTTTGAACGGGGTGCGGACCGTGCCGCCGGCGCCTTGGTAGCCCTTGTCCGCGAAGGTCATCACGTTCGCGGTGCTCAACGTGTCGATCAGCCCCACTGCGCGGGCGGCGGTCACATCATGGGTGGCGCCGGGCAGGGCGGGCGATGCCCAGACGAGACGCCCGGCCGGGTCAGCGATGACCTGCACGTTCACGCCATGTCGCCGGTGTTTTCCGGAGTAGTACGGTCGCTGGTCGGCGACTCGGTCGATCGGGATTAGGGTGCCGTCGAGGATCGCGTAGGCCAGCCGGGCGGCGCGGCGGGTGGCCGCGGTCAGGTCGTCGGCGAGGGTGGCGAGCAGGTCGACGGCCTCGCGGACGTATCGCCAGGCGGTGGTGGTACCGATGGCGAAGTGCCCGCGGCGAGCCGCGCATAGGTGTCGCCGTTGCGCAGATGTGCCAGCGCGAGCAACGCTTGCCGGCCCGGGTCGAGTCGTCGCCACCTGGATCGACGTTCGTTGCGGCGGCTGCGGATGAGGGCAGCCAGGTGGTTCAGGGTGCGGGTGGACAGTGGAATCGCGGCAGGGTAGGACAGCAACGAGGTTCCCGGCTGGGGCATCGGATCTTGGTCGACTGCTGTCTTACCGGAAGCCTCACCTCACCTCGGCTCCGCCCCTCCCGCACCCATCGTGACCAGCACCATCACGATGGAAAAGGCTCACGGTTGATGTTGTGGCCGAACTGCGTCCGCGACCGTCCTGTGTACGACTGGCGGTGCCGCGGTTCCCGGCCGGCGTCACCGATCGCTCTTTTCGGTACATCGCGCCACCTGGTCGATGCGTAAGGTTGGGACATGTCCGAGCAGTTCGACGTGCGTCTCGACCAGTTGTACCGTCAGTTGGCCGACGTACGGGCCGCCGCCCGGCCCGGCGGCGCGTCCGGCAGCGGCGGTCAGCCATCGACAGTCGAGGGGGCCGCGCCGGGCATCGGCACCGCCTTCGGCGGGGCGGTGGAGGCGGTCGCCGAGCGTGGACGGCTGCGTGCGGTGACCCTGGACCCGCGGCTGCTGCGAATGGCGGAGACTGAGCTTGCTGAAGCGCTCGGCGCCGCAGTGAGCCGGGCACTGGAGGCCGATCGGGCCGGCGCCGCGGCCACCGCCGGATCGGCGGAGCGGCCGGCCGACCTCGCCGCGCTGGCCGACCAGGTCGAGGCGACCCAGTTCGAGGCCGCCCGGGCGGCGCGGCTGCTGCGGGGCGGGCTGGACGAGGCGATCGCGGCGATCGCGCGGCGCCGCAACGTGTCGGGCGACCCGGATCTGTCCGGGCTCGAGATGCTGCTCGACGAGGTCGGCGGTGCACTTCGGGCCGCACGCGGCGCCGACCGTACGGCCGGGGAGGAAGTCCCGGCGGCCACCACGACCGGCCGTGGTGGTGACATCACCGGACTGATCGCGGCCGAGGTCGACGGTTCGGGTCTGCTGGTGACGCTGACCCTGCACCCGCGGGCTGCCCGGCTCGCGTCCCAGGAGCTGGCCGACGGGACGGTTGGGGCCGTGAACGCCGCGCTGGCCGGCCGGGAAAGGGCGCTCACCGAGGCGACTGGCGTGCCGGACCCTGCGGCGATGACCTCGCAGCTGCAGGAGCTGCAGGAGCTGCAGGTCCGCGGGGTCGCGCAGCTACGGCGGCAGATCCAGTCGCTGACCGACATCACGAACAGCATCGAGCCGCGCTGATAGACGGCGGCGCGCCGACGTCGAGCCGACGGCCCCGACGGCGGACAACACCCCCGATCCGACTGCCGGACCGGGCGTCTCGCCGGGCCCGCAGCGCCGCAGAGCGCCCTGCCACCTGGGCCGGCGGGTTACAGCTGAGAGCTGCGGGACCCATGACGTCGAGTTCGGTCGATACAATCATCTCTAGAGAGGTTCGCGGGGGGCTGGCCACGAATGCAGCCTGGTCTTGGAGGGGGAACCTTGACGGGATTTGTGGTGCAACCGGACCGGATCACCGCGGCCGGGCGGACGTTGGGCGGTGACGGCCGGGATCTGCTCGACCGGCTGGACCGGTTTGAGGCGGCCATCGGCACGCACGAGGGTGCTTGGGGCGACGACACGATCGGCACCTACATCGGCGCTGCGTACACCGCCATCGCGGACTGGGCGCTGACCTGCTGGGCCACCGCTGCGGACGAGCTCATCGCCGCGGGCGAGGACGTCGAGTCGATGGGCGAGGAGTACCAGCGGGTAGAGGACGACAACGCGCAGCGGATGCGCGGCCTATACCCGTCCGCCGGCTGAACCTCATGGGTCTGCAGCTTCCCGGCGAGTTGGTGACGATCCTCGGCATGCTCGGCTACGACTGGCCGACGTCGGACGAGGAGGAGCTGTTCTACCTCGGTCAGCTGTGGCTGGAGTTCGGCCCGCAACTGGAGGCGTCCGGTGCCGCGGCACTCTCGTCGGCGTCCGGGGTGTGGAACAGCAGCAGCGGCGACCCGATCGAGGCGTTCCGGGGATGGTGGAATCACGGCGACAGCCCGTTCACCGCAATCCAGGACGGCTCGACCGGCGCGACGATCGCCGGTGCCGGGCTGATGGTGTGCGCCGGTATCGTCCTCGCCCTGAAGATCAGCGTGATCGTGCAGCTGGTCATCCTGGCGATCCAGATCGCTCAGGCGATCGCGACCGCGGTGGCCACCTTCGGCGCGTCCCTGCTCGAGATCCCGATCTTCAAGATGATCACGTCGTTCATCATCGACCAGCTCATCGACATGGCGATCCAGGCGGTCCTCAATGGTTAGGCGCCGCGGCGGCGCCGGATCAGGTTCCGGGACCGGCTCCGGTTCTGGTTCCGGATCTGGGTCCGGCCCGGGCTCGGGGTCCGGCACGCATCGCGGCGGCAGCCCGCCAACGGTGAGCGGTCCAATGCGTGCGGCAGTGCCGTCGATCCGCATGCCAGTCGTTCGGTTCCGGGCTGGCCGGCCCGGCGCCTGGAACCGCACCGCGAACCGCCCGCTGCAGCCGAACACCGCCTACATCGAGAAACGCACGGGCTACACCTACCGTACCGACGCGAACGGGCGGGTCACCTCGTTCAGCGGCCGGCTGCGGTCCGGCACCGGGCACCGCAACGCCTACCAGCAGGCCCGCTCGGGCCGCCGCGACCGCCGCGCCACCGACCAGGGCGGCCACTTGTTCGCGCACATCTTCCGCGGCCCGGGCGAACGCATCAACCTCGTGCCGATGGACTCGAACCTCAACCTCTCGGCGTGGAAACGCATGGAGAACCGCTGGGCGAGAGCCTTGGACGGTGGTTCCACAGTGCGGGTCGAGGGCAGAGTAGAGTATCCGCCGGGATCAACAAGACCAAGCCGGTTCGTGGTCGTCGAGAACATCGACGGCCGCGTAAGACGCCACCGGTTCGTCAACACCTAGCAATGCACCTAGGCAACACCACGAGGCACCAGCACGAGCAAGAGGTAGCCCATGCCTGACGGCCGCGAACCCGAGATCATCGAGTCGATCTGCGAGATTCTGCTCGATCTGCTCCCCGATGACGCCGAGGCCATCACCGCCGACGTCGAAGCCGACAAGGGCTACTCCTCCGTCGAACTCACCCTGCGCCGCGCCGACGGTTCGACGGTGCCGTTCGGGACCGAGGCTGAGCATGACGAGCCCGTCGACGACATCAACGAGCTGGTCATCCAGCTGCATGAGGTGATGTCCGCGGACGGCCAGGACCCGTGGTACGGCGCGCAGATCGTCGTGGACGGCGATGGCAAGTTCGACGTCAACTTCTCCTACGAGCCGCCGGAGGACTGAGCGGCGCGGCGACGAGCCGTGAGCCGCCGACGCCACCGGGTCGGCAGGGCCTTGTAGACAGGGCCACGGGTCCGTCCAAGGTCGTCCGGTATGGCCTCGGCCGCGTCCCCGGGCCATTGCGGCCGGCGCGCCCAACGACGGCGCCCGCCCGGAATCTGGCAGGTACCGGCTGGGTGGCCGCTGCCTGGCTGGGCATCGGCGGATGGGGCGTAACCGCAGCGGGTACGGCAGGGCGGCGGGCGACGCGGAACGCGCGCTGGGCTTGGACAGCCGCGCTGCACAGGCCCTGTTCGTCGGCGCACCCCAGGTTGCCGCAGTGGCCGTCGGGTCCGGGTTAGTGCCTCGATCATGACGTCGCAGCTAGTGCTGTGACCGCAAACGTTGCCCGGGTTGGGCTGGTGTTTGTGGTTCTTCGTCCACGTGTGTGGGCGAGCGACTCTCCACCAGGGGTGGGGCGGGCCGCAGCCGGCCAAGGGACCCGTGTGCCTTGCGGCGGGGCCACGCCGGGGAAGTGCCAGCCCGCTCGACGGTGATGACCATGCGCGGCAACACTGCTGCCGTGGTAGTGGTTCCGCCGCCCGACCCGGGTGGGGTGCGGGTGGCGATGGTGGCGGCCGCGAGCAGGTCACGGTGCCCAGTGACGGTGCAGGTGGTGCAGGTCATGGTCCGTCCCGCCGGTTTGCGGATCTTCCGCCGGCGGAGGGTCAGTTCGGCCAGTCGGGGCCCGACGGGCAGAGCTCGCAGCCGGCGGCGCGATGCAGGGTGGCGCCGTCGTGTTCGAGGTAGCCGCGGTGCAGGCGAGCGCAGTCCGCGCCGAGGGTGCACTCCCGGCTGGTCTGGTGCACGATCAAGGTGCCCGGGCAGCTCGCCGGACCGTGCTCGTCCAGCGCATAGCCCTCGGGGAGGGCGACCGGGTCGAAGTCCTCGGGCCTGAGCCGGTAGCGGCGCTCGAACGCGGGGTGCAGCGCGTACTCCAGTCCGTAGAACGCACTGGTGTGATGGTGCTCCCGGTCGTCTTCGAGGTCACGGTTGATCAGTCGCCTCGTCAGGGCGGCCAGCTCCGGCAGGCCGAAGTAGTCGAACGCGTCCGCGGCGAGCAGGATCTCCTCGGTGGTGCACACGTCGGTGACCGCGCCGGTACCGCTGCTCATGATCTCGGAGTGCGGCTTGCTCATGGCGAAGAGGTGCCGGTCGCCGACTCCGGTTCCCGGTTCGTCGCTCAACCCGCGGTTCCACACCAGGTCGGCCGAGCTGAAGCCGATCGTCATCCCACGAACCTAGTAGTGCTTTGTTACGTCGTGTTGTCGTAGGGGCGGTTGCAGGCGCGACGAGGTCATCCGTCGTGAAACGATCCACGTCGCGGGCCCTGGTGCCGGTGGAGTCCCAGTCGTCGAACCGAGCGCCGGTGTAGGCAACACCGAGCGGACGACCCGCCTCCCGGCGATAGTAGGCCCGCAACAGCTGCACCGCCTGATGATCGCCAGGTGCCAGCAGCGCGGGTGGCAGTCGCCATGTCACGGCGGCCACGTATGCGGTGCATTGTCGGGAGCACCAACCGGCCTGACAAGAACCGCAAACGGTCCACCGTTGCTGGGCGGACGGCTTTGTGCCAGTGGACCGTGGCAGCCCGACGAGGGCTGGCTAGCACCTCCGCCAGCGTTCGATCCCGGTGCGTCACCCGGCCAAGGTTGATCAGTCCGCCGAGCTGGGCGGCGCTGTGTCACCGCACAGGCGCGGTAGGGGAGCAGCGGGTGCGCGAGATGTCGATCGTCTGGTCGCTGGTTCATCAACGCTATGCCGCGTGTCGGAGGCATCGGAGGGAGATCGGGTGAGGTTGGGCTCGTTCTCTAGGCCCATTTGATCACCATCTGCGAGAACTTGCTCATGGTGTGTGATGTGCATACGTCGACAGGTAAGAATCCCTCTATGTCGGGCGTGGTGGGGGCAACGCTGAGTGTGGATCTTGGGGCGTCTCGTGTGAAGGCGGTGTTCGCCGGTGGTGATGGGGTGGTGCGGCCGTTGCGGCAGCCGGACGGCCGTGCGTGGCTGGAGCCGGGAGTGATGGTCGAGCCTGACGGGACGGTGCTTGCTGGCGCCGACGGGCAGGAGCGCCTGGGGTCGTCGCCCGGCGGGTGGGTGCCGAATCCGCTGGCCTGGCTCTCGGCCGGGGACATCGAGGTCAACGGTGTGAAGGTCCCCGCGGTCGAGCTCCTCGCGGCTGTGTTGCGGATGGTCAGGGCCGAGGCGATCGGTGTCGTCGGTGGTGCGCCGGTGGAGGTCCGGGCGGTGGTTCCTGCGTCGTGGGGTCCGCGACGGCGCAACGCGCTGCGTGCTGCGGTCGACCGCGCCGGGTTTGGTGCGCCGGTGCTGGTCGACGTCGCGACCGCGGTGGCCTGGCATCTCGTCGCCGGTGGTGTGTCTTTGTCGGTGGGGGAGTGCGTGGTGGTGTGCGACGTCGGGGCTGGTTTCGAAGCGTCCGTTGTGTGTCGGACCGGGGCGGGGTTCGAGGTGCTGTCGGCGATCGCGGTGCCGGACGCGGGTGGGCATGCCGTGGATGTTGGGGTCGCGGCCTACCTGGACGAGCTCATCGCGGTGGGTGCGGACGCGCCGGCCGGGCAGCCGCCGGCCGCGATGGAGCGGTTGCAACGTGCGAGGGCGGCGAAGGAGGCGTTGTCGACGCGGCAGACGGCCGTGGTGCCGGGTGAGGGTGTGGCGGTGGTGCTGGGTGTGGAGCAGCTGCGAGCGGCGGCGGCGCCGGCGATGGGTGCTGCGGTGGCCGCGGCCCGGCGGGCGATCGCGGCGGCGGACGTGCCGCCGGAGCAGGTTGTCTGGGTGGTGTGTGTCGGTGGTGGCGCGTGGATGCCGGTGATTGCTGATGCGTTTGAGGCTGGTCTGGGGGTGCGGCCGGTGACGGTGGCCGATCCGGATGCGGCCGCTGCGATCGGGGCGTTGCAGGCGCCGCTGGCCGGCCCGTCACGGCCAGCTGCGGTGCCGGCGCTGCGGTTGCTGGACGGGTGGGGCGCGGTGTGGTCGGTGGTGGCGGCGGCGGGGTTGTTTGTGCAGTTCGTTGCGGGGACGCAGCGGTACGGTCCGCGGGAGTCGATCGTGCCTGGCATGTTGGTCGCGCATTGGGGTGGTCTGGCGGTTGCGGCGGTGTTCGCGGTGCTGGGTGTTGGTGTCGGTGTGGGGTGGCTGGTGGCGGCGCGGTACGAGACGTTGGGCGACGAGCGGCTGCTGCGCCGGCTGGCCGGGTTGGCGTTGGCTGGTGGCGCTGTCGGTGGTACGGCGGTGTCGGCGGGGATGGCAGTGATCGCGGCGGGATATTTCGATGTGCCGGCCGGTGCTCTGCTGCGGTGGGCGGTGTTGCCGGCGCTGGTGGTGATGGCCGGGATGGTGGCGGCGGCCGCGGTGTTGGTGTGGCGGCCGGATCAGGCCGACGGTGCCGGGCTGTGGCAGCGCCGGTTTCCGCGTGCCGCGATCGTGCTCGGTGCGCTCGGTGCGGTGTTGATCGGCTACGACGTCGGCGGCGCTCCGCGGGAGTTGGCTGTGGTGCAGTGGCTGGTTGAGCAGTGGCTACCGGCCTCGACGGAGATCATCGGCCCGATCGGTCGGATCGGCGCCGCATGCCTGGGAGCTGCGGGAGGCCTGATCTTGGTGCGCAGTGTTTGGTATCGGCTGGTGGTGGGGGTGCCGTTGGCGGCGTTGACAGCGGCGGCACTCGCGTGGCGGACAACCGGGCTGGTCGCCGCCGGATTCGTCGGCGTGGTGGCCGTCTGGTGGCTATGGCGGGCCGGGTCGGTGCTGCTGCGCATGTCGGTGCTGACGCCGGCTCCGGCGGAGCCGACGGAGCTGACGGTACCAACGGGGCCAACGGCGACGCCTGGTGCGGACGTCGGCGCGCATGGTCGGGACACGGCCGGCAGCGCGGCGGCCTCACGGCTGGGGCCGGTAGCCTGATGCGGCTCTTACGGGCGGTGCTGCGGCTGGTCGCCGCGGTTGTCGCGCTGGTGGTCGTGCTCGCGGTCCAGCCGTGGCTGTTGCTGCTGCTCAGCAGGTCGTTGCTGGACAGCGGGCTCGACTGGCGGGAAGTGGTTGTGCAGCCCCTGAGCGCTGCTGGGCTGCTGTTGGCGCTGGTTGCCGTCGGGTGGGGGACGTGGGCGTGGCTGGCGGTCGGCGTGGTTGTGGATGTGGTCGGCTGGCTGCGAGGCCGGCGCCGGATGGTGCTGCCGATGCCGCTGCATTCGGCGGTCGGCGTGTTGACCAGCGCGGCGGTGCTCCTCGTGGACGCTGTCGCCGGGCGGGGATCGGTCACCGCGGACGGGCTCCCGGCTGGCGCTGCGACCGGCGGCGCGGCTCAGTCCGAGCCTCCGGCGCCGGCGCTGTCGCCGGGATCTGTCGGACCGCCACGACAGTTAGCCCACGCAGGGCATGCGGATCTTTCGGGGTTTGCCGTGCCGCCGGAGTCCCCAGGCTGGCTGGATGTGTCGATACCTGAGGACTCTGATGCCGGCGGCTGGTCTGGCGTGCGCTTCGCGGGTGGCTGGTTGCCGCTGCCGATGGCTGCGCTGGCCACGGCCGCTGTCGCGAAGTTCTGGGCGGAGCGCCGGCGCCGGTATCAGCCGCAGCCACCGGCCGGCAGCCGACGCGGCGACACTTCGCCGCCGCCGCCGCCGGTCGCGTCGGCGTTGGCCGGGCTGCAGCGTGGCGTCCAACGCGCACTCGACGACCCGGCCGCGCCGCAGGATGGTGTCGATGACCACTCAGGGCCGGTCGTCGGAGTGACCGCGGACGGCTGGCTACGGCCCGGGCAGCTGCCGACCCGCGGCCTCACGTTGGTCGGCCCGGGCGCGCCGGACGCGCTGCGCGGCCTGCTCACCACCGTCGTCGCCGCCACCGGGCGCCGCGGTGGCCGGTGGCAGATCGTCGCCGATGACGATGCTTTGCACGCACTGCTTGGCGGTGCAGCACCCGACTCGCCGCGACTGCACGTGGCACCCGACCCGGCGGCGGCGATCCAGCTGGTGGCAGACCTGACCGCGGCCGGAAGCCAGATCCGCGCCGATGGCGAATCGGCGCAGGGCGATCGGGTGCTTCTGCTCGGGGCGGCGCCGCCGAATCCGCAGGCAGCGCAGTTGCGACGGCTGCTGGCCACGGGCCACGTCATCGCCGTGCTGGACGGGACGTGGCCCGCTGGCGAGTCCTGGCACGTTGCCGAAGACGGCATCGCGCTTCCGCTCGGCACCGGCCGCACGCCGCCAGGCACCAGGCTCGCCACGCTCAACACGTCCGCCGCCGCCGCGCTGCTCGCCGTCCTTCAGGAGCAGCCGCCCACTGTGGTCGCCGACAGGGACACGAGGGATGCCGCCAGCCTCCCGCCGGTCGCCGACGCGCAACCGGAGCCCGGCACCGCTGCGAACGCCGGCGATTCGACCATGCCGCGCCAGCTGCAGCTACGCGTGTTCGGACCGCCGACCGTGATGCGCCCGCACCCGGACGGCAGCACCACCGCCGTGCATGTGCGGCGGGCCGCGAGCCGCGAGTTGCTGCTCTACCTGGCTGTGCACCGCGACGGTGCCGGCGCGGCTGAGCTCAAGGAGGCGTTGTGGCCGGAGGTGAGCAACAGCGCCGCGACCCGCCGTCTGGCCACGAGCCTGTCCGAGCTGCGGCAGGTGCTGCAGCAGGCGGCCGGTGCCGCGGTCATCCACCGCAGCGGCGACGCCGCCGGGAACGGTGATGCCGCAATGGAGCCGTACCGGTACTGGCTTGACCCCGGACTGATCCAGGTCGACCTGTGGCGGCTGGACAACCTGGTGGATGCGGCGGAGCGAGCCGCCGACCCAGGTGCCCGCTCGGCACTGCTGCACGAGGCCGCCGAACTGGACCGCGGCAACCTGGGTCAGGGCATCGTGGGGGAGTGGCTCGACCCGGTCCGGGAACGCGTCGCCGCCCGGCTCATTGACCTGCACATCGACCTCGTCGACCGCACCACCGACCACCGGGCCGCGATCCGGCACCTGCGTCGCGCGGCCGACCTCGCGCCGCACAACGAAACGCTCTATCAGGCGGCGATGCGCCGGCACGCGGCGGCCGGCGACCCGGACGGTGTGCGCCGCGTCCTGGCGACCGCGTTCGAGCGGCTCGCCGAACTCGGCGCCGCGCCGACCGCCGCGACCCGGCAACTCGCCGCTGACCTGATCAGTGCCCGCACGTCGGTCGGGCACCGGCCACGAACCGCAGCGGGCGACGCCCATGCGACCGCCTCCGCGCGGACGCGGGAAGGGACACCGTGAAGCAGTTGCCGAGCCGATCGGCCGCCGCCTCGCTGCCGGCTGTGCTGGTGCCCTACGACGACAACGGCTACCCGAGGCGGCGTCAACCCGCGCCCGTGGTCACGGTGCCCGTGCCCACCAGCCGCGGCGGCCCAAGCATGCCGCGTCGGGGACGTTCCCGCCGGCGGCGGATCACCATCATCGCGGCCGGTGTTGTGCTGGCCGTCCTGGCGGTCGCGGTGAACTGTGCCGGCATCGGGCCGACCACCTCACCCGAGGAACTCGTCCGGCAGTTCTTCACCGCGCTCACCTCCCACGACGACGAGCAGCTCCAACGGCTCGCGGGATGTTCCGGCAGCCCCCTGTGTGCCCGCGGCGCCCTGGGCGAGGGCTACGAACCGCCGCAGCAGGTCGTGGTCGAAGCCAGCCGACCCACCGACGGCCCGGCCGGTGATCAGTGGCGAACGGTCGCCGTGCAGTACGTCGTCGGCGGCACCCGCTACAGCGAGACCGTCGGCGTCGCGCGGCACCAGACCGGGATGATCGGCCACCGGTGGAGCATCGCGGAGCCGCCCGGTGCCACCGTCGAGCTGCGCAGCCCGATCCACGACATGATCCGGCTCGCCGCTGTGGAGGTTCGCACCGCCAGTCCGCAGCCCGGCGATTCGACGCGCCGGGCACGCCTGTGGGTCCCGCCTGGCCGCTACACGGTGTCCGCGGCCGGAGACCAGCTCTACGAGCCGGTACACACCACGGTCACCGTCGCCGGGGATGAGGATGACGTCACGGCGACGGTCGAGCCGGTGCTGCGTGCGACGGTGACGGCCGACGTCGACCGGCAGATCCGTGCCCGCATCGACGACTGCGCGCAGCAGCGAGACCTCAAGCCGGACGTCGACCGCTCACTGCGAACGTTCCGCAGCTGCCCCTTCGACTACTCCAGCCCATACGCGGTCACCGACGAACCGACCTGGACCGTCAACCGCTACCCGACAGTCGCCCTCGACAGCACCGACGGCGTCATCTCTGTCCAGACGACGACGCCGGGCACCGCGAGCGTCACCTACCGATGGACCTTCGACATCGTCGAGCCCCGCCGATGGACCACCGCCACCGATGAGGTCGAGTTCACCGTCGGTGGCAGCGTCACGCTCGACGGTCCCGCCATCACCTGGACACCGTAGAGATCAGGCCGTGATTGTTGATCGCGTCCACTGCCGCAGATGGCGTTGTCCGGGAAACGTAGCCAGGGCAGCTCGGGTGCAAGCCCGGTTGATCGCTGCCGGATGGGCGGTGCACGTACTGGGCTTGCTGAATTTCCTTCAGCCACTCAGGAGGAAATCACTGAGGCGCTGCACCCTGTACCAGTACGACCTGGGGCTGTACCCCGGCTGACCAGGATTGGAACAACCTCTGCGACGGCGGTCATGATCGGTTCACCCTGGGGCGTGGCCGCCGTCGTGCGTTGGCCGAGGGAGCGGGTGCGGTCGGCTGTATCCGGCCACTGGTGCACAGGACGGGACCGTCGCCAGCTGGACGATCAGCATTCCTGGTACACCCCGTGCAGCAGTTCGGCGGTTACCGCATCGACGAAGAACACCACGTCGCACCGAAGGTTCATCGCGGCCGCCCGGACCTGCGGATCGAGGGTTATCGGGCCGCGGACCGCTGGCCGTGTCCCCTGGTACGTGACGACCCACTCAAGGACGTCCGTAAAGTCCTGCTGTTGCAGCGATTCGTCTTGGCTCTTGCGCTGGGTGGAGATCAGCAGCAGTTCGACCTGCGGTGTGCCGGGCGTCATGTCGGGGCCGAAGCCTGAATTCCGGGTGCGGTCAACCGCGGTCTTGGCGTCGACAGCTGCGCGCGCCTTCAGGGCTTCGGGCGCAGGCCTGCCCACCAGACCATTCGGGTATTCCCTGACACCGTCGTTGCCGGCGTGTTTGAAATCAGCGCCACGCCCGCCGGGAGCAGCCGTTGAAACCGGCACGATGCCGATGGCCGCCGCCGCGACCGCCAGGACACCGACATTGAGAGCAAGTCCAAACTTGCGCGATCGTCTCATCTGCCAACTCCTCGTTCACATGATCGTACGTTGTCGATAGATCCTCCTCGGGACCCCACGCTACTTGCGTCAGGACCACAAGCTGCGGCTCCTCGCCGTACCTGTTGCTCAACTCGTTGTCCGCCCGTAGGTCGGCCGTGACAGTCACGGCTTGGTCGGCCCATCGGCCAAGGCGCACGTTCAACCACCTACACCGCCGTCACAACCTCCGATGGTCGGCCGCGGACCCGGCCTGTGTCATTGCGACGGCTTCGACTGTCGAACGCGACCGTCTGACGGATCCTGGGGGCCTGGTCGATCCGGGGCCCCACGTTTGTTGCGGGCAGCGATGTGCTGGCTGCCGCTCATGGGCGTGCTGCTGTATCGGGAGCGTCGTCGCCACCGTAGGTAGATCGCGGTGCTCGCGACGACGACCCCGGTCGCCAGCAGGACCGGGCGGCTTGGGAGAAGCCGCCGAACCGCTACACGCCCTCCGCGCAGGAGAGGAGCAGTCTGCGGCGACGCCTCTGGCGGATCCGGTTGGGGGTTCGTGAGCGCCGGATTCGGCAGTGGTGGTCCGGCACGACATGCAGCGTGGAACTCCTCCCAGACGATGTCCAGGAACCTTCGGGCGAGGGGATCTGGGGCCATCAGCCAGCTGTGGCCGTGGAACTGCCAGAACTCCCGCCCGACCGGGCCGACGAAATACGCGCTCGTCTCGGTCCGAAGGTCGGTCTCGCTGATGTTGCCGATGCGCCACAGCATGTACCAGTGGGACATGATCAGGTTGGCGAACGTGATCAGGCTCGGATCGTGGCTGCTGCCCGATGGCGAGCCACCCCACGCGGCCATGTAGCGCGGATGCTCCATAGCGAAAGTCAGCAGCTCGAAGTGCCGTTGGCGCACCGCTTGCTCTTCGATCAGCCGGTACTGTGATCGCTGCAGCAGGATGGAGATCGCCACCGCGTAGAACGCGAGCGCGGACAGGACGGCCGAGATCGTGCCGTACGCCTGGCCGACGTCACTGAGCCGGGTCCATTCGAGCCGCCAGGTCGTTGCCCATGCCAGCAGCAGCGGTGACAGCAGCACGGCGGCGATGAGCGCCAGCCCTCCAACTGCGACTGCCACGGCTCGCCGTCGCCTGACCTGCTCTCCGGTGCTTCGTCGTCGTGCCATCCGATCGACCCCAGCCACGAGCATCCCCACCGCAATTACGGAAAGCAATAGCTCGGCGACAGATTGTGTATTGATCTGAATGTATCTGAAGGAACTGTGGCGCGGCAGGTGGAAGTGGAGCAATCGAAGGCTGTTCAGCGTGGTGGCCGTGGCCGGCGGCGGCATGTGCGTCCGCAACGCTGCCGTCTGGCCGGCGGGCCGATGACCCACACCGGCATCCGCCGAGAAGTCCGTCTCGATCGATGGCGATGCGGCGCTGATCTCCACGTCCTCCGACCGTTTCGGCGGGAGAACCGTCGCCGGGAGGCTCAACTGTCGAGGGCCGCACCGGCACGCACTGGCCCAATCCGCGAGGGTGGACGTCAGCGCCGGCCGGCACGTCATGACGGGAATCCCGCGGTCGCCGGCTGCAGGGTCGCGCCGAGCCGAGGGCGCCACGGTGTTCGTGGACCGTTCGTCCCTGGGCTGCTGGACCGTCGACGGCCCTGGCCGGCGGCGTCGGCGATGGTTCGTGCCTCAGCAGCCGCCGACGACGTTGCCGACGTGCGCCGAGGTGCTCCGTACGCGGGCAGGCTGCGCCAGCCTGGCTCGTCGGCTGGGTGCGGCGTCGGCGTGACCGGCGGTGGATGCGGTGGCGCGGGCGGTGGTGCGGGCGGGGTCCACCACGGCCCGTCGTGCGGCAGGCGGCCGGGGACCTGGCTGGTGCGGTCCCGGGCGACGCTGATCGCGGCGTTCCACACCAAGGGCCATGGGCGATCGAGGACGTCGGTGTGGGTGAGCGCGCGGCGGATGGAGCGTGGTGACCACTCGGGCCGGATGCGGTGGACGACGGCGACCAGCGCTGCGACGGTGTCGGACGTGCGAGCATGCTGCTCCGGCGCCGGTTGGCGCGGGGGTGGGGGATGGAGGTTGGTAGTTGGGGCGGATCCCGTCCTACCGTTGGTGTCCACAACCCGTGGACCGTTCGATGGCGCACCGGATGGGCCTTCCACGTAGGCCGTTCCTGCCGTTCCTGCCGTTCCTCCGCCACCCGGTGGTGGGTCGCTGCGATCGTCGCCGACGAGAGCATCAGGTGCGACCGTCGGCGAGCTCGGATCGTTGGCATCGGTCGAGTCGTCGTCGAGTTGTCCGGTCGGCAGGCCCAGACGGCGGAACTCGGCGGCGAGTGCCCGGCGTATCGCCGGTGATCGAACGTCACCGGCGGCAGCGAGGATCGCCTGACGCCGCTTGCTGTTCGAGTAGCCGTTGTCCTGCTGGACGAAGTGCCGGACGAGCAGCTCCTCCTCGTCGGGATCGATGACGACGTACCCGGCGCCTGCGAGCCGCTCCAGCGACGCGGTGATCTCCTCTGCGGTGCTGTCGGGTGCGAACGTCGACCATCGTCGTGCGCGCAGGGCCAGCACGCCGGCGGCGCTGATGTCGGGCTGCGTCACGAGCATCAGGTAGGTCCGCTGGTCTGCTGCCTGAAGCGTTCGGAAGGCGCCGGTCCAGATGGCGGTGACGATGTGGGCGTAGCTGCGCGCCATGACGGCAAATCCACCTTTCCACGGTTCGGGCTGGCGATTGGTGCGCCGCGGCACCCGTCCGCGTTGCACCGGCGAGGTCGGGTTTGACCGGACAGCCACCAAGATCCGGAGGGGTTGGAGCGGGATCGCTGCGGCGCCGGCGGCCGCGAGGTCCGGGCATCCTGCGGGTACGTCGGCGAGCTGGCGGCGGGTCATCCAAACGGTAGCGGCATCGGGGCTGCTGTCACACCGGCCGGCAGGCCGCTGACCTGCGGTGTTATTCGTGTGATCGGTGTGAATCGGGTGAGCGCGCGAACGGCGCGGGAATCGACGGCAGTCGACCTAGTCTCCCGATGGTGAACGCGTCCTACTGACGCGACGCACCGACTCCTCTGCCGGCCAGGCACTACCTCGACGGCGGCCGGGCACACACAACCTTTCGGGAGACCTCATGGCGAGACTGGTGACGCGACTCGCAGCGAGACTCGTCGTGGGCGTCGCGCTGAGACCTACGGTCCGGCGAGACGACGGCCGCCGCGTTCCGGCGCGGCAGCGTCGGGCCGGACGCCGACGCCGCAGATGGACCCAGGGCCGACTCCACCCGCTGCTGTCCACCGGCCGGCGGGCGATCCGATGGTTGTGGCACGCGGGATGGCTCGTCGCGGGCCTCGTCGGCCTGCCGTGGCCACTGCACACCTTCGGCCGGGCCGTGTTCGACAGCATCGACCTCGCGCTCGTCGTGGCCGACCCGATGTCGCCCGCGGCCGTGGCGCTCGGCGCGGTCGCCACCGGGTGGGCAGTGTGGGGCGCACTGGTCTACACGACCCTGGCCGACGTGATCGACACCGTCCGCCGGGGCACCGCGAACTGGCGGCTGCCGGTGCCCGTCCACGCGGCGGTGAGCAGCGCCGCCGGCAGCCTCATGCTGCTGTTCAACAACATCATGGGCAGTTTCGGCAGCGCCGCCCCTGCGGCTGCGGCCCCGGCCGCTCCCGCCGCCGGCGACGAGCCCACGCCGCCGGCCATGCTCCCGGCTGTGCCGCCGACACCGCTGTCGGCCATCGACGTGCCGTTGTTCGAGCCGCGCACCGCTGAGCTCACCGGCGTCACGATCGTCGGTCCTCCGGTCCTGGCGGCGCCCGCCGCCACGTACGTCGTCCGGCGCGGCGACACCCTGTCGCGGATCGCCGCCGACCAGCTCGGCGACGCCGGCCGCTGGACGGACATCTGCGACCTCAACTGGCACCGGCACTGGGCAGCCGTCGGAGGAACACTGCGCGACTGCGACGTCATCTATCCCGGCTGGGACCTGGCCATGCCACCCGGCCAGGCGGCACCGAGCGAGGTCGAACCACAGCCACCGACGACCGACGTCGACCCGGGCGACCCGGCTGGCGACCCGGGTGGCGACCCGGGTGGCGACCCGGACGGCGTCGTCGAACCGTCCACCGCGGCACCCACCGAAGCCCCGGGCAGCACATCAGCAGGGCCATCCACCGCAACCTCCAGCGGGCCGACCACCGAAACGGGTGCCAGCGCTTCGGAGCCACCCTCCAGCAGCGCACCGACCATCCGGCCCACCCACGACGGTGGTGCCGCCGACAGCGGCGTTCAGCTGCCGAGCGGCAGCTACCTTCCCTGGACCCTTGCCCTCGTCATCGCGGCCGCCGCCAGCGTCGCGGTAGCACGTCGGCGGCGTGCACGCCAGCCCAGCGACGACCACAACGCCGACGCCACCGGCCTGACCAGTGTGACCAGTGCGACCGGCCAGATACCCGCAGCGGGCGTCGCAGCCCAGGTGTACCAGGCGGTGCGCCGCCGATCAGCGCAGCGCGACGCAACGACGATCAGCCGGGATGTACGGCCGTCGACCGGAGCGGGCGACCCCGCCGATCGTGACGATCCGGACCGTTTGGAGCCGCTGGCCGGTCTGGGCGGCTTGGACCGCCTCGGCGGGTGGGTCGGTCTCGTCGGCGACGGCGCCCATGGCGCCGCCCGCGGCATACTCGCCACCGTGTTGTCGGCCGATGCAGAACAGCAACCGCCGGCCACTGGAAGTCCTCGAGGTGCTCGAGTCGTTGTGACCCGCTCGACGTTCACCACGCTGCTCGGGATCACACCTGCCCAGCTGGAGCCGTGGCCCGCCCTGCACGTCGCCGCTGACATCGATGAACTCCTGACCGTCGCTGACACGGTCCTGCTCCAGCGGGCCAGGCACGCGGCGCACGACAGCGACGAAGGCGGCGACGGCGGCCGCCGGGCGGGCATCAGCCGGCAACCACTACTGCTGCTCGTCGACCACCCGTCTGCGCAGGCAGAAGCCCGGCTCCGTAGAACCGTCACCGCAGTCGACGAACCAGGCACAGTCGTGGTCGTGGCCGTCGGAAGCCCGTTCGGCGACAGCGCCATCGACGTCGACACGGACGGGTACACCCACGTCCTCGCCGGACCGCCGCTGCCCTCCGTCGCCGACCGGATCGGCACCCTCACCACCGCCGACGCCGTCGACCTGCTGACCACACTGCGGGCAGCCCACATGAGTGGATCAGCGGATCACGACTCGGACGCGACGAGCGAGGTGCCAGGATCGGACGCCCCGACAACGGACATACCAAGACGGGACGCCGCGGTACCGGGCGCGTCACAGCCGACCGCATCAACGCGGAGCGCGACAGCATCGGACAGTCCTGAAAGGCCAGTGCCGGCCACGCCGGTAGCCAGGGCAGCGGCATCAGTCGAAGGCCCGCGAACGGCCGAACCGTCAGCAGGCGACGGACACGAGCAACAGTTGGCGGGGCGCACCGCGCGGCTGCGGGTCCTCGGCCGGCCACGCATCGAGGACACGGTGCTGCCCGGACGGCCACTACGCGCCAAAGCCGCAGAGCTCGCCGTCTTCCTCGCCTGCCACCCGGACGGCGCCGACACCGCCACCATCGCCGACCAGTTGCTGCCCGACGTGCGGCTGCGGGCTGCGAACCAGCAGGTACACACCAACGCCAGCAATCTGCGGCACGTGCTCGGCCGCGCCGGCGGGTCTGTGCCCGGCGGCCACTTGGTGAAGCACGGTGCCACGGCCAGGTACCGGCTCGACCCCGATACCGTGGAAGTCGACCTATGGCAGCTGCGGGAGCTGCTCAACCGTGCCCGCCTCGCCTCCGGCGATACCCGTGCAGCATTGCTGACCGAGGCGTGCGCCGTGTACACGGCGCCCCTCGCCGACGGCTGCGACTACGACTGGGTCGAACCACACCGCGAAACGGCACGCCGGCTCGGCGTCGAGGCGCACGTACTGCTCGCGGACGACCTGCTCGGCACCGACCCAGCCGCCGCCGACGAACGCCTCATCACGGCCATCAGCCTCGACCGGTACAACGAGGACCTGTATCGCCGGGCCATGCAAGCCCGGCACGCGTTGCGTGACAGCGGCGGCATCCGAGCCCTGCTCGACGCATTGACCACAGCGCTACGCGAACTCGACACCGAACCCGACGACACCACTGTCACCCTCGCCCGGCAACTACGCGCCGACCTCAACGGGCGCCGACCGGCCAGCCACGACCCGCATCGCGCCGACGACCCCGCGATCCACACCGCCGGCCGACGGTCATGAACATGTCACGGCCCCGCACCGCTGCCGACAATCAGCGCAAGGCGCGGTGTCGCCCGGCGCGACTGACCACACGCACTGCCGCCCAGGCAGGGGGAACGCCATGACTCGCAGCGACCTGCAGGTTCGATCCGCGACGATGGGGCAGCCCGTCGTGCGTTCTCGCCCGATGACCGCAGCCCTGACCAGGTTGGCAGCAGCGGCCGGAGCGGCCGTCGTCGCCGGCATCGCAGCGTGGGCGTCGTGGCGGCACATGGTCGAAGTCGCCACGACGTTCGGGGAAGACCCGCTCGTAGCGAAGTGGGTGCCCGTCTCGGTCGACGGCATGCTCGTGGTTGCATCGGCCCTGATGGCCGGCGACAAAACCAATGGGCGGCGCCCTCGCATTTCCGCCAGAGTCGCCTTCGTGGTCGGGGTGGCGGCGTCCCTCGCCGCCAACATCGCCGCCGCCGACCCTACGATCGGGGCCCGCATCGTCGCCGGCTGGCCACCACTCGCGCTCTTCCTCGTCGTAGAGATGCTCAACCGCACTGAGCGCCCGACACTCGTAGCGCCGGTCACGAACGCAACGCCGCCAGCGATCGCCGATCCGCACGCATCGGCCGACGGGATTCGCTCAGTCACGTCGGACGCCACACCGACTGCATCGGCCGCGGCGGACGTATCGGCCGAACCTGCAGTCCACCCGCCGGCCGTGTCGTCGCCGAACGAGTTGGGCCTGAATGAACCTCCCAGCGGGCCCTTCGAGACGGCTGCACCCGACTTGCCAACGGAAGAACCTGCAAAGGATCGATCGGGACCGCCAGAGCGCGCCAGGCCGCCGGTGCTGACCTCACGGGCGAGAGTTGAGCGCGCATACGCCGAACGTCCGGACGGGACACCGGCACAGATCGCTGCCGACGCCGCTGTCAGCGAGTCCACCGCCCGGCGGTATCTGCCTCGCGGTGCGGCATCCGCCGCAGAGAGCGTCATGGGCCCGGGAGATGGGACTGGCTCCGCCGTCTGACCTGGCCACGGCGGCGGTCGACTTCGTCGCCCTGTGCGGCGGCTGCCCCGCCGACCGATCCATCCAGTACGTCGCCAGGCGTCGAAACGATCGGCTCCCTCCGAGTCGCGATAGGTCACCCATAGGCGCGTAGGCGGCGGTTGCCAGCAGGCGTGAGCCATGACTCGGGTTCATGGGGCCAGTGATCTGTACACGATCATCACCGAGCCGACGTTCGTGGCGCGGTTCCTGCTCGATCCAAGCACAGGCGCTGTGGACACGGTGGCGAACGTCGACGCGCTCGTCGAGCTCCCCAACGGCCCCATGTGGGTGCTGACGATCTTCACCCCTGGACGACGTTGGTCGTTTGCTGGCGCGGTGGAGGGAGACTGACGAGGTTGCCAGCGGCAGCTAATTCCGGGCCGTTGATCAGCTGATCGTGCCTGAGACGGTTGTAGCGGCAATGACTGCTGCGATCCAGGAGTTGGTGCGCAGCAGAGACATCACGAGCGTTGCGTCAGACGCGAGCAGCTGGACGGAGACGGTCGACCGGGTGGTGACCAGTCATTGATCGGCTGGCCACGCCATGCCGCGCCCGTCGGTTCGGTCTGGTCAACCATCCCGGGTGGCAGTTCCTCAGCGCGGGTCGAGACCGCGGAAGGTGCTCGTCATCGACGTTCTCGGCGAAGTCCTGCCGCGCGCTGGCTGGACGCCCAGCAGGGCAGCGCGCTGAGGAGGCTCGGCAATGGCACCGGAATGTCTCTTGTGGTGCCGCCGTCGGCGGTTGAAGCTCGACTCGGGGTTCTGGCGAGCGTTCGAGCGCTCTGCATACTGACGGTTGACCAAGTTCGGGCTGCCTCCAGTTCAAGCGCCCGTTGGTTGATTGTCGCGGTGAAGCAGGGTGCGGCTGGCTCGTGCTGACCGGGTTTCATCGGCGCGATCGAGCCGTCTAGGTGTTGCAAGTGGCCGTCACGTTTTCGATGATGTGGAAGTGACCGTGAAGCGACGTTGGGTGATCATCTCATCTGGGGTGGTAATCGTCATGGGTCTGGGAGTGGCGGCGCTGCTGTTTGGCCTGCGCGGCTTGGAGGTCGCCAGCTGGCTTGCTGGAGTGGGTGGCTTCATCGCGTCGGTCGTCACGCTCATGTTGGCGCGTCCAGTCCACAACGCGGGGGCCTCGGCCGCGTCGCGAAGTGTGACTGCTGTTGAGGTTAGCGGCGTCGTATCGACCGGCGATAACTCTGTCATTATTCAGCAGCGATGAGGCGCCGCAGGCAAGAGCCGGAGCAACTCGTCGCCGACGCTTCGGGTTCCATCGCGTCCGGCCATATCAGCGGCGTCGCCGCAACGGGCGCCAACCCGACCATCGTTCAGGTCTTCGCCGAGATCTTCGGGGCCAAGTCGACAGCGCCGCCGCTGGCAATGACGAACTACCCCGACCCGGCGATGGCCATCATCGAACTGCTCGGCCGTTGCCTCGTTCGCTTCGGTCCGGCAGACGCGCCGGAGGGCACGGGTTTCTTCGTCGCGCCGGGAACGGTGCTCACGTGCGCCAAGGTTGCACCGGCAATACCAGGAGCCCGGGTTGCCGTGCATCACGGGAACCACGCCTATGAGGCGGTGGTCCGACACGTCGGTCCAGATCTGGCGGTGCTGCACATCGCGGATCCGCCGAGCGATCATGCCTGCGCCTGGTTGGACGTCAGGACCCCGGCATTCGGCAGCGAGTTGGTGGCTTGGGGGCACCAGGCCCAGAATGACGAAATCCACGGTCCGCGGACCGCCAGGTCCGCCGGATTCGGACTGCAAGCGCGTTACCTTCGCCTGGATGGGCTCAGCAGTGTGGGCCTGATCGGCGGTCCGGTATTGAGTACCACGCTCGGCGCGGTGGTCGCGGTGATGAAGAGCGACGGCGTCGCGGTGCGGGTACGCGACCTGCGAGACATTGATACAGACGTATACCGTGAGGTGCTCCGAGGGCACGACCGGTTCCATCACGCAGATGCACGCTGGTCCAGTCACGCCGCACGGCTCGCGCCGGTGGCCCCGTACGACATCACCTTTGAACAGCGATTGCGGCTGTTTGGGTTGCTCGCTGCGCTACCGCCGGCCGACGGGCATTTGCGGAGGTACCTCACTACGGTGCCGCTTGCCGCCGATCGAAACCTGACCCAGTCCGACTTCGCCGACACAGCGGCGGACTTGCAGGCGCTCGCCCCCGCGCAGCGTGGCGAGTTACCGCACGTCATCGCCTACGCCGCTGATCGAGTCTTGGAGTTTGCCGAGTCGCGCGCGGTCACGGAGTTGCGGGACTGGGCCTTCGCGGCCGCTGGCCGACTCGACCTTGAACACCTCGTGTCGCGGCGGCTCTCGACGCGGGAGGCGGTTGTGTCTGACGATCCAACGCATTCCGATCCATACACACTGGTACGGCGGTTTCAGCGGTCGGCCTCGCCGGAGGTGTACCGTCTCGCTGCGCTGCTCGGTGCGTCGCCGCTAGTCCCACCCGTCATTGAGGCGGTCCGGGTCAAGCTGCTACCAGGCGTTGCGTCGGCTCAGGTCGGGCAGTTCCTCGACAGTGAGTTGGTGGTGCGACGCCCGTACGCGGCAGTGTTTGAGTTCGTTGACGGGGTCCGGGACGTGCTGCTCGGCATGTTGACGGCACACGAGACGGCAACCGTCCTCGACGTCATCGGCGATTACATTGAAGACGAGCTGACCCCCGCCGGTCCGGTCCAGGATGCCGCGTCGCAGCAGCTGACCGGCTTGTTCAGTCGTGTTCGAGCTCAGGCAGTACACCGCGCGGAAGGCACCACCGGCACCGATGATCTGACGAGCACATTCGGGCAGGTATGCCCGGTCTGCCGTGCCACGCTGGGAACGCCGCTGGTCCCCGGAAAGTCTGGACGCTTTGTGACCGTGCCGAGTTTCCAGCTCGAGGTGGGCCCACTGACCGCGGACCAGACACGTGCCTGGCAGCTGACCCCGCATATCGCTGGCCGACGGAATCCGGCCACTTCGACGGTTCCACTGTTCGATGCGGCGGATGTCGAGCACGTCTACCTGCTGTGCGGGAGTGGACACGTCTTCGCGAGAAGGCCGCTCATCACAGAATGGAAGACAGTCGCCCTCATCGGATCGATCGCGTCCGGCAAGTCATACCTGGTCGCCCGCCTGCTCCATCAGAGCCTCACCAACCCCGATCGCTGGGAGCTAGACGGCACGGCGGGGTCCGACATCCGTCGACTCGAGCTGAGTCCGCTCGAAGATGCGCCGGTCGCGAGATACCGCGACGCATACGAAACCACCCTTGACAGGCATACACCCCTTCCGCCAACAAGTGGCGAGTACCGTGCTAAACCGGCCAGGCTTCTGGAACATGAGTTGCCCGACACGCTGGAGTCCTTACGAGAGATCATCAGGAGGAAGGTCGTCGACGGGGTGCAATCCGCTGAGCGCTGGGGCCTTGAGTCCAGCCAGCCATTGGTGCTGCGCACCAGCCGCGCCGGTCGGCGCGTCTGGACCGGCATCAGCGATACTCCCGGCGAAACTTGGTCCGGCACCCCCCGGGGCCGTGAGCAACTCCTAGCGCACGATGCGTTGGTCTGGGTACTGGACCCGGTGATAGCCAGGGGAACCGCCGAACTCTTCCGCGCTGCGGGTTTCGCGGAG
The DNA here is from genome assembly GCF_022095675.1 of Dactylosporangium sp. AC04546. Classification (GTDB taxonomy): domain Bacteria; phylum Actinomycetota; class Actinomycetes; order Mycobacteriales; family Micromonosporaceae; genus Dactylosporangium. The sequence goes on along the minus strand of NZ_JAHYSG010000091.1, from coordinate 9,353 downwards.
GATGTCGTCCAAGGAAGTCTCGGCCTCCCTAACTCCATGAAAGACCGGGAAGCGGCATGCCGTACGCGAGGCCGTACCCAGACCGCCCTCGGAGACCGTCTCGCCAGACTCGAGGGCGATCAGGGCCCGGCTGAGCTCTACGTCGTGGTCGGTAAGAGCGATCTGCTGCACGCCGCACTACGCGCGGGCAAGCTCACCGACCTAGGCTCACCGGGCGCTGTCCGCGGCGGAACGGCACGCTATCTCCAGTACGCCACGCACCAGTGGCATGAACGATGGTCCAGCGTTGAGCCGACAACCTCGACGATCATCGGCATTCTCCAGCAGACCGGTGCATGCCTAGCCGTGGCGGACGCGTTGCTTGATCACTATGCGGACCCGGATGCTTTCTGGAATCTAGTGCACATCGGCGACACCGACCGAATCGTCATTCCCGAGGGCTCACTCACCGTCGACGTTCCCAGCATTGGTGGGCATCTTGACAGGTTTATGCAGACCGGCGGGGAGCTGCCGTTTCTGCCTCGCGACCTGGTGATGTCCGCCGTCGCATGCGGGATCGCCTACGGGCTCGACCAGCGCGACGCCGTACACCGCCTGTTCACTCAGCGATGGCGGCGTCTGCAGTTTTTCCTGTGTTCTGCGTTGGCCACCGTGCCGTTGGCCAACGACCTCGCCCTCGGTGCCGGCACTTCCTACGACCTCGTGCCCGCTGCTGACGGCGAAGTGTTCCCGGAAATCGGCGAACGCTCCGCTGGACTGACCCAGCTGTTGTTGCCGATTCAGAATGGCGGAGTACGGCGGTGAAACAGGTTCCGAGAGTCGACGTGAACGGAAGCAGCTTTCCGGGCCGTCCATGGTCGAACAGCCCACATCCCGGGGGTCCCGACATGGCCGAAGCTCAACTCGGTTCGTAAGGCCGCGCGGCGCTGTTCTGTCGACTTCGAGAACGTATACATCGGTCTGCGTAACTCAATCTCCGACGCGGCTGCGGCGTTCGCCACCGAACCGGGCCGCTGGGTGTGGTGGATGGAGCAGAATCTCGGCCCGTTCGGGAGGCGACGACGACGAAGTCCAGCGGGTGCTGCTACGCCGAATCTGCTACCTGGAGCCGAGTCATTCCGGCAAACGTTGCCTGCCGTGCTATCGCTGGCCGAGTGGTGCACCGTGCAGCCGCATCCACGGCTCCGGGTCGATAGCGGTGCGGGCGGCGCCGTCGCCGCTATGGTGGACCTCGAAGTGGAGGTGTGGACCGCTGGAGTGTCCGGATGAGCCGACGTATCCGAGTGGTTGTCCGGCGTGGACCGGTTCGCCGGTGTGGACCAGTGGTGTGCGACCGAGGTGGCAGTATCGGGTGACGATGCCGTCGGCATGCAGGATGTCGACGTACCAGCCACAGCCGGCGGTGTGCTTCGGGTCGCCGTCGCGGTCACAGCCCCAGTCGCTACCGTCTCTGGTGTCGACAGCGTTGCAACGCACACGGGTGATCGTACCCGCGGCGGCTGCGGCGACGACGGTGTTTCGCGGTGCGGCCAGGTCGACGCCTTGGTGACCGGGACGTCCGGCGGTGCGGTAGCCGGACACGATGGCGGCGTTGACGGGCTGGGTCCAGCCCTGCGCTGACACCGCACCGCACCACCCGTCGGTAGGCACAGGTTCGAATCCGGTTGCGCTTCGAGCCGTCCCGGTCGATGCGGCGATCATGGTGGTGAGATGGATCGCGACAGCGGTGTGCCTGGCGTAGGCGTCGGGGTAGGCGGAGCGTTGGACGGCCTGGGCCGCCTCGGCGAGTGGCAGTTGTTGCCAGCCTTCGACGGCCAGCAGCGCCTCGTAGAACTTGCGGGCCTGGTAGGTGGGGTCGGCGAGCTGCTGTGGCGTGCCCCAGCCCTGCGATGGTCGTTGCTGGAACAGGCCGATCGAGTCGCGGTCACCGCCCGGCAGATTCCGTAGCTCAGATTCCTGGATCGCGGTCGCGACGGCGACGACCCAACCCCACCAGGCAACGCCTTTCTCGTGCCCGACGGCGACGATGCGTGCCACGTTCGATAGCTGCTCGACGTCCCAACTCCCGGCCGTCGCCGGGATGCCAATGGACGTCGGTGCCGGCGCCGGACTCGTGCAGGATGCGGCCGTCGTGCCGAAAAGGGCGGCGACGCCGGCCAGCGGAGCGCACAAAAAAACGCCGACCGTGCCGGCGACGAGGGTGGCGAGGCGGTTCATGGATTCCTTCCGGTCCGCATCGGCGTCGGGCCGGTGGGCCACCCATGACGGGCGGCCCACCGGCGTGGGGTGGTGCTATCCGGACGTGCGGGCCTGCACGGCCGGGCTGGACGACGCGGCCGGCTGGCTCGATTCGGTGCCGGCGCTGGCGGTCTCCGGTTCGCTGGCGTTGCCGATGGGCCCGTAGCGCTCCGGGTCGTGGCCGAGTAGGTCCGCGGTGCCGTTGGCGGCCATCCGGCGCAGCGCGTTGTTGATAGCGCCCGTGCTGCGGCCCGGCAGGAACACGGCGATGCGCCCGCACGTCCACCCCCGCACGCCGAGGTGGTCCGGGACGGAGTTGGTGCGCATCACGTTGGCGACCATGGTCTCCAGTTCGCCACGGGCGAGCCTCGGCAGGCCGTTGGTCAGGATGGTGGGATCACCGGTGCGGCCGCGCGGCCCCTGCTGACGGCAGTTGGCGCAGTACGACGGTGTCTTCTGCGCGCAGTTGGGGCACACCGCTGGCAGTTGGGTCTGGCAGCCTCGGCACAGCTTCGGCTGCGGTGCGTCCGGTTCGGTGGTGTCGCCCGCCGGTGTGGCCGGATCGGCCGTGCCCGCGGGCGCGGCTTCCGCCTTCTCATTCGCCGGCACAGCGCCGGTAGCGTGCGGCTCCGCCTCGGCCTGTGCGACGCCGGCGCCGTCGGGCCCATCGGCGGCCGCCGCCGCTGTCCCCGTGCCAGGCGTGTCGTCGCGCCCGCTGGAGGCTCCTCCGGACGTTGTCTCGGCCACTGCTGCACTCGCGGATGCCGCCGCTGACGGCGTAGCTGGACTGCTGGCCGATGCCTCGGGTTCTGCTGCGACAGGGGGCAGATCGTCGGCGTGATCGCCGTCGCCGCTTCCCGTGTCGGCGGGCGGTTGGGAGGCCGGACCGTCGGCGAGGTTCTTGGTGGGGGCCGCCTCGCCGATTGGATCTGCTGCCGGTTCGCCCGTCGGTTCGCCGGTCTCATCGCCCGCCGACTGAGCGGGCGCGAGTTGCCAGATCGCCGGGGTGCCGCTGGCGCGGGGGCCGGCGTTGATGATGACGGCAAGGTCGGCGGCGGCGAGGTCGGCGAGGGCTTTGTCGGTCGCGGAGCGGCTGCGGCTGGTGCGCTGGCTCAGCTCGAGGGCGGTGCCGGGACCGGACCGCAATGCCTCGAGCGTTTTGCGGGCGGTGGGTGTCAGGTTGTCCATCGTGGGCGTGCTCCTTCTGGAGGGGGTTGGGATGCATACAGACCGGGTCCCTGGCCGCGTGGCCAGGGACCCGGTGTGGTGCCGGTGTTGTGGTGTCGCCGGGGAACGCCGGGGCGGGTCCGCATCGGCGGAGCCGACCGCGTGCCCCGGTGGCGGGATGGTCAGGTCGAGTTGCCGGTCCAGTCGGGGACGGCTGCGCGGGCCACGATCTGGTGGGTGTGGCGCGCGTGGTGGTGCGTGAGGTGGCGTGACCACCAGGCCAAGAGTTCGGCGCAGGCGGCGTCCTCGGTGTGGGCGATGCCGAGCGTGCCGACGCCGTCGCGTGTGGTCGTGTGCTGCTCGACGTGGGCGAAGGGGGTGGGACGCCAGCCGCCGGCGTCGAGAGTGATGGCACCGAGCACGGTGCCGTAGGTGGGCAGCCCGAATGCGGCGGCGGCGACGTGGTCGGGTGTCACGAGCCACGTGGACGGTTCGGCGCTGACGACGCTCGGTGCGCCGAGCGGATCGTAGGGACCACCGTTGTCGGCGGTGTCGATAGTGCCGATGGCGTCGATGGTGAGGCGCACCATGCCGCCGGTCGGATCGTAGGGGTGTACCAGCAGGTGCCGGTCTGCGGTGGGCGCGGTGACGCGGCGGTGGCTGCGCCACACGTGGTAGAGGGTCAGCAGCGCCGCACGGTGCGCGTCGAGGCGTTCGAGCTGACGCGTCAGGTGCATCATGTCGCTCTCGAGGCGACGCGACATGATCGACGCGGTACCGGCCAGGACGCCGCGGCCTCGCACCGTCTCGCCACCGATGCGGTCCAGCAGTTCGCCGACACGGTCGGCGGTGGTGTTGAACTGCTCGGCGGCGTGGCAGAGCGCGACGGCGATGTGGGCGACCGGGTCGGCGCCGTTGGTGGTGGCGGTGTCGAAGCGCCAGAGGTGCTCGACGAGGGCGTCGTTTGTGGCGACGGCGATCGCCGTGATCGTCGGGTCGTACTGCAGCACGATGGGTGCTCCTTTCGGGAACGTGGTGGAGCCGGGTCCGGAGGGACGCGCTCCGGGACTCGGGAGGGACTCGGGTGGGCTCGGATTGGCCGCGGTGTGCTGCTGCGCCGATGCGGCACGCGGTGGCTGCTGGTCGGCGCGCATCCGGCGGGAGCTCGGCCGGACAGCAGGACAGCCGGCCGCGGATGCGGCCGGCTGTCGAAGGTGGATCGGGTTGTGGGTGGATGGTGGTGTGCAGTGGCACCCCTATGCCGCGATGGTGACGGCGATGAGGTGCTCCTTGCGGCCGCGCTTGTGCACGTATGCCGCCGCTTCGGCCTGGAACCGCAGCCGGTCGGCGAGCGAGGTGGAGGCGGGCTCGATGAGCCGGCCGTCGTCGGTGATGACGAGGTCGCCGGTCACCGCGTGCTGCCAGTGCACGGCGGTGTAGGTGGCCTCGCCGGCCTGGTAGGCGTCGAGCTCGTACGGGTCGAGTTCGGCGCGGGCGTTGGGGTGCGCGTTGTAGGCCAGCATGGCCAGCACCCGTGGCTGGGCCTCGAATCGGCGACGTGCCTCGTCGAGGGAGAGCTTCTGCGGGTCCTTGGTGTGCTGGGCGAGGAAGTCGGCCCAGCTGCGGGCGACCGGTGCGGTCCGTACGACCTGCGCCCAGACCCGCCACCGGTGGGCGGCGACCTGGTGGGCGGCCGCGACTGCGGCGGTCAGGTCCAGACGGCCGACACGACCGCCGGCGGTGCGGGTGACGGCACCGAATCGCCGCTCGGGGCGGACGAGGTGCCGCTGCGACCAGCGGGTGAACCAGCCGATGATCCGCCGGTGCCGGACCGGGAACTGCGGCAGCGGGGTGCCCGTCGGCAGCTTGTGCCAGTCCAGGACCTCGGACGCGGTGAACCAGTCGATGGCCTCGCCGGCCGGGGTGCAGATGATGACGGTGCGGGATGTGGACACGACGGGTGCTCCCTTCGCAGGTGGTGCAGGCCAGTTGGGTGCCGCACGGCAGTCGTCGGGCAGAGGGCCGCTATGGGCAACGCCGAGCACGTCGATGTGCGCCGACCCGGATCGGGTGGGCGTGGGATCGCGTGGGGCGCGAGCGTGCCGTGGGGCGACGACCGGGTGCAGTGCACTGAGATGTGCAGGCACCGTAGCCGCGGCGCCTGACAGCAATCCGCTTCGCTGCACGGCGACGACCTTGCCTGTCAGACCGGGCGCCACTGGTCAGACCTGTCAGGTGCCGTCCGCGGTGGCGGTGCCGTGTTGACGGATGCTGTCAGGCGCCGCGGGCCGTGGGCCGTACCAGCCAACTGACACAGTCGTGGGGGAGAGGGTGTGTGGCCGATGTGTGCTCATCGCCGTGCCGGCCGCCGCTGCCCACGAGGGGCGCAACGCGTCAGTCCTCGGTGTCGGCGTCAGCCTCTGCGCTGTCCACGCCGCCTGCGCCGTCCGCGTTGTCTGGCGTGCCGACCCGAGCGGTTGCAGCAGCGTCAGGAGTCTCGGCGGTGTCGGCGGGATCCTCGGCGCCGAACGTGGTGCCGGCCTCGCCGGTCTGGTCGGTGAGGTCGAGGGCGTTGTTGAGCCAGTTCGGATTGCTGGCCGTGTTGGGGCCGTGGTCGCTGTCGAGGTGGCGCAGCGCGACCCGGCGCCAGCCGTCGGCGGGCAGCCACACGGCTCCGGCGACGTCGGTGTCGTGGGTGGCGGTGGCAACCGGCACCGCGGGCTGGATGTCTCGCAGCCGATGCTGCAGATGCGCCTCCCGCTCGGCGTTGGCGAGCCAGAACAGTACCGGGTAGCGGGGACCGCCGGCGGCGACGAGTTCCTCGTAGGCGTCGAGTTTCGTTAGGACCCGGGTCAGCGGTTCCGTGCCCATGTCGCATTCGAGGTAGCAGCCGACGGTGCGCCCGCCGGCGGTCCACAGCCCGTGCCCGTCCGGGCGGATCCGCAGGAACTTCGCGGTGGCGGTGCGCTCGGACCACCAGCGCTGCAGCCGCATGGCGCTGCCGATGCGGGCGGCGTGGGCCAGGCGGACGAAGAACTCGTTCGTGGTGCGCAGATGCGGCAGGAGCGGGCTGGCGGTGAGCCGGATGACGTGGGTGCGGTGGCCGCGTTCGGTCGGCGTCGGCCGGCCGGTGACGCCGGCGCGGAACTGGGCGCCGGCCAGGCCGAGGGTCCAGTGCCATGGTTCGGCGCCGCCGTTGAGCCGCGCGAACCGGAACCGCTCCAGGACCCCGAGCTCCAGCAGCGTCCTCAACCGTATCTGGCAGGTCCGCATGGCCTGGAACTGCAGCCGCATGATCTGGTCGGAGGTCAGGACGCGATGCTCGTCGAGCAGCGCGAGCAACGCCCGGTCGCGGGTGGTCAGGTGCGGGTACAGGGCCAGCAGTCGCGTGGCTGGAGATGACGTCGGCATGTGGACCGCCCCCTGTGGTGGAGAAGAGGACTCCCGTACGGGAGTCTGGCCGGATGGATCTTGAAGGGCTGCGCTGAAGTGGCTGCTCGGCAGCCGGTCAGCCGGCAACCTGCGTTGCGTGCGGGTCCTCGTTTCGGCGACTGCCCCGAACGAGGCCCCGACGGAGGGCCCGGACGAGGACCCGAACGAGACCTGGAGGAGAACGCAGAGGAGGGACCCAGGAGAACTCGGCACGAGACCCGGAGCCACCAGCGGTGCGCGCGAAGGTTGCACCGGCGCGCCGGCCGCCTCGGTACGGGCTCCGACGGGCCCGGCGATGTCGCCGATGGATATCCCGGCGGGATCGCCCAGGTTCGAGCTGGCACGGTTGACGGACCCCGCACGCGTATGCCGCTGCCCGTGGACGTGCGCCGGTGCGACCGCCAGCGGATATGCCCATTGCATCCCGCGGACTCGGTGCGCATTCGAGGAATGGGTGCCCCGGCGAACTCGACCGAATGATCCTCCGCCGGACGGCTTGCCTGCTGGACTACTCGTTCCCGCTCTGGGCTTTTCGGAGCCGGCCGAGGATGTAGGCGGCGGTCGCGGCGTCGTAGGTGTCGAAGGCTACGTGCTTCACGGCCCGAACCGTTTCGGGGGCGAGCCGGCTCGCTTCGACGGCTCGGAGGAAGCGGGCGACGGCGTCGGCGGCTTGGAGTTGCTGGAGGCGGGGACGGTTGCGGACGCCGAGGCTATATCCGACGACACCGCAGATCAGCCCTACGATCAGTACCAGCACGATCTCCATGCATGCACGGTAGTCGTTGGCTCATCGAGGGGCGCAACTCCGAAAGGCACTGCTGTCGACACCGTTGCGCTAGGTCGTTGCCGGGCCGGTACTTCATTCATCGGACTGAATCACCACCCGCGGGCCGGCGTGTGCCAGCTCGCAATCGCCGCCGGTAAGGCGTGCGGCAGGGTAGCGCACGGACGGCGGCCGATGTGCGCACGTGATCAAGCTGGTGCACCTGTTCGGTGGCGAGGGAGATGGCGGCGTCCGATGGCTTCGGTTCGTCTGAAGGGCCGTCGGTGCCGTTGTATGGCTGACGGTGAACAATGGGTTGGTGAACCTTGGGACGGAGGCGGCAGTCCACGCTGGGCCGCGCGCTCACCGCGATGCGGCGGTCGTCGCCGGGAAGCACACCCGCTTGCGGGAACCGCACATCGCGCCGGTGACCGATCTGGTCGACCGGATCCGAGCTGACGTCGGCCATGATCATGTGCCGTACGTCGACCCGACGTTCGGCGGTGTGGAGGCTCGGGTCCTGTTCGTGCTTGAGACGCCTGCACGGCCGGCCGCACTGGGTAGCGGCATGTTGTCGCCGGACAACGACGACGCAACAGCAGCCAACGTGTGGCAGCTCTACAAGGATTTCGGCCTGGACCGTGCTGCGGCGGTGCACTGGAACGCGGTGCCGTGGTTCATGGGCGATGTCGATCGGAACAAGAACGCCCAGCGTTCAGACATCGCCCTGGGGTTGCCCTGGATTGCCGAACTGGTCAAGCTGCTGCCGGACCTGCGCTTGGTGGTGACCATGGGCGTCATCGCACGCGAGGCATTCGGACTGTACCTTCTGCGCGACGATGCTCGGCTGTTGCCATGGCTACCCGTTGCGCACCCCAGCCCGCGTGTACGCAACACGAATCCCGCACTCTGGCAAGACATACGCGCCGCGTTCGGCAAGGCGGCAGCGGTCGGCAGCGCCTTCTGATCCATCGCTCGATGGCCGAGCAGCGCGCTAGCAACTGCCTGCGACGGCGGAGTTGGTGCCGGTGTACACCCATGCGTCGCTGACGTAGCCGCGCTGGCCGTTCCAGGTGGTTCGGTCCCAGATGGCGCTGGGTCGGATGACGGAGCTGTTACGTGGCTGCCGTTGTTGTCGTTCCGAATGACACGGCTGTACTTAGGTGATCTCGCTCAACATGCCTTGACCTGCGATAACGGGGAGCGATCCTTGCGGTGTGGGGACCGTGCTGCACGCCAGTGGGTGGACGGTCGAGTCGGTGTGGCTCGACCGCGATGGCACGGGGCCCCGGTCGTGGAACCGGGTCGTCGACCCGTGGGGCGGCGAACGGTGGTGTACGACGTCGCAGTTGCAGGAGCTGTTGCACCGGCACGGTCTCGACATCGGTGACCTGCAGTTCGCGTCGGCGCCGAGACGGGGCAGCGGCGGTGGCGACAAGTGCGAGTAGGGACCTGCCAGGTCTCGAGGGAGCAACCTGGCGAGCTGCCTTGGGACTGGACAAGCGCTGATGTGCGGCCGGGAGTTTGCAGCTCTAGAACGCGGCGGCTCTCGCGACGTCGTACGGCGACAGGTCGGCGCGCACCCTGACGAGTTTCGCCCGGTGCCGCCAGCGGCGGGCTTCGGTGTCGAACGCCACGTCGACCTCGACTTCGACGACCACCTCGGGCCGGACGGGCACGTACGGTATTGGTCGGGTCCCGCCGAGCTGGCCGGCCCAGGTGGGTGGCAGTGGCTGCGGCCATGGGTGCTGGT
>NZ_JAHYSG010000090.1 GCF_022095675.1 Dactylosporangium sp. AC04546 | reverse complement strand
CGGCGAGGGGGATGCCGAGGGGGACTCGGTCGGCGACGGCGTCACCGCGGCGCTCGTCGCCGCGGCCTGGGACGGCTCGTCGCGGTCGACGCCTTTGGCCAGGTTGACGATCACCGCGCAGCCGATCAGGACGACCGCGAGGCCGAGCGCGAGCAGGACGGTGCCGGCGCGTCTCGCGGCCCGCCTGGGTCTGGGAAACTCGTCGGTGTCCCCGCCCGTGTCCTCGGCGTATTGCATTGTCTACCTCCCCGTGCCCGTAGGCTAACCGCTCGGTGGCCGGGGCGCTGCCCCGTGCGGCGGGCTTCGTCACAGCGTGCACAGTCCTTGCGGGCATGCAACGGAGGCCTGGAACAATGGCGTTATGCAGACCCGCTCAGATCTCCGCAACGTGGCCATCATCGCCCACGTCGACCACGGCAAGACGACGCTCGTCGACGCGATGTTGCGGCAGGCCGGCGCGTTCCACGCCCGGGCCGAGCTCACCGACCGGGTCATGGACTCGATGGACCTCGAGCGCGAGAAGGGCATCACCATTCTCGCCAAGAACACCGCGGTGCGGTACGTGCCGGGTGACGGCGGCGACCCCGTGACGATCAACATCATCGACACGCCGGGGCACGCCGACTTCGGCGGCGAGGTGGAGCGCGGGCTCACCATGGTCGACGGGGTCGTGCTGCTCGTCGACGCGAGCGAGGGGCCGCTGCCGCAGACGCGGTTCGTGCTGCGCAAGGCGCTCAAGGCCCGCATGCCGATCATCCTGGTGATCAACAAGGTCGACCGGCCCGACGCGCGGATCAAGGAGGTCGTCGACGAGACGTACGAGCTGTTCCTCGACCTCGACGCCGACGAGGAGCAGATCGACTTCCCGATCGTCTATGCCTGCGCGCGCGACGGCATCGCCTCGCTGAGCCAGCCGAAGGACGGGACGGTGCCGGAGGACAGCGACAGCCTCCAGCCGCTGTTCCGCACGCTGCTCGACACGATCCCGGCGCCGGCGTACGACGAGAACGCCCCGCTGCAGGCGCACGTGACCAACCTCGACGCCTCGCCGTTCCTGGGCCGCCTGGCGCTGTGCCGGGTGCGGCAGGGCACGATCCGCAAGGGGCAGACCGTCGCCTGGTGCCGCGAGGACGGCACCCAGCAGAGCGTGCGCATCTCCGAGCTGCTCATGACCGAGGCCCTGGAGCGCAAGCCGGCCGAGGAGGCCGGGCCGGGCGACATCATCGCCGTGGCCGGCATCGGCGAGATCATGATCGGTGACACGCTCGCCGACGCCGAGAACCCGATCGCGCTGCCGCGCATCACCGTCGACGAGCCGGCGATCTCGATGACCATCGGCACCAACACGTCGCCCCTGGCCGGCAAGGTGAAGGGCGCGAAGGTGACCGCCCGCCTGGTCAAGGACCGCCTGGAGCGGGAGCTGGTCGGCAACGTGTCGCTGCGCGTGCTGCCCACCGAGCGGCCCGACGCGTGGGAGGTGCAGGGGCGTGGCGAGCTGGCCCTCGCGATCCTGGTCGAGCAGATGCGCCGGGAGGGGTACGAGCTGACCGTCGGCAAGCCGCAGGTCGTCACCCGGGAGATCGACGGCAAGGTGCACGAGCCCACCGAGCGGCTGACGATCGACGCCCCGGAGGAGTACCTGGGCCCGATCACCCAGCTGCTGGCCACCCGCAAGGGCCGCATGGAGCAGATGGTCAACCACGGCACCGGCTGGATCCGCATGGAGTGGCTGGTCCCGGCGCGCGGCCTGATCGGCTTCCGCACCGAGTTCCTCACCGACACCCGCGGCACGGGCATCCTGCACCACGTCTTCGAGTCCTACGAGCCGTGGTACGGCGAGCTGCGCACCCGCGCCACCGGCTCGCTCGTCGCCGACCGCTCGGGCGTGGCGACGCCGTTCGCGATGATGAACCTGCAGGAGCGCGGGTCGATGTTCGTCGAGCCGACCACCGAGGTGTACGAGGGCATGATCGTCGGCGAGAACTCCCGCGCCGACGACATGGATGTCAACATCACCAAGGAGAAGAAGCTCACCAACATGCGCTCGTCGGCCGCCGACGAGACGGAGAAGCTGATCCCGCCGCGGAAGCTGTCGCTGGAGCAGGCCCTCGAGTTCTGCCGCGAGGACGAGTGCGTGGAGATCACGCCGCAGGCGATCCGGATCCGCAAGGTGATGCTCGACCAGAAGGACCGCGAGCGGGTGGCCCGCAAGCGGGCCCACGCCTAGTCCTCCGGAGTTCGCTGCTCGGGAAGTCGGGCCGGGACGTCCTGGATATCCGGGGTGTACCGGCCCGACTCCAGCGACCAGTCGAGGTTCCCGCGGATCCAGTGGACCAGGTCGTCGGCGCACGGCCCGGGGTTCACGGCGCCGAGCCGGTCCCGGGCCGCCATGAAGGTCGTGACGTGCGCGTCGTGCTCGGCGACCGCGGCGTAGACGGCGTCCTGCAGCGACAGGCGGTGCTCGCGCTGGAACGCGAAGACGATGTTGTGGTGGTCGCCGACGGCGACCTCCTTCGGCCATGAGACCAGGTCGTTGAAGATTCCGATGATCATGCCGGCGGACTGCCGCATGACGGCGAAGTCGGGGTCGGCGAGCAGGGCCGCGGGCGCCTCGACGCCGTGCATGGGCTCGATGAGGTCGAAGAACATCTCGGTCGCGGCGCTGTGGTAGCGCATCGTGCGGTACTCGTGCAGCAGGGGCGGGCGGTCCTGCGCGCGGTTGCCGGCCTCCCACAGGGTGCCGTCGAGGTAGTCGGCGACGTGCCCGACGAACCGCTCGCGCCAGGCCGGGCTGACCCGCTCCTCGGTGCGCCGCCACACCTCGTCGAGCGCACCGGTGAGCGCCCGGCCGAGCGCCCCGGCCAGCTCGCCGCCGTCGGCGTGCTGGTGGCGCAGCCGGCGCACGAACCCGTCGACCGCCGCCCGGGTCGGGCCCGGCGCACGGACCAGGGCCTTCTCCAGCAGGTCGTCGAGCACGAAGATGCCGATCAGCCACGCGGTGGCGAGCTGGAGCTCGGCCGGGCCGGCGTCGGGGTGGGCGCGGGCCATCAGGTTGGCGAACCGGGCCCGCGCGAAGGCCTGCCGGGCGCCGGGGCGCTCGAGCAAGCCGTGCCGGGTCGCCCAGTGCAGCGACCAGCGCTGCACCTCGTCGGCGTGGGGCGAGATCCGCGGCGGAAACGGGCATAACACCGCAGGGGCCGTCAGATGGCCCTGCTGTGCGATCTCCTGCATGATGCATCACCCGCCCCGCCGTGGAACCTCATAATCGCGCCTCGATGTGCTCAGCGCGACCCTCTTCCGGGGCTTTAGGAAGCGTTGGACGTTTTGTCTGGTTCTACAGACTCTGCACGCGCATCCCGCCGGGACTTGATGAGCGAGGCCACGGTGGTGATCGCGAGGGTACCGATGATCACGCTGAGCGACAGCTCGATGCCGATGTGCGGGGCCCACTCGACGTGCTTGCCGCCGTTGATGAACGGCAGGCTGTTGTCGGCCAGCGCCTCCAGGAACAGCTTCACGCCGATGAAGCCGAGGACCACCGCGAGGCCGATCGAGAGGTAGACCAGCCGGTCGAGCAGGCCGCCGATGAGGAAGTACAGCTGGCGCAGCCCCATGAGCGCGAAGACGTTCGCGGTGAAGACCAGGTAGGGCTCGGCGGTGAGGCCGAAGATCGCCGGGATCGAGTCCAGGGCGAAGATCAGGTCCGTCGTACCGATCGCGATGAGCACCACGACCATCGGGGTCATGTGCAGCCGGCCGCGCTCGTCCCGGGCCGTCAGGCGGGACTCCTCGTACTGCTTGGTCATCGGCAGGACCCGCCGGGACCAGCGGATCAGCGCGTTCTCCTTGAAGTCCTCCTGGTCCGTCTCGCCCTGCGTCGCCAGCTTCACGGCGGTGTAGATCAGGAAGACGGAGAAGATGTAGAAGACCCACGAGAATCGGCTGATCGCGGCCGCGCCGACGGCGATGAAGCCGCCGCGCATGACCAGCGCGAGCACGATGCCGATGAGCAGGACCTTCTGCTGGTACTGCCGGGGCACCTTGAACCGGGACAGGATGATGACGAAGACGAACAGGTTGTCGACCGACAGGCTGTACTCAGTCAGCCAGCCGGCGTAGAACTCCCCGGCGTAGCCCCCGCCCCACTTCCACAGCACGAACAGGCCGAACAGCACCGCCAGCCCGACGTAGACCGTGACCCAGATCGTCGATTCCTTGATCGACGGCTCATGTGGCCGGCGGGCGACGATCGCGAGATCGAACAACAGAATGGCACCCAGACCGACCAGCGTCGCGGTCCAGATCCAGCCAGCAACGTCCACGTGTGATTCCTCCGGTAGACACACCACAGACCGCGCCGACCCCTGGGGGACGCGCGGACTGTGCAGTTGACACCGGAGGTCTCTTCCGCCACCCGCCAACGCCGGGTGACCGACGACGCCGGGTGCGGCCCACGTGACCGTGGGTGCACCGTGCTGACGACGACCGTCGCGGGGGAATACTCCCCTCCTGTTGCTCTTCAATCATTGTCCATCAAGCCGCCACCGGGGTGCGGGCGGGGGCGAAAAAATTGTCGTACCCCCTGGCTACTCTCCGCCCTGACAGGTACCCCTCGCGGCTCGGAGGTCCCCCGTGTATCGCCAAGGAGATGTGCTGCTGGTGCCCGTGAGCGCCGCGGAGGTCCCGGCCACGGCCGTGCCGGCCCCGCGCGACCGGTCGGGCCGCATGATCCTCGCCCGCGGCGAGGCCACCGGCCACGCCCACGTGATCGTCGGGCCGGATGTGATGCTGCTCGCCGACCGGGACGACGTCGACCGCCTGTTCGTGCGCATCGTCACCCGGGCTCGGGTCGTCCACGAGGAGCACAGCGCGATCGGCATCCCCGCCGGCTCCTACAAGGTGGTGCGCCAGCGGGAGTATGTGCCTGGTTCGTGGCGTCCGGTGGCCGACTGATGACCGCCGAAGCGCTGGGTGCCGTCGCCGCCAAGTGGCTCGCCGCCGGGCTGTCGACGGCGCCCGCCGGCCGGGGGGCCGCCGAGGACGCGGTGCGGCTGGCGTACCGCTCGGCCGGCCTGCGTCCGCCGAAGCACATCGTCTGGTTCGCGTCACCGCTGGCCGCGGCGCGGGCGGCCGCGCTGCTGACCGGGCTGTCGACGGTCGCCCCCGACGGGGGCGTGGCGTTCCAGCTCAGCTCGCAGGGCTGCCCGCCCGTGGCCGGCACGGCCGGCCCGTCGGTGCGGGCGGCGGTGCGCACGAAGCCGTGGGCCGCCGCCCGGGCCGAGGTGCACGCGCTGCTCGGGCCGGACGGGTGGGCCGCGCTGTGGTCGGCGTGCGGCGCCGACGCCTGGCGGATGGTGAACGACCGGGTCGCGGTGCCGCTGCGCACCCACCTGCGGTCGGAGCTGCCGGCCCACGCCCGCGCCGTGTTGCTGGATGCTGTCGGGGGGCAGCACGACGCGGGGTGGCTGGCGGCTTTCGACGCGGTCGCCGCCGGGGACGGGCCGGTCGGCTCGGCCCCGGCCGGCGCCGCACCGGGTTCTTCCGCACCGGGCTCGCGTGCTTCGGGCTCCTCCACGCCGGCCTCCCCACCGGGCCCCCGTGCTCCGGGCTCCCCTGCAGCGGCCTCCCCCGCTCCGGCGCCGTTGGCGGGCCCGGGCGGGGACAGCCTCGCCGGGTGGTACGGCGCGGCCGTGACCGGAGCCCGGGCGACCTCGGCGCAAGCCGCGCAGACCACGACTACGACTAGGACTCCGCAAACCTCGCAAACCGCGCAAGCCCAAACCGTGCAGGCCCCGGAGACCCCGCAGCCGTTCGGCGGTGGTGCGGCGCTGCACGCGGTGCAGCGGCTGGCGGGTCTGGCCGGGGTGGCGCGGTCGGCCGGTTGGTGGTGGCCCTACGCGGACGTCGCCATCCTCAGCGAGCGCCCGGTCGAGCTGCACCGGGACAACGTGGGCCGGCTGCACGCGGCCGACACGCCCGCGGTGCGCTACCGCGACGGGTTCGGCCTGCACGCCTGGCGAGGCATGCCGATCCCGCCGGACCTGGTGCGCCGGCTGTCTCGCCTGACCCACCAGGAGATCGCGGCCGAGCGCAACGCCGAGCTGCGGCGCGTGATGGTGGAGCACTTCGGGTATGAGCGGTATCTGCGCGAGGCCGGCGCCCACCGCGTCAGCGAGGACGAGTGCGGCGTGCTGTGGCAGCTGCGCTTCGCCGACGACGAGCCGCTGACGATGGTCGAGGTCGTCAACAGCACGCCGGAGCCGGACGGGACCAGCCGGGTGTACTGGCTGCGCGTCCCGCCGGACACCCGCAGCGCCCGGGCCGGGGTGGCGTGGACGTTCGGGCTGACCGAGGCGGAGTACCAGCCGCTGGTGCAGACCTGATCCTGGCTGCTGCCCGACCCGGCCCTTCGGCGGCCGGGTCGGGGCTCGCGCCGCCCCCGGCTGGCCCTGCCCGCTGACACCGCCGCTGCCGTGTCCGGTGCTCAGCGGTGTGGGAAGCGTTCCAGGATGCCGGCGGCGAAGACGTCGTACAGGGGCAGCGTCTCCAGGTGGACGTAGCCGATGTGGCAGTCGCAGGTGTCGTTGGGGCAGGGCTCGCTCGCGGCCGGGGCCGCTGGTGCGCCGATCGTCACCGGGACCTTGCGGCGGTTCGCTTCCCACGTGCCGTCGTAGAGGTTGCCCAGCGGCCGCTGGACGAAGTGGCAGCGGCGGACCGTGCCGTCGCCCAGCACCGAGATCGCCTCGGTGCCCGTGCGGCACGGGCGGCCGCGCGAGTCGTGGGGGCGGACGCTGTAGCCGAACAGCGGGTCGATCGCGGTCCAGGCCGCCTCCTCGGCCGGCGTGTACGAGTGGCCGTCGGCGGCGTTCACCCAGAGGTACACGTCATCGGGGAGCTCCCGTCGGAGGGCCACGGCGGCGGCGTGGTGCTCGGGCAGGCCGACGACGCCGACCGAGTGGCGGATGCCGTGGGCGCGCAGCGTCGCGCAGGCGGCGAGGAAGCGGGGTAACGGGACCTGGCCCGGGTGGTAGGTGCACCACAGTGCGAGCGTCGCCGGGTCGGCGTCGGCGACCCAGCCGAGGCGGGCGGAGAGGTTGGTCTGGATGGCGGCCCGGGCGACATGGGGCAGGTGGGAGAGCTCGACGAGCGCGTCGCGGTACCAGGACCGGGTCAGCCCCTCGCCCCAGGGCGTGAACAGCACCTCGACCGGCTCGGCCGGGTGGTCGCGGACCCAGCCCACGAACCGGCGGAGCGCGGCGCGGTCGGCCCGCAGCAGGTCGGGCGGGTCGTGGCGCTTGGCGAACGGGCAGTACGGGCAGTCGTAGTTGCAGCTCGCCAGCGGGCCGCGGTAGAGGATCCTCGTCGGGCCAGCCGTGAGCGGCCGGTTGACGGTGCTCGTCGGGTCGGCCTCGGGCGGCCGGTTGGCGGTGGTCATCGGGTCACGTGTCCGGCCATGGCCGCGCGGACGTCGGCCGAGACGAGCCACGGGCCGATCGCGTCGGAGTGGGCGAGGCCCTCGGCGGTGAGGCGGTGGCCGGCGAGGTATCCGGCGTCGCGCAGCGCGGCGAGGGACGGGAAGTCGTCGTCGACGTCGGTGCCGAAGCGCGCGTGGTAGCCGGCCGGCTCGACGCCCTCGGCGCGCAGCAGGGTCTTGAGCAGCCAGCGGCGGCGCTGCTCGGTGGCGTCGAGGGCGAAGCCGACCTCGGCGACGTCGAAGTCGGCGGGCGGGCGGCGCAGGTAGTCGTCGAGGATGCCGCGGACCTGGCGCACGCTGACGGCGTAGTCGAAGGAGTAGTGCAGGCCCGTGGTGTACGAGCGGGCGCCGCAGCCCAGGCCGACCATGCCGTCGTCCTGGCAGCAGTAGTCGGGGGCGTCGGCGGCCGGCGCGTCGGCCCGGCGGAAGGCGCGCATGGACAGCTGCCGGTAGCCGGCGTCGGCCAGCAGGCCGGCGGCGTGGCGGTACAGGAGCATCCGCTGCGCGTCCCAGTCGGGGTCGGCGCCGGGGCCGCGGCGCCCGAGGCCGGTCAGCGGGCGGACGTAGAGCGGGTAGAGGTACAACTCCTCGGGACGCCAGGTGAGCGCGGTGCGCAGCGACTCGGTCCAGGTCGCGACGGTCTGGCCGGGGATGCCGTAGATGAGGTCGATGTTGAGGTCGGCCGGGCCGGCGGCGCGGATCGTGTCGAGGGCGCGGTCGACCTCCTCGCGGCGCTGCGGGCGGCCGGCGGCGTGCGCCTCGGCGTCGCGGAAGCTCTGCACGCCGATGCTGATCCGGGTGGCGCCGCGCTCCAGCAGCACCGCGAGCCGGTCGGCGGTGGCGGTCGCCGGTGACGTCTCGACGGACAGTGGCACGGCGCGCAGGTCGGCGCCGGTGGCGCGCTCGATCAGGTCGAAGAGCCGCGTGAGCTCATGGGCGCCGAGGTACGTCGGGGTGCCGCCGCCGATCGCCGCCCGCGCGAAGCCGGGGTCGCCGGGCAGGGCCGCCGCGACCCGGCCGGCCTGACGCTCCAGCTGGTCGAGGTAGGCGGCGACGTGGTCCTCGCCGGCGCCGGTGCGGGTGAAGAGGTTGCAGAAGCCGCAGCGCATCTCGCAGTACGGGACGTGGACGTAGAGGAACAGCGCGCCGGTGGGTTCGCCGGCCCAGACGTCGGCGAGGCGCGGGCGGGGGCGCAGCGGGCGGTAGGCGGTCTTGTGCGGATAGGCGTAGAGATAGCCCTGGTACGGCGGGCCGAGGGCTACCATGCGCCGGCCGCCAGCGTGAACTCCGCATACGGCACGGTCCAGACGACCTCGTGCCCGATGCGGTGGCCGGTGTGCCCGTCCTCGCCGTAGGCGGTGCCGTGGTCGCTGCACATGATGACCCGGCAGGGCCGCCCGCGGGAGGTGGCGAGCGTGAAGAGGGCCGGCAGGTGCCGGTCGACGTACTCCAGCGCGGCCGCGTGCGACTCGACGCTGTCGTCGGCGGCGCCGGGCAGGTAGTGGTGGTTGGGCTGGTGCAGCGCGGCGACGTTGACGAACGTGAACAGCGGCCCGTCGGCCGGCAGCACGGTCTTGAGCCGGTCGAGCTGCGCCTCGAAGCAGCCGGGGTTGGTGACGCCGAACTCGCGGGTCCAGTGCGCCTCGTCGAACAGGCCGGGCAGGACACCGCCCTGCGGGGAGGTCATCGCGAAGAAGCCGACGCCGCCGACGCAGATCGTGTGGTAGCCGGCGGCGCGCAGGCCGGTGACCACGTCGGGCGCGTCGAACTCCCAGGTGTCGTCGCCGATCGTGGTGCTGCCGGGGAACCGGGCCGCGAACGGCCTGGTGTGCGGGCCGGGCGTCACCGGGGTCGGCAGGAAGCCGCCGAAGAACGCGTGGTGCGCGGCGTAGGTGAACGAGGCCGGGGTGTGCCGCCGCTCCCAGCGGCCGCCGGGGAGGACCGCCCGCAGGTTGGGCGTGCGACCGGCGGCGAGCAGGTCGGCGGCGACGTCGAAGCGCAGCGTGTCGAGCGTGACGAACAGCAGGTCGTGGCTGCCGAGGAGGGACCTCATGCCGGCACCCCCGCGAGTGCTGCGATCTCGGCCGCATACGTGTCGCGGCCGTCGGCGAGCACCCCGGGCAGCAGGTCGCCGAACGCGTTGACCTCGGCGACGGCGTGCCGGGCGTAGCCGGGGGCGAACATCAGGTCGACGCCCACGTGGAGGCTGCCCGGGAAGCAGGCCGCGGCCTGCTCGCAGGTGCGCATGGCGGCCGCCCAGTGCTCCTCCCCCGCCGCGGCGCGGACCGCGGCCAGGTCGCCGCGGGCGTTGCCGAGGTGCAGGTTGGTCATCGGCGAGCGGCTGGTGCGGACCACGACATGGCTGGCCCGGCCGGCGATGACGACGACGCGCAGGTCGAACACGCGCCCGTCGTGGGCGGCCTTCGGGAACCAGCGCTCGACGTGCAGGCCGTCGGCGCCGAGCCGGTCGACGATCGCCGCGACGAGGCGCTCGTCGGTGTAGTGCCGGACGCGCAGCACGTTGTAGAGCCGGCCGTGGTCGAGGACGGCGGACGTGTAGGCGCTGACGCGGCGGCCGTTGAACGCGAGCGCGACGACGCCGGACGCGGAGCTGCCGTGGGCCGGTTTGACGAAGACCCTCGGCCAGCCGTGGGCGCGCACCAGCTCATAGGCCTCCGCTGTGAACGCTTCCGGCACCGCGACGCCGTGCGCGGCGAGCCGCGCGTGGCACTGGCGCTTGTCGAAGAGGACGGCAAGGTCGTCGACGGCGGTGAGCAGCGGGGCGCCCTGGGCCTCGACGCGGCGGGCGGCCGCGATCAGCCCCCGGTGCCAGGCCTGGAGGCCGACGATCTCGCCGTGCGCGGCCGGCGTGGACGCGCCGCGCAGCAGGCGGTCGACCTCGGCGTCCTCGCCGGGCGACTCCAGCCGCACGAGGGTGGAGCGGTCGATCGCGAACTCGCCCGCGATCACCTCGCGCCAGTCGACGACCGCCGGCTCGGGCAGCCCCGCGGCGAGCGCGGCGTCGCGGAACAGCCGCACCCGGCGGTGCCCGCGGATCCCGACGACGGTGAACATCACTCGGCCACCGAGACGTAGCGGTCGGTGGGGTCGTCGGCCTCCTGCTCGTCGGAGAGGTCGACCTCGACGCCGGGCAGCTCGGCGGCGAGGCGCTCGCCGAGGTCGGCGGAGATGAAGTGGTGGCTGAGGCCGAGCCGTCTCAGGTGGGTCAGCGGCTGGCCGAGCAGCAGCGCCTCGGCGCCGCGGTCGGAGAGGATGCCCAGCGACAGGTCGAGCTCCTCGAGCCGGGCCACGACCGGCGCCGCGGCGAGCGCCTCGGCGACGAGGTCGGCGATCTCGGCGTTGCGCAGGGCGAGGCGGCGCAGCGCCGGCAGCTCGGCGCCGCCGAGGATCGGCGTGAGGTGGTCGATGCCGACGTCTCCCCCGTATTCGCGCACGCCGAGCCACAGCTCCAGGTTGGTGAGCGCGGGGAACGACGAGTCGGCGATGCCGCGGACCACCGCGGCGGACAGGCCGCCGCTCTCGATGCCGAGCTCCTTGAGCCGCCGGTGCCGGACGGGGGCGAGCCGCAGCCCGTCGGCGCCGCGGATCCACAGCACCTCCAGGCCCGGGAAGGCGCCGAGCAGCGGGGCGATCTCGCCGTGGTGGATCCAGGAGATCTCGCACTCCTCGTAGGTCATCTCGCCGACGAAGAGGGCCTTGAGGTTGGGCATGCGGTCACGCACGGCGATGAGCCGGTCGAGCGGCGGCGCGGTGTCGTAGGCACTGCCCCACTGCCCGATCACCAGGGCGTGCACGTGCTCGCCGCCGACGACGTCGAGGAGCCGGTCGAGCGTGGAGGTGAAGACCTCGACGCTGTCCTCGTAGTCGGTTTCGATCCGCCAGGCGACCGCGCCGCGGGGTGTGCCGGCCGCGTCCAGCCGGTCGACCACGCCGGGCTGGAACTCGGTCACCGGCAGGCCGGCGAACGACGTGATGTGCTGGCTGATCGTCATGGGCCGGACCCTAGCAGGGCCCACCGACAATTCCGGCTCAGCGCCGTGGGAGCAGCGGCGTGGCCAGGTTCCAGCCCTTGGCGAGCAGCGCGTCGCAGGCCTGGAGGGCGGTTTCGAGGCGGGCGCGATACGGTCCGGCGAGCTCGATCCAGGGCACGTCGCGGGCGGCGAGCTCGTCGCGGAACCGCTGGGTCATCCAGCCGCGCAGGTGTTCGCCGTCGCGCATGCCGTCGTCCTCGAACGGGACGCCCTCGTCGCTCGTCAACAGGTAGAGGGCGGGTCGTCGCGCCGCGTCACGAACCGCCGGTGAGGTGCTGCCGAGGTACCGCTCCTCCCAGATCGCCGTGGCAAAACTGTCGGTGTCCCCGACCAGAATGGGTCCACCGGTCCGGGCGGCGGCGTCCTCGGCGGCGTTCTGCTCGCGCACGACGGTGACGAAGTCGTCGCGCGTCCACACGAGGTCCTCCACGCCCTGACCGGGTGCCAGTCCGGCCATCTTGATGGAGGTCAGCGTGCGGCCGTATTCGGGGACCCAGGCGGTGGTGGCGAAGGCGCCGCGGCGCAGGCGCAGCTGCGCGGCGAGCGCCCGGGCCAGGGTGGTGGTGCCGGTCGACTCGGCGCCGACGACGATGACGCGTCGGGTGAACCAGGCGCGCACGGGCGGGGCGAGCCGGTCCCAGTGGGCGACCGGGTCGCCGCGGACGGCGGTGCCCGACACCGGCACCGCGGCACGGCCGGGGTCGACGGGGACGTGCCTGGCGCCGAAGCGCCGGGCGAGCTCCTCGCCGTATGGTTCGGAGGAGAAGACGAGGTCGACGGCGCGGGGGCCGACCGCCGCGCGGAAGAGGGCGCAGTGGGCCTCCCACGCGGCCGGGTCGCCGTAGTCGATCGGCAGGTCGTCGTAGACGCCCACGAAGCGCACGTGCGGGCTGGCGGCGTGGACCTCGCGCAGCCACCCGAGGCGGTCGGCGAGCGGGATCGACTCCACTGTGGACGGCGCGACGACGACGGTCACGTCGGTGCAGGCGCGGGCGGCGGTCTCGACGAGGTGATGGTGGCCGGCGTGCGGCGGGTAGAACTTGCCGACGATCAGGCCGTGCGCCATGCCGTCCTCCACGCGGCGCGCCACTCGCGCAGGCCGAGCACGCACAGGCCCAGGAACGCGACGTAGAGGATCGCGGTCAGCCACAGGTCCTTGTAGCCGTAGAGGGGGATGTAGACGAGGTCGACGGCGATCCAGAGGTACCAGCTCTCGACCAGGCGCAGCGTCTGGCCGTAGGTCGCCAGCAGCGACACGGCGGTCGTGACCGCGTCCGGCCAGGGCACGGTGGAGGAGGTGAAGCGGTCGAGGTACCACCACAGCAGCACGCTCAGCAGGACACCGGCGACGGCGAGGGCCCACCACTCGGTGCGGGTCGTGGCGCGCACCGTGCGCGTCCGGCCGAGCGTCCACTGCCACCAGCCGTAGAGGCCCAGCGCGACGTAGACGAGCTGGAGCCACGCGTCGCCGTAGAGGCCGACGTGCCAGAACGCGACCATGAGGAGCAGGACGTTGGCGATGCCGAGGGGCCAGTTCGCGATGTGCTGGCGGACCACGAGGAAGACGGTGAGCAGGCCGGTGAGGAAGCCCAGCAGCTCGGCCCACGTCGTCGGGGCGCCGAAGGCGTGGAACGCGGGTGAGGTGAGCCAGTCGGGCACGGTGTCCTTTACCCTTGCCGGATGGTGTTGGAAGTTGCGCTCATCGACGTGCTCGAAGGCCGCGAGGACGAGTTCGCCGCCGCATACCGTAAGGGCCACGAGATCCTCTCGACCACCCCCGGCTGCCGCTCGGTGCGGATGACCCGGGGCATCGAGTCGGCGAGCCGGTTCGTGCTGCTGGTCGAGTGGGACTCGGTCGACGCGCACCTCGACAACTTCCGCGCCACCGACCGCTTCACGCAGTGGCGGGCGCTCATCGGCCCGTTCTTCGACGGCGCGCCGCGCGTCGAGCACTTCACCGACGTCACGCCCTGAGCGGTCAGTCCCCCGTCTTCTTGAAGACGGTGAAGTCGAGATACGTGGTGTAGAGCGCGCCGCTGACGATGACGTCGCCGCCGCGCGGGATGAACCAGCCGTACCGACCCTCGGTGGTCTGCACGCACACCCGCGCGCCGGGCACCAGCGCTGCGAGCAGCACCTGGTTGGACCACTGCACGGCCGTGCCCGAGCAGCCGGCGAGCGTCGGCGGCTCGGGTGCGGTCCAGACCGCGAGCCTCGCGCCGGCGCCGGCGTTGAGCCCGACGGCGGCCGCGGTGACGTCGGCGCCGACGCCCGTGGGCGGCGCGGTGCCGGTGTCGAGGTCGAACGTCTCGCCGGGCTGGCCGAGCAGGGCGCTGAGCCGCACGGTGCCGACGCGCAGCACGTCGGTGGCGCCCGGCGGGATCGGGCTCTCGACCACGATCGGACCGGGCGGGACGACCGAGCCGCTCGGCGTCGGCAGCGCGGAGCCGCCGGCGCTCGGGTCCGGGCTGCCGGAGGCGCTGCCGCTCGGCGAGGCGTCGGCGGACGGGTCGGTCGCGGCGACCGTCGGGTCGTCGGGCGTCGCCGTGGTGACCGCCGCCGGCGTGTCGGAGCGGGACGAGGACGCCTCGCGGGTCGCCAGCACCCCACCGGCGATCGCGATGGCCAGCACGATCACGCCGACGACAACCAGCGTGATGATCCGGCCGCGGCCGGGTCGCTGCTCCGGCGCGACGGGCGCCGCCTCCTCGGGCCCGGTGGCCTGCGGGAGGCTCTCCTGCCTGGGCGCGGCGGGCTGCCGGGGCACAATCGCGTAGGCCGACGTTGGCCAGCCCGAGCCGCCGTCGAGCGGCGAATCGGACATCCAGCCGCGCCGGCTGCGGGCCGGTGGTGGCGACCCGTTCACCTGGTCATGGCTGTGTTCCATCGGTGGATCCTGCCGTGGGGGGTGTCCCGGCTCCATGCGGCGCGTCCTTCTGGTCCTGGCGTCGGTGCGATTGCCCGCGCAGAGTATCGCTGACCACAAGGGGGCCGCACCACGGCAGAAGGCCAGTACGCGCTGTCACACGGTCGTGTTTGTCAGCTATCTGGCCAGCATCTGGGCCACGGCGGAGGCCCCGGACGCGGTGTACCACCCACTGACCGCCAGCAGCGCCAGCACCGCGGCGGCGGCCAGGAGGCTCATCGCCTCGCCGGTCCACTGCCACAGGGTGCGTTCGCGTCGGTGCCGTGGGTGATGGGCCGGTCGCCGGCCGTCCGGGTCCACCTGCACCAACGCCGGTTTCCTGCGCTCCAGGCCCGGCCGGCCCAGGCCGTGTCGCCCGACTGTCATGATCGCCCCCTTGCTCGCAGGAGGAACGTATCTTGACAATTCGCCGAAAAGGTGTAGACCGCGCCGGGGCGACCCCGCGGTACACCTGGATTCACCTTCCGGTGTGATGGCTGCATGAAGATGGTGGGGCTGACCGGCGGCATCGGCGCCGGCAAGAGCGCCGTGGCGGCCCGGCTGGCCGCCCTGGGCGCCGTGATCGTCGACGCCGACCGGCTGGCCCGCGAGGTGGTCGCGCCGGGCACACCGGGCCTGGCGCAGGTCGCCGAGGCGTTCGGCGACGGGGTGCTGGCCGCGGACGGGTCGCTCGACCGGGCGGCGCTGGCCCGGATCGTGTTCGCCGACGACGCGGCGCGCCTGCGGCTGGAGGCGATCACGCACCCGCTCGTGCGGGCCCGCAGCGCCGAGATCGTCGCCGCGGCGCCGCCGGACGCGGTCGTGGTCAACGACGTGCCACTGCTGGTCGAGAAGGGCATGGCAGGCCTCTACGAGCTCGTCGTGATCGTCTTCGCGTCGCTGGAGACCCGCCTGGACCGGCTCGTGCGGCTGCGCGGGATGACCGAGGAGGACGCCCGCGCCCGCATCGCCAAGCAGGCCACGGACGAGCAGCGGCGGGCGGTGGCCGACATCGCGATCCACAACGACGGCACCGAGGAGGAGCTCGACCGGGCGGTCACCGACGCCTGGCAGCGGATCGTCAGGGCTTAGGGCGCTCGCGGCGGCCGGTCGCGCGCTTCGCGCGATCCATCACCGATGCGCTCGCCGGTCGTGACGGACCGGGGCTGCAACCGGGCGCCGGGAGGGCCGACCGTGTGGTGGCCGGCCTGCTCTCCGGTCGGCCGCCGCGAGCGGCCTACGCGTCTACGGTAGTCCGGTGACCTTCCCCACACAATCGCCAGGTTGAATACGATCAAGCACCCAGGGCAAGGACCCCGAAACTTGTCATACCCCGCGCGTACGGTTGGGTCATGGCGCTCGACATCCCACGCTTGGACCGCCGCTTCGAGGTGGTCAGTGACTACCGGCCCTCCGGCGACCAGCCCGCCGCCATCGAGGAGCTCGCGCGTCGCGTGAGAGGCGGCAACCGGCACACCGTCCTGCTCGGCGCCACCGGCACCGGCAAGAGCGCGACGACCGCCTGGCTGGTGGAGCGGCTGCAGCGCCC
Organism: Dactylosporangium sp. AC04546; assembly: GCF_022095675.1. Lineage (GTDB taxonomy): Bacteria > Actinomycetota > Actinomycetes > Mycobacteriales > Micromonosporaceae > Dactylosporangium. Next base: position 33,050 of record NZ_JAHYSG010000090.1, on the reverse strand, counting down.
GACGCTGGTGCTCGCCCACAACAAGACCCTGGCCGCGCAGCTGGCCAAGGAGTTCCGTGACCTCATGCCGCACAACGCGGTCGAGTATTTCGTCAGCTACTACGACTACTACCAGCCCGAGGCCTACATCCCGCAGACCGACACCTACATCGAGAAGGACTCGTCGGTCAACGAGGAGGTCGAGCGCCTGCGGCACTCCGCGACGATGAGCCTGCTGACCCGCCGCGACGTCATCGTGGTGGCGACCGTGTCGGCGATCTACGGCCTGGGCACGCCCGAGGAGTATCTCGACCGGGCGGCCAAGGTCTCCGTCGGCGAGGAGATCGACCGGGACAAGCTGCTGCGCCGGCTGGTCGACATTCAGTACACGCGCAATGACCTCGCGTTCAACCGCGGCACGTTCCGGGTCCGCGGCGACACGCTGGAGATCATCCCGGCCTACGAGGAGCTGGCGATCCGCATCGAGTTCTTCGGCGACGAGATCGAGCGGCTGGCCTATCTGCATCCCCTGACGGGTGACGAGATCCGCCAGGCCGACTCGCTGATGATCTTCCCGGCGACGCACTACGCGGCCGGGCCGGAGCGCATGGAGCGGGCGATCGGCGAGATCGAGGTGGAGCTGGAGGAGCGGCTGGCCGAGCTCGACCGGGAGGGCAAGCTGCTGGAGGCGCAGCGGCTGCGGATGCGCACCACCTACGACATCGAGATGATGCGCCAGGTCGGGTTCTGCAACGGCATCGAGAACTACTCCCGTCACATCGACGGCCGGGAGGCCGGCAGCCCGCCGCACTGCCTGCTCGACTACTTCCCCGACGACTTCCTCACGGTCATCGACGAGTCGCACGCCACGGTGCCGCAGATCGGCGGTATGTACGAGGGGGACGCCTCCCGCAAGCGCACGCTCGTCGAGCACGGGTTCCGGCTGCCGAGCGCCCAGGACAACCGGCCGCTACGCTTCGACGAGTTCGAGGAGCGGGTGGGCCAGACGGTGTACCTGTCCGCGACGCCCGGGCCGTGGGAGCTGACCCAGACGCAGGGCGAGTTCGTGGAGCAGGTGATCCGCCCGACCGGCCTGATCGACCCGGAGGTCGTGCTCAAGCCGACCAAGGGCCAGATCGACGACCTCATGCACGAGATCAAGCTGCGCACCGAGCGCGACGAGCGGGTGCTGGTCACGACGCTGACCAAGAAGATGGCCGAGGACCTCACCGACTACCTGCTGGAGCACGGCATCCGGGTGCGCTACCTGCACTCGGAGGTCGACACGTTACGGCGGGTGGAGCTGCTGCGGGAGCTGCGGCGGGGCGAGTTCGACGTGCTCGTCGGCATCAACCTGCTCCGCGAGGGCCTCGACCTGCCCGAGGTGAGCCTGGTGGCGATCCTCGACGCGGACAAGGAGGGCTTCCTGCGCTCGGGCACGAGCCTCATCCAGACCATCGGTCGCGCGGCGCGCAACGTGTCCGGCCAGGTGCACATGTATGCCGACAAGATGACCCCGTCGATGGCCCTGGCGATCGACGAGACGAACCGGCGGCGGGAGAAGCAGACGGCCTACAACACGGCCAACGGCATCGACCCGCAGCCGCTGCGCAAGAAGCTGGGCGACATCCTCGACGACATCTACCGCGAGGCCGAGGACACCGCCGGCGCGGTCAACGGCCACGGCCCGGGCGGGGCCGTCACCGTCGGCGGCGGCCGGCAGATGAGCCGCGGGAAGTCGCCGGAGAACACCCGGGCCCGGCAGCGCGGCGGCGGCACCAAGGGCAGCGCGGGCGCCCCGGCGGCTCCGGCGCGGGCGGGGATGGCACGGGCCGAGCTGGCCTCGCTCATCCAGGACCTCAACGAGCAGATGCTGGGGGCGGCGCGGGAGCTGCAGTTCGAGCTGGCCGCTCGGCTGCGGGACGAGGTTGCTGAGCTGAAGAAGGAGCTGCGGGCCATGGATGTCGCCGGGGTGAAGTAGGGCGCCCTGGCTGCGGCGTGCGTGTCGGTTGCGGTCCCCGAGGGCGGCCTCGGCGTGCGTCCCGGTCCCGGTCCTGGGACCGGGCTCGGCGCCTGTCGGGTGCGGTCCGTGGGGCCGCTGGCGCGCCGTCGTGGCGGGACCCCTGGGCCTCTCCTGCCGTGTGGACGGCAGACGACGCCCGGGCGATGGTGGCGCCGGCGCTGTACCGAATGGCGGTGGTTGCGACGGCCGTAGGGCTGAGCGCCGTTCGATTCGTCGGCCGCTGGTCTAGGCCGTCCCCTTTGCCACGAGCGCCGTCTCACCCTGACCTCAGGCGGGCCCGCTCAGCTTCCGTCGAGCACGCCGCCAACGCTCAGGGTCGGCCGCCTTCACGGTAATGAGTGGGGTACGCCCCAGGATCACCGAAACGTCCCTGATCGCGCATCGCCACCAGCGTCCGGAAACCTGGTCCCGAAACCGGCGCGAGAGGGCTGACGGACGGGCCGCCACCCTGTGCGGGGTGTGCCCAGCAGTGGTAACGGACCGGCCACCAGCGAGTCCTGACCATTTGTCCTAGGCAAGTCGACCAGCCGACCGGGACAGGACGCGACGGAAGAGCCCCGCGACCGGACCCGGTCGCGGGGCTCTTCGTCAAGCTCTCGGCTCAGTGAGCCGTCAGCTCTTGCCGCCGGCCAGCTTCTCGCGGAGCGCGGCCAGGGCCTCGTCCGTGGCCAGGGTGCCCGCCGGCTCCTCCGGGGCGCGCGCCGCCGTCGGGGTGGACGAGCTCACCGAGCCGCCGCCAGCCGGAGCGGCCGCGGCCGGCTCGGCCGTGGCGTCGGCCTGGCGGGCCGACTGGACCTGCTTGGTGTGGGCCTCCCAGCGCTGCCGGGCCTCGGCGTACTGCTGCTCCCACGCCTCGCGCTGCTTCTCGAAGCCGGGCATCCACTCGGCGGTCTCCGGGTCGAAGCCCTCCGGGTAGATGTAGTTGCCCTGCTCGTCGTAGGTCGCCGACATGCCGTAGAGCGTCGGGTCGAAGTGCTCCTCGCCCTCGACGAAGCCCTCGTTGGCCTGCTTGAGCGACAGCGAGATCCGCCGGCGCTCCAGGTCGATGTCGATGACCTTGACCATGACGTCCGAGCCGACCTGCACGACCTGCTCCGGGATCTCCACGTGGCGCTCGGCCAGCTCGGAGATGTGCACCAGGCCCTCGATGCCGTCGTCGACGCGCACGAACGCACCGAACGGGACGAGCTTGGTGACCTTACCGGGGACGATCTGCTGGATGGCGTGCGTGCGGGCGAACTGACGCCACGGGTCCTCCTGCGTCGCCTTCAGCGACAGGGAGACGCGCTCGCGGTCCAGGTCGACGTCGAGGACCTCGACCTCCACCTCCTGGCCGACCTCGACCACCTCGGACGGGTGGTCGATGTGCTTCCAGGACAGCTCGGAGACGTGGACCAGGCCGTCGACACCACCGAGGTCGACGAACGCACCGAAGTTGACGATCGAAGAGACGACGCCCTTGCGGACCTGCCCCTTCTGCAGCTTGTGCAGGAACTCGGTGCGCACCTCGGACTGCGTCTGCTCAAGGTAGGCCCGGCGGGACAGCACCACGTTGTTGCGGTTCTTGTCCAGCTCGATGATCTTGGCCTCGAGCTCACGCCCGACGTACGGCTGCAGGTCGCGGACCCGGCGCATCTCGACGAGCGACGCCGGGAGGAAGCCGCGCAGGCCGATGTCGAGGATGAGGCCGCCCTTGACGACCTCGATGACGGAGCCGCGAACGACGCCGTCGTCCTCCTTGATCTTCTCGATGGTGCCCCACGCCCGCTCGTACTGCGCGCGCTTCTTCGAGAGGATCAGGCGACCCTCCTTGTCCTCCTTCTGCAGGACGAGGGCCTCGATGTGGTCACCGACCGACACGACCTCAGCAGGGTCGACATCATGCTTGATCGACAGCTCGCGCGAGGGGATGACACCCTCGGTCTTGTAGCCGATGTCGAGCAGGACCTCGTCCCGATCGACCTTGACGACGGTGCCTTCGACGATGTCGCCGTCGTTGAAGTACTTGATGGTCTCGTCGATCGCGGCGAGGAACGCCTCCTCGGAACCGAGGTCGTCGATGGTGACCTTGTTGCTGCTGGCGCTCGAGGTGGCCTCGATGCTGCTCGTCATGTGGGCTGTTGCTCCGGTCGGTGGATTTGCCTGGTGGACCTGCGCGCTCCCGCGGACCCGTCGTCGGGCACAACCCGCCTGTCGCAGTGCAGGATCAGTGCATTGGAAGCGCTCAGGATGTGTTCGGCGACCGTGAGCCTGCTCCATGCCGAGGCGCACAAACCCACGAGTGCACCGATCAGCCTACCCTGCGCAATACCACATGGTCCAACCCTCCCCCAGACCCGATCTGCCGACTTTTCCGAGCCCGTCCGGGGCCTACCGTTGCAGTCCATGGAATCGTCACCTGACGCAGGCGTCACACGACGCGCCGTGAGTCCGTCCGAGAGCCGCCGCGCCAGCCGTGGCTGGTGGGACGCCGACGCCGACGCCTACCAGGCCGAACACGGAACGTTCCTCGGCGACGCCGACTTCGTGTGGTGCCCGGAGGGCCTGCGTGAGGCCGATGCCCACCTCCTCGGCGACGTCGCCGGCAAGCGCGTCCTGGAGATCGGCTGCGGCGCCGCGTCCTGCTCCCGCTGGCTCAAGACCCAGCACGCCGAGGCGTACGCGAGCGACCTCTCCGCCGGCATGCTCCGCCACGCCGCCCAGGGCGCCACCCGATCGGGGGTCACGGTCCCGCTGATCCAGGCCGACGCGACCGCCCTGCCGTTCGCTGCCGAGACGTTCGACATCGTGTGCACGGCCTTCGGCGCCGTGCCGTTCGTCGCCGACTCGGCCCGCGTGATGCGCGAGGCCCACCGCGTCCTGCGCCCCGGCGGCCGCTGGGCGTTCTCGATCACCCACCCGATGCGCTGGGTCTTCCTCGACGACCCGGGCGAGGGCGGCCTGGTCGCCGTCCACTCGTACTTCGACCGCCGCGCCTACGTCGAGGAGGACGGCCACCACGTCCCGACCTACGTCGAGCAGCACCGCACCCTCGGCGACCGCATCCGCGAGCTCGTCGCCGCCGGCTTCGTCCTCGACGACCTGGTCGAGCCCGAGTGGCCCGACGGCCACACGGAGACCTGGGGCCAGTGGAGCCCGCTGCGCGGCCGCATCTTCCCCGGAACCGCGATCTTCGTGGCGACCAAGCCCAAGACGTAGGACTCGGGTCCGCGCAAGGCACGACCGCCGCTCCCGCCAGACACCGCTCGTGCCGCCGGTGCATCCGCCCCGGCGGCACGGACGCTGCCATCGCCGTCGTCCCAAGCACCCGCGACCTCCGGCCGCGCCCGGCGTCCGCGGTGGCCGGGACCGTGGGTGAGCCGCCCATGGAACCGTCGACGCGCCGAGGCGTGCGCGAAGGTCCACGGTCAACGCACGAGGAGTCACCGACCGCGACAAGCACAGTGACGCAGGCGCCAGCGGCCGGCCAGGGGCCGTCCACCGCTGCGGCGGCTCCTGCGGCCAGGCGTGGGCGACGTGGCCGCAGGAGGCGTCGGCGTCAGTGGTCGGCGGCGTTCCAGTCGCGGCCCGCGCCCACGGAGACGCCGAGCGGGACGTCGAGCGGGTACGCGCCGCCCATCTGCTCGCGGACCAGCGCCTCGACCGGCTCGCGCTCGCCCGGGGCGACCTCGAAGACCAGCTCGTCGTGGACCTGCAGGAGCATCCGGGACCGTAAACCGGCGTCGCGCAGGGCGCGGTCGGTGCGCAGCATGGCGACCTTGATGATGTCGGCGGCCGAGCCCTGGATCGGGGCGTTGAGGGCCATCCGCTCGGCCATCTCACGGCGCTGGCGGTTGTCGCTGTTGAGGTCGGGCAGGTAGCGGCGGCGGCCGAGGACCGTCTCCGTGTAGCCGTCGCGGCGAGCCTGGGCGACGATCTGGCGCAAATAGTCGCGCACGCCGCCGAACGTCGCGAAGTACTCCTCCATGAGCACCGTCGCCTCGGCGGGTGTGATGCCGAGCTGGGTGCCCAGCCCGTACGACGACAGGCCGTAGGCGAGGCCGTAGTTCATCGCCTTGATCTTGCGGCGCTGGTCGGGGACCACCTCGTCGACGGGGACGGAGAACACCGACGAGGCCGTCGCGGCGTGGAAGTCGAAGCCCGAGTTGAACGCCTCGATGAGCGCCTCGTCCTTCGACAGGTGCGCCATGATGCGCATCTCGATCTGGCTGTAGTCGGCGGTCAGCAGCGTCTCGAAGCCGTCGCCGACCACGAACGCCCGGCGGATCCGCCGGCCCTCCAAGGTGCGGATCGGGATGTTCTGCAGGTTGGGGTCGGTGCTGGACAGCCGGCCGGTGGCGGCGACGGTCTGGAAATACGTCGTGTGGATGCGACCGTCGTCGCTGATCGACTTGAGCAGCCCGTCGACGGTCGTCTTGAGCTTCGCCACGTCCCGGTGCCGCAGGAGGTGCTCCAGCAGTGGGTGCTCGGTCTGCGCGAACAGGCTCTGCAGCGCGTCGGCATCCGTCGTGTAGCCCGTCTTGATCTTCTTGGTCTTCGGCAGGCTGAGTTCGTTGAACAGGATCTCCTGCAACTGCTTCGGCGAGCCCAGGTTGAACTCCCGCCCGATCACCGCATAGGCGCTCTGCGCGGCCGCCTTCACCTCGGCGGCGAACTTGGCCTCCAGCTCGCCGAGATACTCGGCGTCGGCGGCGATCCCGGTGCGCTCCATCTGCGCGAGGACCTCGACGAGCGGCAGCTCAACCTCGGCGAGGAGGCGGAACGACGCGTCGCCGTCGCGACGCAGCTCCTCGGAGAGCGCCTCGGCGAGGTCGAGCGTGGCGCGGGCGCGGAGCATGAGATTCTCCTCCGCCTCGCCCGTGTTGCCGCCCAGGCCCTCGAGCGTCAGCTGGCCGGTGTCGGGGGCGTCGACGCGCAGCTCCCGCTTGAGGTAGCGCAGCGCGAGGTCGTTCAGGTCGTACGACCGCTGGTCGGGCCGGGCCAGATACGCCTCCAGGGCGGTGTCGCTCGCGATCCCGCCGAGCTGCCAGCCACGGGCCAGGAACGCCAGCAGGGCCGGCTTCACGTCGTGCAGCACCTTCGGCCGGTCGGCGGCGGCCAGCCAGGCGCCGACCGCGGCGTCGTCCTCCGCGTCGAGCTCGGCCGGGTCGAACCAGGCCGCCGGCCCGTCGGCGACCGCCAGCCCGATGCCGGCGAGCGTGCCGGTGCCCCGGCCGAACTTGCCGGCGACGGCCACGCCGACCCGGGTGCCGGCCGGTGCGTGCTCGGCCAGCCAGGCGCCCACACCGCCGTGCAGCACGGTGCCGGACAGCTCGAAGCCGGACTCCGCCTCGGGCTCGACGGCCTCGAGGTACTGATACAGCCGGTCGCGCAGCACCCGGAACTCCAGCGAGTCGAAGACCTGGTGCACGGCCTCCCGGTCCCACCCGCGCCAGCGCAGCTCCTCGGGCCCGACGGGCAGCTCGAGGTCGTCGACGAGCCCGTTGAGCTCGTAGTTGCGCATGACGTCGGCGAGGTGGGCGCGCACGTTCTCGCCGGCCTTGCCCTTGATCTCGTCGACCCGCGCGATGATGCCGTCGAGCCCGCCGAACTGCACGATCCACTTGGCGGCGGTCTTGTCGCCGACCCCGGGGACGCCGGGCAGGTTGTCGCTGTCCTCACCGACCAGGGCCGCCTTCGCCCGGTAGAGCGACGGCGGAATGCCGTAGCGCTCCTCGACCCGTGCCGGGGTCATGCGGTCCATCTCGGAGACGCCGCGCTTGAGATACAGCACCGTCACGTTGTCGTTGACGAGCTGGAACGCGTCGCGGTCACCGGTGATGATCGAGGTCGGCACGCCGATCTCCGACGCCTGCCGGGCGAGCGTGGCGATCACGTCGTCGGCCTCGTAGCCGGGCTTCTCGATGAACGGGATGCGCAGCGCGTTGAGGACCTCCTTGATGAGGTCCACCTGGCCGGCGAACTCCGGGCGGCTGGACGAGCGGTTGGCCTTGTACTCCGCATACTTCTCCAGGCGGAACGTCTGCCGCGACACGTCGAAGGCGACCGCCACGTGGGTCGGCTGCTCGTCCTTCAACATGTTGATCAACATGGACGTGAACCCGAAGACGGCGTTGGTCACCTGGCCCGTCGCGGTCGAGAAGTTCTCCGCGGGCAGGGCGAAGAACGCCCGGTAGGCGAGCGAGTGCCCGTCGAGCAGCAGCAGCCTGGAGTCAGTCGAACCCGTCACGCTTGGCAACCCTAGTCCGCGGGTATGACAGTTTCGGCCCCAGGCCCGCCCGACGCGAGGCGGCTTTTGCCCGGATTGCCGCAACCGCCGCCGATGTCCGGAACGCAACCCCCGATTGTGTCGACAAAGCGATTCGCGTTGCGGTTGCGAACAGGAAGATTACGACTGCGCAACTTCCTGAGGCGTGTCGGGCCGAAGGCCTAGTGCGGCGGGGTGAGTGTCATTAGGTTGTGCCTTCATCAGCGTCTTGGCATCTAGGCGCAACCACGCCTACCGCGCTGTTAAAAAGGAGACAGGTGATGATCCGCCCCAATCTCGGATGGCGCTCCGTCGCTGTGCTGAGCGCTGCCTGCCTGGCGCTCGCCGCGTGTGGCGACAACAGCGGCGATGAGCCCAGCGCGAACGCGACCACCGGCGGCGCGGCCGCGGCCGGCGACGGTGTTCTGAAGATCGGCACGATCCTGCCGCAGACCGGCTCGCTGGCCTTCCTCGGCCCCCCGGAGTTCGCCGGCGTCGACGTCGCGATCAAGGAGATCAACGACAACGGCGGCGTGCTCGGCAAGCCGGTGACGATCCAGCACATGGACTCCGGCGACACCTCCACGGACATCGCCACCCAGTCCGTCAACAAGCTGCTCACGGACAAGGTCGACGTCATCATCGGCGCCGCCTCGTCGTCCGTCTCGCTGTCCGTGATCGACAAGATCACCGGCGCGGGCGTGGTGCAGATCTCGCCGGCCAACACGTCGACGGCGTTCACCACGTACAACGACAAGGGCCTCTACTTCCGCACCGCCCCGCCGGACACGCTGCAGGGCCGCGTCCTCGGTGACCTGATCGTCCAGGACGGCAACGCCAAGGTCGGCATGCTCGTCCTCAACGACTCCTACGGCGTCGGCCTGGCCGAGAACGCCAAGAAGGAGATCGAGAGCGGCGGTGGCCAGGTCGTCAAGAGCATCACGTACGACCCGAAGGCCGCTGACTTCACCACCGAGGTCAACGACATCAAGTCGGCCAACCCGGACGCGATCGCGATCATCGGTTTCGACGAGACCAAGAAGATCGTCCCCAAGCTGGTCGAGGCCGGCCTCAAGACCAAGAAGTGGTACTTCGTCGACGGCAACATCGCCGACTACTCGAAGGACTTCCCCGCGGGCACGCTGACCGGCTACAAGGGCACCCAGCCGGGCGCCGAGACCAAGGCGGACTTCAAGACCCGCCTGCTCGCGGCCAACAAGGACCTGAAGGACTTCAACTACGCGGTTGAGTCGTACGACGCCACCATCCTCGCGGCCCTGGCCGCCGAGGAGGCCAAGAGCGACAACCCGGCGGAGATCGCCAAGCACCTCACCACCGTCTCCAAGGACGGCGAGAAGTGCACGACGTACAAGCAGTGCGTCGACCTGATCAAGGCCGGCAAGAACGTCGACTACGACGGCCTGAGCGGCCCGATCTCCTTCAACGACGCCGGTGACCCGGCCGAGGCGACCATCGGCGTCTACACCTACGACGCCAGCAACAAGCTGCTCCCCGAGGTCAAGTACCAGGCTGGCAAGATCTGAGCCTGAGGCTCTCGCGAGAGGCCCTCGCCCGGTTCGCCGGGCGGGGGCCTTTCCCTTTGTTCGGGTACTTCGACGCACCCATGATCAAGGGAAACTTCTGGCTGCTATGACGACCAGAAGTTTCCCTTGATCATGGGCGGGGGCGGAGTCACGCCTCGGGCGGCAAGGTTGGGCGCTCGTGGGGAGGGTCGGTCGGTCGACCGACCGAAAGCGCCGGAAGCTCCGCAGACAGAGCGGGTGAGGGGTCGGGCCGGCGAGAGCTGCGCGGGCGAGAGCTGCGCGGGCGAGAGCTGCGCGGGCGAGAGCTGCGCGGGTCAGCCACCAGGGACTCAGGGACTATGGCCCGGCGCGCGGGGCATACAGGCAGCGTCGGTCGATCGACCGACCGAAGACCGCGAAGCTACGCCGGGCCGGGCCGGGCCGCGAGCACGATGGACCGGCACAGCGGGCGCTCGCGGAGTCGGTCGGTCGACCGACCGAGAACCGCCCGTAGCTGCGCGGCGGCCACCAGCCACGGTCGTCCGTTGCGCGGACCCGGGCCATCCTCAAAAGAAAAGAAATTCTGAAAGCAAGACGAGTGGTGTTACAGGCGCATGAAATAACGGCCCGGAAAAGGGCCGCAGAAAACCCGCGCCGGGAACGGGCCCGGCGCGGGTAATCGGTCTGACAAAAACGATCGTTAGGCCCTTGCGAGGGTACCGAGGTAGAGCTCGATCACGCGCGGGTCGTTGATCAGGTCCTCGCCCGAGGCCGTGTAGGCGTTGCGGCCCTGGTCCAGGACGTAGCCGCGGTCGCAGATCTGCAGGCAGCGACGGGCGTTCTGCTCGACCATGATCACCGTGACGCCCGTGGAGTTGATCTGCTTCGTGCGGAAGAAGACCTCGTCCTGGAGGGCTGGGGACAGGCCCGCCGAGGGCTCGTCGAGCAGGAGGACCGTGGGCTCCATCATCAGCGCCCTGGCCATCGCCACCATCTGGCGCTCGCCGCCCGACATGAGGCCGGCCCGCTGCTTGCGGCGTTCGGCCAGGGTCGGGAACAGCTGCGTGACGAAGTCGAAGCGCTCCTTGAAGCGCTTGGGCTTCAGGAATGTGCCCATCTGCAGGTTCTCTTCGATGGTCAGGGCGGCGAACACGTTGTTCGTCTGCGGCACGAAGCCGATGCCCCGCTCGACCAGCGCGTGCGCCTTCAGGTTGGTGATGTTCTCGCCGCGCAGGGTGACCGTGCCGGTGCGGATGTTCACCAGGCCGAACATGGCCTTCAGCAGGGTGGACTTGCCCGCGCCGTTGGGGCCGATGATGCCGACCAGCTCGCCGTCCTGCACGTACAGGTCGGCGCCGTTGAGGATGTTCACGCCGGGCAGGTAGCCGGCGACCACCTCGTCGGCCCGCAGCACCGCGCCGTCGGCCCGGGCCACGTGGTCGGTCCGGTCGACGATCTCGTTGGTCGTCGGGGCCGCGTCGTCCTCGATCGCGTCCGTCATTCCCGCCCCCTCCTGCCGTCCTCGTCCTCGAGCTCGTCGACCGCGCCGACCAGCGTCACGGAGTCGCTCTCGTCGAGGTCGCCGGCGTCGATCTCCTCGCCGCCGACGCTCTTGACCGCGCCGTCGTGGTGGGCGCCCAGGTAGGCGTCGATCACGCGCGGGTCGGCCATCACCTTGTCGGGCGTGCCCTCGGCGATGACGCCGCCCTGGCCCATGACGATGATCCAGTCGCTGATGTCGTGGACCATGTCCATGTCGTGCTCGACGAAGAGCACGGTCATGCCGTCCTCGCGCAGCTGCTTGACGTGGCCGAGCAGCGACTGCGTCAGGGCCGGGTTCACGCCGGCCATCGGCTCGTCGAGCATGACCATCTCCGGCTGCACCATGAGGGCGCGGGCCATCTCCAGCAGCTTGCGCTGGCCGCCGGAGAGGCTGCCGGCGAAGTCGTCCTTCTTGGCGATCAGCTTGAAGCGGGTGAGCAGGTCCTCGGCCCGCGCCGTGATCTCGTCCTCCTGCTGCTTCCAGATGCCCGGCACCAGGGCGCGCCAGAAGCTCTCGCCCTTCTGCCCGGTGGCGCCGAGACGCATGTTGTCGATGACCCTGAGCTTCGACAGCGCCTTGGTGAGCTGGAAGGTGCGGACCATGCCGGCGCGGGCCACCTTGTGGGCGGGCACGCCGGACAGCGACTTGCCGTTGAACGTCCAGCTGCCCTCGTCCGGCGCGTCGAAGCCGGTGAGCAGGTTGAAGAACGTCGTCTTGCCGGCGCCGTTGGGGCCGATGAGCGCGGTGATCGAGCCGCGCTGCACCTCGACGTGCTTGACGTCGACGGCGGTGAGGCCGCCGAAGCGGCGCACCACGTTGTCGGCGACCAGGATCGGGTCGGGCTTGGGCACGCCCGGCTCGCAGGGGACGTTGGCGAGGGCCGCGACCGCCCGCTCCCGGGCCGCGCGCCCGGTGGTCTCAGCGGACATCGAGCATGACCTCCCTCTTGTCGCCGAAGATGCCCTGCGGGCGGTAGATCAGCAGCAGCACCAGGCCGAGGCCGACCAGGATGTACCGCACCGAACCGGCCTGCGAGGTGGACATGAACCACTCCGGCAGGACCTTGTTGTTCGACATCTCGCTGAGCGTCGAGTCGACGAACACCAGCAGCACCCAGAAGATCGCCGCGCCGACGACCGGCCCGAAGACGCGGGCGGCGCCGCCGAGGATGACGATCGTGTAGGCGAAGAAGGTGAACTCGGTGCCGTAGGTGTCCGGCTGCACCGCCGCCCGGTCGAGGGCGAAGACGAAGCCGCCGAGGCAGCCGATGACGCCGCCGAGGACCAGCGACTGCATCTTGTACGAGAAGACGTTCTTGCCGAGGCTGCGCACCGCGTCCTCGTCCTCGCGGATCGCCTTGAGCACGCGGCCCCACGGGCTCTTCATGAGCAGCCAGACCACCAGGCAGCTGAGCAGCACCAGGGCCCAGCCGACCGTGAGGATCCACAGGTCACGCGAGCTGAACGTGATGATGTCGGCGATGTTGATGCCGGCGCCGGTGCCGTAGGGGTTGAGCGCGTAGAAGTCCTGCGAGAAGCCCTGCAGGCCGTCCGAGGCGCCGGTCCACTTGCGCAGGTCGGTCGCGCGGTACAGCAGCCGGATGATCTCGGCCGCGGCGATCGTGACGATGGCCAGGTAGTCGGCCCGCAGCCGCAGGGTCGGGATACCCAGCAGCAGCGCGAGCAGGACCGACGCGGCGAGACCGATGCCGACGCCGAGTGCCAGCGGCAGGTCGAACGTCGAGACGGTGATCGCGATGCCGTAGGCCCCGACGCCCAGGAATGCCGACTGGCCGAAGTTGAGCAGGCCAGTGTAGCCGAAGTGGACGTTGAGGCCGATCGCTGCGAGGGCGTAGGCAATAGTGGTGGACCCGATGATCGATTCCAGCGAGACGCTGAAGATGCTCTGCCAGTTCATCGTGTCCCCCTCAGCCGATCCGGGTCCGGCGGCCGAGGATGCCCTGCGGCCGGAAGAGCAGGATCACGATCAGCGCGGCGAGCGCGCTCACGTTCTTCAGCTCCGATGGGATCCAGTACGTCGAGAACTGGATGAACAGGCCGATCACGAGGCTGCCGAGCAGCGCGCCCCACGCGGTGCCGAAGCCGCCGAGTGTGACCGCCGCGAAGATGAGCAGGAGGATCTGGAAGCCCATCTGGTAGCTGACGTTCTGGTAGACCGCGAGGATCACGCCGCTGAGCGCGGCCAGGCCGCCGCCGAGCGTCCAGACCAGCCGGATGATCCGGTCGACGTTGATGCCGGAGGCCGCCGCGAGGGCCGGGTTGTCGGCGACCGCGCGGGTCGCCTTGCCCAGCCGGGTCATGAGCAGCGCCATGGACACCGCGACGAGCACGACGATCGCGATGGCGTCGGTGACGAGGTTCTTCGGCGCGATGGTGAACGGGCCGATCTCCACGCCGGGCTGGGCGTTGTACTCCGTGTAGGCGCGCGAGTCGCCGCCGAAGAAGTACAGGAAGATGTAGCGCACCGCGAGCGAGACGCCGATCGAGATGATCATCGTCGTGACCAGGTTGGTGCGGCGTTTTCGCAGCCAGCCCCAGAACGCGCGGTCCTGGAACCAGCCCGTGGCGGCGCCGATCGCGACCGCGATGAGGCCGGACAGGACCAGCGGCAGGCCGATGGTCACGTTGAACAGGAAGGCCATCAGCGCGCCGAACGTGACCAGCTCGCCGTGGGCGAAGTTGGTCAGGCCGGTGGTGCCGAAGATGAGCGAGATGCCCAGCGCGGCGAGCGCGATGATGAGCGAGAAGTGGATGCCGGCGTAGAAGAGGTCGGCGACCCGGTTCCACTCCGACGGCGCCGAAGGCGGGGCCGGCTGGTTGCCGTTCCCGGTGGTCGCGCCGCCCGCGCCGCCACCGAGCGGGAACAGCACGTTGCGCTGCTGCCCATCGGCCACGGCTGGCGTCAGGCTGGGTCGCCCGTTCGTCACCGTCACGCCCGAAGGCAACGTGGACTGATCGAGGTCGACCTTGTAGGTCCCCGGACCGGGAACCGGAATGCTCCACTTGCCCTGAGCGTCGGAGGTCGCTTCGCCGACGGACGCGCCGTCCTGGCTGAACGCTTTGATCTTCACATCGGCGACGGGGGCGCCGTTATTGGTCAACGTTCCCTGCAATGTTTCTCCCGCGGCCCAGGCGCTCGTGGCGCCGAAGCCGAAGGAGAGCATCACGCAGGCCAGGAAGGCCGTGAGCATGATCACGGCTCTACGCAATGGTGCTCCTCGAATCAACGGTGATGACGGGGGCGTCCCGACCCTCGGGACTGCGGGATCATAGCCCGCGCCGCAAGCCAATTGCGCGCCGTTACCAAGCCGTTATCCGTTGCCGAGGTAGCTCCCTCAAACACACCGTGCGCAGGTAAAAGGTCACGACTCCGGGGTTACGGAGCTGTTACCTCCAGCCGTTTCCGCGATGATCCGGTCGGCGACTTCGCGCATCGTCATCCGGTGATCCATCGCGGTACGCTGAATCCATTTGAACGCCTGCGGCTCGTTCATGCCGTAGGTGGCCATCAGCTGCCCCTTGGCCCGCTCGACGACCTTGCGGGTCTCCAGCCGGTCGGTCAGCGTGGCGACCTCCGCCTCGAGCACGGCGAGCTCGGCGAAGCGCGACACGGCGATCTCCACGGCCGGCACCAGGTCGCTCTTCTGGAACGGCTTCACCAGGTAGGCCATCGCGCCGGCGGCCCGGGCCCGCTCGACGAGGTCCCGCTGGCTGAACGCGGTGAGGATGACGACCGGGGCGATGCGGCCGCCGGCGATCTTCTCGGCCGCCGCCAGACCGTCCATGATCGGCATCTTGATGTCCATGATGACGAGGTCGGGCTTGAGCTCCTCGGCGAGGCGGACGGCCGTCTCTCCATCGCCGGCCTCGCCGACGACGTCGTAGCCCTCCTCGACGAGCATCTCCCGGAGATCGAGGCGAATGAGGGCCTCGTCTTCCGCGATGAGCACCCGACGGCTCTGTGCCTCGGCCACTAGCCACTCCCGATCCGCGTCCGACACGACTCGACGGCGGTTACCGTCGCGATCAGAGTAGTGGGTACCCTGATGCGGCGTACTCGTCCCGGTATCCCAATCGGCAGAGGAACGGAGCTCAAACCTCCGACAGTGTGGGTTCGAATCCCACCCGGGGCACGCATCAGTGGTCGTCGCCTGCCACGCGCAGCAGCGCCGACAGGCCGTGCAGGAGCGCATCGCGCTCCTGCGGGGTGAGGCCGGCGCTCCAGCGCTCGAACTGGCCGTGAAAGGTGCTCGCCAGGCCCCGGTGGGCGGCCCGGCCGGCCTCGGTCAGGCGGAGCTGGTTGAGCCTGCGGTTGTCCGCGTCGCGGCGGCGCTCGAGCAGGCCGCGGCGCTCCAGGTCGCCGACCAGGCGGCTCACCGAGCTCTTCTCCAGCCGCAGGCGGTCGGCCAGCTCCTGCTGGGACAGCGGCGGCTCGGTGTCCAGCGTGTGCAGCGCGGCGGCCTGCGAGAGCGACAGGCTGCCGGGGGTGTCGAAGTGCCAGGCGGAGACCAGCCGCACCAACCCCATGAACACCTCGTGCAGGCGATGATCCTCCATGGTTGCAAGATACAACCGTCGGGCGTACCGTCGAAGAACAGTTGCATGGTGCAACTCTTTAAGGAGCCGACATGAACCAGTTCGACGGGTGGCGGGCCCGGTGGTACAGCGTCCTGGCCGGGCGGATGCTGCGCTTCGTCTACCGGCGGCTGGCCCGCGACGCCGCCGCGCTCGCCGGGCCCGGCGCGGCCGTGCTCGACGTCGGCACCGGCCCCGGCGTGCTGCCGGACGAGCTGGCCCGGCTGCGCCCCGACCTGACGCTCGCCGCCGTCGACCCGGCCCGCGGGATGGTCGCCGCCGCCGGCCGCCGGCTGGCCCGCCACGGCGGGCGGGCGCGCGTGGTGGAGGGCAGCGCGGCGGCGCTGCCGTTCCCCGACGGTTCGTTCGACCTGGTCGTGTCGTCGCTGAGCCTGCACCACTGGGACGACCCGGCCGCCGCCGTGCCGGAGCTGGTGCGCGTCCTGCGGCCCGACGGGCGGATCTGCCTGTACGACTTCCCGGCCGCCCCGTTCGACGCCGTGCTCCCCGCCGGCGCCGCCGTCACCCGCACCGAGCTGCCGTGGGGCATCCCGCACCTCGGGCGGCTGACCCGGGCGCTCATCGAGCCGTCCAGCTGATTTGGTCGGGGCCTATCGGCTCTGGACCGGGTCAGGAGTCGAGCACCACGGGTGACGCCCCCTGGGTCAGCAGGTCGAGGCCGGCGCCGCTGACCACCTGCGCGGGCTGCCGGTCGCGGCCGGCGACCGCGGCCAGGCGGGCGATCGGCAGCCGGCCGGCCTCGAGTGCGGCCGCGAAGACGACGTTGCCGAAGCGCCGGCCGCGCAGCAGGTCGGGCCGGACGATCAGGCACACGTCGGCGAACGCCGTGCGCAGGGTGGCCGCCTGGCCGCGGGAGAACTCCAGCGGCGCCAGGTCGGCCACGTTGACCGCGAAGACGCCGCCGGGCCGCACCAGGCGGGCGACGGCCGCGGCGAACGTCACGTCGGAGACGCTCTCCGGCATCTGCGCCGCGTCGTAGACGTCGCCGATCACCAGGTCGAAGTCGTCGGCCGGCGACCAGCCGGTGACCACCTCGCGCGCGTCACCGAAGACGAGGTCGACCGGCACCTCCAGCGGCAGCACCCGCTGCACGAACTCGGCCAGCCGGCGGTCCCGCTCGACCACGACCTGCTCCGAGCCGGGCCGGGTGGCCGCCACGTACCGCGGCATCGTGAACGCCCCACCGCCCAGGTGCAGGACCCGCAGCGGCCGGCCGGCGGGCGCCATCGCGTCCACGATCGAGCCGAGGCGGCGGGTGTACTCGAAGCTGAGGTACGTCGGGTCGTTCACGTCGACGTACGACTGCTGGACCTCCTCGACCAGCAGCGTCCAGCCACCCTTGCGCCGCGGGTCGCGCAGCAGCCGGGCCGAGCCGAACTCGGTGCGCTCGCCGATCCCGTTGACGATCTCCCGCCAACCGCCCACCTACGCGGGTGCCTCCTTGACGATCTCCACCGGCACCCCGTCGGCGTAGCGGGTCTTGAACAGCGGCGCCGCCTTGTCCGGCTCGTCGGTGCCGACGATCACCACGCCGCGCACGAAGTCGGAGCTCACGCTGTTGACCGCGACACCCTGGCCGGACCAGTACTCGTGGTCGTCGTTGACCTGCTGGTAGCGCTTGGCGAGCTCGGCGGCCGAGAACTTCGCGTCGTTGAGCACCACGCAGGAGGACGCGAAGGTGTCGAGGACCCACTTGTCGAAGTCGGCGGAGGCCTTGCGGTACACGTCGACGGTCGTGCCGTCGTCGGCGACGCGGGCGCCGGCGAAGACGGCCGCGTAGTCCGCCTCGCCCTTCTGCCCGATCTGGCCGGCCACGTCGACCGCGTCGGCCCCGCCGCCGGGGGCGGACGCGGCGGACGCGCAGCCGGCGGTGCGGCCGCCCGGTGCGGACGACTCGGACGGCGCGGGATCGGCGGTGCAGCCGGTCACGGTCAGCAGCAGCAGCGTCGTTGCCAGTACACGTCGCATCGCGCCACAACCTACCCGAGGTACCCCAGCCGATGCGAAACCCTCATTCCGGGCTTCCGGCGGACGAAAGAAGGGACATGGAGGCCAGTACCGCCGTCATCCGCTCCGTCGACGACGTGCTCGACGCGCGGGCGGTGACCACGGTCTTCCAGCCCGTCGTCCGGCTCGACTCCTGGCACCGAAAGCGGCACGAGACCGTCGGCTACGAGGCGCTCACCCGCGGCCCGGCCGGCACGCCGTGGGAGGCGCCGCTCGCGCTGTTCGAGGCGGCCGCCGGGCGGGGCCGGCTGGCCGAGCTGGACTGGATCTGCCGGGCGACCGCGTACCGCACCGCCATCGACGCCGGGCTGCCGCCCGGGCTGACCCTGTTCGTCAACACCGAGCCCGCCGCGCTCAGCGTGCCCTGCCCGCCCGACCTGGCCCCGGCGATCCTCGACGCGCAACTGCGGCTGCGGGTCGTGACCGAGATGACCGAGCGGGCGATCGGCCGGGACCTGTCGGCCCTGCCGGCCCTGCTGAGCGCGGCGGAGGCGTGCCGGGGCTCCGGCTGGGGCGTGGCGCTCGACGACGTGGGCGTTGAGCCGGCCTCCCTCGCCGTCATGCCGTTCGCCCACCCGGACGTGGTCAAGCTGGACCGGCACCTGACCCAGCACCCGGCCGGCAGCTACGCCGCGCGGGTGGTCACGGCGGTCACCGCCTACGCGGAGCGCTCGGGGGCGGCGGTACTGGCGGAGGGCGTCGAGACCCCCGGGCACCTCACGGCCGCGCTGGGCCTGGGGGCCACCCTCGGGCAGGGCTGGCTGTTCGGCCGGCCGGGCCCGCTGCCGCCCGACGTCGGGCAGCGGCACGCCGCCGTCGGCGTCCCGTTCGTCGCGCCGCCGGCGAACCCGGGCGGCCGCACGCCGTACGAGATCGTCTCGGCCCGCCGCTCGACCGCCCAGGCGACGAAGCGGATGCTGCTGCCGCTCAGCCACCACCTGGAGACGAAGGCGCTCGACCCGGGCGAGCCGGCGATGCTGCTCGCGAGCTTCCAGGAGGCCCGGCACCTCACCCCGGCGACCGCCCGCCGCTACGCGGCCGCCGCCGAGTCCGCCGCGCTCGTCGCGGCGCTGGCCACCGAGCTGCCGGGCGAGCCGGCGCCCGGGGTGCGCGGCACGGCGATCGGCGGCGACGACCCGCTGCGCGGCGAGTGGAACGTCATCGTCGCCGGGCCGCACTTCGCCGGCGCGCTCGTCGCGCGGGACCTCGCCGACACCGGCCCGGACGAGGACCGGCGGTTCACCTACGCGGTCACGTACGACCGTGACCTGGTGCTCGACGCGGCCCGTGCGCTGCTGCACCGGATCGTGCCAACATAGGCGTTCATGAAGCGCGTGTGGCTCGCCGCGGTAGCCGTGATCGTCGTTCTGGTGGGTGCCGCGCTGTCGGGCCCCACGCCGTCGCGCACCGAGCAGCCGGCGGCCCCGGCGGCGGTGCAGATGCGGGTCGAGCTGCAGCAGGGGCGCGTCGACGAGGTCCGGCACACCGTGCAGATCGCGATGAACAACGACGGCCCCGCGAAGATCACGGTCGTGCAGGTCGAGCTGCAGGCGCCGTCGTTCAAGGGGGGCGCGGGGCCGGTCACCGTCGACGCGCCGCTGCCCGTCGGCGGCCTGCGGGTCGACGTGCCGGTCTCCTACGGCACCGGGATCTGCACCGGCGACGACCTGAAGCCCAGAAGCGCGGCGTCCCACGTGGCGTTCAAGGTGCGCACCGAGGACGGGCAGGTCCACGCTCTGCGGCTGCCCCTGGCCAGCCCGAACGCGATGCTCGACAAGCTGCTGGCCATCGACTGCCAGCAGGCGTACCTCGACCGCCAGGCCACCTTCACCTTCGGCCCGTGGACGCCGCTGCCGAGCGGCTGGGTCACCGGCACCGTGGTGGTCAAGCGGGTCGGCTTCCCCGGGACGATCACGCTGCAGGAGTTCACCGGCAGCATCCTCCTCGAAGTCATGCCCATCCCGCTGCGGGAGGCGACCCCGAAGCCGTACGGCGTGCTCAAGCCCGGCGAGGACGAGCTGCGCATCCCGATCATCGTGGACGGCGAGCGGTGCACGCCGCACGCCCTGGCCGAGATCAAGAAGCCGTACGTGTTCCCCGCGTTCGTCAGCCTCGACGGCGGCGACCCGCTCTACACGGAGTTGAAGATCACCGATGTCGAGGTGGCCGCGTTCAAGCCGGTCATCGATGCGTGCGCGGCCGGTTACACGCAGATGTGACCCTCGACTTTTAAGCCAGACTTAGGCCAGTTGCGATGGGATACGGCGGGTGCCATGCTCGCAGCCGTGTCCGAGGTCGGCCGCCGCGTCCGTGGTGCGCTCCCCGCGGTCGGCCTGTTGACGCTCGCCACCGCGGCGATGCTCGGCGTCTCGACGCTGCTCGGGTTCGCGCCCGCTCCCGCGGCCTGGCGGATCGCGCTGACGCTGGTCGCGGCCCTGCTGCTCGGGATCGCCGCGGCCGACCAGGTGCGGGCCGCCCTCACCGACTGGCAGGGGGCCACCGCGGCCGAGTCCGGGGTGCACCGGCGGCCCCGGCGCGGGCTGATCGACCTGGCGGGCGAGCTGACCGGCGAGCTGACCGGCGAGCGCGGCCAGCTCTCCGACCAGACCGGCGAGCGCGGCCGCCTGCTCGACCAGACCGGGGACCGCGGCCGGCTCCTGGACCCCGGGGACCGGACCGGCGACTGGGCCCGAGACCGGGCCGGGGATCGGACCGGGGATCGGACCGGGGATCGGGCCGGGGACCGGGCCGGGGACCGGGTGCCTGCCGGGCGGTTCCGGGACGCCGACGAGGGCGACGAGCGGACCGAGACCGGGATCTTCACCGGGCGGACGCGGCGGGTGCCCTCCACCGACGACCTGTGGGGCGAACCCGACGAAGCGCCCAGCAGGAGCGAACCGCCCGCCCCTGAGCGGCCGCGGCGGCCCTCCTGGGTGCGGCTCGCCGTCACCACGCTCATCGCGGCCGCCCTCGCCGCGCTGCTCTGGGTGCCGCAGGTCCCGGTCAGCGGGGTCGCGCGGACCGCGGCGCAGTTCGTGGTCGGGTACGGCGCCTTCGCGCTGCCCGTCCTGCCGCTGCTGCTCGCCTGGCCCCTCCCCCGCATGCGCCACGGCCCGCGCTGGTCGTGGCGGCTGCCGCTGGTCCCGGTCGCCGACCGCCGGCTGTGGACCGGCGCCGAGCTGCGCGAGCTGGCCGTGACCACCCTCGCCTTCCTGCGGGAGCGGGTGCTGACCCGGGCCAGCGGCATCGTGCTGGCCACCCTCGGCCTGCTGCACCTGGTGCGCGGCAACCCGAACCTGCTCGACGGCGGCACCAACCGGGCCGGCGGCCTGGTGGGCTTCCTGCTCGCCGAGCCGCTGCGCCTGCTGCTCGCCTCCGGCGGCGCGATCGCCCTGCTCGGCGGGGTGCTCGCCGGTGCCGCCGCGGTGATCGCGGCGTCCGTCGGGCGGGCCTGGGGCACCGTCACCGGCTACGCCGTGCTCGCCGTCGCGCTCGTCGTGCCGCTCGGCCTGGCCGGCGCCAGCCACTGGCTCGGCTACGAGTACTACCTGCGCACCCAGGACGGCAAGGTGGTCGTCGTCGCCGGGCTGTCGCCGCAGCACGTCCAGTCGGTGCACGACACCTCGCTGCGGGTCGACGGGCTGTCGCCGTCGCTGGTCGCGCTGCTCGACCAGGGGCTGCCGGTGGCCGGCAACGACGACGGCGACCGGATCGCCAAGGCCCTCGTCCAGCCGGGCACGTCGGCCGCCGAGCTGTACGTCGGCGACCAGTTCGAGCTCAAGAACGGCGAGTGCTTCGACTGGATCGGCGGGTCGTCGCAGCTGCGGTACGTGGCGCCGTGCAACGGGGCGCACGTCGGCGAGGTCACGTTCGTCGGGCACCTGCCGTTCACGCTGAACCCCGGCAAGGGCGCCGTCGACGCGGCCGCGAAGGCGATGTGCGAGCAGTCGTACGGCGACTATCTCGGGGTACCGTTCGGGCAGTCCTTCCTGCCCCTGGAGGCGCCCCTGCTGCCGCCGTCCCTGGAGGAGGGCTGGCACGCCAGGCCGGTCATCGCCTGCTGGCTCGGCTCGGTCGGGCCGTGGACGCTCAAGGGCACCCGCACGGTCGCGGCCCTGCAGCAGAAGGCGGCCTGGGGCGCGGCCGGCGGCTGCAAGATCGAGGTGCCCGACGCGCTGCGGGTGACCGCCGAGCAGCCCGGGGTGCGCTGCCTCGCGCCGGGGCCCGAGCAGCGCCTCAGCGTGCCGGGCGGCGGGTTCGCGATGGACCTGGAGTTCGCGGCGATCGGCAAGGCGGCCGGCGGCGCCAAGGTCGGCGCCGGCTGCTTCGACGGCGCGAACCTGGCCAACGGCTACAGCTTCGAGGTCGCCGCCGACGGCGTGATCGAGATCTGGAAGCACACCGGCGACCAGCACGCCCGCCTGACCGGCTCGGCCAAGCCGAAGAACGCCGGCCCGCCGACGACGGCCTCGACCCCGCTGCAGGTGACCTGCAAGCCGACGCCGGACGGCGGCGTGGAGCTCACGGCGTTCTCGACCGGCGGCCGCAAGGCGTCGGCGGTGGACAAGACGGCCCCGGTCACGTCGCTGAGCCCCCGCCTGGTCCTGGCCAACGCCGCCACCGGCGGCGTCGTGATGACCACGATGATCTTCAACGCGACACGCGTCTAGCCGAAGGTCGGCACCGCCCACCGCCGTGCCATCCGTCACCTCGGCGTTCCGTCAAAGCGAGCGATCGTTCGTTCTATAATCGGAGGGTGCCACGCGTTTCTGAAGCTCACCTCGCGGCCCGGCGGGAACAGATCGTCGAGGCGGCGACGCGCTGCTTCGTGCGCAACGGGTTCCACCAGACGTCGATGCAGGACGTCATCAAGGAGGCCGGGCTCTCGGTCGGCGCGTTCTACCGATACTTCACCAGCAAGTCCGAGCTCATCAAGGCGATCGCCACCGAGAAGGTCGTCGCGGTCGTCGCCACCGTCGAGGGGCTGCTGCGGCAGGAGCCGATGCCGCCGCTGCTCGACGTCCTGGAGGAGGTGCTCGGGCACGTCGACCGGGAGCTTGACGCCGGCGGCGCGGTCCGGATCGCGGTGCAGGTCTGGGGCGAGGCGGTGCACGACCCGGAGATCGCGGCCATGGTGTCGGGCATCTACGGCCAGATCCGCGCCGCCACCTGCGCCCTCGCCGAGCGGGCCCAGCGGGACGGGCAGCTGCCGGCCGGCACGGACCCGGACGCGACCGGCTCGGCGATCTTCGGCTTCGTCCAGGGGTACATCCTGCAGAACGTGACCGTCGGGCGGATCGACCGGACGACGTACCTCAACGGCCTGCGCGGCCTGCTGGGGATGGCGCCGGCGTGAACCGGCGCCATCCCTGCGGCAGCGTCAGGACTGGGTTATCTTCACGTCGTCGACCCCCGCCTCGACCAGGCTGGCCGTGCCGGAGTCGTTGGCCTCGACGAGGATGCGGACGCTCTGCCCGCTGTACGCGCTGATGTTCACGCTGGCCGTGGCCCACGACCCGGCCCGGTTCGACGCGGCGCCGGCCTGGGTGAAGACCGTCGTCGTCGTGGTGCCGACCACGCGCACCCGCAGGAAGTCGGCGCTCGTGGCGTTGTTGAGGTGGGCGAGGTACCACGAGAACTGCAGCGTGAGCGTGCCCGAGGACGGCAGCGTGATCGCCGGGGAGCGGATGCTGGTCAGCCCGCCGTCGACGTCGAAGTCGCCCGCGCTCGTGCCGGCGGCGGCGCCGGTCACCAGGTCGAACGAGCCGCTGACCGTCGTGCCGAGCTGCAGCGCCACGCCCGAGGACGTGGCCGCCGGGTCGCCGCGCTCGAACGCGCCGGCGGTGGCGGTGTCGGTGCCGGAGGGGTTCGCCGTCCAGCCGGTCGCCGTCTCGAACGTGTCGCTCCAGACGGTCGTGCCCGGCGGGGTGGTGGTGCCGGTCGCGAGGGTCCACACGGCGTAGCCGATCGCGTCGGCGTTGCGGTCCAGCGCCGTGTCGTCGATGTTCGCGGTCGTGTCGCAGGAGCTGTGGTAGCAGCGGTCGAACGCGGTGCCCGAGGTGCCGCCCCACTTCGCCGCCTGCGCCGCGGTCTTACGGCCCTCGGCGCCGGTGAAGGTGCCGCCGGCCGGGATGCCGACGCTGATGAACGGCCCGTAGTCGGAGCGGCCGTCGAAGTCGGTGCCCTCGGTGGCCACGCCGATCGAGGTGAAGTAGTCCTGGAGCACCTTCTCCAGGGCGGCCGAGCCGGCCGGGCCGGGCCCGGAGCCGACGCCGTCGGAGTTGTCGCCGTCGTAGACGAAGTAGCCGGCGTTCGGCGAGCCGACCATGTCGAAGTTGAGGTACCCCTTGATCTTCGCCCGCTCGGTGGCGCTGAGGCTGTTCACGTAGGCCGACGACCCGCGCAGGCCGAGCTCCTCGGCGCCCCACCAGCCGAAGCGCAGGTGCTTGGTGGTGGTGAGGTTCTGCCGGGCGACCTCCAGCGCGACCTCCAGGTTGGCCGCCGAGCCGGAGCCGTTGTCGTTGATGCCGGGCCCCGCGGTGACGCTGTCCAGGTGCGAGCCGACCATGAGCACGTCGTTCGGGTCGCCGCCGGGCCAGTCCGCGATGAGGTTGTAGCCGGTGGCGCCGTTGTAGGTGAACGACTGCACCGCGGTCGTCCAGCCGGCCGCGTCGAGCTGGCCCTTCACGTAGTTCACCGAGGCGAGGTAGCCGGGCCGGCCGTGCGCCCGGTTACCGCCGTTGGCGGTGGCGATACTCTGCAGCTGGGCCAGGTGCGCCTTGACGTTCGTCACGGAGATGTTCGGCGCGGCGGCCAGCATGATCTTCGCCGGCGCGGCGGACGCCGGGGTCGCCACCGCGAGCGGGGCGAGCGGCGCGAGCGCGGCGAGCGCCGCGAGGAGGCGGGACGTCTTCACGTGGGCTGCTCCCAAGGGTCGAGGGGGTCACGGCCCGTCAGGGCGGGATCGACCGACCGCTGCGGGCCGCCCGAGTATCCCGACGTACATCGATAGACGTCAACCTCTTGCCTGGCTCATATCATGAGGCGGTGCCGCGCGTCCTCGGCTGGATCGGCTTCGCCGCCCACCTCGCCACATTCGTCTGGTATGCCGCGTCCGGGCTGCTCGCCCCGGGCTGGGCGGTAGGCCTGCTGCTGCTCGCCTGGGCGGCACTCACCGTCGTCGCGTTCCGTCTCGTCCGCGGTGACCGTCCGCTGTGGACCCTCGTCGTGCCGGTCGCCGACGCCGCGGTGTGGTTCGGTGCGCTGTCGTTCGGGGAGTCGGTGCTCGGCTGGACGGGTTAGGGCGCGGGTCGCCCAGCATCGACCAGTGGTTATGGTGCGAGGCGGCGCCCACGAGGCGCCCCGATCAACACGGAAGGCGCATCATGACCAACCCCTCCGGCACCACCCGGCGGACCGTGCTCTCGGCCGCCGCGGCCGCGGCGGCGGCACCGCTCGTCGCACCGGCCGTCGCCGAGGCGCACCAACCGGGCGCGCCGAAGACCTGGGACCTGACGCTGCTCGGCACCTCCGACACGCACGGCAACGTCTACAACTGGGACTACTACAAGGACGCCGAGTACGACGACAGCGCCCACAACGACATCGGCCTGGCCAAGGTCGCCACGCTCGTCAACCGGATCCGGGCCGAGCGGCGGGGCAAGGCCACGCTCGTGCTCGACGCCGGCGACACCATCCAGGGCACGCCGCTGGCGACGTACTACGCCAAGCAGGAGCCGATCACCAGCACGCACGAGAAGCACCCGATGGCGCGGGCGATGAACGTCATCGAGTACGACGCCGTCACGCTCGGCAACCACGAGTTCAACTACGGCCTGCCGCTGCTCGACCTGTGGATCCGCCAGCTCGGCTTCCCGGCCCTCGCGGCCAACGCGGTGAACGTCAAGACCGGCCGGCCGGCGTTCGCGCCGTACGTCATCAAGAAGGTCGACCTCGGCAAGGGCGCCCCGACGCTGCGCGTCGGCATCCTCGGCCTCACCAACCCGGGCGTCGCGATCTGGGACCGGGCCAATGTCGAGGGCAAGCTGCGCTTCGACGACCTGGTCGCGACGGCCGCGAAGTACGTGCCGGAGATGCGCCGCCTCGGCGCCGACGTCATCCTGATCTCCGCGCACGGCGGGGACAGCGGCACCTCCAGCTACGGCCCGGAGCTGCCGAACGAGAACCCGTCGGCGCTCATCGCCCAGCAGGTCCCCGGCATCGACGCGATCCTCTTCGGCCACGCGCACAACGACATCCCGCAGCGCTTCGTCACCAACACCGCGACCGGCGCGCAGGTGCTGCTGTCCGAGCCGTCGAAGTGGGGCCAGCGGCTGACCCGGATGGACTTCACGCTGTCCCGCGAGCGCAACCGCTGGACGATCACGGCGAAGCAGGCGACGACGCTGAACACCAACACGGTCGAGGCCGACCCGGCGGTGCTCGCCGCCGTCCGTGCCCAGCACAACAAGACCGTGGCGTACGTCAACCAGGTCGTCGCCACCTCGACCGAGACGCTGTCGGCGGCGGAGTCGCGGTACAAGGACACGGCGATCCTCGACTACATCAACAAGGTCCAGACCGACACCGTGGCAGCGGCGCTCGGCACGGCCCTGCCGGTGCTGTCGATCGCCGCGCCCTTCTCGCGTACCGCGGTCTTCCCGGCCGGCGAGGTGCGCATCAAGGACGTCGCCGGGCTGTACATCTACGACAACACCCTGGAAGCCGTCGTGCTCACCGGCGCCGAGGTGCGGGCCTACCTGGAGTACTCGGCGAAGTACTTCGTGACGCTCGCGCCGGGCGCCCCGGTCGACCCGGCGACGATCAGCGACCCGTCCGTCCCCGACTACAACTACGACACCGTCTCCGGCGTCGACTACGACATTGACATCAGCCGGCCGGTCGGGCAGCGCATCACCCGCCTCGTCCACCCCGGCACGGACACGCCGGTCGGCGACGCCGAGCAGTTCGTCGTCGCGGTGAACAACTACCGGCGCTCCGGCGGCGGCAACTTCCCCGGCATCGTGAAGACCCAGGTCTACAACGCGCAGCAGGAGATCCGCCAGCTGCTCATCGACTGGGCCCAGGCCAAGGGCGCGATCGACCCGGCCGACTTCTTCACCCCGAACTGGAAGCTGGTCCGCGCCGGCGTGCCGGTGTTCTGACCGATGTCCTGACCGAATGTTCTGACCGAATGTTCTGACCGAATGTTCTGACCGAATGGGGTCCCCCCGCCCGTCGCACACCGCGGGCGGGGGGATCATCGGCGGCATAGGGTGAAGGGCATGCAGCAGAGGACGTTGGGGCGCACGGGCGTTCCGGTCGGTGTGGTCGGGCTCGGGGCGTGGCAGCTGGGCGCCGACTGGGGCGAGGTCAACGAGGACGAGGCCCTCGCGACGCTCATCGCGGCGCACGAGGCGGGCGTCGACTTCATCGACACCGCCGACGTGTACGGCGACGGGCGCAGCGAGCGGCTGGTCGGGCAGTTCGTGCGGGGCCTGCCGGTCGGGCGCACGGTCACCGTCGCGACGAAGATGGGCCGCCGCGTGCCGCAGGAGGCGCACCGGTACAACCTCGACAACTTCCGGGCCTGGAACGACCGGTCCCGGGAGAACCTCGGCGTCGACACGCTCGACCTGGTCCAGCTGCACTGCCCGCCGAGCGAGGTCTACTCCACCGACGAGGTCTTCGACGGGCTCGACCTCATGGTGCAGGAAGGGCGCATGCACGCCTACGGCGTGAGCGTCGAGACCGTCGCGGAGGCCCTCACCGCGATCGCCCGGCCCAACGTGGCCACCGTGCAGATCATCTTCAACATGCTGCGGCTCAAGCCGCTCGACGACGTGCTGCCCGCCGCCGAGAAGATGGGCGTCGGCATCATCGCGCGGGTCCCGCTGGCCAGCGGCCTGCTCTCCGGGCGGTACGACGAGAACACCACCTTCGGCGCCGACGACCACCGCACCTACAACCGCCACGGCGAGGCGTTCGACCAGGGCGAGACGTTCTCCGGCGTCGACTACGCCACCGGCCTGCAGGCCGTGCGCCGCCTCGCGCCGCTGAAGCCCGAGGGGCTGACCATGAGCCAGTTCGCGCTGCGGTGGATCACCGACCACCCGGCCGTCTCGGTCGTCATCCCCGGCGCGCGCAACGGCGAGCAGGCCCGCGGCAACGCGGCGGTCGGCGAGCTCCCACCGCTCCCGGCGGCCACCCACGACGCGGTCCGCGAGGTGTACGACGAGCTGATCCGCCCGTCGGTGCACAGCCGATGGTGAACGTCGGTGACACGATCGGCGTCGAGGAGGAGTTCCACGTCGTCAACGCGGAGACCGGCGAGCTGGAGGCGGCCGCGCGGCGGGTGCTGCGCGTCGCCGACGCCGAGCCGGAGCTGCACCGCTCGATGGTGGAGACGGCCACCGGGGTGCGGACCGACCTGACCGCGCTGCGGGCCGACCTGGTCGAGAAGCGCCGCTCGCTGACCGGCGCCTGCGACCGGCTCGGCCTGGCCATCGTCGCCGCGGGCACGGTGCCCGGGTCGGGGGCGCGGCCGAGCCGGGTGTACCCCGACGAGCGCTACGAGCGGATGGCCCAGGAGTACCGCCAGCTCGTCGACGAGCAGCAGGTGGCCGCCTGCCAGGTCCAGGTCGGGGTGCCCGACAAGGACCTGGCGGTGCGGATCACCCGGCGCGTGCGCGAGTGGCTGCCGACGCTGCTCGCGCTGAGCGTCAGCTCCCCGTACTTCGCGAACCAGGACACCGGCTACGCCTCCTACCGGACCGTCGTCACCGGCCGGTGGCCGACGGTCGGGCCGCCGCCGGACCTGTCCTGCGCCGCGGAGTACCAGAAGGTCGTCGACACGCTGGTGGAGAGCGGCGTGATCAGCGACGCCGGGATGGTGTACTTCGACGCCCGGCCGTCGGCGCGCTACCCGACGGTCGAGATACGCGTCGCCGACTCCTGCCCGCGCATCGACGACGTCGTGCTGCTCGCCGCCCTGGCCCGGGCGCTCGTCACGACGGCCGCCGAGCAGGACGCGGCCGGCCGGCCGCTGCCCGAGGCGCCGCAGGTGCTGCTGCGGGCGGCGACGTGGCGGGCGGCCCGCTCGGGCCTGAGCGGCCACCTGGTCGACCCGGCGACCCGCACCGCGGTCCCGGCCGGCGTGCGGATCGACGCGCTGCTCACCCACCTGCGGCCGGCCCTGGAGGCCCGCGGCGAGTGGGAGACGGCTGTGGATCTGCTCACCGACCTGCGCAGCCGCGGCACGTCGGCGACCCGGCAGCGCAAGCACAACTCGCTGCGCGAGAACGTCCTCGCACTGGCCGAGGAGACCCGGGGCGACTGAGCCGGTGGAGCTTCTCACACCGGCCGGGTCGCCCGGGGTACTACCCTCGGCTGCATGCATCGCGGTCTCCTCGTCGACTACGGCGGCGTGCTCACCACCGACGTGTTCGCGTCGTTCGACGCGTTCTGCGCCCGGGAGGGGCTGCCGGCCGGCACCGTGCGCGACCTCTTCCGCGGCGACGGGACCGCCCGGTCGCTGCTGGCCGGGCTGGAGGACGGCACGCTCGCCGTCGCCGAGTTCGAGCGGGGCTTCGCGGCGCTGCTCGGCGTCGCGCCCGAGGGGCTCATCGAGCGGCTCATGGGCGGCACCGCCGACGACGTGGCGATGCTCGACTTCGTGCGGGCCGCGCGGCGGCAGGGCATCCGCACCGGGCTCATCTCCAACTCGTGGGGCGTGGACCGGTACGACCGGGTGCTGCTCGACGAGCTCTTCGACGGCGTCGTCATCTCCGGCGACGTGGGCCTGCGCAAGCCGGCCCCGGAGATCTACGCGCTGGGCGCGCGGGCGGTCGGGCTGGCGCCGGAGGACTGCGTCTACGTCGACGACCTGCCGGGCAACCTCAAGCCGGCCCGGGCGCTCGGCATGACCACGCTGCACCACCACGACACCCCGGCGACGATCGAGACGCTGCGGGACCTGCTCGGAATCCCCGCGTGAGACGACGCGCGCTGCTGACCGGGGCCGCGTCGGCGGTCCTGCTCGGCGCGTGCGAGTCGACCGGGGAGGAGGCGACCGGCACGCTGCGGATCGCGACGGGCAGCTCCGGGGCGGTCTACTACAAGTACGGCACGGCGATCGCCGCGCTGGCCCGGCGGTACCTGCCGAAGGTCCGCCCCAGCGTCCTGCAGACGGCCGCGTCCGAGGCGAACGTCGCCGACCTGCTCGACGACTCGGCCGACCTCGCCTTCACGCAGGCCGACATCGCCGGGGCCGGCCAGGGGGCCAACCCCGGCCGGCTGGCCGCCCTGGCCCGCATCTACGACGACTACATCCACATCGTGGTGGCCGCCGGCGGCCCGGTACAGCGCATCGGCGACCTGCGGGACCGGCGGGTCTCGATCGGCGCGCCCGGATCCGGCACCGCCGTCACCGCCAACCGGATCCTCAGCGTGACCGGGGTGTCGGTCCAGCGGGTCCCGCTCGGCCTCGACGAATCGGCGGCCGCGTTGAAGAGCGGCCAGGTCGACGCGTTCTTCTTCTCCGGCGGCCTGCCGGTGTCGTCGATCACCACCCTGGCCCAGGCCTTCCCGATCCGGCTGCTCGACCTGCAGGCGCTGGTGTCCGACCTGCGCGACAACTACGGCGACTACTACGCGGAGCGGGTCGTGCCCGCCTCGACGTACCGGGGCATCAACACCGTCGTGGCGGTCGGCATCGCCAACTACCTCGTGGTCCGCACGTCGATGCCGGACATGCTCGGGTACGGCGTGACGCAGCTGCTCTTCGACGGCCGCGATGAGCTGGCCAAGGCCCACCAGGCGGCGGCCCGGCTGAACATCCGCTCGGCCATCAGCACCCCGCCGCTCCCGCTGCACGCCGGCGCCGCCCGCTACTACCGGGACCAGAAGGCCTGACGGTCTAGGGTGCCTGCGGGAACCACACGCGGGCGTGCAGGCCGGTCGGGGTGTTCGGCATCAGGTCGAGCCGGCCGCCGGAGGCCTCCACGAGCACCGCGACGATCGGCAGGCCCAGGCCGCTGCCGTCGACGTTCTGCGCGTCGGGGGCCCGCCAGAACCGCACGGTGGCCAGGTCCCGCTGCTGCTCGCTGAGGCCCGGGCCGGTGTCGACGACGTGGACGGCGACGCCGCCCTCGTCGGCGGCGGGCCGGACGGTGACCGTGGCGCCCGGGCCGGAGAACTTCACCGCGTTGTCGATGAGCGCGTCGAGGGTCTGGTCGAGCGCCGTCGTCACGGCCCGCGCGCGCAGCGGGTGCGGCGGCCGCACGTACCGCAGCGTGATCTGCTTCTTGGTGGCCACCGGCTGCCAGGCGACCACCCGCGCCCAGGCCACCTCACCGGCGTCGAAGTCGGCCAGCTCGAAGCGGCCCCGCTCGGCGCGGGCGAGCGCGAGCAGGCTGTCGAGCACGTCGCCGAACCGCTCGGCCTCCTCCAGGGCGAGCTTGTGCCCCTCGACGGCCTCCGGGTCGGTGAGGTCGGCGCCGAGGTCCTCGACCCGCAGCCGCAGCGCGGTGAGCGGGTTGCGCAGCTGGTGGCTGGCGTTGGAGACGAACGCGCGCTGCCGTTCGAGGGAGTCGGCGACGGTCGCCGCCATCTCGTTGAAGGCGGTGCCGAGGCGGCGCAGCTCGGGCGGGCCGTCGGCGGCGGGCACCCGGGCCGCGTAGTCGCCGGCCCCGAGCTCGTGCGCGGCGGCGTCGAGCTCGGCGACCGGGCGCAGCGTCCAGCGGGCCAGCAGCCAGGCGAGGGCGATGCCGGCGAACAGCACGATCACCCCGCCGCCGGCGAGGATGCTCCACGCGGTGCCGACGGCGTTGGCCCGGTCCCGCGTCGGGGAGATCGTGATGACGGCGCCGATCACCTCGCCGCCGCGGCCGACCGGCACCGCCACGACGTACGGATCCGTCCGCCACGGCCAGACCGTGCCGTCGTCGCTGGCCTCCCGGCCCTCCAGGGCGCGGCGGGCCTGGCGCAGCACGTCGGCGTCGTCGAGGAACACGCCGGGCCGCGAGCTGACCACCCGGTGCGTGTCCTGGTCGACGACGATGGCGGTGATCCCGTACAGCTCGTCGTAGCGCACCAGCTCGGCCGACATCTCGGCGGTCTCGTTGGCCCGCAGCGCCGGCTCGGCGAGCGTGGCGAACCGGGTGGCATCGGCCAGCCGGTCGGCCACCAGCCGCTGGGTGTCCCGGCCGGCGATGTTGGTCGCGAACGGTACTTCCAGCGCCGCCAGCACCAGCAGGAGCAGCACCAGGTAGGTCCCGACGAGGCGGACCCTCACGGCGCCAGCCGGTAGCCGACGCCCCGGACGGTCTGCACGAGCCCGGGGACGTCGAGCTTGGCCCGCAGCGACCCGACGTGCACGTCGAGGGTGTGCCGCCCGACGAAGCTGGTCTGCCAGACGGCGAGGATCAGCCGGTCGTACGACACGACGACGCCGGGCGTGCGGGCCAGCACGGCGAGGATCTCGAACTCCTTGCGGGTCAGCGCCAGCTCGCGGGCGTGCACCGACACCCGCCGGGCCGCGATGTCGATGCGCACCGGCCCGGCGACGAGCACCTCGGCCGGCGTCGGCTGGGCCCGCACGGCCCGGCGCAGCACGGCCTCGATGCGCGCGTTGAGCTCGGCCATGGAGTAGGGCTTGACCACGTAGTCGTCGGCGCCGGTCTGCAGCCCGACGACCCGGTCGCGCTCCTCGGCCCGGGCGGTGACGGCGATGATGGCCACGCTCTCGTCCTTGCGCCGCAGGGTCCGGCACACGTCGATGCCGTCGCCGTCGGGCAGGTTGAGGTCGAGCAGCACCAGGTCGAACGGCTCGGCCGCGAACGTGTCGAGGGCGCTCTCCGCGGTCATGCAGTGCACGATCTCGTGCCCGCGCCGCCGCAGGGCGGTGGCCAGGGCGGCCGCCACCCGCGCATCGTCTTCCACCACCATCACCCGCATCGTGCGCTCATGGTACGGCCCGGCGCACGCCCGCCCCGCCGCCCATCCGCCGCGATCTTGGACTTGTGGTCCCGGATTTGCCGGATTTATCCGCATAAAGCGAGGACCACAACTCCAAGATCGCGGAGTGGAGGGGCGGAGCGGAGGAGTGGAGGGG